>DATIHJ010000001.1:0-5440 GCA_035480855.1 Patescibacteria group bacterium
ATTTCTTAGCAATAGGCAAAGGCTTGCGATCTGGATTAAATCTCGGCGAAACTGGTTCCTCAAAAAATGGCATGGGGTAGTCTTTTAGATCAAGTAATTCTACCTCCGTATCAGGTATGGTTTTAGCCTTCTCTAGCACCCACTTGGCTAGTTTCTCGGTATGTCTGCCCTGACGCGTGGTTCCTAATATAACTGCTAGTTTCATTTTGGTCCTTCTAATGGTATACTTTATATAGTATTAAGAAGTATATTCCCATTACTATATTTTGTAAAGTATGAAAAATCTATCTATCAAACAACCCAAAGGTGCAATTGCAGAAGGCTGTGTAGCAAGCTGTTTAGGAGTGTTAGGCCATAAGTGGACGGGGCTTATATTAACCGAGCTCACTACTGGTCCCAAGCGTTTTAGCCAACTAGAACGTACCCTTAAGGGCATTAGCCCACGTACCCTTGCCCAGCGCCTAGATGACCTGGTGGAATACAAAATTGTCAGCAAGGCATCCTTTGCTGAGGTCCCGCCCCGAATTGAGTACACTCTGACCAAAAAGGGTGAAGATTTTATACCAGTACTAGAGCAAATGGCTGCATGGGGCACCAAATACCCCTCAGACTAGTTGGCTAAAGTCTTTGCAAGGTTTATTTTTGTGGTTTGAAGTTTAGGCAGACAGAGTTTATACAGTAGCGTTGGCCGGTGGGTTGGTCAGGTACGTCATCGAACACGTGACCTAGGTGGCTGCCGCAATTGGCACAAGTTACCTCTGTTCTCCGCATGCCCATGCTACTATCTTCGGTGAGCTTTACTGCTCCTTTACTTACCATGTCATAAAAGCTGGGCCATCCCGTGCCAGAATCAAACTTAGTATCTGAACTAAACAGTTCTGCTCCGCAGGCAGCACAAGTGTACATGCCCTTGTCTTTGTTCTTGAGCAGCTTACCAGTAAATGGGGCTTCTGTTCCCTTTTCTCTTAGCATGTGGTATTGCTCTGGAGTCAGCTTTTTCTTAAAATCTTCGTCTGTCATTTGGATGCCTTGGGTTTATCTAGTTTATCGAGCTTGAGGCCCCTGACAACAAAGTACACAATGGCAACCAATATAAAGAAGCTGATAAGATCACTGACGAACGCTCCGTAGCCAATTTTGGACGTACAAACATTCCCAACAGATTTGAGGCACCAGAATTTATTGCGCAGGTTACTGCCACCTAATATCACCCCGACAATGGGATTAACTATGTTTTGCACAAACGAATCCACCACGCTTTTGGATGCCAGGCCCAATATTAAACCAACAGCTAAGCCTACTACGCCCTGCTCGCGAATAAATCCAATGAAGCCTTCCAGCCAACCGGGTGTTTTAAGAACTGGTAAGGTTACCACTACCTCCCTGCGTGTAACTACATTGGTTTTTTCTTCTTGTTCAGACATGCATGTTTCCCTTTATGTAATGCTCATTATATTACATTTTCTCTGGGGCGGGGATGTTTAGGAGTGTTAGACCGTTTTTGAGCGTGTCAGCATAGGCTTTGACCATCTGCAAGCGCCCGGCCTGGCGCGAGTCGCCTATAACCTTATTGTTTTCATAAAAGCGGTTAAATGTTTGTGCCAGCTCGTACAAATACATGCAAACGTGATGCGGCATAAGCTCTGCCGCCGCCTTCTCTATTACCTCTGGATACTCCCCGATCTTCCTCACCAAACCTCGCTCTCCCTCTTGCAGTGTCTGACCTTGCAGCTTAGACTGACCCTGCAAGGGTGACTTGGCTAGGATGCTGCAAGCGCGTGCATGAGCATACTGGAGGTAAGGACCGCTATTACCCTGCAGGCTAACTGACTCTTTAATGTCAACGGTAACATCAGAGCCTAGCCGGTGTTTCAAAAATGCATACTTTATGGCGGCTAAATACGTCTCGTTTTCTGGATTAGTGTCTGGATATTGCTGCTTTACTTCATTTTGGACAAGATTCAATAGATTGGTCGCTCCATATACATCGCCAGTACGGCTACTCATCTTACCTGAAGATAAGCTCAAGAAACCATGTGCTAAGTGGGTTGTTTTGTCTGCTAGTGGCTTGTCTATCTCGCTAAGTGCCGCCAACATAACTTTGAAATACTCGCTCTGCTCGTTTGCGGTGATGATAATTGAGCGAGCGGCATTGGGATAATCTGTGTTTTTGAGTTCTGTTAGGCCAAGATCTTTAGTCTCATAGGTGGGCAATCCTTTAGAAGTTACAAACACACGAGTGTGCAGTCCTACCTTCTCACCCTCATAAATAACAGCGCCTTGGCTATGCGTAAAGACCTTGCCTGTATTTTCTTTGACATATTTCAAGCCTATTTCTACCGACTGGCTCTCTAGATACTGCTTTTTGTATGCAATTCCTAGCAGGTCGAAAATATCCTGAAATTTATCAAAGCTTAGCCTTTTGCCCAGTTCATAAATTTTGTTAAGCTGCGGATCTTCTTTGCTGTAGACCTTGGTATTAATTACATCTATCTCTGTCTTGGCTTCAGTGTTTTCTTCGTAAGCTTTGGCGCCCAAACTGTAGTAGTACCCAATACCTGTATGTGGTAAATCGCGAAGTTTAGCAACAGCCGCGTCATCCCAACCAAGCTCTTGATGAACACCCCACAGCCACTTGGCAACATGCAGACCTACATCACCTTGGTAGCATACTCGCCTAACTTCCGCGCCATTGGCCTCAAATAAGCTTGAGATTGCATCGCCAACAATTGAAGAATACAAATGTCCTATGTGCATTTCTTTGAATGGATTTGGATCACCAAACTCTACCAGGATTTCTTGGTCTTTTAGAGGTTGAGCAATTTTTTGGTCTAGAGCCTGCTCAATTAAGTAATTATCTGACAGACAAATGTTTATAAAGCCTGGGCCGGCTACCTCTGTTTTAGCGATTGTATCGGACTGAATCTTATCCGCTAGCTGCTGGGCAATCACACGCGGATTTTTATTGAGTTTCTTAGCTAGTTGTAGTGCCACGTTGGTTGCAAAATCGCCAAATTGTTCATCCGGGCGCGTTAGGACAGGCTCAACATCCACATTGAACAAATCTTTGACTGCAGCCTTAATTGCCTCACTTATTTCCTGCATACTAAAGCCCAGTATAACAGATCAGCGAGGCTTATATCCGCGTACCGCTGCCACGAGGTGCCAGAGGGTAAAGTACATGCTGCCAAGGAGTATAAAGAACAGTGCTGTGACCTGGAAGGTCTGGCCATATGCCACTGGGTTTATGATGCGGTCAGACACATCAAACACCACACCAATGGGATGAAGGATTATATCCCAAGTGCTCCAGCGCAAGTAACGGCCCAAATAGATAGCAAAGCTGCATAGTAGCAGGGTCACGCCTATACAGACATGGGCCGTACGTGGCTTGAGACGCTTAAGCAGCTCCTGGTGCAAAAGATAAAGGCTGATGTATCCCAAAATTAGCCCGTTGAAGCTAAAACTAAAGAACATGATGACGTAATACAGCTTTTGCGTAGAATCAGCAAAACCAAGGTGAATTAGATCTGTAATAAGGTAAAAACTATTGGGTAGAAAGGTTAGCCAAAGCAAGGTTAAAAGCGCACCCATACCACTAATCCAGGGATTATCCTTAAGGTGCCTAACTAGCATAATGGCAAATATAAGGGGTAACCATGCCAAAACTAGGTTCCAATTAAGGAACCAAAACGGCTCTGCCCCATAGTAATGCGAGCTAATAACATACAGCAAAACGCTTACCAGGCTAGATACACATAGCGCCCAGACAAGACGACCACCACCCTCCACCTGTTTCATAGAGATATTATAGCAAGATTTGCCATGCCACTTGCTAATGCTTGCGTAAGAGTTATCTTCGCGATTAATATACTACTTGAAAGGGTGTATGAATGAGTGAGTCTGACAAAATTGACTATCGTGTAGAAGTAGCCACTCAAGAAAATATTATGCACATTGGCGTGCAGCCACCGCTACCTGAAGAGTGGCAAAGTGAAATTGCAGACAATGTAGGCGGAGTTTACAAAAACAGAATCAACATATTCTCTTTTAATGTACCTCAAACCTCTAGAGCAGAACCCTATACTGAGTTAATGTTTTACATAGATAGGCTTGGCAAAAAAACTGCTGAGCTGGCAACTATTAGTGTCTTAAAAGGTATAAGACAGATACTATTGCAGAAGGGTCAAAATGTATCTTTTGTAGGCACTCTCGAGAAATTAAAATATGATGGTGATGTCACACTATTTAGGAAGTAAGATAATTTAACTGGCTTGGACGAAGCATTCTATCGCAAAAGCTTTGCGCACAAACTCTCGGTCAAAGTGCTTAAATAATGCCTCTGTCTGGGATGGTGCAGCAGCTAGGGCATCACACTTGATGCGGCAAATTTCATCCGGTAGCTCAAAATAAATATCGCATTTTCCTGGCTTAAGAAGTGGCGGTTTATCGATGTTAAAAAATATGTCTAGGGCATCGTCTACGGGTTTGAAATATTTGGCGTAATGCCGGGGCGTATGAACTACGCTGTAAATAGCTATATCCCGATCTTTTGTGGCGGCGTGAACCCACCTGTACATAGACTTGTGATCCTCATGACCTGTCCAGCCATCCGGTCCAAATGTTAGGATTGTGTCTGGTTTGGTACGATTTATAAGAGCCTGTAGCTTTTTGGCAGCGTCTTTTAGAGGTACTTCACTGCAACGCCCATCAGGATAATCCAGCCAATGGTGTTCGTGTATGCCAAGAATTTTTAGTGCCCTTTCTAGTTCAGCGGTCCTAATCTGGCTTAGATTTTCGGCTGGCCACTTCTGAGGGTTTTGATTACCTTCTTCTCCCCTAGTAGCAGTGACACAAATTGTTTTTTGACCGTTATGTACTGCGGCGGTAAGTACTCCAGCAGCCAGAAACGATTCATCGTCTGGGTGGGCCCAGACCGACATTATGGTACCTAGTTTTTTTATGTCGCTAGCAGAGGTAATTTTGCTCATACTGCGGGTTCACGACGGCCAACTAAGGCCAGAAGTTTGGCTTGGATGCGGGCAGTTTTGGGAACCTTTTGGGGGCTAGCAAACAGGCCGCTGGCAGCAAAACCCTTATGTTGGGGCTCAATAATATCATAAAGAGTTTGGGCCATATTGTTAGCAAATACAAGTGAGCACTGCAGACTTTGGTCCGCATCCCAGGCATGCAGCAGTAAATCTCCTGCAACTTGATTAACATAATATTTGGCATCTACATCAGCAAAGCTCAGGTGCACAGTTTTGTCCAAATCTACCTTCTGAACCGCAGTAGCTGCCTTGTGAGCTGCCAAATGCCAGGCCTGGTGATGGTCTTTACCCAGCAGATCACCATCATACTTGTTGCCAACCTCTGCAACTGTCTTGCCCTCCAGTAGATCAGGTATCCAGGATAGTTCGTAAAGCATATGGTTCACCAA
>DATIHJ010000002.1:0-8765 GCA_035480855.1 Patescibacteria group bacterium
CCTTTGACTCAATTATACCATAAGCAAAACATTCCTACAACTGTTATATCGGTGAAGTATAGAGCTTTCTACTCGCGGTTTATTGTGACTAATTTGGCAATTCCCCAAGCAATCAGCGCATATACGACCATAGCTACTAAGGTGTAAGCTTCAAATCTTGAAGCCCCGGTAATCTGGGTATTATAGCTAAACAGACTAAAGAATGGAGCAACAAATGGGTGGGAAATACTATATATGAAGTTTGCAAATGCGTTTGTTGTGTTAGCACCCATAAGCGATAGCAAGAACCTTAACCCTAATACAGCAAGTAGCACACCAGCTACGAGCCAAACAGCCCGCTCTGCAACGTTTTGGTCATGCTCAGCGTCAGCGTGTGGTCGTGCAACCCGAGTGTTTCTCTGCACAGTATCACCAGACCTAGTAGTGGTCTCTGTCACGTCTTGTACATTGTCTGCCATGGCTTTGTTCCTCCAGTATTAAAGTTTGTAATTAAAGAAATCTAAACTGCTCGGCGGCGCGACACAAGGTCGTAGATGAAGACAATTATGGCCACCAGTAGAATTAGGTGTATTAGAGGACTAGAAATATGGATTGCTACTAAACCTAAGAACCATAAAACTCCTAAAACGATCGCGATTGTTAAAAGCATTAATTCCTCCTTTTTAATTACACTTATTAATGTAGATAAAAAAAGAAATTCATGCTGTGAGAATACTTACATTTATGAACCTACTTAAACAAAAAAAGACCTTTCGATTGGCGAAAAGTCTCTCATGGTGGAGCTGGAGGGAATTGCACCCTCGTCCGCCGGTTTATCATTGGTTCTAGTTTCTACAGGCATAGGCTATTTAAGTGTCTTAGGAGTATGGCCGCTAAATAGCCAAAAAACCATATTCCGCAGTCCTAAGTCTTAACAAGTCTCATGGACAGTAAGACTTGTGCATCCAGATAATATGACACGAACTAACACTATCTGAAGTCATGTCAGGCGCGGCTTTAGATTAAACTAAAGCTGGTGCGAGAGTACGACCCGCAACAGCTACCCGAAGGGTTGCTACTGCAGAAGCGAAACGCTCGCGAATAGATGTTTTTGCATCTAAAAATTTTGCCTATACGCTGACAAGCGACCTGCAACCAAAACCGATAAAGTCCAACGTCGAGCTAATATCAGCCCCGTAAACCTATTTTAACATATAAACCAGATAAAATGCAATAAGCTTAAGCTTGTGTGGCGAGCAATAAATTCTGTAGAATCTAAGTAATGATCCAGCCCGTAAGTCCTTATAGTCTGAAGGAGGTTGTGTATTATGACGCAGTCGAAAAAAAGACAATTGAATTAGGTGGCTACATCCCTTGGGAATTAGCGGATATTGATCGCTGTGTAAGAGAAGTTGAAGAAGGCAGTGCAGGGCTTATATTCTCATCCAATATTGATACCCCGATGCGCGTAATACCGCTTGGTATAACTGGTACTATTGCTCTAACTCCAGAAGGCTCTATGCTTCGAAGCGAAATTCCCCATAAAACTCGCTTTGCTAGATTACCCAACGCTCTTGTAGACCATATGCTCAATATGCTCGAAGAGGCTGAATTACTGGAGCATACAGAGCTAGATCAAGCTGCAAGAGATAATCTCCGGGCTTCTCCTTCAGATACGTTGTACGGTCTAGGACGAATCGGCTTACATAGAGCAGCTTTACTCCGCCCTCTGTTGGAAATACCTGAGACACAAAGACTCAGACAATCAGTAAAAAGAACAAAAGGAAGACTAGAAGCCCGGGTTTATCCACTAGGAAAGGGCATATTCTGATTGCTAGTTCTTAAATGTGAATGTTGGATTGGCAGATTTGGCATAGTCCCTGAATCTCTACCTGGTGGGAGCTTGGTGCAAAACTTTGCTGTGTAGCAGCTTGCTGTATAAATGCCTCTAGTGCCTCTGTATTGATTGGTATGACTCGTTTACAGTTAGTGCAGGTAAGGTGATGGTGGTGATCAGAAAACCTATCACTTAGCTCTATCTTGTACTTCCAACCTATTTGTAGTCTCTGTGCTATACCAAGTTGTTCAAACAGTTTGATAATGCGGTACAAGCTGGCTCTGTCTACAAGTCCCGTAAGATTCTGGTGTAGTTCCGCCATATCAATAGGTTCTTGTCCCTGTAATTGCTCAAATACTAGTAACCGTGGTTCAGTAACACTATAGCCACGTTCTTTTAGAAGGATTTTGAATAAAGTTAAATCGTTTGGCATTTAAATACAATATATACTGAGATATTGTTGCAAAAAATGTATAAAAATGCAACAAATTAGCAATAATCACGTTATACGTATAATATTCCTCCAGTATGTTACCCATTGCCCTTTCTATAACTACATTCTTTTCTACCTTTGTTGGCGGCCTATTTGCCTTAAAGCATAGAGATAACCTGCATCGCATTCTTGGCTACACAGCAGGCGTCATTCTGGGTGTTGTAGCCTTTGATCTATTACCTGAGATCTTCAAAAATCTAGATGCACTTAAAATGGACGCTGTTTGGCCTATGGTTGCTTTGGTAACAGGATTCTTACTGTTCCACATCATAGAAAAATCCATACTGCTACATAATGCTCAAGAAGGTGACTACGGCAAACATCACCATCCACATGTGGGGGTGGCCTCAGCCCTGGCCCTGTCTGCCCATAGTTTTTTGGATGGTGTTGGAATTGGCCTCGGTTTCCAGGTAAATGCAATTGTTGGTATTGCTGTGGCAATTGCTGTAATTGCGCACGATTTTAGCGATGGACTAAATACCGTAAGCCTCATGTTAGTTCACCATAACAATCGTCGCCAGACGTTTAGACTGCTTTTTATAGATGCTATTGCACCCGTTTTAGGTGTTCTATCTACGCTACTAATACACATATCTCCTAGTGCTCTTATATTGTACTTGGGCTTTTTCGCAGGGTTTTTGCTATACATTGGGGCAAGCGAAATATTGCCTGAGGCCCATAGTGAGCACTCATCTTATGGCACTATTGTTATGACTGTTCTTGGTGTAGTTTTTATGTTTGTAGTCACTCGGTTTATTTAAAGTCATGCAAACATCAGCATAAATTTAGTCCACCTCTGTTATGATAAGAGGTACCTATGAAGGTTGCCATAATAACGTGCTACAAATATCCCGACTATGGGCGGGCTGTGGCGCTAAGGGCCGGCCTTAAAGCAGATCCTGATCTACAAACCATTATTATCAAAAACAGTTATAAAGGGCCCCTGCGCTACCCAGAAGTCTTCTTTAGAACGTTTTGGTTGCATTTGAAAGAACGTCCAAATGTATACCTACTTACGTTCCGCGGTTACGAAATGTTACCAGCAATACTGCTAATTGCCCTACGCAAACCGGTGGTATTAGATGAGCTGGTTAACCCTATGGAGGTTGTCAGTGAGCACCGCCAGTTACATAAGGATACACTGGTAGGAACTATGATGGCGGGATGGAGTATGCTGGGGAGTATTTATAACCTTCTGCTGCGCCGCTGCTGGAGAGTAATAGCTGATACCAGCGTGCATGCTGCCTACTCTGCCAAGCTTAGCGGCGTAACATTTGATCGCTACAGGGTAGTTCCGGTGGGAGCTGATGAATCCATATTCAAGCCGCCAGCAAATAAGCCCACACATAATCCAGATAAATTTACTGTTTTATATTACGGAAGCATGGTCCCGCTCCACGGTCTGGATTATGTTCTCTATGCAGCTGAGCGGCTAAAGGATCACAGAGAAATTAATTTTATACTGATTGGCGGCGGCCAAAATGCAGCCAATATGGTAGCCACTGCCCGTGCCCACGGAGCCATTGTGGAGCACCGTGAATGGATTGAACCTACAGACTTGCCAGAGTTAATCGGCCGAGCTGGTCTGTGCCTGGGCGGGCCATTTGGTAATACTGTGCAATCACAACTTATTACTACCGGTAAAACCTATCAGTTTTTGGCCTGTGGGGCACCAGTACTAATTGGCGAAACCAAAGAAACACTGGGCAGCCAGCTATTTATAGATAAAACAAACTGCCTGATGGTGCCTCAGGGAAGTGCCCAAGCCATTGCTGATGCAGTGTTGTGGGCGGTTACTAACCGTAAAGAACTTGGGCATATAGGTCAAGCTGGTAATAAACTCTATGAACAAGAGTTTTCGCAACTAGTTATTAGCCAAAAGTTGTCTAGCATGCTCGCGGAACTGCCTAGGAAGTAGATCTCTTTAGTTTTTCCTTGGCATGAAGACTAAGGGCCAATAGAAACAACAAGCCCAGAAAAACTAGGTAAACTGCACGGTCGATTACACTGGCAGTAATAACCACGTCGTTTGGGATGTGATGAAGGCGGTTAGCCAGTAGTAAAAACGATTCACGGAAACCAATAGCGCCTGGCGTAAGGGACACAAATAAGGCAAAGTTGGCAGCACCAGTATAAATAATGGCTTGCCTGACACTCACATGAGTATCAACAGCACGAAGTTCAATAAAGTAAATAAGTGCAACTATCGAGACTTGTAGTAGCGTTGCCAGCCCCAGCTTGAGTAAATATTCTTGCGACAAGCTACGAAGTGAAACATGCTTATAGCGAAGAGCCGCCAACAATATCCCTATGACCAAAGCAAAAACTGCTAAAGCCTGCCACCAAGCAAGTACTGGACCAAATAAAAATACCGCACTAAAAAAAGCAAAAAAAGCGTAATATAGCAGACTAAAACGGACGAAGTCCTTAAAATTCACCTTGTGGCGGCGCTTAAGATAGACGGCACGAAAACCTGGGCCGCTCTGAAGTGGTCCAAAAAAGTTCACAATTGATGAGTAAATAGTTAAAAGTGCATTTTCTTTGGGTGCAATTGAGGTTTTGCAAAGTCGTAGAGAAAAATGAAGTATTAACATTAGCGAGCCAGACACGCAAAAGGTCAGTGTTAGCAAAATTAAAAATGTGGACAAGGGTATTTCTTGCAGCTGTGTAATTAGGGAAGGATGAGCGTGAAAGTACCATACAAACAGCCCGATTGTTAAAACGAGCACTGCAATGCCAGCAATAGTTTTTAATTTTTTATTCACTAATCAATAGTATCACCGAACATGGCCCCATGTAATTTTTTACTGTCAGGTTATTTTAAGTCGGACTCTTGTATAATTAGGAACTAAAAGCCAATGAAGGACATATATCAAAAGCTAGCGGCCTTTGCAGGCTCACGTAAATTCTATTACCTAGTAGTAGCTTTGTTTGTGTTAGAAGGCAGCTGGATAGCGCTGTCAAGCCACTATCCAATGGCTTTTGACGAAGCATACCACTTTGGGCTAATTAGGCTTTATGCCCAGCATCTAAGCCCATGGTGGCATGGACAACCAACTGGCGCGGATATGTTTGGGGCTGTCTACCGCGATCCGTCGTATTTGTACCACTGGCTAATGAGCTTTCCCTACCACCTTATTAGCCACATCTTCCATGAAACAATTGGCCAGGTTATAGCACTTAGACTTATTAATGTAGCAATTTTTGCCAGCGGCCTGGTGCTACTTCGTCAGCTTTTGCTTAAGGCAACTAAATCAAAAGCACTAGTTAACATAGTTCTGCTATTTTTAGTATTGACACCAGTTATTCCTTCGCTAGCGGGCCAGATTAACTACGATAATCTGCTATTTGTTGTAGTACCTGGCGCATTATTATTAGCTGTATTGTTTACAGAGCGCCTGCGCAAAAAGCAACTTGACTTAAAACTGCTCACGAGTCTTGCCATACTTTGTTTGCTGGCCAGTTTGGTTAAATATGCCTTTTTGCCAATTTTTTTGGTAATTGTTGTTTTTGTTCTTTTAAACTTATACCAGGCGTATCACAAAACTGGTCGTCGTCTAGGACATGAACTGGCGGTGGCTTACAAAGGCCTTTCCACGTTAACCAAGTTTGGTTTGCTAGCCGGACTTATTATTAGCAGTGTATTGTTTTTAGAACGATATGGCCTTAACGCTGTTCGCTACCACACACCATTACCAGAGTGCAACCAAGTTTTAAGTGTAGAACGCTGTCTGAGCTATAGCCCTTGGCAGCGAAACCATAACATACTGTTGTCCAAAGGTTTGCCTGGAAGCGGAACAATTCACTTTAGTTCAGTAACTTTTACCCAGCACTGGTTCTTTGTACTCTACCGAACTATGTTCTACGTACTGAATGGTCCTGATAGTGGTTATAGCGTTGGTGAGCCGTTGCTGCTACCTGCAGTAGTAGCTGTACTAGTTTTGGTGGTAGGTCTAATTTGTTTGCTACGCTATGGACGTCGTATCTTTCAGGCTAATTCAGCACGGATTTTATTGGCAGCTGTAATAGTTGTGTACGCAGGAATGTTGTGGCTACAAAACTATACAGACTACTTGCATCTGGGTCAGCCGGTGGCTTTGCAAGGCCGATATCTTATACCTATTTTGGCTCCAACGTATCTGCTTCTGGGCATTGGTATCGTTTGGGCGCTAAGGCGACACAGGCAAACACAAGTTATATTGGCAATAATAGTCATTGCCCTATTTTTACAGGGTGGTGGGATAATAACATTCCTAATCCGCAGCGATGACACCTGGTACATACAGGGTTCCCCGTCAGCTCATATAAATAATGCCATCCGCCCAGTTGCCCAGCATCTAGTTGTTGGGAAATAGTAAAAATCAACAATCTCTTGTTACTATCACATAACTTTGCTATATTTAATAAATAATTATAAGGTAAATACCTTTTTAGATAGGTGCTAAATGGTAGACAGTTACGCAGAGCCAGAACCTACAGGTCATCAGCCCCAAGGAAGAGCAAATCGATGGGGAAGAAAACAAATTGCCTATTTGATTGATGAAATTGTTGAGCCTACTTTTATTAGAATTTCAACCAAGTTACCTTTAATTGAAGATGAGGTTGAAGTCAGACGATATGATAATAGACTACACAGGCCAGGGTCGGGCTCAAAGAGTGCATATATAAACTGGCAATTGAACGAAGAGCGAGAAAACCACCCACTACTTAGGGAAGTTACCGGAAATATAATTCACTTGGCATCTATACCTACGCTCGGCTCAGTGCATGGTGATAGAAAAATAAAGCCGTATTCGGATATATTGTTTAAGGACGGTGAGCTTCAAGTTAACGTTATCGGAACTGGAAATGTAGCGACTCGCAGCTTTAATTTGGGAAATATAGTTGGATTAACAATTGTTACCGCGGGTGTAGATTATCCGGTATGGTAAAGATAAAATAACGGGCTGACTTCCCGATTCTTTAGTCGCCGTAGCGAGTACGTTTAGCTATCTCCAAGTTTTGTTCAACCAAGATCCGGTTGACTCGAACTAAGTCGGCAATAACGCCCAAAACAAATGACAGTACTGAGCCAATTAGCAGGATTGAGCCAAGCAATAGCGACTGTATGTGGCTACCCCGTTCATGCTGAAGGGCAAAGATAGCGTAGCGTGCAAAAGGAATTAGTCCTACAAGAAGTAGTACAAAACCAGTGGTCATAAAGATTACATATGGGCGATACATTATGAAGGCCCGCACAATAGCAGAGGCAGACTTATATACGTGCTCGCGGGTGGATTTGAACAAACGTGACTCCCGGGTCTTTGCATTAGTCTTGATAGGTATGCTGGTTATAGCCAGACCTTTGTTACCGGCCTGGATGATAGTCTCCATGCAGTAGCTAAAGCTGGTAGTAGGGTTCAGCTTAAATAAGGCGTCGCGTGAGTAGGCACGAAAGCCGCTGGCTGCATCAGGAATGTCAGTGCTAGCAGCCATATTGACCACCTTGCTTCCCACCCGCTGCAGAAACTTTTTGAACGGGGAGAAGTGATCAATAGTATGAGTCTGACGGTCGGCGACCACAATATCTGCCTTACCAGCAAGGATTGGCTGCACCAAATCACCGATTTTCTCTTGCGGGTACTGGTTGTCACCGTCGGTATTTACTAAGATATCTGCACCTAGCTGCAAGGCTTTGTACATACCGTCCTGGAATGAACGACCCAGACCTCTGCGGGCAGGGTGCCTCACAAACATTTTGACACCGTGTGCTTTGGCAACCTCTATTGTTTTATCCGTAGAGCCATCATCAATTACCACGACAATAATCTCATCAATGCCATCAATCTTTTTGGGAATGGTGCTGAGCACCAATGGCAGGGTTTCCTCTTCGTTGAGGCAAGGTATTTGCACCACTAATTTCATGATTCGTATAGTAACACCTTAAAGAGTTAATTCTAAGTGCTAACGCTGAGGTCAGGTTGAGATATGGTATTTGGCCATTATTCCCTTTCGTCAGGTTATAATGTGCGGGTGGGCACCTTTTATAAAAATCTTGTACGATTCATTGGTTCCAAACTTTTCTTTGTATTAACTACAGCAGCTTTCACCATCCAAACTGTCTGGATTGCTATATCTTCGCGCTACCCTATGGCCTTTGACGAGGCATTTCACTTGGGTCTTATTAAACTGCATGCCCATCAAGCCGGTCCAATTTTTATGCACCAGCCACCCGGGCCTGCAGTTTACGGCGCACTTACTACCGATCCTTCGTATTTGTATCACTGGCTTATGAGTTTTGTGTACCAAGCAGTAGTTCATGCAACGCCAAATTTTATGACCCAAATAGTTACTCTGCGACTAATAAATGTAGCAATGTTTGTACTGGGCCTGGTGCTGTTTAGGATGGTGCTTGCCAAAACAAAAGCATCGCCCGCTGTCGCAAATGCAGCAGTCTTATTCTTTACTCTAACACCA
>DATIHJ010000003.1:0-17445 GCA_035480855.1 Patescibacteria group bacterium
CGCTCAATAGTATCGAGTACGTCTTCTACGGTTTTCTCGATATTGAATGATGGTTGAGCTTTCTGAGTAGCCATTTGGCGTGCTTCCCTATCCGTTAATATTACGCTAATGTAGTAATTATAAAACTAAACTTTCAAAAAGTCAAGCTAAGTTTTATGACAGGCTTATTGTAGCACAAACTAGCCGACTAGGCACATATGGGTTATGTGAATATAACTACAGTAAAATCTCGCATAAGATGCAAGATTGTGGATAAGCGATTAATCATTTCTTTAGGCTTTTTTGCGCCGGCGAAAGTTGCGTTTGCCTTTGGCTGGGGCTTCAGCCAAGAGTTTTTTGGCTTCTGCTTCTGTTAGCTTGGCCGGATCAGTTTCTTTAGGAATCTTGGCATTCTTTTTGCCATCAGTGACATAGGGGCCATACATGCCATTTAGCACCTGCAAGCCACCCTTAAAAGTCTGGATATGTTTAGCGGCTTCTTTGTCTAACTTTTCTTGGTAGAGTTTGCGAGCTTCATCCTCTGTGATTTTCATAGGATCATGAGGCTTGATAGACACAAACAACTTGCCTACCTTTATATATGGACCAAAGCGTCCAATGTTGGCCACAATCTCCTCGTTATCGTCAGTTTTGCCGACTATACGTGGTAGTTTGAACATTTCCAAGGCCTGCTCAAGCGTGACTGTTTCTAGACTTGCTTTCTCTGGTAGCTGGGCAAAATCTGGCTTGTCATCATCACTAGCTTCACCGCGCTGCAACATGGCGCCATAACGTCCATAACGGGCCATAATGGGCTTGCCGCTGGTAGGGTCTTTGCCCAGTTCCCTGGCCTGTTGGGCTTCCTCTCGGCTAACATTGTCTGCCTTGCCAATTAAGGGGTGAAAGCCCCCGTAGAACTTCTTGATCATTGCCACCCACTGCTGTTTGCCCTCGGCTATGTTGTCAAAGTCCTGCTCCACTGTAGCCGTGAAATCATAATCTAACACTTCACCAAAATACTTCACCAAAAAGTCTGTAGTCACCTCGGCAGTATCTGTTGGTAAGAGCTTGTTTTTGTCCGCTCCGGTTATCTCTATCTGTGTTTCTTCGGTAACTTCTTTTCCTTTGAGTGTTAATACTTGGTAGCACCGCTCTGTGCCTTCAAGATCACTTTTTTCTACATACCCACGAGTCTGGATGGTACTTATAGTAGGCGCATAGGTGCTTGGCCGGCCAATGCCTAGCTCTTCTAGCTTTTTGACCAGGGCTGCCTCTGAATAGCGGGCTGCAGACCTACTAAACGTCTCAGTTGCCAGAAGTTGATCTAGCTCTAGTTTTTGGCCCACAGTTATGTTTGGAACAATCACATCATCTTTGCCACCGCCATATACCTTTAGAAAGCCATCAAATATGAGTATCTCACCCTTGGCCATAAAGGTTTCAGGCCTCTTGGACAGATTAATAACAATTTCTGTGCGGTCAATTTTGGCATCTGCCATTTGGCTGGCTAGTGCCCGCTGCCAGATGAGTTTATAAAGTTTTTCTTGTCCCGAGTCCTCGCCTGCAGATAAAACATCAAAGTTTGTTGGGCGGATGGCTTCATGGGCCTCCTGGGCACCACTTACTTTTGTCTGATATTGGCGTTGCTTGTGGTACTGCTTGCCTAGTTGCTTAGTTATATATGCCTCAGAGGCTTTTAAGGCCAGCCCAGACAAAGTAGTACTATCTGTACGCATATAGGTTATGTGGCCACTCTCATATAGGCGCTGGGCCAGTGTCATAGTCTGCTTGACGCTAAAGCCCAACCGTCGGGAGGCTTCCTGTTGCAAGGTGCTGGTGGTAAACGGCGCTGATGGGCTGCGACTGCCTGGCTTTTTGTCTACACTCTTTACAGTAAAGGTTTCGTCGGCGCAGGCCTCTAAAAAGCTCTTAGCAGCGGCTTTGGTTGCTAGTTTAGCGCTAAGTTCGGCTGGCAGCTTATCCTTGCCCGCTTCAAACACGGCTGTGACCTTGTAGCTGCTAGCGGCCTGGTGGGCACGTATTTCTCGCTCCCTTTCCACAATTAATCTGACCGCAACAGATTGTACTCGCCCTGCGCTCAGTCCAGTGCGTACCTTTTTCCATAGAACTGGCGAAAGTTCATAGCCAACTAGACGGTCTAGAACACGGCGTGCCTGCTGTGCATCTACCAGATTGATATCTATGGTCCTGGGGTGCTCTATGGCATTTTCTATAGCCGTTTTGGTAATTTCATGGAATACTATGCGCTTAGTTTTAGTTTTGCTTAAGCCAAGTGCCTGAGCCAGGTGCCAGGCAATTGCCTCTCCTTCACGGTCCTCATCGCTTGCTAGCCAGATAGTTGTGGCGCTTGCAGCAGCCTTTTTTAGCTCCGCTACGACCTTCTTTTTATCGTCGCTAACGGCGTAGGTTGGGGTAAAATCGTGCTCTATATCTATATTGAGACCCTTTTTTGGCAAATCGCGGATATGGCCAAAGCTACTTTTAACAGAATAGTCCTTACCCAGGTACTTTTCTATGGTTTTGGCTTTTGCCGGTGATTCAACAATTACTAGGTTTTTAGGCATGTGCACTTAATCTTTAGCGTATACGCCTTGATTTTGCAAATAAAAAGCAGTGTTTTAAACTATTGCCCAAGCCGAAACCCAACCCAAATGCCGATAAATGATCCTACTGTTCCTAGCGCTAGGCCCCATAAACCAAGTAAATTGCCATGGTCAAACATGCTTCCAATCCAGCCGCCTACTATGGAACCAATAAATATACCTAGATATATATATGCCTTAGTGCTCATGCTTTCCAGTTTAGCACTTACTTTTATAACGACTACCAACTGGCGTTTCCTATAGCCTCTGCCTACCCTGTAATTTACGTATTTATACTACAAACTACCCATGTTTGCGTTTATAGCAACATTGTGAATAGGTATTGACATAATGTAATGTTTTTGCTAGAATTGCAACCTGTAAGTCTTATATGAGATTTATGCACCTTATATAGTATCCCTAGCTCTTTTTAGGGCAAAGGATACCCCCAAAATCTAACATTCCCCAATAGCTTATGCTAAGGAGAATTAAGTTAGAGTGTTTTAGAACGTCACGCAAAAGTTGTTACCCTCCACTTTATCGTGAGTTTGCTTAGGCAGACAACGTTCTAAAACAGACTATTCCCTTTAACCAGGCACGGTTTTTTTAAACCATGCTTGTCCCGGTTCAAAGCGAGTCCCCAAGATATCTGCCCTAGGTGGATGACACATGTCCGTATGGACTTTTTTAGACAATGATGTTTCGCTCGGGTGGGTTGAAGGGTGTAGTCTGCCTACAAACAAGTTTTGTGGGTGTAACTGGTGGGGATATCTTGTATGTCCCCAAAAATGAGTCTCCGGCGGTGCCCACCCCCTCCGGAGGCTCTTTTTTATCCACAGGCATACCTAAGCTTAATTTGGTACTTCTTATGTTTTGTTGTTAAATATAGCCAAGATTACAAAAAGGAAAACTATGCCAGCCAAAAAGAAAAAACAATCCAGAGCTACAAAAGTATTAAATTGGCTTAATCCCACAAGCCCCGCTAAAAGTATGTTAGTATTTGCTATTGTCTTTGCAATTGTTGGCGGCGGCATAGCTGCATATAAAAGCTTTGCGTTTACGACATCGAACCACTCATATACCTATTATGCCAATAATCCAGGCGAAATAACTCTGCGCAGTGGAAGCGCAGTTAGGCAGACTGATTCGCATGGTGGATTGCCAAACACATATGTTTGGCGTCTAGAGAAAAATGCTGTAGTTGGCGCAAACATTAAAGTATTCTCATCTCCAATAACTAAAACGATGCAAGAATGCGTCGTCTTTAGGTTTACTTACGGCACAAGTAATAACCACTTATACTTTTATGACGGCTCTTTAATATCCACCGCTTATGCCGGTAGCTATACTTACAGGACAGCCTGTGGACCACCACGTAGTGTGAACTTTCCAGGCACATTCGACGAAAAGATCCTTAACTATGGTCCCGGAGATCTCTATATTAAGTCAATCTCAGTTGTTTTTTAGGTTAAATAATAAAGCTTCGTGTTTCGGGTGCTAATGGTTGACCTTGGGCGTATTCACTCAGGATAGCATTAGCTTCGCGTAGTAATGCTGGCATTTGCTTCTGCTCGTCTTTAGTGAATTTACCAAGTACAAAGTCTGCCGCATCTGCCCTATCCGTAATATCATTGTGTATGCCTATGCGCACCCTCCCAAAACCCTCACCTAAGTGCTCTATTAGTGACTCTACGCCGTTGTGGCCAGCACTGCTACCTCCCACACGCATGCGTATTTGCCCAAAAGGAATGGCTAGCTCGTCATATATAGCCACGGTGCTACTGAGTGGGATTTTATAAAAGTTTTGTATGGCTTGTGCGGCTTGCCCGCTTAGGTTCATGAATGTAGTGGGCTTAACAAGGATAATGCGACTGCTAGATATAATATGAGTAGTTATCAGGCATTTTAGGTCCTTTTTGGCTGTCCAGGCAGGAAAATCCAGTTTGCCAGCTAGATTATCCAAGCACGCAAAGCCAATGTTGTGCCGTGTACCATCATACTTTGCTCCAGGGTTCCCTAGCCCAATGATAAGTAGTGTCTTTTGCTGTCCCAATGTATACAAAGGTGCACTACTGCTAGATTCAGATTTCTTTTGGAACAATGCCATAACAATAGAGTACAGAGTTTAGAGTTTGGAGGCTAGGCTTTTGGGTTGGTTTGGCTGCGGGTGGCAGTGCGCTGTTTGCGGATAATTGGACCTTTGGAGTCTACACTTTTATCAAAGAACCAAAAACGTATAGGCATGCCACCAAAGCCATAAACGGCCCGTAGTTGGCGATCCATGTAACGTTTGTAGCTCCAGTGCAGAAACTTAGTGTGTGCACCGTAAACTTTGAAGTTGGTTGGGTTTTCTGACTCTTGCACGATGTAGTTGAGCTTTGGGTTACGGTTTTTAAGCCCAGCAGGTGGGTGGGCATTTACAATGCTGCGCAGCCAGCGGTTTAGCTCGCTTGTAGTAATCAGCTTCTTGCGGGCCTGTTCAATTTCTAGCACAAGTTCAAAAATGGTTGTTACGTTTTGGCCAGTTACAGCGCTAGTAAAAATTAGTGGTGCCCAAGGTACAAATGCAAACTCATGTTTGATTTGCCCTGCCAGCTGGTCGCGGGTGTAAGGAGTTTTGGTGTCATCTAAGGTGTCCCATTTGGTCACTACTATGATTAAACCCTTTCCGGCGTCTTTTATAAGCCCAGCAATTTTTTGGTCAAGTTGCACACTTAGTTCGTTGACGTCCATCAGCAGCAGGCAGATATCTGACTGCTCTATAGCACTTAAACTACGTATAACACTAAAACGCTCCACACCTCGCTCAATCTTGCCGCTTCGCCGGATACCGGCTGTGTCTAATAGCTCAATCTCCCGGGTCATAAATTTGACTGTAGTGCGGTTAATATCACGCGTGGTGCCAGCTCTGTCGGCGACAATTGCCTGCTGCTTTTTGGCAAGTGTATTAAACAGGTTTGATTTCCCTACATTTGGGCGACCTAGTATGGCTAGATGTAGGCGGTCTGAAGCTACCTTGATGCTAGCCTTTGGTATCTGGACAATCAGTTCAGACAATAGTTCTGTAACACCCCTCCCCTGTGTAACACTAGTTAGGAATATGGGCTTAATGCCCAGTTTTTGAAAGTCTTGAGGCTTGGCACCACGTGTTTGGTCCATCTTGTTTACGATCAAAAATACTGGCTTGCGACTTTTTAGGGCCAGTGTGGCAACCCGCCTGTCCTCCTCTGTTATTACTGTATCCGCTTCTATAACTACCCATATAACATCGGCACTGTCCGCAGCCTGGGTAATTTGTTCCTGGATGGTGAACTCAAAGTCGTCCTCAGGATCCTTCATGCCTGCAGTATCTACCAGCCAGAAATCCTGGCCGTCATAACTAGCTTTGGCAATCACGCTATCGCGCGTAGTACCAGGCTCATTGGCCACAATAGCCTCACGGCGGTGCAGAACCGCATTAAACAAGCTGGACTTACCTACATTAGCCCGTCCTACAATTGCTATAATCGGTACTTTTTTAGTTGCCACTTGGCACCTCTATTGGTTCAGGCCCGAAATGGGATAGAAGTGCCTGATTATTTTCAAGGAGCTCGCTATAGGCGTTTTGTTCACCAAGGCGTTTAAAACGATGCGCCAAGCTAATTGTATGAAGAGTTGGTATGCCGATATCGATAGTCATAACTAAGCGTTCAGAGTGTTCGTCTCCGGTAAGGTCTATTAAGGCTTCATCGGCTGAACTTCCCAGATCCGCTGTCCAGACCAATGAAGTTGACCCGACTACTTCTCGTCCAATCGTTGCAACTCCATGAGCCACTAGTGATTTTTCTATAAATGGTTCAGTCAGACTTTGTTCTATCAAAACTTCTGGCATTCCTTCGGCAAAGAGTTTTTTTCGACGCTCACGAGGCTGGTAAGTGTTGCCCACAAAAAGTAGCCCATCATTGCCTGCAATTATGACGCACTCTGCATGCAATCGTCTGTCCGTATATTTGAAAAGCCCCCTTCTTAAAGTAATAAGAGGGATAACCTCTGGTAGCTGGCTAGCAATAATAGCATTGACTTCTGTATGGGCAAAACAATTACCAGTCTTTTGTTCCATTGCCTCTCTAGCTGTACTGGGGGGTCCCTCTTGATAGCCTGGTATTGCCAATCTTGAGGCATTGCGAATAGCAACAAGAGGCCCACTTTTTTGATTTGTGGCACGAACAAACTCAGTGTGTTCGTCAGATAGAAAATTTGGGGCAGACATAAGACCCTATTATATCATGATAATTTGTATTTGCCAGATTGAATTGAGCCTAATTTATATGTGCCGAATTGTGTGCGTAGGAGTTTAGTGACTTTGTAATTCAATTTTTCAAATGTGCGGCGAATTTGGCGGTTTCTGCCTTCATGCATTCGCACTTCATAGCTAATGTCTTTTGCTACCACCATACGTTTGAGCTGTAACTTGCTCATGCCGTCTTCTAGCAATACGCCAGTTTCAATCTTAGCTTTGTCTACAGGTTTTAATTGTTTGTCTAATGTAACATCGTAGACTTTCTCTTTTTGGAATGAGGGGTGAGAAAGTTCATGCGCTAATTTGCCTTCGTTTGTCATAAGTAGCAGCCCAGAAGAGTCCTTGTCTAACCGTCCCACAGGCTTAAGGTTGTGTAGTTCTGTTGGCAGCAAATCATAAACGGTCTTGCTACCCTGCCCATCACGACTGCACACATAACCAACAGGTTTGTTGAGCAGTATCGTAACAGTATTAATTGGAGGTGTAATGGTTGTGGAGTCAAGTGTCACTGCATCTGATGGACCTATCTGCTGCCCAGCTAGTGGAGCTAGTCCGTTTACTGTAACTCGACCAGCTTCAATAGTCAGGTCGGCAGCACGGCGGCTGAGACCCGTAGACAATGCAATATAGCGGTTAATACGCATTTCTATAGCTTACAGCTGTTAGCAGTCAGCTCATAGCTTTATAAGGATATAGAATTTGGGTCAACTGGCGGAGTGTCGTCTTTTTTGTCTTTCTTGCTAACATCACCCACCATTACCTCTGGCGCAGCTGGATTCATGGCTGCTTCTTTGGCCTCTTCTTTGGCGACAAGTGCCTCCAGGCTGGGACCAGCTGCGTTTATGTCGTTGATTGGAGCAATAACTTTAGTGTGTACTGCTGTCTTGGGTTCTTCAGGTTGTGCCCCTGTAGCGCTGTTTGACTCGGTAGATACACTTACACTTCGCTTTTTGTTTTTACTTAGGTCTGGTATGCCATCACTTGTGGCTGGATCTGCTACTGGTGCTGGCGTAATGGCGTCTGTACTGGTGCCAGTATCTGGCGTAAAAATGGTTGGATCAGGAGTAGGTGGATCCTGAACGTGGGCAAAGTCATTTATTTGGGACTGTACAGTTGCCTCTTCCTGCTTCAACGGTTCGCTCAACCCATTTGGTGTAATGGTTGCGCCTGGCGCGGTTGATGATACGTCGCCTGGTGCTGATGTAACTGGTATAGAAGCCGTTAGCGGTGCTTTTACTGAAGTCGTCGGTTCATTACTATTGTTTGGAATGGTTGGTGTCGTAACTGTAGCGCTATCTTGCGTGGTTGCTGGACTGGGAGGTGTGCTGCTGGTAACCCCCTCTAATACTTCGCGGGCGGTACGGGCTACGTCCTCTAGAGTTACTTGAGATTTCACCAAATAACGGTCTGCTCCCAGCTTGGTAGCTCTGGCCTTGTCTTCTGCCTGGCTTAGTGCAGTCATCATCATAACTTTGGTGTCTTTTGTCTCCGGAGTGCTACGCAAAATATCTAGCATGTCAAAACCGCTAATTTTCGGCATCATTATATCGGCAATAATTAGATCGGGCTTCTCCTTAACAGCCATGGCCAGGGCTTCTTCGCCATCTTGGGCAGAGACTATCTCGTATCCATCAGCTAGCAAACGTGCCTGGTAAATCTCACGGAGATTATTATCGTCCTCGACCAGCATCACTTTTGCCATGATTTTCCTCTGTTACTACCCTACATGCTTATGTTTTATGTATTGTATCACGATATCAATATTTAGTTTACGCACTGATGATGGGCGTAGGGGTTTCCCTAGCTAACTGAGAGCCTTCGGCAGATTGGAGTTCACTGGCTCTTTGGCTACTTAGTCTCGGCATGTTTACGAACACAGTAGTACCCTTGCCCATGGAACTTTCTAACCAAATCCTCCCACCATACAGCTCAACAATCTTTTGGGACAGGAAAAGCCCTAAACCTGTACCACCTACCGTCCTGGTTAGTGTGTTGTTGACCCTGTAAAACTTTTGGAATAGGTGTGGTACGTCCTCTGCGGGTATGCCCGCCCCAGTGTCTTTGACATAAAATTGCACAATATTTTCATTGCCAGTTAGACCTATAGTGACTTTGCCAGATTCGGTATACTTTACTGCGTTATCAAAAAGGTTAGTAATAACTTCTCGTAGCCTGTCTGGGTCGGCATATACGTAGTACAGTGGCTGCACAACTTTTTTGACATTGCCTGCATTTACTATAGCTTGTGAGTCGTTATCTGTTCCTACTACATATTCCATGCGCAGGCCTTTATTCTCTGCCGCAAAACGTAAATCTTCGCTGCGCTGCTCAAAAAACCCCGATAGCTCTATAACGCCAGGATGATTACTGAGCCGTCCATCCTCGGCCTTAGCCGACGTTAATAAATCTTGAAACAACTGGCCGAGATGTTCAGTTGAAGTATGTGCTTTTTCCAAGTATCCACGAGCTTTAGCATCAATTTGGCTAACTTTGTCGTTCATAGCTAGGGCCAGATAACCCTCTATGGCTGCCACAGGGGTACGCATTTCATGGCTAGCCGTACTGATAAATTCGGCACGCTGTGCCTCCTCATTCCTTGACTGACTTACATCACTTAAAATGCCTACTACTCCAGAAAGCCGTTTTTTTTGGTCGTATAATGGCGAAACACTAACGCTGATAGCAATCCGTTTACCACCTCTCCCCAGTAGGTAGCCCTGATTATCACGCGCAGTTTTGCCAGTATGAAATACTTGGGTAAATGGGTTAAGTGCATCGCTATATGGCTGATTTTTGTTGTCTACTAGCTTAATCACGTTGCGGTAATCCAAGCTCAGGGCCTCGTTTTGGACCCAGCCGCTTATACGTGCTGCTGCCGGATTGAACAACTGTATGAT
This sequence comes from Patescibacteria group bacterium, assembly GCA_035480855.1. Lineage (GTDB taxonomy): Bacteria > Patescibacteriota > Saccharimonadia > Saccharimonadales > JANWIN01 > DATIHJ01. The sequence continues at coordinate 9,759 of DATIHJ010000003.1, forward strand.
ATTGCGATCGTCAATTACAACTACGCCATCGTCCACAGAACTTAAGATAATGTCTGATTTGGAACGTTCAATTTCTAAGCTATGCGCGAGAGAACTACTATGGGCAGCGGGATTAGTGCTGGGCCATAAGCTACTTTTGCGGATTTTGGGCAATAAAAATATAAACGCCAACACAGCCGCAACCAGTCCACCTATGATAATCATGATTTCCATATATGCACGCCTAAAAACAGTTATGCTTGTATGCGCTCTATTATCTGGGTTTTCCCCTTATTTAGCAATGCAATATGCGGTTTCTTAATCTGGACTGTATCTGTTAATTATGCTAGTATTCGCTTCTAGCTAGGCCCCTTCGTCTAGTGGTCCAGGACATCAGGTTCTCATCCTGAAGATCGCGGGTTCGAATCCCGCAGGGGTCACCAGTATTGATTAGTTGCTATTAACTTGCTTATGATTTATTCTTTAAGCAATAATTAAGGAGAGAAAAAGATGAAAAAACGAAGCCCTATAGTCGTTTTTGCATTGGGTCTAGTCACGCTTGGTTTTTACTCATGGTACTGGGCTGTTGTAACTAAGGGAGAAATGAACAAGCAAGGAGAAAAGATTCCAACAGCTTGGATTTGGTTAATTCCCTTCGTGGGTGCTCTCTGGTGGTACTGGAAGTATTCTGAGGGAGTCGGACATATTACGAAAGACAAGATGAGCGGTATTTTGGCATTTATTTTGCTCTTATTCCTGAGCATTATAGGTCAGGCTATTATCCAGGATTCCTTTAATAAAGTTGATGGTGCTCCAGCTCCTACTCCTGCCTCAACACCCGTAGCTCCCGTAGCCACTCCACCAGCTGCAGCTGCTCCCACTGTTTAGTTTTTCAGTACAAATCTTTGATATTGCCTAAGAGCTTCATGTCTAATTTTTATATGTCTCTTACGCTTCCAAATGGCACTCGTTTGATAATTATGTCTTGCATGTTTGCCATAGTCGCTGGGATAACAGTAAACTCGCCATACCTGTTATTAATTTTATCTGCCGCTCTAGCTAGCGACCTAGTATCAAGTCGGGTGTCATCAAACAGCCCCATCTGAATTGGTGTTGCTGGGATGACGTCAAAGACAGCAATGTTAATGTGCGTGACTCTAGCCGGTATTTCCACAAGCCTAAACAATCGCATGACACTCAAGTAAATATCCTGCGTGGAGTACAGTAGCGTTTTTGATCGTCTACTTTTACCCCACCACGTGCCATTTTCAAATCCCATACCCAAGAATACACCCCGTGCTTGGTAGTCATGTTTGCGAATTCGCCTGCCCGTCTTTTCGCACAGTTTCATTACCAACCTAGATATTTGCTCTGGGTCGCTAGTTTTGTCGCCTACTGCATAATCGTTCCCAAAACTTCTGGTTTTAAATTTCTCAGAGTCAATCTCGTATCCTCTTAATCTTAAATACCAGTAGTATCCAACTATACTTTTAAAAATCTCTTTCTTTAGCTTAAACATAGGTGTTTCAAGAAAATCTATAGGGCTATATATACTCGCATAATTTAGGCGGGCTTGGTAACGATAATTAATCCCCGGCAAGTCTATTAGATCTAGCTGTCCATAGATATTCCATATATCTTTGGCTGTAATAACATCTAGGCCGTCTGGTTTATCCATGCCGGCCGCAATCTTAGCCAGAAACCGGTTTGGGCCAATTCCAATATTTACTGTTACGTACTCACCTAGCGACCGCTTTATATCCATTTTTATCTGTTTGCCTATCTCTACCAGGCTTTGGCCCATCTGCACTGCCCTAGAGCCCTTAAAGTCCACTACGAATTCATCTACTGATTTGGGGGTCACTTCACTGGTATAGCGCTCTAAAACAGCTCTAAAACGCCTGTGGGCATCAAAGTATTTTTCAGGATCCGGGGTAAGGACAATAATATCCTTGGTTACTTCACGCGCTTCCCTAACTCTCATGAGTTTTATACCTAACCGCTTTGCTTCGTACGACGAAGCTATGATGAATCCACCAGGAGAATCGTATGCAGCTACCCCAACCGGTTTATTGCGTATTAACCTGTTAGCTTGTTGTTCAATAATGGCATAACAGCTATTTAGGTCTATATGCATGATGAGGGGCTCTATATCATTAATTCGCAAGTCCATCGTGTACAGTCTCCAATGTCCAATGCAGGTTATGGCTATTTAGCCGAAGCCTAAAAAATATAGCAGTTTCTTTGTCTGATAGCTCAAATATATGCTGCCGTTCCTGCCCTTCCATGTATGTGTGGTAGTAGTCAACAGGCCCAAGCGCAAAGTCCTTATTCTGCCAGTGTAATAGATGAGGCACGGCTTGTTTATGCTTTGAGCTGTAATACATTACAATGCTAACTTCTTGATTAATCTTTTCGCGCATTTCAAACTCCTAGTACAATTAATGTTATGTGCGGACGCTACACCCTAAATAAGAAAGCAGACGATATAGCTAAACGCTATAAAGTTGCCGAAGTACCAAAAGACGTTCATCCAAATTTCAATGTTGCCCCTTCTCAAACAATGCCGGTTATTACTGAGGACGAAAGTGGCAAACGCCATGTCGAGCTCATGAAATGGGGTATTCCGCGCATGCTCGGAAAAGACCTTGTCAAAGAACTTATTAATACCCGCGCCGATAAGGCATTCGGTGGTTTCTGGAAACGTACTGTACTAAACAAACGCTGCCTAATTCCAGCTACTAGCTTTTTTGAGTGGAAGACTTCAAAAGATGGCAAAATACCATTTCTCATCCATCCAAAAGACATAGACCTATATGCTTTTGCAGGTATCTGGGACACTTGGAAAAGCAAAGATGGCCAAGAGCTAAAAACGTACTCGATCATGACTACAGACGCCAACAAAGAGATGAGAGCTATACACAATAGAATGCCGGTCATTTTACATCCCGAAGATGAAGCTTCATGGTTGAAGCCATCAAATGATGAGTCAAACAAGCTTGGAAAGCTTTTGTTCCCGTTCGAGGACAATGGACTGGAGATATATCAGGTAAGCAAAGACGTAAATAGCCCTCGGAACAACAAAGAATCATTGTTGAAGCCGGTGGTTGCTTAAACATGCTTGATGCTCACTAGGGTCCATTGGTCGTCTTCATTCTTTAGGCGGTAGACACTCTGGCCGTCTGTCATGTCGAATAGGCGGATTAGGTGCTGCCCTTGCTGCACTAAATAGCGCAGGCCAGAATCTATGAAGCTGTAGCGCTGGTCATCTACAGTTATAGTCCTGGGTATGCTTTTGAATTCTTGTTTGTTTGTGAAAGTAAACGCGTTGATCTCAATTTCTTTATTGACGTTGTTCATATCTAAACTCCTAGGTTGTAAGTAATAAAAAGAGTGGACCACCCCTCGAGCGGCCGAACGGATTAGAAGAAAGCTGTCCGTTAAAAACACTGACCGTTCACGGTGTTTTTGTGACGAGTAGCTAAAGTTTAGTTATGAGGCGTACAGTGACCGAAGTATGTTTGCCTAAGTGATTTAGAAGTCTGTGGGTGGAAATGCGTCTTAGACACAAGTACTCACATGGCTACTTTTAATGATACTACTAACGCTCGCGGGCGCAAGTTTATTTGACGTTTGCCAGGAACTCTACCAGCTGGCGGGGAGTGATTTCTGCCTTGATTAGATAACCGTCAGCCTGCTTTTCTATTTCGTGGCGGTGCTCGGGATCTTCCTCCAGGTTTGTGGTGATAATGATCTTACTGCTAATAGGTGGTTGCAATTCACGTAGCTGACGCAGAATCTGAATGCCATCCAGATTTGGCACCATTAGGTCCAGTAAAATTATATCGTAATGACCTGTCTTGGCCTCAGCCAGCCCTTCTGCTCCGTCTATGATAACCTTAACGTCGTATCCTGCTTTAGTAAGGGCGCGGGCGTAGAGCTCACTTATAAAGTGCTCGTCCTCAATACAAAGCAGCCGTTTGCTTTGAGTAGTTGGGACCGGTTTGGTTGGTTCGTCCATATTATTTATCTGCGGTACATAGAGTGGTTTTTGATCCAGCCATAAGCACCGCGTACGATATCTTTATTATCGCTGTTTTTTAGCTCGCTAGCAAGACGAGTGTATGGCATTAGCGTAAACCCAAAGGTAGTTCCCTGACCTTCCTTAGACCGTACCCAAATATTGCCACCATGAGCTTTAATTATAGCTTTTGCCAGGTATAGTCCCAGACCCGTACCTCCTATCTGCTGCTGTGTATGGTGATTTCGGTAAAACTTCTCAAACAGATTGGATACAATGTTGTCTGGTATACCTACGCCAAAATCCTGGACAGTTGTTTCTACCATACCGTCTTTTGTAAGGGCTGAGTGGATAATAATACGCTGCTCATCGTGACTATATTTGATAGCGTTATCTAGCAGATTTGCCAGGACTTCATAAATACTAACGCGGTCTGCTGCAACTGTGGGCATATCTGACGCAACAGATACTTCTATGGTTTTATGGCGTACCCCAGCCCGTAGTTTAAGGTCTTTGGCTACATCCTCTACAATATCCTCCCACTTTTCTTCGTGTAGCTGCAAGACAAGTTGGTCAGACTCAACTCGTGCCACGTTTAGAATGTTGTTTACAAAGGCTGCTAGCTGCTGCGCTGCTGCCTCCATTTTGTGCATAAATTCAGTTTGCTCGGCGTTGAGGCTGTTGGCCAGCTCATCCTCAAACACCTCTATATATCCACGTAATAATGTTAGGGGTGTTCTAAGCTCGTGTACCGCTAGGGCGATAAAGCCAAATGACTCGTCGTCTTTACTGTAGCGCCTAGTGTGGTCAAACAGAGCCAGCATAGTCTCGAGCCCGGTTGGACTGTCTTTGGTATAGTATGCAGCCATATCAAACTGCAGAGGTTCTGTGCGTCCTGGTTGGTTAAGCCTTACACGGTCCCAACTGTTAGAGGCAGTAACAGTGCTGCCGCGAACAGTTTTGAGCCAGCTGTCTAGCGTGTCTGTGTTTGCAAACGATAGGTCCAGTACGCTGTACATGTTTTTGCCTAGCAAGTCCGCAGATGGAACTCCAAGATATTTGGCCGCGGCTTCGTTGATGTATGTAATAGATCCTGTTTTGTCCATAGCAAATAGCGGCAGCGGCAGGCTATCTACCATGGTCTGGGCTGGCGAGGAAGCAGACGGTTTAGCTGGAATCTGGCCGCCATTAGTACTGGCCAGCTGGTATACCTGTAAGCAGAGGTTAGTGACCAGCTCTTGGCCAATCTTGAGTTGCTGTAAGTTTGGGGCCGGTGTTCCCTGGTGCTCTGGAGACACATGCAAAATTGCCTGCCACAAGTAGCGGATAGGTTCTGATGTTTGGCGGGTTACAGCTACGCTAATAAGCCCAGAGACCACCAGTGCTATAAGTGCTAGGATTGCCAGGATTATCCCAAACGGCAGGTGGAGCTGCTCTAAAATCCACCAGCCAGCCAAAAGCGAAGCATTACTTGCAAGCAATGCTAAAAATAATATCTGGCCAAGTTGGCGTTTTAAGCGGGCAAAATGGTCCATAACGGGCAGTTTAAGGTTTGTAGGTTACGGTGTTTGGATCGACAATGCTTATCCATGTTTGGCCGGCGTTGAGCTTTAGCACTTTGCCGTTTGCATCTGTAAAACTAAACTGGCTTTTACGGTCGGCCTTGTGCCAGGTGCCCTGAGTTACTAAGCCGTCCTGGAAGACATACATTGCCCCACTACCACTGGTGGTGTAATCGGTATGCTGGCCATCGCTATCTATTCCCCGGCTCATGACTAGGGCAACCACCACCTTAGGTTCCAGCTGTGTCCCTGACTTTTCATCTGTGTGAGGAGAACCACCTTCGCTACGCTTATAAGCATTGGTTGCTACATCGTAATCATAATGTACGTTATAGAGGTATCCAGAGATGGCTAGATCGACTGTGCGAGCAGTGGGTACTTTAGCGGGGGCATCCTTTTTGCGAGGGAAGCCAGTGTAATTTGATGTGGTATAGCCCTTAGAAGCCTCTAGCTTATTGAACTGGGCAATGCTGCTATAGACATTGTGCGGCGCATAGCGGGCAGTAATGCGAGTGTAATAATTTCCATTGGCAAACTGGTCAAGGTCCTTGACGCCTAGACTCTTAATATCGCTAAGCGCCTGGGGTGCACCGCCTACATGGGCAACAGCGGCATCATAAGGCATCAAAAAGTCTAAGTAGTACGGACGGACACTTCGAATCGGACCAATATAATCTGGCTGCTCTGCTTGGTATAGAGCCATAAAACGAGTAATACCTCCCTCGGCAATAGCTTCATATACAACCCCAGCTGAGATTAGACCTGATTGCGGCCGAGCATCGGGACTGTTTTCAATCATTACCGCTGTTACTTGCCGTGAGTTTACACTTGGGTCAACGGGTAATCCAGTTAGCTTAGAGGGTACAGTTGTGGGCTTGATGGGTCCCTTGGCCTTAATTACCGCTGCGGAGTTTTTTACTTTAGTTAGGTGTTTATATAAATAAAATCCACCTGCTGATGCGGCACCTATGGCTAGGACTAGGGCGATACTGAGTAAAATCCATTGTTTGCGACTTAAATTTTTGCGTCTCAGCTGCCACCAGCGAACTTTACCTGATTTGTCTTTGCTTTTTGGTGGTTTGCTATCTGTGGGCTTAATTGAGTCACCTGGCTTATCTTTCGACATATCAATAGTTTCTTCTGGTTTGGTTGTTTGATTTGCTGCTGGTTCATCTTCTGTCTTGCTAAGAGGCATTTTGTCCTCGTGTTCAGATTTCGGTTGATTGTGCGTTTTTGGCGGCCAGACAATATCATCCATGCGGTCTATTGTATCAGACCGCTTATGGTTTTGTTCCTTCGTTTCGCCTCTATAGGGCTCGTCAGCGTAGCTTAGGTGTATCTACGGACGAAGGGTTAAGGAGGCGGGGGGACTTGGAAGTCAGGGAGTGAATCACAATGTGACCAAACCAAGACTACCAAGTCCACCCTCGCCACCTCTGACACTCTACTGAACTTTGAGGGTTCAGGTATAGTCGGTGTCGCGACTTTCATCCTAGATTATCCTCCTTTCAACATGCCTGTCTGAACCTTGCCCGTTGTTGCTCAGGGAGCGTATGTAGCGCTGTCGCCGGTTGTGACGGAGTCACACTGGAAGCCGGGTTGGCCGTTCGGCAGCTTTACGGGCTTCGGGTGAGGACAGGGTCCTGTGGTTGACGTCGTGGTTGTTGAAGTCGGCGTGGTCGTGAAACTGGCCGGCGTCTTGTTTGCAGAACCACATCCCGTGGTGATTGCAACAATCAACAACACAACGAACGGAAACGCTCTGATTGAGCGAGTGTTCATTACACTACCCCTTCTGCTTGTAGTCCACTTGGACTTGATTGTTTTCGTCATGGCACATATGTCCATAACGGAGGCTTGCAGATCTGAACGCCCGTGCCTCGGCTTGCAATGTCCCCTTCCCATCCAACGACGTGATTGCGGTGGATGTGGAGTTCGTGGTACACATCGCCGAAGAAGCAAGTCCCGTCCCACATTGGTGCGGACTGAGACTCAACCATCTCGCTGGCGAGGATCTTGAACGTGCCGTACTTACTGGCATCGCCCGGAAATTGCTTGTAGTAACCCAGTTGGCCCATCGGTGGTACGCAAGCTTGAAAGGCACCGTCAGCGGTGTTGTAGCCCA
>DATIHJ010000004.1:0-9478 GCA_035480855.1 Patescibacteria group bacterium
TGAACTTAGACAAGCGGTTCCTAACCGTACTCCAATCGTGGCTATATCTGCAGCCAGTAAAGACGGCGTTCCCTCGCTGCTGCGCAAGCTAAAGAGCTTAGTATCCAAACAGCGCCAGGTTAAGACTGTTAAGTCTGACGAGGGGATACCTGTACTACGACTGCCTGATCAGGGCGATGCCTGGCAAATCACGCAGCGAGCAGACGAGTTTATAATTACTGGTCAGCGCATAGAACGATTTGCAGCCCGTACAGACTTTAGCAGCGAAGCGGGTGTGCAACGGCTCCGCGACATTATGCGCAAGATGGGCATTATGCATGAGCTAACCAGAAAGGGTGCCAAACCCGGCCAAAAGATTGCGATTGGTGGAGTAGAGGGCCCCAAAGTAGAATATTAGTAGTATGAACTTTTATTTTTATGATCTGGAGACATCTGGATTAAACCCGCGCGACTCTAGGATTATGCAGTTTGGCGGCCAACGTACTGATATGAGTTTGAAACCGGTTGGCCAGCCTCACAATGTGCTGATAAAGATGACCGAAGATGTTTTGCCAGATCCTTACGCGATACTTGTAACTGGTATCACTCCCCAGCAAACAATTGCAGATGGTATGACAGAAGCTGAATTTCTTAAACTATTTTATAAAGAAATCGCTGTGCCTGATACCATCTTTGTAGGCTACAACACAGTACGGTTCGACGATGAGTTTATGCGGTTTTTACTCTACCGTAACTTCTACGACCCGTATACTTGGCAGTATAAGGACGAGCGCAGCCGCTGGGATTTGCTTGACGCTGTGCGCATGATGCGGGCTTTGCGTCCGGAGGGTATTAAATGGCCAGTGGATAGTAGCGGCAAGCCAACTAACCAACTAGGCCTTCTGACTGGTGTCAATAATATCGCCCATGATGGTGCACACGATGCACTGAGTGATGTCAATGCAACCATTGCGCTGGCACAATTAATACACTCTAAACAACCAAAACTTTTCAAATATTTGCTAGATATGCGTGACAAAAAGCGTATTGCAGAGCTAGTCGATAGCGATCAGCCATTTGTATATACGTCTGGTAAATATCCGAGCGAGACACAGAAAACTACCATTGCAGTCAAACTGGCCAGCCACCCCAAGCGCCAAGGTGCTTTGGTTTACGACCTGCGTCACGATCCTGAAGAGTTCACAAAACTAAGCCCTGAGGAATTAGTAGAAGCATGGCAATGGAAAAAGGATAGTACCGAGCCACGCTTGCCAGTAAAAACATTACAATACAATCGTTGCCCGGCGGTTGCGCCTCTGAATGTACTTGATAGTGCCAGCCAAAAGCGGATTGGATTAACCCCTGCGGCTGCTATGCAAAACCTTGCCAAACTAAAAAGCCAAAAAGAATTTGTTGAACGGATACTAAAGGCGGTTGGCTTGCTTGATGACCAGCAAGCATTAAAGTTTACTGGTCAAGACCAGCCGGTAGATGCTCAACTTTATGATGGCTTCTTTTCTGATAGTGACAGAAGGTTGAGCGAACAAGTGCAGGCTTTGCCCACTGGTGAACTATCAGACATGCAACCAAAATTTCAAGATAAGCGACTAAAAGCTCTACTCCCCCTATATAAAGCCAGGAATTTTCCTAGCAGTCTAACAACGGCAGAACAAGCCTCTTGGGATCGATATTGCCAGGAATATGTATTATCTGGCGGTGAAGATAGCCGCCTGGCGCGCTATTTTGCAAAACTTGAAGAACTTAAGAAACAGACTGGAAGCACCAAAAACCAGCAATATATTTTGGATGAATTACAGCTGTGGGGTGAAAGTCTGGTACCTTAGCTGTGAAGGGTGGTTTGGAGAACTATAAATGCCTTCAGATGAACCATCTGGGAATTTATTAGTCGGGCTAACAACATGCTAAGCATGGTTAAAGAAGCACATAGTAAGATAGCTAGTACTATCCAACCGAAAGTTATTTGAATCCGTGTGCCCGGTATAAGCCCCAGGACTATAAACTGTAACATCGTGCCCGTCCTCTTTGTGCGCATAACTATATACCTATTTGCTTAAAAGTCAATAATATTTGATAGCTGCTTATGGTTAAGGCACTTATCCCTTGACAGTAGGTAAACACCTTGATATACTGTAAGTATGAAATATACGATTATGGACTTACAGAAGGACTTTCCAGATGATGATGCATGTCTGGAGTGGCTAAAGAACTGGCTCTATCCTGATGGTATTTATTGCCCTATTGATAAAAAGATAACACCTCACCACAAAATGAAGTCACGGCGCTCATATAGTTGTGAGCTGTGCGGTCACCACGTCCACCCTACAGCAGACACTATCTTTCACAAGTCTTCAACGCCCCTTACTATGTGGTTCTATGCTATTTATCTTATGTCAGCTACTAGAGCAGGTATATCCGCTAAACAGTTAGAGCGTGAACTCGGAGTAACATATAAGACTGCATGGCGTATGTTTCATCAAATTCGTTCTATGATGGGTGATGATAATAAACCGCTGAAAGGTGAGGTTGAAGTAGATGAAACTTATATACATCCTGACCCAAAAAAGCGTTCAACCTTAAAAAGCACAGATGGCGGACGATACTATAATAGCCAAGTCATATTTGGTATGGTAGAGCGCAAAGGTAAGGCTAGGGTGGTACACGTAGAAGCACCAACAACTTATGTGTTGATACCAGAAGTTCAACTAGCAGTTGCTCCTAACACTCAGATTTACAGTGATGAATGGAGCTCCTACAAAAACTTACCAAGGCTAGGATACCCTCATGGGGCTATCAAACACGGACAAGGTAGATATGTTTCAGGTCAGATACACACTCAGAATGTTGAAAACCTTTGGTCAAATATGAAGCGTGGAATTAAGGGGGTATACAGACACGTAGACGCTAAGTACCTACAAGCATACGCAAATGAATATGCATTTAGATACTCTCACCGTAACCATCAGTCTATGTTTTGGGCGCTAGCTGGGCGCGTCCAAAAAGGATAAGCTTTATCCACAGTTGGGTGTTGACAGGCTTTTGTTCACGTGTATAAATGTAAGTACAAAATTTTGAACTTTCAAGGGCAAGAAAGAGCCAGTAGTTGAGGGCTCTTTTTTGTTTTCAGTACAAATCCGCACTTAAAAGAGGCGACCGAAGTCGCCTCTTTGTGTGTTGGTTGGGGTGTGCAGTGAGAATCGAACTCACACCGTAAACTTTCAAGGAATCCATGCTGCCATTACACCATGCACACCGTGCTTTTAGCGTACCCCTAGTGCTTCTTTGGTGTCAAGAACTCCTAACGTTGTATAATTAGCGGCAATGGAAGAATCAAAATCCCACATTAGCAAGGACAGGTGGGATACAAGTACTATTATAGGGGTCACCATACTTGCCTTAGTTGTTGTAGGTATCATTTTCTTTAGTATCAGCAGTCATATACAGAATAACAATTGCAAAAAACAGGCACGTGCAAGCTATACATCCGAACAATATCAAGCTATGCAAAGTTTATACTACCAACAGCAACCACCACCTCAACTGCCATTTAACTACTCCACCACCGCCTACAACAACTGTGTTAGTACAGAGGGACTGTTTTAACTTGGGTTTGTATCTATATAACTGCCGTTTCAACCCCGTTGCCGTTGTATTATAAACCGAAGTACCTTTTACGAGCTGCCAGAAAACGGGCGGAAGCTACTTCCTGTTTCTCTGAAAGTGATTCTTCCTCAGAAGTTAGGTAGTGCACTTTACCCTTATTATCGTTGCTAAGACGTTCACTCAACTCTGTTAATGCCCTTAAAGCTTCTTCCCATGCTCGCATAGCCTCGTTATATTCCTGTTCATATTTTGGATTAGGCATAGATTACTTTCTTTCACTCTTTGGCTTGTCAGGCTGGGAAGGCTTAGTTTTACTCGTTACTTTTCTTAAGTCTTTCTCAAAGTCTTCTTTAGAGATGTTTATAGATTCTTTCACTTCTTCAGGTAAATTATCAAGAGTAAAGGCTTTGCGCTTCTTTTCCTCAAGTTGTTTTTTTGCCTTTTCCCTCATCTCTGCAAAAACCCCCATGTCCAGCATTTCTTGAAGCTTCCACGCTGGTGCTATTCTCATGATACCACTGTTGTATTCTGAATATAACTTGCCAATACCCTTAACCTTTACGTCTATATAATCAGTTAGCCTGGGGGGCTTTTCTGCTTGTACTGGCATCATCATGCGAGTATGACCTATATTTACTCCCAGAAAATAAGGCTTAGGTATAAGGTTAGTTTCTGCCGTTATTTCTAATGGCTTATCACGATAGTCAAACTCATTGATGTAAGTAAAAACAGCAGACCCGCTGTAACCACTTAACGACCTGGCTTCAATCAAAAAAACCTCGTCTTGATGTTTGGTCTCAGGGTTAAAGACAGTATGATTCTTATCTGGATTAAGCGATATATTCCCGTAACGGACAATAGGAGTATTTGTGGTGCTACCCTCATGGTTTGTAAATCTACCTATCATGTACGTGTCATCACCTGGGCCGATGTTTAGGTTATCTCTCTTCAGGTTTGTCTCCGTAACAAACTCAGTAGGATGGACTATCCCAATATCTAATCCAAGATTTGCTACTCCCCTCAAATGACAGACAGAAATGTCATCTCCGCTTGGGTGGGATTGCCATTCGCTTTTATTTGTTTCCAACAATACAAAGCCGCCACCCTTTTTGTTTGCTCGAATTACTGGATACTCTGAGCAATGAGCTATTACGTGAACATTTGTTACTGCATATGCAAGATACCTATTTTCCTCACCACTAGATATGCCCACAAAAAATCCACTACCACCAGCAGGTACGCCTTTTTCTGCATCTTCCATAGAAGTGTAGACATAAAAGGTTGAGTCAATATGCGCCTGGGGTATTCTCATCTCATAATCTTTCGGTGCTAATACCTGATACGACTTGCCCTCACGGGTAAAGTGAGTAGCCCAGTAGTACTTATTCATATTATACCACTCTTACCTACACTCATGGTATAAGTGCCATGGTTAAGTGGTTCTACTCAGAATAATGCCTCTTCTACTAGTATTTTTCCCTGTTAGGGCGTATAATAGCTCGACTTATGAGTGACATGATTGCAGTAAAAGGGGCAAGGGAACACAACCTTAAGAATATTAATATTGATATCCCACGCGGTAAGCTCGTGGTTATTACTGGCCTCTCGGGCTCAGGCAAATCCAGCCTGGCCTTTGACACTATTTATGCTGAGGGACAGCGCCGCTATGTAGAGAGTCTTAGCTCTTACGCCCGCCAGTTTTTGGGCGTAATGGAAAAGCCTGATGTAGATCAAATTGATGGATTGAGCCCAGCCATCAGCATTGACCAGAAGTCCACTAGTCGTAATCCTCGCTCCACAGTTGCCACGGTCACTGAGATTTATGATTATTTGCGACTACTGTTTGCCCGCATCGGCATACCTCATTGCCCTATTTGCGGCAAGCCAGTTGCTCGGCAGACGTCTACAGCCATTGTTGACCAGGTTGCAGCTTTGCCGCCTAAAGCTAAACTTATGGTGCTAGCTCCTATCATAACTGACAAAAAAGGCGCCTTTGAGCATATTCCAGAACAATATCAGCGAGCTGGTTTTGCTCGAGCCCGGGTGGACAATGTAGTTTATGCACTAGACGAATTCCCAATGCTAGACAAAAACTATAAGCACAGCATAGAAGTTGTAATTGACCGACTGGTTAATGACGAGCAAAGCCATGGGCGTCTGGCCCAAGCCGTTGAACAGGCACTAGATGTAGCCGAGGGCAAGGTAATTGTTCTAGATGCTGATAATAAAAAAGAGTCAGTCTATAGCCTTATGTACGCTTGCATAGATCACCCAGACGTAGCTATACCAGAGCTCGAGCCCAGGACCTTTAGTTTTAACAGTCCTCATGGAGCATGCCCCGTTTGTACAGGTCTGGGATCACGGCTTGAAGTTGACCCTGAGCTTGTCATACCCAATGGACGGCTGACAATTGCCGAGGGCGCCATTCGACCCTTTAATCGTATAAATACCGATGCCTGGTATACCAAAAAACTCCAAGCCTTAGCTGATAGATATGGTTTTAGCCTGCATGTACCTACTAGTGAACTGACTAAAGACCAGATAGACAAAATTATGTATGGTACAGGATCCGAGAAATACCGTGTAACACTATCTATGGGACGTCACTTTGAAACAACATATGAAGGAGTGGTACCTAATCTTGAGCGTCGGCATAAAGAGACTGAAAGTGACTTTATGCGCCGCGATATTGAACGCTTTATGCAAGAGCGACCATGCCATGCTTGCCATGGGCTGCGACTTAAACCAGAAGTTCTGGCCGTGACAGTAGCCGGCAAATCTATAATGGACATCTGCCAACTATCTATTGACGATGCCTTCACGTTTTTTGACAACTTAAAGCTAAACGAAAAGGAAACAAAAATTGCCCAAATGATTTTGAAGGAAATTGGGGCAAGGCTAAAGTTTTTGCAAGATGTGGGACTCAACTATCTAGATTTGTTACGCAGTGCCGTGACGCTATCTGGCGGTGAGGCCCAGCGCATCCGTTTGGCCACGCAGATTGGTTCTGGACTTCAGGGTGTGTTGTATGTATTGGATGAACCTTCTATTGGCTTGCATCAACGCGACAATGCCAGACTGATAGGAACTCTCAAACACCTTCGTGATATTGGCAATACTGTAATTGTAGTAGAGCATGATGAGGAAACCATACGCACGGCCGATTGGCTGCTAGATATTGGTCCAGGCGCAGGTATTCACGGCGGACACGTTGTATCTAGTGGCACACCAAGTGAAGTAGCCAAGTCTAAAGAGAGCATCACTGGGCAGTACCTGCGTGGTGACAAAAAGATAGCCTTGCCCGCTAAACGGCGCAAAGGTAATAGCAAAGAAGTTGTAGTCAAAGGCGCCCGCGAAAACAACCTAAAGAACCTGGATGTCAGTATTCCCTTAGGCCAGTTAGTGGTAGTCAGTGGTGTGTCGGGTTCCGGTAAGTCCAGCCTTATTAACGATATTTTGGCTAAAGAGCTCCAAGCTCGGTTACACCGTGCTAGCACTGTACCTGGTAAGCACGACGAAATTGTGGGCATTGATCATTTGGACAAGGCCATCATCATAGACCAGTCTCCGATTGGTCGTACCCCGCGTTCCAACCCAGCAACCTATACCGGTTTGTTCACACCCATTCGCGAGCTATTTGCCAGCGTTCCAGAAGCTAAAATCCGCGGATATAGCCCGGGGCGGTTTAGTTTTAATGTGCGCGGTGGCCGCTGCGAAAACTGTAGTGGCGATGGCATTATAAAGATCGAAATGCACTTTTTGCCAGATGTATATGTGACGTGCGAGGTTTGTCACGGCAAGAGGTATAACCGTGAAGCGTTAGAGATTCACTATAAGGGCAAGACAATTAGTGATGTTCTGGAGATGACGTGCGAGCAAGCCCTAGAATTTTTTGCCAATATTCCATCCGTTGCCCGAAAGCTACAAACGTTAGTAGATGTGGGTCTGGGTTACATAGGCCTAGGTCAGCCGGCCACAACACTGTCTGGTGGTGAAGCTCAGCGTATCAAACTAGCAAGCGAACTATCACGCCGCCCAACCGGCCGCACACTATACATCCTAGACGAACCAACCACCGGACTTCACATGGCTGATGTTGATAAACTTCTGCACGTTTTGCATGCGCTTGTTGACGCCGGCAACAGCATGATTGTAATTGAGCATAACTTGGACGTTATTAAATCTGCCGATCACATTATAGACATGGGCCCTGAAGGCGGAGCCGCCGGTGGCCACATTGTAGCCGAAGGCACACCAGAAAAAGTATCTAAAGACCCAAAAAGTTATACCGGCCGATACCTCAAAAAAATGCTCTAGCTTTTTGAGCGGCGAATTTTAGCAACCAGTTTATCGCGTGTCTTTTTGTCGCCTACTATATGGTAGAGTGATGGGCCAAAAGATAAAATCATGACCAGTAGGATAACAGGCAACAAGTATCGATCGATGTTTGGTATTTTGCTACCTAGCCAATAGCCTAGCAATACTACACTAGTAGTCCAGACTGCAGCACCGGCTATATTGAAAAGCGTAAAACGCTTTTTTGGCATGTCGCCAATGCCAGCCACTATTGGTACAAAAGTTCTGATGATAGGGATAAAGCGCGATAGCAAGACAGTTTTACCACCATGTTTTTCATAAAATACTTGAGAGCGCTTTAGATACTCCTGGCGGAATATGATGCCTTCTTCTTTGTTGAAAAGCTTTTTACCAAAGCGCTGGCCAACCAGATAGCCTACCTCATAGCCTGCTATTGCCGCAAGAATGACAACAACTAACAAACCTCCAAGAGGTAATTTACCTTGAGCAGCAAAGAAACCAGCGGGGAATAAAAGTGTATCTCCTGGTAGAAAAAATCCAACTAAAAGCCCCGATTCAGCAAATATAATGAGACCAATTAGAGCCAGTCCGCCACTCTGAATAATATGGGAAACATTAAACATACCATTATAGCCTAACATAAACACTTCGTTATCTGTTGTTATCTGCTATAATAACTACAGAAAATCAGGAAAGTTAAGGAGTACAAGTGAGCGGTCAAGATATTGCTTTAGTCTTAGAAGAGCGCAAAGTCCTGGGCAAACAGGTTAAACACTTGCGCCGTGACGGCATGACACCGGCTGTAATTCATGACCATGGTCAAGCATCTAAGGTGGTAATGGCACCATCTGTTGATTTGCTAAAAGTCTACCACCAGGCAGGCAAGCACCACCCGCTTTCACTTACTCTTGGCAAAGACACCTACATGGCACTCATTAAAGACGCAGATTTTGACCCCAAAAGGAATCAGCTGCGCCATATTGTATTCAACGCCATCAAGCAAGACGAAAAGGTTGAGACAGAGGTTCCGATTCGCCTATTAGGTGACATACCTGCAGAAAAAGCCGGGCTAATGGTCATTACTCAGCTGGATAGTGTAGATATTGAGGCCTATCCTAAAGATTTGGTAGACGAACTTACTGTGGACGCAACTGGCCTAGTTGAAATTGGCGACAAGATCCACGTGTCTGACATCGTACTTCCTAGCGGAGTAGAAATTTTGACAGAAGCAGAACACCCTATTGCTACGGTTGAAGAAACTAAGGCTCAAATGTCTGAAGAAGAGATTACAGGCGAAGCTGCAGAAGAAGGTACTGAGGGTGAAGAGGGCGCAGAAGGCGCCGAGGGCGAAGCATCTGCTGAAGGCGAATCTGCTCAAAAGACTGAAGAAGAAAAGTAAACCTTCTACGTCAAACATCCTGTTACTTATCCACAACCTATCTTGACCCTGCCTGAGAAAGAGCGGATACTTTAGCCATAATCTCTATATAAAACAAATATAGGAAAACTAACATGATCTCTATGAAACGATTGTTTAAAAACCAACATGGTTTTAGTCATC
>DATIHJ010000005.1:0-3912 GCA_035480855.1 Patescibacteria group bacterium
GCAATAATGATAACGCCAAGGCGGCTTTCATAGCTTACCCGGCCGGCCAGCAAGGCAGCAGCAATCCACAGCCCAAGGCTACACACTATCCAACGGATTAAAAACCGCGAAAACGGACGATTCATACTTACGCTTATTGTAGGTCAGGAAAGTGTTCTGGGCAAGCCGCTACTGAGCATCTTAACACCTTTGGCCGTAATAAGTATGTCGTCTTCAATCCGTACTCCAATTCCCTCTTCTAGAATATAAATACCCGGCTCTACAGTTATAACCATATTTGGCTCAAGCGGGCGGTCATAATCACCAACATCATGTACATCAAGCCCCAGAAAATGAGAGGTTCCATGAGGATAATATTTGCGGACATTTTCATGGCTAATTGACTTTATCAGGTGTAATTCCCTGAGCTTCTCGCCCATGAACTGTTCTACCTCTTCTTCGTAAGTACGTAGAGTTATGCCTGGTTTTAAATGGTTCAGGGCAAAACTTTGCACTTCAAGTACTGCGTTATAAATAGCACGTTGGCGTTTTGTTTGTGTGCCCAAACCATAAGTTCGCGTAATATCTGCGGAATAGTTACTGACTTCTGCGCCAACATCAACGATTAAAAATCCTTTTTCTTCTAGCTTTTGGCCATTAGTCATATAGTGCGGGCTGGCCGCGTGTTGCCCACTAGCTACCATCGGCTCCCAGGCATGGCCGCGTGCACCACGACGTCTAAAACCTTCTGTAATTGCTGATTCTATTTCAAATTCAAAATAAAATTTGTGAAGCTTTTTCTTAACCTCTTTAAGCGTTGCGGTTGTTATATCAATCGCTACTTGCATAACCTTTAGTTCACTGTCTTGCTTAACAGTGCGCATCCAGGTCAGATGTTCGCGCAAATCAAGCAGCTGGGCTTCGGGAGTAAATTCTTTAAGACGGGTAATTAAGGTAGCTCTGGCAGGATTACTGTACATACCATAGACATCTACATAAGCAGGTGCAGCCGAAAGCGTGGCTATATGTTTAATTCGTTTAAGGCGTGTTTCTAGCTGCTTCCAACCACTTTTATAGTCTAGTATAGTGTCAATGCCAGAACGTCTAGCTAATGCTGGGATGTCTATATCGCTATCCAAGGCCTCCTGGGCCCGGCCGCGCTCAGGGAGAATTAAATATTCACGACCCTTATCCATTACCAAAATTATGCTAGCTTCATCAATTCCTGTCAGATACCAAAAACTACTGTCCTGGCGAAATGGATAGGTTACATCGCCACTGCGTTGCAGTAGGCCATTTGCGGTAATTACAATTGGGGCGGAACCTGCAAATAAGGTGCGGAGTTTTTGTCTATTGCCCACAAAAAACTCCGAATCAAAATGTGTCTCCATAGCAATCATCTAGTATACAGCAGTCAGAATCTAATGCTACTTACCTGTAAGTTGAGCTAAAATAGTCTTTGCCTTTGTCGAACCGACGGTTTTGGCCAAATCGTCCTGGCTGGCTGACGAAACTCCGCGAAGTGAGCCAAAAGTCTTTATCAGTTTTTTTCGGGTAGCTGGGCCTATGCCTGGGATGTCATCTAGCAGACTAGAGGTCTGGCGCTTGACTTTTAGAGTACTGTGATAGCTGACGGCAAACCGGTGTGATTCATCGCGAATACGTTGCAGTAACTTAACAAGGTTAGTGCTATGCGGAACATTCACTAGCATAAAATCACCTGTTTCACTTATAAACCCACCAAGCCTATGTAGCACTTCAACGTTCAGTACAACTTGTGATTTGCCTTTATGAATCACTATTTGTTCTTCTCGTTTGGCTAAACCAATAAACGGTATCTTACCCTGCCTTGCTTCATCGCGGGCACGAATGGCTGCGTCCAACTGGCCTTTGCCGCCGTCAATTAAAACTAGGCTGGGAAGCCCCCACTTTTTGCGGTTGCGTTCACTTAGCCTACGAGCAATAGTTTCGTTCATATTATAAAAATCGTCGTTTTTATTGATTCTGGTTTTAAATTTGCGGTATTCGGACTTATTGCTGGCACCATTTGTGAACACCACCATGCTGGCTACTACATCCATGCCACCCATGTGGCTAATGTCATAGCCTTCAATACGGGCAGGAAACTTTTGGAGACCGAGCAAGTCAACCAGCTCGTTTAGGGCATGGTCTTTGCTTATTTCTAAAAACTCTTTGTCGCTAAACACCACTTGTTTGCCCAGATTTTGAAGTGCAAATAGTTGGTTGCGAACTTTAGCTGCCTTTTCAAATTCTGATGATTTGGCATAGCGCTTCATGTCTTTTTCAAGCTCGCTAATTATGCTGCCGCGTTTGCCCTGGATGTAGGCCATCAGCCGCCGCAAATTAGCCCGGTATTCTTCTATACTAGTCTTTCCCTCTTCCAGTCCAGGATCAAGTCCCAGGTGATAGTGCAGGCTGGCGCGTTTCTGGCTAGCAATACGACGTGTGGCGTAAGGGAAGGCTCGCCGTAGTAGCTTCAGAGCAGTGCGGACGGTTTGGGCACTGAGATAAGGACCAAAGTAACGGGCTTTATCGTCCAGTGGTCGGCGAGTAGTGCTAACAGTTGGGTAGTCGCTATCGTAATCTATGCGAATATAGACCATGGATTTATCATCACGCAGCAAAATGTTATAGCGCGGCAAGTAGCGGCGTACCAGCTCTGCCTCTAGAAAAAGTGCATCCAGCTCGCTGTCTACCACCTGCCAGTCAAAGTCAGAAATCTCAGCCACTAGCAGATCTGTTTTGGGGTCACGCGTACGACTTGCCTGAAAGTATTGCCGTACACGGTTACGAAGGTTAGCAGCTTTGCCGATGTAAATAATCTCCCCTGCAGCGTCCTTATGAAAGTACACTCCGGGGCTAGTCGGTAGCTCTGCTAAGCGCTTCTCTAACCTCTTGTTCGTCATCTATACATTGTATCAAAACTTACCTCTGTTTTGACTCTGATAGACCTGAGTAAAGTTTAGAAGGGATTAACTGTAGTTGTACTAAGAATTACTTCCGCGTTTAAATTGGCGGCCGTTACTTTAAATCGGAACTCCATTGATTTATATAGGCCTGGGCTTAGATACACGTTATTACACGGCACCACAGCAGTACGAGTTAAGCTGCCTGTGACATATCTAGTACCGGTATTATTGAATGTTACGTCAGTTAAAACTGTAGCCTGTACACCACTGTCACCAAATACCTTATAGTTATAGCAGACCCGGAATCCTTGTTTGCCAGCCGGTACCACTAAATCCTTATAGGGGCCGTATTGCATGTAACGGGTAGTAGAATCTCCGCCGGTTCCATTATTTTTGTTCCACATCCAACTATGGTTAGTTGGGTCACAAGATAGTAGCCCAGCTATACAACTTCCGGTGCCATGCATAATTCCCGGGGTGACGGCGTCGTAAGTAGCCGAACTTGGAGGAGGGGGTGGCGGTGCGGGCGGTGGATTATATATGGCGTTCAAATTGTTTACTACCGTCCATGTCTTGGGACCAACAATACCGTCTACCGTAAGACCTGCGATGCGTTGGAGGTTTTTGACTCCATTTACTGTCGCTTGGTCAAACAAGCCAGTGACAGTTACTGAAGTCTGGCTTGCATAATTCTTTAATACAAATTGCAAATATTTAACGCAAGGTCCTTGGGAATAGCCTTCTATCGTAGGCTGCGGTGCTGGACAAGAATAGGGATTAAGGCTTGCGGCATGGCTTTGCTTGAGTATGTAACCACCAACAAATGTAACGGCAACAATAACTGCAATTGGCAATAGCAGGTGATGACTAAAACCATGTTGGTTTTTAAACAATCGTTTCATAGAGATCATGTTAGTTTTCCTATATTTGTTTTATATAGAGATTATGGCTAAAGTATCCGCTCTTTCTCAGGCAGGGTCAAGATAGGTTGTGGATAAGTAAC
>DATIHJ010000006.1:0-28963 GCA_035480855.1 Patescibacteria group bacterium
GGATGTGCATATAGCCCAACTGTTACATATGGCCGAGCTAGTACTAAGCCTAGCCAACAACAACAGCGCAACTGCTAACAATTTGTGGCCACAGATACTTAGCTATGATTTTTGGCAACTGCCAACGGAACTTATTTGGAAATTATCGTGGAAGGCAAGCGAGGAACGAAGCAATTGGACTGAACTATTGATGTCAGACACCGCTACCCGCCACATTGCGCTATTTTTTGCCCATCTAGCTCCCATGGTCTCGATTGAAACATTAGAAACCATGCTGGATTACTTGGTAGGTGTAAGCGAATTACACAGCAAAGCTAAAGAAGTAGGACTACGCTCGCCATTTTATGAATACAATTTTGGTAAACGAGCCCGCCAGGATAGCGTGTCTAGCTTTTGGGTATTACTATCTAACCTTACTGTGCTGCGCCAACACCTGAGAGAACACAAAAACCAAGACAAGTCCCAACTAATGCTATTAGATATGATTGAGTTTTCTCGCGCTCATCGGGACGCAGACATAAAGGTGCTTAATACAAGCCCTTACCATGAGGCCGCCGACGCCGTGCAGGTTATGACAGCGTATAAGTCTAAGGGAATGGAGTTTGAGTATGTTTTTGTGTTGGCTTGCGTAGATGAAGTGTGGGGAAGCCGTGCACGGGCTCAGACCGCTAAGATTCCTCTGCCGCCTAACTTGAACTTTGTCCGCTACCAAGGTGCTAGTAATGATGAGCGGCTGCGCCTGCTGTTTGTGGCAATTACCCGTGCCAAGTTGGGACTTTATCTTACAAGTTACGAAAGCAACTTTGCTGGTAGACCATCCACCCGATTACAATACCTAAACGAGCAGGAGATTGGCGGTCATCTATTTAGCTCATTGCTGCCTAAACCCAAGCAGAGAGTTATACGTAGCAGGACCGGTACACCAGAAGTCACTGAGTTATCAGCCTATTGGCAGGCCCGTCACACTAGTCCTGAAACAATTGCTAGCTTGCACGATTTGCTACGCCCACGCCTAGACACATACCAACTTTCTCCAACCCATCTAAATAGCTTTACTGATGTAATCTTTGGTGGGCCCGAACACTTCTTTTTAAATACTATACTGCGCTTTCCTAAAGCACCGACTGTGGGTGGTGAATACGGCGATGCTATCCATGAAACGCTGCAATGGATACATCTTGATCAAAAAGATACTTCTAAAATACCAGCCTTACCTGAAGTTATTGGCGCCTTTAGGCGTAAACTTGATGCCAGGCGGATTAGCGATCGTAACTTTAAGCTACTTCTAGAGCGCGGAACAGAGAGTTTGCGATTGTACTATCAGCAAAAAAAGCAGGAGTTTAAGCCAGGTGACCAGCACGAATTTAGTTTTAAAAACCAAGGTGTATTAGTGGGCGATGCCCACTTAAATGGTAAGATCGATAAACTCACCCTGGACAGAAAAGATAAGTTTATAACTATTGTGGATTACAAAACCGGGCAAAGCCATGACAAGTGGGCAGCAAGCAATCCAAAGCTACATAAGTACCGCCAACAGTTATTCTTTTACAAACTACTGGTTGAGGGATCTTATGAATTTGGCGATTACCAGGTAGCTGATGCGTATTTGGAGTTTGTGGAGCCCAACACCGACGGCAAGATTATTGACCTACACGTATTGTTTGATAACTCCGAGGCTTTAAGACTAAAAAAACTTATAGCAGCAGTCTGGAAACATATAAAGGAATTAAACTTTCCAGATATAAATGGCTACACAAAAGACATCAAGGGCGTCAAGGAATTTGAAGACGACCTAATCGAGGGCAAAATATAAACGCTACCTGTTAACTTAGGTAGCGTTTATTGTTTTTGTTGAACTAATTATTTTTTGCTTTTGGATGGTACTGGCGCAAAGAGTAGACCATACAAAGCCACTCCTATAATACCGCCAATAAGTGGTCCGCCCGCGTAAGCCCAGTTCCATGACTGTATACCAACAGCTACGGCTGGGTTAATTACAGCGTTTGAGCCAATTGAGGCGACCATAATGCCCAAGAACAAAGAAACTCCAGAAACAATAGCTGCACGTTCGCGACCTAGCTTTTGCATGGTGGCAGAAGCTACACCAAAGGTGAATACTCCGGCTCCAATAGCCTCGGCAGTCAATACTTTCCATTGGAACTTACCGGCCATACTTTGCAGGTGATGTCCTAAAAAGTAATTTAGTAGAGCCCATGCCCCTAATCCGCCGAGCATCTGGGCTGCAATGGTTACAATTGCACGCGTAGTATCTGATTTTTTGGTTGTCCACATTGATAGCGTTACAGCTGGGTTTAAGTGCACGCCGGTTCCGTCAGTATCCATAGTGATACTAAGAAGCCCCAGAGTTGCACCGGCAGCTAAAGCTGCAAATAGCGGGAATGAAGTCCGCGCAACCATTGTATAGACCACGGTAGCCAATATGGCAGTACCAACTAATTCCGCCACAACCATGGCAGTTATTTTTTTCCCTGACATTTAAACCCTCCAGTTATTTATAACAGTAGCATAATAATTTATAACAAAAATAGCAAGGATTACCCACAGCTAAAATTCTAACGGCGTTTGCGGCGGCGTAGTCCCGCTACCTGCAACCGCACTTGTTGGCGGTCAATAAGCTCTTGTGCTTTTTCTAGAGTTACTTGGTCTGATGCCTCGGCTCGCAGTTGTTGTGCGCGTTCAAAGGCTTTCTGGGCTTCTTGCTCGTTAATCTCGGCTTCATGGTCTGCCTCGTCTACTAAAACACGTACAACGTTATCAAGGACCTCTATGGCACCGCCATTGGTAGCAAAAAAATCCATTTGATCATCACGGTCACCTTGGTTACGACGCACACTTATAACTCCAGGCGCGGCTAAGCTAACTAACGGTATGTGGCTGGGAAGTATACCTATATAACCCTCGGATGTTGGCAAAATAACTTCATATACCTCTTCGGCAAATTTGGTGCCATCGAGTGTAACAAGTTCGAAGCGGATTTTGCCGTTCATGGCTCAATTTCTTTCCCTTCTGTATCATTTATAGACTGTATACGTTCCCATTTGACTGCATTATTCCATGCTGGGCGCCTTCTTGCATGTAATGTATCCCCGTCCACTATATCAACAGTTTCGGGAGGTGGCCAAGTAGGGTCAATATAGATCTCAGCATCTGATTCAGGTACCCCGCCTCTCTCCGGCATTATTCATCTTCCTTGGCGGCGATAACTTCGTCTATGCCACCCTTCATATAAAATGCGCTTTCAGGCTTATCATCATGCTTCCCATCTAGGATTTCTTTGAATCCAGCAATGGTATCTTTGAGCGGTACATATTTGCCGGCTGTATTAAGGAAGACTTCGGCCACAAAGAATGGCTGAGTAAGGAACCGCTGGATACGGCGGGCACGTTGTACGGTCTGTTTATCTTCGTCAGAAAGTTCTTCCATGCCCAAAATGGCAATGATGTCTTGTAAATCTTTGTAACGCTGCAAAATTCTCTGGACCTCGCGGGCAACTGTATAGTGATCTTCACCCACAATTTCTGGGTCCAAAATGGTACTGCTAGAATCCAGTGGGTCAACTGCAGGGTAGAGTCCGAGCTCAGTGAGAGCACGGCTAAGTGCAATAGTGGAATCTAGGTGAGCAAAGGTGGTGGCAGGGGCTGGGTCAGTAAAGTCATCGGCGGGCACATAGACCGCCTGTACAGAAGTTATGGAGCCAGTTTTTGTACTCGTAATCCGCTCCTGCATGGCGCCCATTTCCTGCGCCAGGTTAGGCTGGTAGCCCACAGCTGAAGGCAAGCGACCAAGCAGGGCAGAAACTTCAGAACCGGCCTGAGTAAAGCGGAAAATATTATCTATAAATAGCAGAACGTCTTTGCCCTTATCGCGGAATCCTTCGGCAATGGTCAAACCGCTTAGGCCCACGCGCAAACGCGCACCTGGCGGTTCATTCATCTGGCCAAATACAAGTGACGTTTTGTCTAGCACACCAGATTCGCCCATCTCGCGATACAAATCATTTCCCTCACGAGTGCGCTCACCCACACCAGCAAAGACCGAGTAACCACTGTGGAATTTGGCAATATTGTTAATAAGCTCAGTAATAAGCACTGTCTTACCCACGCCGGCACCACCAAACAGACCAACTTTACCACCACGAGTGATTGGGCAGATGAGATCAATCACCTTGATACCCGTCTCCAGTATTTCTACTTTACTGGATTGATCCACTAGTGGCGGTGGTGTTCTGTGAATAGGTGCAGTTTCTTTGAAGCTGCCACCTTTACCATCAATTGGCAAACCTACCACATTAAACATACGTCCTAGGGTACTCTCGCCAATTGGTACGCTAATGGCTGCACCTGTGTCATTAACTTCTATACCACGCTCCAAACCATCAGTTGAAGCTAGGGCAATAGCACGTACACTGCTCTCGCTCAGGTGCTGTGCTACTTCCATAGTTAGCTCACGCTCTCCTATCTTGGTGGTAAGTGCATTATAAATTGCAGGCAAGTGACCAGCAGCAAAATCCACATCTACTACAACACCCACTACCTGGCTAATCTTACCGGTTGCCGTCTTAGTCTTTGCCTTTATTGCTTCCGTCATTTAGATTCTCCTTTGTTGTTCAAGTTGATGTATCGCACTGATTCTCGCTTGCTTTAAACCGCCGATACCTAAAGCACCTTCTGTAGTCTCGTTCAGAAAATTTGGATTCCATGCTCCTCTTTCGGTTTCTATCGCCTCAGATGTAGCTCGTCCAAGCCCGCTAGGATCATCCGAATCCTGTACTTCTGAATAAGCCTCAGAAGAATTTTGCTCAGTGCTACTAGAATGTGTTTCTGTTATTCCTACAACAGCCGAAAAACCCATTATATCTTCAAAGAATTCCAGAACTTTTTCTCGTCTGTCATCACCTAGGAGTGGCTCGCCGCCCATAAGTTTGCAGACCTTCACATACGCTGCTTCTGGAGTAAGGTTACCCTGCACAGATTCGCCTTTTATAACTTCTAACGTCATTGCTGTATTGCCTCCGCACCACCGGTTATTTCGGCTAATTCCTGGGTGATGGCTGCCTGGCGGGCAGTGTTGAAGGCCAGAGTCAGGTCATCTATCAGGTCATTGGCATTGTCTGTGGCACTTTTCATGGCCATCATGCGCATGGACTGCTCACTAGCCTGGGCCTCGCTAAATGCTTGGTTGAGCTGAGCCTCGATTAGTCTGAGAGTGATACCGTCTAATACGGCTAGAGGTGAAGGCTCAAATGTAGCCTGGTCAAGATCTTTCGGCAGCTCAATTTCTTGAAAGGCAGCTGGAAGCAAGCGGCGAGAGCGCACAATTTGGGTAATACTGCTTTTGTAATCTGTAAATATAACATCAACCGCATCAACTTTTTTATCTAAAAACAGCTCAATAATTGTGTTTAATATGGGGCGAATATCATTAGCGGCAGGTTGCTCAGGGAAATGATCATAGGCGGCAAGTAATTGTACGTTCTCTAGGCGAGAAACGTAGCTACTGCCTCGGCGGCCAATAGCAATTACTTGGCTTACCACTCCACCTGCTTGATCTGCCTGAAGTTCACTATTGAACTGTTTGAACAAGTTGGCGTTGTAGGCACCGGCCAGCCCTTGGTCACTGGCAATTAGGATGTGCAAGCGAGTTTTAATGGGGTGGTTTCGGTATAAGGGATGTTTGTTTACGTCTGTTAGCTGACGCAGCCGTGTCAAAATTTGGCGGGCCAAGTTATGAAAATCACGAGTACGCTGGGCATGCTCCTGAGCACGACGCATTTTGCTGGCGGCTACCAGCTCCATGGCCTTGGTAATCTGCCGTGTGTTGCGTACAGAACCTATCCTGCGTTTTAACGTAATTGTGTTAGCCACTATTTTTCCTCGACCTCTTCTGGCTTAGGTACAACCTTTTCCACTTTGTAGGTCTCGGCAATGCGGTTGGCAACATCCGTAATTAGTTTTTGCAGTTTTTCATCTGGTTTATCACCTTTGTTGATTATTTCCATGTCGCTTTTGTGCTCTTTGTGCAGTTCATTTAATATCGCAGCTTGGGCGTCTTTGATTTTCTCTACGGGTACATGGTCTAGGCATCCTTCGGTGGCAGCTAGCAGGGAAGCATACATTTCCCAGACAGCAAGCGGGCTGTACTGTGGCTGCTTAAGTAGCTCTGTCAGGCGCTGGCCACGGTCAATGCGGTGCTTGGTTTCTTGGTCCAAGTCAGTAGAGAACTGGGCAAAAGCTGCTAGCTCACGAAACTGAGCCAGGTTTACACGCAGACTACCTGCCACGCTTTTGACAGCTTTAGTCTGAGCAGCACCACCCACACGCGAGACACTCAAACCAACAGAGATAGCTGGACGAATACCTTGGTAAAACAAGTTGGTTTCCATAAAGATCTGGCCATCTGTAATTGAAATTACATTGGTTGGGATGTAGGCACTAATATCACCGGCTTGCGTCTCAATGATAGGTAGGGCAGTTAAGCTACCCGCGCCCAAATCGTCACTGAGTTTAGCTGCACGCTCTAGCAGGCGCGAGTGTAAGTAAAAAACATCGCCAGGATAAGCCTCACGACCCGGTGGACGGCGAAGTAGTAGTGACATTTGGCGGTAAGCTACTGCATGCTTAGATAAGTCATCGTAAATGATAAGCGCATGTTGCTTGTTGTCACGGAAATATTCACCCATGGTACAACCAGCGTAAGGTGCCAAATACTGAAGGCTAGCTGGGTCAGCAGCGCTGGTAGCCACAATAATGGTTTGGGCCATAACGCCTTCGCGTTCTAGCCGCTCCACAATACGGGCTACCTTGCTAAGCTTCTGGCCTATAGCTACATAAATGTTAATAACACCTGTACCTTGGCGATGCTGGTTAATCATGGTATCTATAGCCACAGCTGTTTTGCCGGTTTGGCGGTCGCCAATGATGAGCTCACGTTGGCCACGGCCAATTGGAACCATAGCATCAATAGAAATTAATCCGGTCATGAGAGGCTCACCGACACTTTTGCGCTCAATAACACCCGGTGCACCGCGCTCAATTAAGCCCGTATGCTTGGTCTTAATAGGACCTTTTCCATCCAGTGGATTGCCAAGAGGATCTACGACCCTGCCAACTAATTCTGGACCAACTGGTACTTCTAAAACTTTGCCGGTTAGTTTAGCCGTGGCACCAGCCTTGATATCAATATCTTCACCAAGTAGCACAGAACCAATCTCGTCCTCACCCAAGTTCAGGGCAAAAGCAGTAATCGTGCCACCGCTAGTGGTTTCTATCTCTATCATCTCGTTATAGCCACAACTCGACAGGCCAAAAATCCAGGCCACGCCATCACCCACACGAGTTACTATGCCAACAGATTCAATTTCTGGTCGGGTTTTGAGCTTTTCTATAGCAGCCCGGATGTCGCTGGAGAGTTCTTTTACAGATATGTCGCTATTCATATGCTTCCTTTCAGGCTACTTTCACATTATGTTTCAGTTGGTTGAGTTTGGACTCTACGGATAGGTCCAGCTGTTTGTCTAGCGCTCGAACGCGTACTCCACCCACAATATCTTGATCGTAGGTTTCATCCAGTATGACCCGCTTGGCATCTAGCTGCTGGGTAATTTGTTGCTTGATCTCGTCCGTGAGCGTGTGTGCGCTTGATGCCTCAGCCTCCAGTACTCCGTCGCGTTTATAGCGCAAGACCTCTATATTCCGGGTCAGAGCTTCTAACTCGCGTGTACGGCGTTCATCTATGAGGTAACCCGCCAGTTCACGGGCAACTTCCTGTTGGCTTTTACCAGAGGCAAGTAGCTGGAGTGTGGCCTCGGCAATGCTGTGAAGGCCAATGCGGCTCATCGTTTGACTCCTTGCAGTACTCGGCGAATCAGGGCATTGTCTTTTTTATCATCAAGCTTTTCTTCAATAATAACCTCTGTTGCTTCGGCCACTAGTGATAACATATCTTGCTCCAGGCCTTGCCGGGCGCGCTTTATATCGTCTTCTATGCGGGCATGTGCATCAGCCATTAGTGTATCTGCTTTACGCCCAGCTACGGTCTCTGCATCTTTGATAAGCTGTGTGGACTCTGTACGTGCCTGGGCAATAATCTTGTCTGCATCTTTGCGCGCCTGTAGCATGATGGCCTTGACTTGATCCTCAAGCTTAGCTTTTTCTGCCTCCATTTCGCGTCCCAGCGTGACACCATCGTCAATCTTCTGTCGACGTTCCTCTAGGGTCTGCACTATCTTGTCGAGCGCAAACCGTTTGAGCAACCAAAAGACAATAATGAAGGTAATTATTTGAAGAATTAACGCCTTTAGGTTGATGCCAAGTGCAGCAATACCGCCTGAGCTTCCATCTCCAAATATTCGACTGATTGGTATCAAACTTTCTATCACAAACATTTCCTTATCTTATTTCAACCTAGCGATTCCTGTGTGGAGTTTTAGGTAGGGGTGAGCCCACATGCGAGCTGTATGAAACATACAGTGCGGTCATTAGCCACTGACACCAAAATCCACCGCAGAAATTGTTAGCTAAATGGTGAAGACTACGACCAAAACGTAAATAGCAATAGCTTCAACCAAAGCTGAGCTAATCAGCATAATTGGCAGAATGCGTCCTGCTACCTCTGGGTTACGGCCTACAGCGTTCATGACACTTTTGCCAATCAAGCCAAGGCTAAATGCTGGCATGATAGTGCCGATAGCAATGGTCATACCTTTTACAAATGTTGGGCTGGCCAATGGTGACGCTGCAGCCTCTGCAAGTACGTGTAACATACTTTCTCCTTTTATTACTCCTTAATACTAATACTTTTTATCATACCATCGTCATTTCTGCGAGCCCGAAGCCACTAAGGCTTGCTGGGCAGGCTGGTTAACAATTGGATCTGATACGGTTTGGTGGTCTTCTTCCTCATCATGTTGGCTGGTCGCCAGGGTCAAGTAAACAATAATGAGAGTGGTGAAGACAAATGCTTGGATGAATCCCACAAATAACTCCATAAATATGAACGGCAGGGTAGCAATTGGTGAGCCGTAGCTAGTAATGGTAGATAGCACTAGCAGCAGAACCTCGCCGGCAAAAATATTTCCAAACAATCGAAGTGACAGGCTGGCAATACGGGTAAACTCTCCCAGTACTTCAAGTAAGCCCACAAACAAGTTTATGGGGTTCCATGGTTTATTAGAAAAGTAGTGTTGGAAATAGCCCTTGGGGTGCAACTCACGGACAGTATATATCTGGATGAGAATAATTGAAGTTAGTGCTAAAGCTAAAGTACCTGTAAGGTCTGATGTCCAAGCCCGCAGTAGTGGTTGGCCATTATAGGTAATACTTCCCACCCCAGGTAAGAGTCCGGCCCAGTTGTTGAATATAATAAAGCAAAATACGGTGATGAGGAATGGAGCGTATTTAGCAGCTTTTTTGCGATCATGCATAATGTCTGCCGCCATGTTGGTAATAAACTCTACTAGTATTTCTATAAGAGACAACGCTTTGCCGCTAGCCGTTATTTTGATCTTTTTAGCGGCCAATATAAACACTCCGACTAGTAACAGACTGACTATCCAGCCCAGTAGCATGGAGTTAGTAATGCTAATACCACCAATAGTAAACAGCTTTTCGCCGTGCAGTACTACGTTGAAGTCGGTTGCCATTAGCCCGTTCATTGTTTGCGATCCTTTTTCATGAGAGCAAAGAAATCAGGGTAAGCAGATTTAATCTGCTTATAAATAAGAAATGTGGACAGAGCCAAAGAGCTAAACAGACCAATTAACGTATAGAGTGGTGAAGTGTGCAAATGTTTGTCTAGCCTGATGCCTACGTAACAAAATATAAGAATTGGTAATGCTACTCTGAGGCCAGTGTCAACAAATTGCATAGCAATAACCCAGCCATCCAGAGGATCCTTGGTTGGTTTTTTTACACTCTTTTCACGTGTCGTCGATGTATCGGCGGCTTTAACCATCTGATTAGCATTTTAACAGATACAAACCAGGGGTGCAAGCGTTTTTAATCCCAGCGTCCGGCAGAAGGCAATACTGTATAATAGAACTATGGTAATAGTATATTCAGCCACGTGGTGTGCATTCTGTCATGCAGCCAAGCAGTATTTTGATAAACTCGGTGTTAAGTATGTAGACAAAGATGTAGAAGTTGACATCAAGAATGCTCATGAGGCCGTGAGTAAATCTGGGCAAATGGGCATTCCCGTAATAGACATAGACGGCACTATTATTATTGGTTTTGATCGCCCACGGATAGACGCTGCCCTAAAAGACAAAAAACTTATATAGAAACGGGACACAATATATCGCAACATAACTTTGCTATATTATATTTACTATGTTATAATAGATTTTATTAAGTCTGGAGTAGGATATATACATGGCAGATCAGCTTCGCCCTTCACTAGAGCAACAAATTGCTGGATTAGCTACCCAGACCTCAATTTCTGTAAAAGCGCCAGAGAGATTTGATTTTATAAATTATAGCCCACTTAAAAAATGGGTTGGTCATTTTGATTATAAATATAATCCGCCTACTATAATGGCCATAACTGAAACAGTTTTTAGAGGTCTTGGTGTCAGTGAACCTTATAAAGAAGTTAGCAATTATATTGAGCCACGTGAGAAGATATTTTTAATGAGCCGACTTGATTGTAATACATCAGGGGAAACTATTGGTGAAGATATTGATACTAATGCGCCGTTGCGACAGGCTTTTGCAAATCTGGAAACTGCATTTACTGAAATACACGGTCCTACATACAATAGACAGCTAGAGATAGCAAAGAAATTCAGCTTTTGGCTAGTTGAACGCGCGAATTCTGAAGCCTAATATTTGCTATAGGCCTCTGGTTTAGGCATAGTTAAAATGTGGCGTTTGAAGATTTTAAGACTAAAGAGTCAGTGGTTGTAGTATATACAGGTGAAGGCAAGGGTAAAACTAGTGCCAGCCTGGGTTTGTTAACTCGCGCACTTGGCAACCGCTGGCGGGTGGCATTTATACAATTTATCAAATATTGGGGTACTGGTGAGCATGTTTTTTTGCGTGACATCCAGCCAGTTTTTAATGACCAACTGTACTTTTACAGAGGTGGTAAAGGTTTCTATAAGGCTGGGGACTTGAGCCCTCAACACATCACTGAAGCTCAGCACAAAAAAGCAGCCTCAGACACATATGCTGAAGCCCTAAAAGCTGCAACAAGCGGCAAGTATGATCTCGTCATTTGTGATGAGATAAACAATACTGTTCACGAAGGACTCATTACAAAGACAAGCCTTGAAAAACTCATCAAAAATCGAAGCCCCGGAACCAGTCTTTGCCTTACCGGTAGGGACTTCCCAAAAGAACTATTACCACTTGTTGATATCGCAACAGATATGAAAAAGATCAAACATCACTTTGATGACAAATTCATAGCCAATCGCGGTATTGATTTTTAACTAGAAGGATCAATTAGTACAGCACTTAAGGCTATTCTTGCAACTTCGGCGTTATCTCTATTTCCGCTCTCAAATGTCCCGAATATACCTGAATTACCGGTCATGATACCGTAGATAAACTTACGAATATTCCACTTTTCATAGCCCGGGTCTTCATGACAATGGGCTTCGTTCACACCACTTGGATCAGCATCTTCATAGAAAGCTTGAAGTTCTGCAAACGAGTGGGTTTGGTGTGAGTCTGAGTCAACACCCGTCGTTATAATAAGTGTATCGTCTGAAACAATTGGACTAGCATCTAACAAACCGCGGCACACATCACAAGGATGAAGAGTGGGGGTCTCTCTGCCCGTTACGTCTTTTATAAGCTCAGCATCTGATGCACCTGCTACTACTAGCCCGATTGCTTTAGAATAACCACCTGTTTCTGCCTGCAAGAGAACTGATTTTTCTGCACATATTTTTTCTGACTGTGGTTTCAGCTTTCTATTGCCATCTGTTAAGATTGCACTTTTTTTCATTTCAGGAGATATGACAAAAATTGCTGCCCCTACATTGAATCCCCTATAGGACTTTGCGTCATTATCAGCACTGTAACGAGCCATATCAACCATAAAGGGTACGGCAGATACGAAAGCATGGTACGGATCAAATTCTTGTGGACTAATCCGATCGTGAAGCGAATGGTCAAACTCACCTTTTAACATATAAATATTATATAACTTATAGGTGATTTTATCAATACTCTTTGTGTCTATGTACTTTTCGAACAGTTAATCGTAACCTAAAAAGATGCAGCAGACACTATTTTTGATGCTGGGGTATCCAGGAGCAGGCAAGACCACTACAGCTAAAATTATGCATGAGCTAACTGGTGCGGAGCATCTTTGGGCGGACCATGCGCGCAGAGAAATGTACACAAATCCTACCTATTCGCATAAAGAAAACCTGCACCTATATAAGCACCTGAACAGTTTAACTGAGAGTTTAATTAAACAGGGCAAAAGCGTAATTTTCGATACTAACTTTAATTTTTACCGTGACCGTCAGCACCTGCGTGAAATTGCCGGTAAGCACGGAGCAGATGTTCAACTTGTCTGGGTCCAAGCACCAAAAGACATTGCCAAGCAGCGCGCAACCATAGAGGCACATTTGCACGCTAGTACGCGTGTATTAGGCAACATGCCCCAGGAGCATTTTGAACGTATTACTAGCAGCCTTGAGCCTCCACACAATGATGAACAAGTGATAGTCATAGAAAGTGCCAAAATTACAGATGAGTACGTGAAGCAGAAGCTGCAACAGGCCAAAATCATTTAGATATGGGCCAAGTGCTTTTTATAGTTAGGCTTTGAAATAGTCCTATCGAGGAATTTGACGGGCTTTTTTGTTGTAATACTTGGTCAATGCAAATATTGGCCAGGATACAAACGAATATACAATAAACACCCCCGTTAATGCCCAGCCAATTATGGCTCCAGGTAGTACGGTGAAAAAACTAAGTCTAAGGGGACTGTCTGCAGCAATTGTGTTTTTTTGAAGATGATAGTTTTTTGTTTTGAAAGTTCTCTTAAAATACTCCCAGAATTTGGGCCAATACAAGTAGCTGCGCCCTGAGGTCATAATTAGTAGATCATTGTCCTGAATAATCTTCATGCCTAGTCCCAGCACCACCATAGATAAGTCCTGATCTTCATGCACAATGCTATCATCAAGTGTTATTGCTTCGCGGGCTTTTACCCAAGTAGATTTTCTTATTGCCATGTTAGCGCCCCACATTGTATCTGCCCGAAATAGGGAGTGAGTAGTCCAAAAGTATACCCGTGACCAAAAAGTTGTATATAAACCTGGCAATCCCAGAATAACGTTGGTTTTTCCAAGACCTGTAATACCTCCGATGTTATCATCCTTAAAATCACCTATAACCCTTTCCGCCCAGTCTCCGTATATTAGGCTATCGGCATCTATGCGGCCAATTATATCGCCCCGTGCAGCATCAAACCCAGCCGACCTGGCATATCCTCGACCTTGTTTTGGTTCTTTTATAACTCTTACAAATGGAAATTTTTGAGCAATCTCTACAGTTTTATCAATCGAATTATTATCCACTACTATCACTTCAAGAGGCTTAATGGTCTGGGCAGCAATAGCCTCTAAACAGGCTTTTATATAGCGCTGCTCGTTGTAAACTGGTATAACTATGCTAAGCGTAAGCGAATTATCATGGGCCATCTATATTAGTGTATAGCAGGTTATGCAACCAGTGAATAAAGTAAATTCTCACAAAAAGGGCAAGGGGCGTGGAGCAAAGGCTAGCACCAAGGTACGGTCTCTGTTCGGCATGCCATATATTTACTTACTAAAAGCCTTACCCAAGCGCAGGTGGCTACGAATAACCGTCTTGAGCCTTTTGGCTCTCATAGCCATAACCCTAGGCAGCATGTACGCAATTGCCAGGTGGTACATAGCAGATCACGCTAGCCAGCCGCTAAACCTTGGAGTAAGTTTTATTCCAGATTATTCTCAAAGCTTTGGGTTAGATCCCCAGCAAACTTTAGACGCTATATTAAATGACCTTGGGGCCAAGAACGTCCGCTTTGTGAGCTACTGGGGAGATATAGAGCCAAAACCTGGAGTCTATGACTTTAGCCAGCTGGACTGGGAATTTGCCCAGGCTCAGGCTGCTGGAGCAAAAGTAAGTTTGTCTGTTGGGCTACGCCAACCAAGGTGGCCAGAATGCCATCCACCTAGCTGGGTGCAAACAAATAGTAACAACGAATCTCAGTGGTATCCACAACTTCAAGCTTTCATGACTCAAGTCGTTAACAGATACAAAAATAACCCTGCGCTAGATAGCTACCAGCTAGAGAATGAGTACTTTTTGAAAGCTTTCGGTGAATGCAAAGATTTTAGCCGTGACAGGCTAGTTAATGAATACAACTTAGTCAAAAGTTTAGATCCTAATCATACTTTGATCGTAAGCCGCAGTAACAACGCACTAGGACTGCCGATAGGTAAACCGACTCCTGATGAGTTTGGTATATCTGTCTACAAACGAGTGTGGGATGCAACTGTTACTCGCCGTTATTTTGAATACCCGTTCCCGGCTTGGTTTTACTCGTTTTTAGCTGGTGCAGGGCAAATCCTAACCGGCAAGGATATGATCATTCATGAGCTCCAAGCTGAGCCGTGGCCGCCTCATGCAAGCATCCAGGCAAGCTCATCAGCCGAACTTGCTAAGTCACTTGATGCCGACAGACTTAAAGGAAGATTTAAGTACGGCGAGGCCACTGGTATTCGCAACATCGATCTATGGGGTGCAGAAGAATGGTATTACATGAAAGTAAAGCGAAATGACCCTAGTCTTTGGAATGTTGCCAAACAGGAATTCAATAATGCTAATTCTACTCAACTTTAAGAAATTATATAATCATACTAGATAACTATTTGCGAAGTTTGTCTATACTTATTATGCTTTTTCTGGTATAGTAACGGGGTTATGAAAAAGAAGTCTGGGAACCAGCCCAAACGCATTAGCAATCGTCGGGCGAGACATGATTATGAGCTCGGCGATGGGTTTGTGGCGGGCCTGCAATTGACAGGTCGCGAGACCAAGGCACTTCGTTTGGGGCATGGCCAGCTTCGAGGAGCCTACGTAACGGTCAAGGACGATGAATTGTGGCTCATCAATGCCACAATTACTGGCGGACCAGGACTACCAATTAGCGAAACAGAGCAAACACGTAGCCGCAAACTCCTCGCCAAACGTAAGGAAATAAACCAGCTGATCTCGGCAAAACAACAAGGACAAACCATTATCCCTCTAGAGATCCTGACCAGTGGACACTATATCAAGCTGCGCCTAGCCGCAGGGCGGGGCAAAAAGAAATATGATAAACGGCAAACCCTCAAAGCCCGCGATGAAAAGCGAGCAATAGCCCAAAAACTTAGCTAAACTTAGGTGTAATTCTTCTATGGTTTCTAATTGTGCGGTGACCAAGCCTGCCTAGTCCAAAACCAATTAACAGTATTAACAGGGCAAAGAACTGGTAAAACAACATTAAGTGCCATGCGCTACTAGGTGGATTAGAAGTGGTGCTACCTGAAATTAGCGGTGCCGGTACGCCCTCTATAATTATTACTATGCTAAGCGTAGCCTTCTGACCGCTGCTGTCACTCGCTGTAACCAGTACCTGGAAGTTACCAGCTTTTATATAAGTATGTGTGGTTATTAATGGCTGGTCTGCACTTTGGAGACTGGCTAAGCTATCGGTGTCGTCACCCCAGTTTATATGTACAGCATATGGAGCAGTGCCTCCACTAACACGAAGCGGCAAACTAATCTGTTGGTATGGTTTGTAGCCGTTATAGCCGCTAAAGCCGGGATCTAGCTGTATGCCCAACTGGCTTACGGTCTGTGGTGCAGGAATTGTTTGCTTGCTAAATGGTGATTGGCTATTTGTGGTACTAGTAGTAACTGGGTTAGTTGGCGGGTTATAAAACACTGTTACTGGTTGAGAATCTGGTCCTTGCTGATTTAGAAAATCAAACTCCTGAACAACCAGGCTATTACTACCCTTAAACAGATCAATCGTGAGACTAAAAGTATTTGTGTTTTTACAGATTGTGGATCCCACAAAACTGCCGTTATCTATAATTTTGATAACCAAACCCTCAGTTGGGCAGTTGCCAGTTACTACAATTGGATTGGACGTAAAGGTCTGGTCTGGCGTAGGCGAACTAATTTCTGAAGGCGTTGACGGTGGTGGACCTGGTACAATTGCACCAACATTAATAGTTCCGCTCTCTGTTATCGCTACTGCTTTATTGTGTAAGAAGCCAAATACAAACAGGCCAACCAGCAAAAAAACTACCAGAAGTTTAGATATTCCTAAGTGACGCGTGCGCTTTGTCATTTTTGTTTTTCTAACCTACGCTTACTATACCACTTTATTGCATCTAATAGATGGTATTTGCGAAATATGTTACTGCTGGGCTACACTTTGTATGTGAGTAACAAAGCAAAGCAAAAAACCGTTACCGTTCTTATCAATCCTAATGTCTATAAGGAACTCTCGACTATATCCAAAACCGTTGGATTCGACAGTGTAGAGATGCTTGTAAGTAACTATTTAAGAGAAGTGGCACTGGCCGCACGGACTGAGATTGCAACACAAGAAACTCGGCAAAAAATAGCTAAAGCGTCAGTGGATCTAGATCATCTTCTGCCAAAAACTAAACCGTCAAAATAGATTATTACCCTTGACAATGCTCATGTATACAGGTTATGCTAACCTTAGTTCTACAAAAACAAAAACCATCAAAAAATGTTACAAAAGCAGCTAGACAATGTATTGACGAAGCCTATGGACCGTAGGGAGTTTTTGGTGCATATTGCATATGGTGCTCTACTTATAACGGGTATAAGTTCGCTTCTAAAAGGTCTCAGTAGCTATTCGTACAACCCCGCACATTCTTCATCCAGGCAAACCCACCAATCCAAACATGGATTTGGTGCAAGCAAGTTTGGCGAATAACACTTAGCGACAGTTATCTTTATTATTACTGCTAGAGGTTATATAATACCTCCCAAGATATGAGGGGTTGTTAGTATATGTCATTTCCGCAAAGACTACCGATTGTAAACGGCGATGATGGCCAGTGGGGAGATATTTTAGTCCAGTGGCTCAAAAAAGAGCATTACGATGACGGCACAGATAATGCCGTAAATGGCGGTCACAAAACTGTAACTTTACAGGCGGGTACTGCCACAGCCGGTACTGCACCTTTAAAACTAGCATCTGGCACATTGCTGACAAGTGCTGAAGCCGGGGCTGTAGAATTCAACACTGACACACTATATTTCACTGTTACTACTAGTGCAGTGCGTAAAACTATTGCAATGTACGATGACAGCAGTGGCGCTACGGGTGATATTTACTACCGCAATTCCAGTGGCGGCTTAACTCGGGTGGCCATAGGCAGCACTAATAATATTCTGAAGGTCTCAGGTGGTGTTCCTACATGGAGTGCACTTGCTGGTACCTTTGCTGATAATGCCTTTACTCTACAAGACGATGGCGACGCCACTAAGCAGCTTCAGTTCCAGCTGTCTGGTATAGCATCTGGTAACACTAGAACTATTACCGCACCTGATTCTAATACCACACTGCCTATAGCCTCACAAGTGGTAACTATTTCTGGTCCGTCTGCGGCCAGAACCTATACTTTCCCGGACGCTAATGCCACAATCGCTAGGACTGATGCGGCTAATACATTTACGGGGCATCAAACAATTGAGGGGGTTACAAGTACTGGCGCTACAGGCACTGGGAAATTTGTGTTTGATGGTACACCGACCATTAGTACTCCTGTATTTACTGGACTTCCTACCGGTTCAGGCGTAGCTTCAGCTGCTACTGCCAGCACTTTGGCATCACGTGATTCTAATGCCAACATGTCGGCAGATAACTTTCTGGCTGGCTATGCTACTACTGCCACTGCGGCTGGCACCACTACGTTAACTGTTAACGACAAGCAACAACAATTCTTTACTGGTTCCACCACTCAGACTGTTACATTACCAGATACTAGTACATTAGCTCTCGGGCACAAATTCTTAGTCTATAACAGTAGCAGTGGCGTAGTTACTGTTCAGTCTAATGGTAGCAATACTGTGCAAGCTATGGCCGCCTCTTCGTCGGCAAGTTTCACCTGTATTTCGACCAGCGACAACACAGCAGCTGCCTGGGGAGTAGCCTATCTTACAACTGGACCTAGTGGCTCAGCTGGTGGTGATCTAACGGGCACCTATCCTAACCCGACTATCGGATCTGGGAAGGTCACAAACGCCCAACTAGCTGGTTCAATTGCTGCATCAAAACTTGTCGGAACTGATATCGCTACCGTTGGTACTGTTACGGCCGGTACCTGGACTAGTACTAAGATTGGTCTTGCCTACGGTGGAACAAATGCGGACTTGAGCGGTACAGGAGGTGCCTCACAAATTCTAAAACAGAATTCTTCTGGGGCAGCAATAACGGTTGGTACGCTGGCCCATTCTGCACTTACCGGACTAAGCGCAGATGACCACACCCAATACGCTCTTCTAGCTGGCCGTAGTGGTGGCCAAAACTTAATTGGTGGTACTGGCTCAGGAGATAACTTAACGCTTAAATCTAGTTCTAATGGTACGGTTGGCAAGATCATCTTTGGTGGTGCTTCTGGTACAACAGCTTATGACGAGGTCAATGACCGCATTGGTATTGGTACTAATGCGCCTAGCTCATTGTTAAATATTACGGGTTCGCAACCTGCTACCGTCGGTGGGTCTACTGGCACAGCCCCTGCCAGCAGCATAGTCGTCACTGGTGCGACGGGCGGCAGTACGAACATAATAACTTCTGGTACAGGTGGGGCAGGTGCAGATACGACATTTACTACTGGAACTGGTGGGCAATCTACCGGAGGTGTTGGCAATATCGGTGGTCGTGGTGGCAACTTTACAATAAACAGCGCCGCAGGTGGGCAAGCAGCTGTATCCGGTGGAAGCAACACAAACACCGGTGGAGTTGGCGGTGGCTTCACTGTCGCTGCTGGAGCTGGTGGCGGGGCTATAGCTGGAACAGCATTAGGTGGTGATGGAGGCGCTATAAGCCTGACAGCTGGTACTGGAGGTGGGGGGAGCATTGCAAATGTTTCGGCCACTGGCGGTGCCGGTGGTGCTGTGACTATTACTTCTGGAACAGGTGGAGCAGCTACTGCCAGTGGTGCCAATCCTATGAACGCTGGTAATGGTGGTGACATTACTCTGACAGCTGGGATTGGTGGAGCTGGCTCTACGTCCAATGGCACGGCTGGTAGGATTTTTTTCCAGACAGGCACGACAACTACAGCCGCAACCACAAAAATGACTATAGCCACTACTAATATTGCAATTGCCAACGGCATAAACCTTAACTTCGGTACCTCTACTGGTACACAGATTGGCACAGGTACACTTGGTAAACTAGCATTTTTTGGCACAACACCTGTTGTGCAGCAGGCGGCAATTACTGTCGCGCCAGCAGGTGGTACCGGTACTGCGGCTGGCGGTTGGGATACAGCTGCTCACCGTAATACAGCTATAGCAGCTATCAATTCCCTTATAACGACTTTACAAACTCTTGGTTTAACTGCGTAGTGTTATAATTAGGTTTATCAACTCAGGAGGTATTGTATTATGGATGTTCAAACGGCCCTAAATTTATTAGATCAAAATGTAGCTAACTTAAATGGTACCCGCGAATCGCATGTAGAGCTTCAGCAAGCAATTGCTGTATTGCAAAACTTGATCGATAAAACTATAGAAAACGCCAAAAAGCCAAAGGCCATATCACCAACAAAGCCTGAAGCTACAAATAAGAAAACAAAATAGCATACGGTAGGCCAAGAGTTATTGGCTTGGTATTATGTGCTAATGGATCGCACCAATAAATTTGCTGGGTTTTTGGTATTGATACTTTTGGCACTTATGGCAACGCCCTTAAAACACGCAAGTGCAGGGAGTATATCTATTGCACCGCTCAGGCAAGAACTTGTAGTATCTCCTGGGCAAGCCTTTAATAGCCAGCTGGTTGTCCACAACCCAACCAAAGACACTATTTCCGTTAACTTGTCCGGTGATTCTTTTGGAGTAATAAACGAAGATTATGATTACAGTTTTTCTAAACTAGAAGACACAAAAAGCTGGCTTAGTTTTGGCAGTCAGCAGATTAGCCTAAGCCCTGATGCCACAACCAGTGTTGTTTATTCAGTAAGCGTACCAAATAACGCTGAGCCCGGCGAAAAATATATAGCGATATTTGCATCCGTATCAAATAAACCTGTAGATAACGTAACGTCAATAGACCGCGCAGGTTTGCTGCTTTATATTTCCGTTGCTGGTAAAACTACTAAGCGCGGTGAGGTACTGGGCATCCAACTGC
The DNA here is from genome assembly GCA_035480855.1 of Patescibacteria group bacterium. Classification (GTDB taxonomy): domain Bacteria; phylum Patescibacteriota; class Saccharimonadia; order Saccharimonadales; family JANWIN01; genus DATIHJ01. Next base: position 20,419 of record DATIHJ010000006.1, read on the forward strand.
CACCGCTCACTACTAAACGCAGCAATACGTGGACAATACGACTCAATAACACAGGAAGTGTGCACTTTAGAAGTAGGGTAGTTACTACGACCAGTAATATATTTGGCCAAACTGTTGACAATAACACCGACGAACATTTAATACTTCCGGGCACAATCCGCCGTTTTGAGGGAAATACTGGCCTTGGTGCTCTGCCTGGGATTTACCGGATTCACTTTTTGGTGGGGCAGGGAGATAACCCGGCAAATAAAACAACCAAATGGGTACTTTACACGCCCCTATGGTCAATCGTTTTGATTGCTTCCATCGTGGCGACAACAGGGCTAAAACTTAATCAAATTCGTAGCAAACGTAAAAGTGAATTAGCTAAAATGGTTAATAGGCCAACTAAGGCTACACCAAAAAAGAAGAAACCATAACTACTGGGTTTGGGGCACAGCGGTGTAAACAATAGTTGAGCTATAGTTGCCGGCTGGCAGGCTATCGTCAATTTTTAGCCCATACGTAACTGTAGTTATATCGCCGCTGCTATAGGGTCCAGTACCGGTACGGATAAGTACATCAGAAAGTGTAATGCCAGCAAAGTTGGTGCTCGCATCTGTGTTATACCCCCAAGTATTTACAGATAATGCTGCTGGGCTAACGTTACTACTGGCAGTAATATTGCTGCCCCCATTATTAAGGCTCGTGTTGGAATTTGCTCGTATATATAGCTTATAGCCTACTACATCTGTAGAAGTAACAGTTACTGTACTTGTGCCTGTTGCTAAAGTGCCACTAGGCGTGGGCGTAACGGGTATGCTCACGTTGCCGTCAGTTGCAATTGTCAGACTTGTTTGACTGCCAAATGGCACGTTAGCCCCAAACTTACCGGTTCCAAAAGGGCTAGCAAGCACTGCGTGGCAGTACATACATAACAATAAAGATATAACTAGACTTATTATTATAGATTTTTTATTTGCCTGAACTTGCTTGCGCATACTAAACATATCCTTTATGATACACGCATACGAGAAACCATGAGACAAATGAATAAAAATGGCTTGCTGAAACGCATTACAAATATAGGCTTGGCGTTAAGTCTTGTAATATCCGTAGGTTTAATGGCCGTTACACCAGGCGCTAGTGCTGCCCAAATAACCGGCCGAGCGCTAACTCTAGGCAGCTCTGTGGCCAGCGCATCAACAACCTATACATTTACGTTTACGCTACCTTCCGCGACTGTACTACAATCTTTTGAAGCTGTGGCCTGTACCACTGCCAGTGGCTCATGCTCTACGCCATCAGGTTTTTCTAGCAGTTCATCTACTTTGCCATCCCAGCCAACAAATCTGGGTGACGCATCTGGCTGGACCGTAAACACATCTACCTCTGGCAAACTCCGGCTCAAGAAAACTGGTAACTCAGCCGCGCCTACAGGTAGTCAAACAGTAGTTTGGGGAGCAGTCACTAACCCAAGTGCTACAAACGCCACATTCTTTATGCGACTAACATCATATTCAGATGATGCATGGACAACAGCAGTAGATACCGGCACCGTAGCATCCTCAACAGCAGGACAAATAACTGTTACTGCAAGTGTTGACGAAACACTTACTTTTACCTTATCTTCCGCAACAGTAGCGCTAGGCTCACTAACAACTAGTACCACAGGTTCTGGTACATCTACTATGAGTGCAGCAACTAACGCTGCAAGTGGCTATGCAATTACAGTCAATGGCACTACACTTACGTCAGGATCAAACACTATTACAGCCTTAGCTAGTCAAACCGCCTCAACCCAGGGAAATAGCCAGTTCGGAATTAACCTCAAGGCAAACACGACTCCATCAGTTGGCTCAAATGTTTCGGGAGGTGGCTCAGGTACAGCCACGTCAAATTATAATACTGCCGATCAGTTTAGATTTGTAAGCGGTGATAGTGTTGCTTCGGCATCTGCACCCACTAATTCTAATACCTACACTGTTAGCTACATTGCAAATATTGCAGGTGCTACTCTACCCGGCAGTTACACCACGACACTGACATACATTGCTACTGCAACATTCTAATAATACATAGTCTCTACTATGGTATGATTTAGCTATATGAGGCGAATGTTAGTTGGGTTTTTTGCAATTGTTGTTTTGGCAGCTATTGCTCTCGGCAGCCATCCAGCCCAAGCGGCTCCAAGTACAGCCCAAGGCCTACAAATATCCCCCGTAATCATCGAGCTAAATGCGGACAAAGGACAGACATATAATCTAAAACTGTCTGTGCTAAACGTTACAACCGGAGATTTAGTATTTAAATCGTTTGTAAATGACTTTAAGGCCAAAGACGAGACCGGCAACCCCCAAGTATTATTAACTAGCGACTTGCCACCCTCGGCCTCTGTAATTAGTTGGGTGCAGCCGATTGGAAACATCCCACTTGCCGCAAAACAAACTAAGACACTTATTGTGCCCGTAACAGTACCTGCTAATGCGGAGTCTGGGGGCCATTATGGTGTTATCAGGTTTAGCGGCACTGCGCCAGAGGAGCAGGAAACAAGTGTTTCCTTAGCTGCCAGTGCGGGCGTGTTGCTGCTTGTGAGAGTTAGTGGACAAATTACAGAGAATTTAAAAATTAGCGAATTTTTTACTCAGAAGGGCAGTCAGCGAACTTCGTGGTTTGAAACTGGGCCAGTTACTTTTGTAGAACGTATAAGCAATACAGGTAACGTTCATGTAAAACCGATAGGAGATTTAACAGTTTCAAATATGTTTGGAAAGCATGTAGCCACACTCAAGGTTAATGAGACAAAAGGCAATATTTTGCCAGCAAGTACTAGGCGGTTCGAGCAGACACTTAACAAAAAATGGATGCTCGGTAAATATACTGCAGCAGTTAATTTAGCCTACGGAACACAAGGTAAAGTGCTAGCAGGCACCACAACGTTTTGGGTTATCCCTTACAAACTCATAATAGTTATACTTATAGTTCTGGCTGTGCTGATATTCCTTATTAGAATGTTAGTTAAGCGCTACAACCGTCGTGTCATTCAAAAGGCCCAACAGAAGTAAAAAAGTAGAATATAGAATTCTGTTTAACCTATCTAGAGGTGGTCTATGGACTTTTCCTCTGTCTCCCACATTGCCTGTAGTTGGCGCCTGGCACCAGCAGTTAGATTACGAAGTAACTTTTCTTCTTTTTTATGTAGTTGGTTAATACCAATTACAGCTTGATAGGCCTTTAGGTATTGTCGAGTCATGGTTTTGTAGTTAAACAATGTACGGGCACGTTGGGCAATATAGCGCCTATCCATATCAAAACACTCTTGCATGCGGTAATAGCCCTCCACAAAGTCTTCTATTAGTACACCTGTGCGGCCCTCTTCAATAAGCTCAGGCATGGAACCACGACGTATGGTTAGCGTGGGAGTGCCACAATAGGCCGCCTCCATTACGGTTAGCCCAAATGGCTCTCGGAAACTTATTGGGTGCAGATTGCAGCGAGCTTTACTAACTAGTTCTATCTTATCCTTATGCGACACCTCACCAATATATTCCACCAACGGGTGGCGGAGCAGGGGTTTAATCTCTTCGTCAAAATAGCTATTACCCTCGTGGTCAATCTTACCAGCTAACTTAATCTTGATACCTAGTCTAAGCGCCAGCTGGATGGCCAAGTGGGGACTTTTGTCCCTGTCAAAGCGGCCAATATAGCACAGATAGTTTTCTGGCTTTATGACAACTGGGAATTCAGCCGGGTCCATACCGTTGTATACCACGCCAATATACTGCAGGTCAGGCAGAGAAATTTGCTGATTTTGGGAGATAGAAACGTAATACAGGTTTTTACGATCACGATAGTAGTCAATATCGTCTAGCGTCAAGCGAACATGCAGAGTGGTTACACTAGGATATTTTTGCAACGGCAACAAATCAAAACCATGTGAGTGGATTACGTCCACTTTGGGAGCAAGCTTAGCCAAAATATCCTGGGTTTTGGCATCAATCCTCTTTACTTTGCGCCTAAAAGCAGGCAGTTCAGCTCTGTCTAGGGGAAGGGCAATCGCTTTGGGCACTATAGGTATAAGTTGACAATCTACCTTCGAATCACCCGCAGCCAAAAGAATGGGTTCATGACCCTCTTCTAGTAAGCCTTTAATAAGATATTGGATAACTCGCTCAGTACCGCCGTAAGCGACAGGCGGCACTGCGTAATAAGGCGCACCAACAATGGCAATTTTCATAATTTCTTACTTATTTGGCTCCGGAGGCCGGACTCGAACCGGCAACCTTTTCGTTAACAGCGAATTGCTCTACCATTGAGCTACTCCGGAAAATGCTCTGCACAACTGCTGCATTATAGCTAATTAACAGTGTAGGAGCAATGTATTGAAATGACTTTCCGTCTTAGGCTCTAGTTATTTACTCCTCTTTTTTGTAGGAGCTGGATGGGCAGGAGTATACCGCGCATATCGGTCGTATTTGGCCACACCAGAGTTCCACGGAGAGTACCAACCATTCTCATCCCAAATAGTATAGAGCTGCTCAAAGTAAGCTTGATAGAGGTATTTAACTCGTTCCAAACTAAAATTATCCATAGCATACTGTCGAATCTTTTTGGGATTAAGTTTGCCCACATTCTGTGCTGCCCAGACGGCCTCTCCTAGTGTCCGGGCTCGGTATCCTGCAACGCCATGTGGAACGTTTTCTGGGAAAGCACCCCAATCCGTAGTAATAACAGGCGTACCGCAAAACATTGCTTCAATTGATACTCCGCCAAACGGTTCAATGTACGTAGTACTTACAAACACAGCCTTAGCCCTGCTCATCAGCTCGCCGCGCTGCTTTACATTTGCATGGCCCATATACTTAATATGGTCGCCTTCCACAGTAAACTCTGGTGCAATAATTTTATTACCTTCAACCGCTGTGACGCCCTGGCCGGCCATTACCAGTTTAGCGCCAATACGTCGGGTAACTTCTACTGCTATCTCGGGACCTTTTCTACTAATCATTCGTCCAATATAGAGATAGAAATCGTCCTTTTTGGACCTATATGGAAAATCTTTAGGCTCAAAGTAGTTGGGGATGACCGCGTCAAAATACCGTCCGTTATCATTCTGGAGCTGACCATGAACATAGTGCATTTGGGCGTAACTTTCGTAAACCCTAAAAGGCGCATAAACACCGTAATAGCCAATACCATACTCCACACTCATCATAGCGGGCAGACCATCGGATATCTGCTTTTGGCAAGTGCCGCCAATTATGCATATAAAGTCGCGCTCCTGGGCGCGCTTTTTGATTTCTTCAATTGCGCGGGCATTTGGAATGACCCAGTGTGGAAGTGTCTCGTTCCAATCTATGTTAAAGAATTGCTGCTTAAAATCATACTCGCCAAACCACTCCCTTTGTTCTTTTTTGCTGACAATAGTGATTAGCTCATCGCACGGTGCTTCATTCTCTTCACTAGCATATAGATACACTTCGTGACCCAAAGACTTCATCATCCGGCAAAACTTAACAACCTTCATAGTATAGGCACAGGCTGTGTATTCCGATGTGGTTTGCGTATGCGGCAAACTAATAACGTGAAACCTAAACTTCATTCCTCTCTAGTTTACTACAGACTGGCTACCGGGCTTAACGGTTTGACTTCTATTATTCTATAAAATTGGGCAGTCCGGCATTGTAGGTTGTTGGAGCGGCTATATGACCAACGTAGGTTATTGGGGTAGTGGCAATGCTAGCAACGGTATAGTTAGGTACACCGATGTATGAAGAGAAAAACTGGGCACGTATCCAGCCGTAAAGCCTAGCAGCCAGGTCAAAATGGCCAAGCTGGCCTTCGTGAACAGCGTTGCTGCCGAATAGCTTTATAATAAAACCTTCATTAAAAATGGCAATATTTTGCGCCCCTTGTCCGCCAAAGCCATCGGCGTTCCAGGCATCGAAGATGTCATAGACTTGCACAGCTGGCGAATAACTAGCGGCCTCCGTCTTTGTCTTAGACCGATAAGATGCCTGACTAGCGTATGAACATAGCGCAGCATCAACTTCCCAAGCACTTATTAGACCCAGTGCGCACAGAGGCGTGATACGAGCGTGTAAAGTATCAAGATCTGTAGCCCAAGTCGTAGTGTTATTTATATCGGGGACATCGTTTATAAACATTGCAGAGGCGCCAATTGTGGGAGTGCTGCTGATGGGGCTGCCAGTCCCCAACCGTACGTTGTCTAGTACTGCCAGCCGGTCACCGGAAGTGGATAACACAAGATCGTGCAAAGTCAGACCATCGGAGGCTATGTTATGAACTATCAATCCATCGGTTGTTGATGGGACTAAAAAGAAAGGATGTATTCCTACTGGCAAGCAACCAACTGAGCTGCCTGAGGAATCGGCTGCCCGGATATCGATAGTTTGGCCCGGCTGAACAGCTGTAGCAACATAAAAACGGCAGTAATGATTATCGTTCTGTAGTGTTTGCCCCATGGCAGTCCATGCACCCCCGTTTACTCGATAAGACCAGTTGCCACCACCACTGTAGTCAATCCAATCTATTGCAAAGCCAACCAAGGCTCGCCACTGTGTTGGCAAAGTGTAAGTAACTGTGTTTGATGAGCCTGATGCGTACCAGGCCAGGCCAAAAGGTGCCTTGTCAAAAGCATCGGTAATAGTTGTTTGAGTCCAAGAGCCAGAGCGTGACCACTCAGTGGTACCATAAGGCGGTACACCGCGGGCAACTCTACGTAAACCTGCGCTGACTAGCGGTCCAATAGTTGAGATATTTGCTAGACGCTCAGTTACAAGCTCCATCCAGCAGCCTTTGCCGCCTTGTGAAAACGATGAAGCACCATCCCAGGTTCCTTGGGTCAATGAATCGCCTAGAAAAGTAAATTGCTTGAGAGCCATGATTAAACCGGAATTTTAGTTATTGAGAATTGGGTAAGTTGTAAGGTTGCTCCTGAACTAGCGGTGCCCAAGCTAACTTGAGCGTCAAATACTTGAGCTGTGGTGCTATCAAACGCTACTTGCGTAACCTGGATTAGATCAGTTTCGAACCCAATTGATGTTAGTGCATTACTGATAGATAAATTAGCGCCACTCAAGAACTTTGCTGACACTCCTGAGACAGAACAGGTAATTATCCACTCAAAGGTAGCTTGTCGGACTGTTGAGCTTGTCGACAATGAGGACGTTGCGATAGTTCCTAGGGTACTGCCTCCGGCCAGCATTTTTAATGAGAGTGTGCTGGCTGATGTATTGTTGGTTATTTTGAAAGAACCCCTTATATGAAAAGTATCGCCAACTGACAGTGAATTTGCAGGTATTGGGACAGTAGAGCCAAGTATGGATGTGAGAGTGGTACCATTTGTTGGCCAGGTAGATCCGGCTGTTAGAAGAGTGGCAGAAATATCCGTCGCAAAAAGTCGGCTGGAATGAACGCCTTTTGTGACGGCTGCCTGAACCAGCTTAGCGTTACCGTTATTCGACGATAAGGATTCATCAACTGCTGTTGCACCGAATGGAACATAAAGCCGCCCAGCAATCACACGTCCTGAGGTAATGTCTGGTATGACAGCTGATGCGGCTGTAGCTGCAGTCCCCGAGTTGAACTGAATTACTCCAGATGAATCATACTCCACATTTACCCAAACGGCTTGGCCTGAAGATAAGCCAGATGCCAGAGTCGTTATAGTGGTTGATATGGCGGCATTGGCGGCTACAACATACTCGGTAGTACTCAAAAAGATAACACCGGCGGCGTTTTGTAGCTTGCCAGCTGTGAGCGAAGCCGAAAGCAAGGCTCCAGAGCAGACAAAGTAACCTTTCTCAGCAACGAAAAGAGCTAATGACTGCGCAGTATTTAGCGCTGTAATTGAGTTGGCGGCTCCTAAGTCTGCCGTCAAATTCGTTACATCTGACTCCGCTACTGTGCTGGAGGCGGTCACTGTTGATCCGTTGCCTTTCAAGAAGCCCGTCAGATTAGTAGTTGTAGTGGTAGTTACATTATTTGGCCCCGTATTACCTGTTGCCCCTACAGAACCTGTAGTACCGGTGGGCCCAGTGGCACCTGAGGCACCTACACCTGTAGCGCCTGTAGTTCCAGTGGCGCCAGTCGCTCCAGTGGCCCCCGCAGATCCAGCTGTACCTGTTGGGCCAGTGGCGCCTGTTGTGCCGGCACCAGTGGCACCAGTAGCGCCAGTACTGCCTTTTTGGGCAGATAGTTGCCAGTAAGTATGCCAGGTAGCACCTACACCTGGTTCATCATCAGTACTACCGGAAGTATGAGCTAGGATACAGGAGTAGCTTGATCCATTGTCCGTGACTTGGTCGGCTAGGTTGTAGGGGGTAGCGGTAGTCCAATTGCCTTTGAAGGTTGTGGAGCCTCCAGCAGTACCCTGGGGGCCGGTGGCACCAGTGGAACCTAAACCACCAGTAGGGCCAGTAGCCCCGGTTGTGCCTGAGCCAGTGGCGCCGGTAGAGCCTTGGCCACCTGTAGTTCCAGTGGGGCCAGTGGCGCCGGTGGCACCATTTGTACCAGCAGTACCAGCAGGGCCGGTGGCGCCTGT
>DATIHJ010000007.1:0-3709 GCA_035480855.1 Patescibacteria group bacterium
AACTATTATATTTAACTCAGATAGTTCATGACTGCGGTTAATAATGCGAATTAGGTCACTGCTGCTCATATCTGCCTTGCTAGATGAATTTTGCTGCTCTGTTTTGGCTGCCTGGGTCAATGTGCGCGCGGCTTTTTCGTCGCTCACAGCTTGGAACTCATCCCCAAAGCTGGGCAAGTCTTTAAATCCGGTAATAATAACCGGTGTTGATGGAGTTGCAGCAGTTAGAGCTTCACCGGTAGTAGATTCCAGGTTGCGGATTTTGGCATAGGTACTACCGGCTACCACTACATCGCCATTCTTGAGCGTGCCAGATTCTACTAGTGCAACTGCCACAGCTCCCCGCCCCTGTTCCATGTGGGATTCAATAATAAGACCCTTGCCCGGAACATCAACAGGTGCCTTGAGATCCTCTACGTCTGCTACCAGTAGCACCATGTCTAGTAGCTGGTCTATTCCCTGCTTAGTTTTGGCCGATACTTCAACCGCCACCGTGTCCCCACCATACTGTTCGACCATCACTTCTTGCTCGGCCAGCTGCTGTTTGATGCGATCTACATTGCCGCCTTCTTTATCAATCTTGTTTATTGCCACCAGTATCTGCACCCCAGCCTTGCGAGCAAAACGGATAGCTTCTATGGTCTGAGGTTTAACACCATCATCTGCTGCTGCTACGATGATCACTAGATCTGTTAGTAGTGCGCCGTGTTCGCGCAAAGCCGCAAAAGCTTCATGCCCAGGAGTATCTAGGAACGTGATGAGACGCTCACCATGCCGAACTTGGTAAGCGGATATATGCTGTGTGATTCCGCCTGCTTCACCCTTTACTACGGCTGCGCCACGGATAGCGTCAAGTAGAGACGTTTTGCCGTGGTCTACATGACCCATAACGGCTACCACTGGTGGTCGGTCTTCGCCCGCATCATTGGGTTTACGCTTTTCGCGGGTCAGCGGTAGCTTTTCTGTAGATTGTTTTTGTAGCTCTACATCCTCAAGTTCCAACTCGCTCAAAATAATCTGGGCCGTATCAAAATCTATCCGCTCATTTACGGTGGCCATCACACCATTTTTCATGAGCTCAGTTATGAGCTTGGAAACAGGCAGCTCAAGCTTGTCGGCGAGCGCACCGACGGTAACATATTCTTCTAGTTCTACTATTCGTGCCATGGTGCGCCTCCTTTCAAGCTTGCAGCCTCTACATTTAGTGAATTCCTACTTGGTACCTTTTAAACTCAGCGCTATTTTGCGCGCGTCAGTGTCAACATCTATCACCTTAAACTGTTTCTTTTCGTTCAGCTGGAATATCTTTTCTGGATCTACACCCTCGTCGTCACTCATTTCAGACACGTGAACTAGAGCTTCTACTGCTGGTGATAGCTGCACAAAAGCGCCAAATGGGGTGATACGAGTCACTTTGCCCTCTACTTTGTCACCCTTCTTAAAGGCTTTGACTTCTTGCAGCCAGGGATCCTCGCTCATTTGCTTGAGGCTAAGTGACAGCCGGTCTTTGTCTATGGCAATGATCTTAGCTTTTACTATTTGCCCTGTCTTTACGTAATCACGAGGATCCTCTACCCTCTCCCAAGATATTTCAGATATGTGTATAAGCCCCTCTATGCCATCTACGTTTACAAAGGCACCAAAGTCTATTACACCTGTAACCACGCCTTCTACAGTGTCACCAACCTTAAGTTCAGAGAACCTGGCTTGGGTATCATCTTTGATGGCTTCTTTTTCTGAGAAAATCAGCTTGTTGTCCTTGCGGCTAACATCCAGGATGCGTACGCGAATGGGCTGGTTAACTAGTGCGTTAAGCTTCTGGAGTATCTCGTCTTTATCTGCTCCAGATACACGAGGGTAGTGCCCGGCTGCTAGTTGGGATACAGGCAAAAATCCACGGATGCCCTCTAGTTCCACCAGAAGTCCTCCTCTGTTGGCGTCATAGGCTGTAATATCAAGTATTTCTTGGTCATCATGTTGGCGCTGAAGTTCGTCCCAGCCACGGTCCTTTACGGCTCGCTTCATGCTGAGTAGTGCGTAGCCCTCGTCCATTTCTGGATCTACCACGCTGGTGGTTACTTTCTCGCCCATCTCTAGTTTTTGGCCATGGCCAATTTCGCGGCGCATTACAACGCCAACGCCATTCGGGCCCAAATCTACCCAGAGTTCGTGTTTGCGGACAGAGGTAATAACCCCTTCCACTACGTCTCCAGTTTTGAGTTGTTTAATATCTGTGGACGCCAAAAGCTCGTCCATTGTAGCTATACTTGTTTTAGACATGTGTTTGCATGCCTCCCTATATTCTGCGGTGCACCGTGGCGCATTCGTCCCGTTCAGATTTAACCTAATTATACACCTTGGCATCCCTGGGAGCAAGACGCACCTATTTGCCCGTTGGGTTTTGCTGGTCGGTCATTTATACTGAGACATATGTATTTGGGGGTAGATGTTGGCGGCACAAAAACGCTATTGGCGGCTTTTTCGCCATCTGGTGAGCTACTTAAAACTGCTAAATTCCCTACAGATAAGGATTATGACAATTTTGTTAAGGATTTGGCCGTCCACATTCCCGAGCTAGATGTAAAAGATTTCCTTGCCGGCTGCGTTGCCTTGCCAGGACGCATTGACCGTAAAAACGGCCGAGGTGTCAAAATGGGTAACCTGGATTGGCGCAATTTTCCTATTGCGGCAGACCTAGAGAAGATTATTGGTGCGCCTGTGACCGTGGAGAATGATGCCAAAGCAGGTGCTCTTTCTGAAGCGCTAATTATCATAAAAGAGTTTAAAAAGTCACTATTTATCACAATAGGCACTGGAATAGGCGTAGCTCTTATCACAAATGGCGTCATAGATATAGATGAAAGTGATAGTGGCGGCAACTCCATCATGCTGGAGCACCAGGGGCGGATACAATCTTGGGAATCGTTTGCATCAGGTAAAGCCATAACCGAGCAATTTGGTAAAAAGGCTGAAGACATTACAGATGAATCCAGCTGGAAAATAGTCGCCCATAACTTGGCACTGGGTATAATAAATCTAATCGCAATTATGCAGCCAGATGTAATCATCATAGGTGGAGGCGTGGGGCATTATTATGACCATTTTGCACCGTTCCTAGATGGTGAGCTTAAAAAGTTCCAGACTCCGCTCACACCCATCCCACCAATTCACAAGGCCCAGCGACCTGAGGAAGCTGTGATATATGGTTGCTATGAACTTGCAAAGGCTAGGTATGGAAAAGCTGCTAGTTAGACTCAAGACAGACTTTCCTGTCCTAAGCTTTATAGCAGGTAGTAGGTTTGCCTGGTCACCAGCTGGTAGCCAAGTTATGTATAAGTATGAAGTAGCAAGCGACGAGGCATCGATATGGGCGTTGCTGCATGAAGTTGGCCATGCCATGCTAGAGCACAACAACTACCAGAGCGACTTTGAGCTGCTACAGCTAGAGATCGCCGCTTGGGATAAGGCTAAGGCCATAGCCCAAAAGTACGGGCACCAGGTGGATCCTGAGCATATTGAGGACTGTCTAGACACCTACAGGGATTGGCTTTACCAGCGCAGCACTTGCCCCACCTGTACCGCCTGCAGCTTACAGATAGATAGCAAAACGTATTGCTGCTTTAACTGTGATACCAGCTGGGAAGTATCCAAAAGCCGCCTGTGCCGCGCCTACCGTCGCAAACAAAAAGAGGTCCTGGTTTAGAGGACC
>DATIHJ010000008.1:0-115848 GCA_035480855.1 Patescibacteria group bacterium
GGTATATCCCCACTTGCGGACGAAGAAGAACTAGTGTCAGTCTCCATAACCTTTTTCCTTTTCTTGTTTGTTCTCATACTGTGCAATGACTTCTAAGCTTAAGCTTATCTATTAACTTAACTTATACATAGATTAGGCTATGGTGTCAAGGAGGTTATGGGTTTGGTGTCATCGTGAATGCTATTGAAACCGAAGCTAAGTCTAAGCTGATAGTGATGTGGCAGGTAATGATTAAGATTAGGCAGGAATCCACAGTTAGGACATCGGGGAGTAGAACAATTTTTCTTATAATACCGATATGTTATGAAGTTTAATCATTGCCCCAGACAGGGTACCGTCCAGTGTCGGCAACAATAGTTAAGCCCACTGCTTTTCCTATATTAATTGTCTGCTGAGAATCTTCCGGTATTCTACATTTAGGAAGTGTTACGTCTATTCCACCGTTTACATATACCACGTCAACAAATCTAGGTTTAAGGCTACCAAAAACAGGATGAGATGGATCCGGCAGACCTGTTAAATGTACAAAATCTTGCTCGATTGTGGTTAGAGCTTCATTCGCTCCACTGTAATTCAGCACGGACCAATTTATTGGAATATGCATTGGCGTCTCGCCTCGTTCGTCTTTGCTGCGCTGTCGATCTTGCTTATGTTGTCTAGCTATTTCAAGGCTATTAACTACGCCTGATTGCTCAATCTCTAAAATAAATGATACCAAACCCCTTATAGATTCAGTCAAATATGCAGCCTCTATTTTATTCCAATGATTTATTGCAGTTTCGGGGGTAGATTTACTCATTTGAAAGACCTAGTTTCAAACATCATCTTATTCATTCTGTAGCTCACAATGAGTGAATGTAACAATCTCTAACTCCAATAGCAAGCACAAGCAAAATAAAAAATGCTCCACTACAAAGACCATAATGCTTATGCTTGGTAGCTGAGCTAGCGTCGAAATGGAACCAAGTCAAACGAGAACTGGTAGCTATGTGGGAGATTGTGAGTGAGGTTAGAGGAGAAAACTCTGCTAGGGTCTTTTAAAGCCAAGCACTACCCAGTAATTTAAAGATTTTACCGGCATACCGTACTTATTTGACTCTTTTGTTCCTGGGGCAAATACAAGATACAACCAAAGTAGGGCACTCAGGAAAGGTACTAACACCAAAAAGGCCCAGGAGCCCGACTGATTAATGTCATGAAGACGTCTTACATAAACTGAAATACCAGCAGGCATAAACAATATTAAGATTACTAAACTAATAAGTAAAGAGAATATATTGACTATAGCTGTTAGGCCTGTAGGATGTGCTGAGTCGCTACTATGCCCTACTATTACAAGTTGTAGAAAAATTGGAATAAGGAGAGGTAGAAGAAGATATGGATAGGCAAGTAAAAAGCCTGTTCTATTAATTCTTCTATCAAACATACCAAGTTTATTAGTACTGGGTTTTTCTGAACTAGCTATACCAGATTGTTGATTTTCCATGCTAATTTAAGAGTAATCTCAGAAACGAACATTTGCAACTAAATAGACTTCCATTAACGGAGGTATAAGCATAAGCTATTTGGTAGCCCGAGTTCATTCGAATTGGAACGTTATTCTTGAGGAGTTAAGTCGCTGGAAGACTTTATATAGAGGTGGGTCTGACTTATCTTGCTCTACCAAGCCGCACTGAAACTCTTAGCCAACTTTATTAGAGCCACTCTGCTACACCGCCATGATGCGAACATGTACCACTTCTTGACTGGCTAAAACTGTAAGTGCCGTCGCCGCATCTTGCTGTAGCACCTGAAGGTGCAGAAGGTGCACTATAGGGGCTGCACACAATATTACCAGCAGTATTTGTATATGTACCATTTGGACAATTCGTCGGTGGTGCTGGAACAACGTATGTTCCTTGTTGAATGACTTCATTAATAGGTTGTGTAGTTACTCTCTCGGAGGCTAGTACCTTATTAGTCTGTTTATTGTTTGTGTAGGTAACTGTCCAGACCTGAGTCTTCACGCCATTTACGCCTACCGTACTGACTTTAGTGGTACCTTTAGCTAAGCCAGCACTCTGAATAGCCGTAGTTGTGTAGGGCACTACTACTGTAGAAGTTTCTGTCTTGGTTTTTATCTTAGGTTTAGAAGCGGGTTGAGTTGAGAGAGTCTGAGGTGCGGGTGTGGTGGGGGAGGAAGGGCCCATTGCAGCTCCTAGCCCTGTCAAAGCAACAAAACTAGCACCCATAATAACGCCAACTTGAGCTACTCGTGATAAACCCTTAAACCAAGATGAAAACTTTCTCTGCATAAGTCCTCTTTTGTTAACTGAGAGTATGTTCTTATTTTGCTATATAGCAAGCATGAGCAAAATACTTTAGGCGAGAGGAGTTGAACCTATTTCTTATGTGATAAAACTTTGATTATTATCAGCAGGAGACCGACAAAAAATAAAATCTGGAAGATTAACGCAGGAAGACCGAACAGAGAACCAATATAAGTACTACCACTTGCAGGAGAACAACCATTCCAAGCGCAATCTTGATGCAACGACAATTGATAAAGATAAGTGATAAATAGAACAATGGCACTAAAGACGAAGTATCTTCTTAATGTTATTTTCTTAAGCACTCTTCACATTATAAAACAAAATAACCTCCGAAGAGGTTCCATACAGCTTATGCTTGGTAGCCGTAGTACATTCGAATTGGAACATTATCCTTGCAGAGTTAAGTAGATGGAAGAACTTATCTAGAGGCGAACAGGTGTTGGCAAACTCTACAGCATAGGAACAGAACCTATTTGTGTAGTATGTTAATAATATGCCCTGGCAATTATTAACTGGTATTAGTATTATCACACTATCAATATCAGTACTTCTGCAACGTCTACTCCTACATAATGACAAAAGTGACCCCTACGCGTACGTTATTATCTTTCAAGGATTGGTGGCAATTCTAATAGCTTTATATGCAATTGTGCATGGTTTTCATATGCCAGATTTTGGCAAATATTGGCTGCCTATAATATTAACTATTTTGTTATATGGAGCTGGACATGTGGCTTATGCCCACACGCTTAGGCAGGTTGAGGCCTCTATTTTTTCAATATTGTTTGCTACAAGTGCTATTTGGACAATGTTTATGGGGATTATCTTGTTTCACGAACATCTTAACGCTACTCAAATATTAGGAGTTATACTCATTTTCGCTAGTGTTGGTTTGCTGGCTGAACATAAAAAGGCTCTAAAGTTTGATTTGGGAATTATGCTTGGGCTTCTAACTGGGCTTTTGTTCGGATTTGCTACTGCAACTTGGGCTTATGTCGGTCGTCACGCGGATGCAGCATCATGGTCTGCATTAAGTTTTGCGGGTCCATCCCTAGTCGTTTTAGCTACACACCCTAAGTCTATAAAGAAAATGAAACCATTTTTAAGCGGGACAAAGCTTACTAGAATGGGACTTCTAGGAGTTTTCTTCAGTATATCGGCTGTTACACTGCTAACAGCTTACCAAAGAGGCAATGTAAGTTTAATTGCGCCATTGCAGCAGACAACTATTATCCTAACTATACTATTAGCCGTTCTGTTCCTTAAAGAACATAAACATTTGTGGCGTAAGGGACTTGCAGCTGCTGTTTGTTTTATCGGTGTACTACTTATTGTCTAAAACAGACTACTAATTGATTAGATAACTTTTCCCAAGTTACAATGTCTAAATGAATAGACGTCTTGAAGCTGCTGTATTTGATGTGGATGGCATGCTGCTTAATACCAAGGAGTTTATATTTCAGGCGTTTGAACATAGCCTAGACCATCATGGCCACCCTATACCCAAAAGAACAGTTATTTCTAGTTTAGTTGGGCGTTCATTAAACGACAGCTATAAAGTTCTAGCCCCCAACGGCAAACATGAATCACTTATGGATATACATCATAAGTTTCAGCTTGAAAGATTGCATCTTATTAAACCTTATGAAGGCTTACAAGAACTACTGTCTGAGTTGCAAGAGGCAGGCATTAAATTAGGTGTATTTAGTAGCAGAAGGGGCCACCTAATACCTTCTTTAGAAAACGCTGGTGTACTTAAGTTTTTTAGTGCAGTAGTACAAGGCGACGAGGTAGTTAAACACAAACCACATCCTGAAGGATTGTTAAAAGCACTTAAAAAGCTTTCGGTTAAACCTTCAAATGCCGCTATGTTAGGTGATGCTGCAGTCGATATACAGGCGGGGAAAGCAGCAAAAGTAGCCCTGACCATTGGTATAACACATGGATTTGGTACACGTGAAGAACTTGAAGCAACTAATCCAAATTATATAGTCGATAGTCTGTCTGAAATAGCTAGTATATTGTTAAACTTCACTAAAAGCTAGCGTCGAAATGGAACCAAATTAAACGAGAACTTATAGCCATGTGGGAGATTGTGAACGAGGTGAGGAAGAGTAGCCCTGTTAGGGTTTAGGCAGCAGAGGTTTAAATTACTAAAAATTAGGCAACCAAGTGCCCCTTTCTCGTACCCACCCACGAACTATAGGTTTAGTTTTTATACCATTAATTGTTATTGGTTTACCTAAGACAATAGCTTCCGAATTAACATTTACTGATGCATCTTTGGGAAAACGTCGACTTTCAACTATCCAATTACGTACTCCATGGTATACCGTTGCAGGAGCTAGTAGCAAAGCATCAAGACTATCGTCTGGTGACCTCAAGCCGAGGGCTCGGAGATGAATAGGGGATATAACACCATGTTGGTATGAAGTTTCTTCTAGTGCGGTAAGCGTATAGTCAACACCTAATTCACTAACTAAATTTACTGCCTCTATATGATACTCATTATCTGCCGAAGCAAGTGCGCCTAAATCTATCTCTCCTGCTCGGCCATCACTTCTAACCCAAGTCGCTCCCATAAAAACCTCTAATTACTAGTATCAAGTATGCCACGCAAGTAGTAGTTAGCAAGCATAAGCTGTTTGGTAGCCGAAGTTCATTCGAATTGGAACGTTATACTTGAGGAGTTGAGTAGATGGAAGTTGTTGTTTTATTCGTATTGATGCCTAGATGTTTTTGTTGCTAATCGTGCAATGTTTGTACCTTTGGGGTCTACGAAAGAAATACCCCAGCCTGCGGCCTCAATTCCATAAGAAACACTGGCTCGTAGTAATGGCTTTAAGCTATGATTGCCAATTGACCTTGCCAACACCTCTCTGGCATATAAGTGATTAACCCCTCCTTGCTTGTCACCCACTATATAGTCTGATTTAAATGCCTTTCTAACGGGTAGCCCTGCTATCCTTGCAAGCCTTTTTGTGCGTGGTAAGTGATAGCCGACTGTTACGAGTATTATTTCATCTATATCAAGTTCAGGGATACATTCTTTTACATTTTCAAGATTACCCAGCGTGTCATGTGAATCTTCTTCTAGCACAATCTTATCTACGGGTACATCGGAAGTGGTGAAATGTAAATACATTGATTCAGCCATTTTTGACGCTTCAGAGGGGTAATTGCTTCCTGCTGTATGTCCGCCTGAAAAAATAATTAAATCACCGATGCCGTTAGTAAATAATATGCCGGCTGCCTCAGCTGTTATTTCAGACTCGATACTCAACTGAATATTGGCGGGGTCTTGGGGTATGGGTAGTTCCCAGTTTTTACCAAGCGCAAGAATCGCGGCGTTACTCATTAGTTAGTTATAACATAATAATGTATTACCATCAATATGTTAGTTTGCTGTAATTATAAAAAACCTTTGCCAAAATTACAGAGGTCAAAGTGCTTATGGTAGCCCAAATTCATTCGAATTGGAATACTATCCTTGAGGAGTTAAGTCGATGGAAGATACTCTCTGGAGAGAGTAAGATGTTGAATTACTCTACCGCACAGAACTAGAACCCTACAACATGCTATAGAGCTTGTAGCTCAGGATTGGTAACAGTCAGCTGACACCACACATTAGCAACACTAGAATTAATATCTTCAGGACGTGTGTCGGGAAAGTCAATTTGAGTTGCGTAATCTACTCGTTCTGCTTCATGCTGTATAGCTAGTTCAGCCGCAACAGTTCCTGCTACTAGAGTCGGCCCCACAACACCCCATTTAACTCTGGGTGGTACTCTGAGACCACAATGACCGTAATCGCCGAACCATCTGTCAGGATTGCGTCTATACAGTTCTATGAAATATATTTTATCTGAAAGTACATCAGTTAGCTGTGAAACAACAAAACTACCATACCTAAGCGCATGCTCACTATTAACATGTTTCATATCCACCCTAAACTGCTCTAGAGCTTCGGGCACACCATCAAGTGTTAATGATTCATCACTCGCCAAAGGTATTCTTCTACTTTGTAATGCCATAAGTTCCTTTTATTTACTATAAGTATGTGCAAGCTATTATTTTTTGCAAGCATGAGCAAAATACTTTAGGCGGCAGGAACTACGTTACTTGATAATGGTTTTTTACAATTCCAGGCACTTCTTGTTTACTAGAAAGTAATTTTAATTCTAGTTTTGGCTTATGTGAGCCAAAGAGTGAAATACCTTCTCCTAATACAACTCCGTAAATACTGACAATAATTTCGTTTACTAAACCAGCTACAGCAAAAGTACCGTTAACTTCTCCGCCTCCACTGATAATTACTTGATTAAAGCCATAGCCTTCAATTTTCTTTAGAACTTCTTCTGGCTTGCCGCTCACAAATTTAAGTCTGTCTTGGTCTACATGGTTTGACTTTGTTGTGTAGACAAAAGTTGTAGAACCATTCTTGGATGGGAAATCATCAATATATTGTTCATAGGTTTTTCGTCCCACTATTGAGCATCCAGCTTTTTCTATAGCTTGATTGTAGTATTCTTCATCTTCTTCGCTAATCCACGAATAACACTCGCCATCTAAGTCTGCTATGTACCCATCAAGAGTTATAGCAGGATACATTATTACTTTCATAGTTTTATTTCTGTTCGTACGTCTATGTAGTGACCATTCTTCTCTCCGTCGTCATTCATCCAAGCTTTTTGAGGTATGGCTGTAAATAGTCTGACTGGGCCTTCTTCACTAAATGCCTCTTGACCCCAAAAAGAGTCAGGATGTCTATCTATTAAAGTCTTATAGGCATGTTTAATTTCGTATGGGCCATTGAGTTGATGTGCTTTGGCTTGAATAAAGACTCCTTCACCTGTGCCTGGTGGAACGGTAGAATCATAAATAACCAGAAATACGTTTTCATCATTACGAATGTTCTTAGCCTTTTGACTATCTATGTGAGTTCCCCAGAAAAAGTTGTAGTCTTTATCAAATGCTGAATATACGGGCGTATTCCAAGGCATACCATCGGGAGTCACACTTGCAATAGTAATATAATCAATCTTTTCAATTATTTCTTTAGCTCGTTTTGATAGGTCTTTCATGGCTACATCATAACAAATACTTAGGTGGTAGGAGTTGAACCACTAAGATTACTGCTGGTTAACTGCTTGTTCAATCTGCTTATAGGCACGGTCACGATTGATTGTATTTACAGTAACATACGCTAAGCCAGCTATTGTAATATCGTCTCCCCATCCATTTTGTTCATGGCCAGATGAATTAGAGTCAATTGCAGCAACTATTCTTTCAGGAGCCTCCACGGCATGCGAGACAAAAGCTAAACCTACTGCACATGCGGCGTATGCTACTCCACGCAATGCTAGTTTTCTTAAATTAGGATTAACTGTTTGTTCCTGAAACCTTTTTTTATCTCTTTCATGTAAATTGCTCTCATCAACAATTTTTTTAGCAATTGTACGTGGATGACCGATAGCTGTCTCCAAAAAAGTTCTTCCCATAGGTTAATAGTATGCGGTACTCTTAAATTCTTGCAAGCATGAGCAAAATATCTTAACTTAGAATTAGTTGTTTGAGAAGAGGGAATTCTTTATATGGTTGGTTTAGTGAGGTAGAACCAAAGTGACCATCGTGGAGTATAACTAGTTTTCCACCTAAGTATTCTTGCATTCGTTTACCTTGCTTGTCGTCACAACCCCAAGGGTCATTGTCAGAGTTAATGAAAATAAAATCATTTGAGTGCCGTTTAATCTTATTCCAATCATAAGTGTCTTGTAGAATCACATCTTTTTCACCAGGCAGGGGTTCTGAAAATCCTGCCACCATAACTGCCAGAGCAATCTTCTGATTTGCATGTTCTAGAAGGCTTAGTATTAAAGGTACACCTGCGGAGTGGCCTATTAAAACTGTATTTTCATCCAGATTAAATTGTCTAGCTATTCTTGACCTGTACTCGCTAATAGGAACTCTATTCATATCAGGGTAATACGGTAGTTTTACTTCATAACCATTGACTTCAAGCTGTTTCTTTAACCACATATACCAAAAGTCTTCAGGCTTACAGTCTGTGCCGTGGAAGATAATAGCTTTCTTCATTAGCTAATGATATCAAAAGACCAAGCAAGACTCGAACCTAAATAACAGAGGTACAATTTGTGCCAAACAAAAAAGAGATTGGTTTTGGAACCAATCTCTATCTGGAAAGTCTTTCTTGGTAGCGGGGGCAGGACTCGAACCTGCGACCTCATGGTTATGAGCCATGCGAGCTGCCGCTGCTCCACCCCGCGATAGTTACTCTTTTCCGATTAGGAACTCTTGAGCAAACTATAGCTTAACAGATAAGCCACCCCTTTACAATATTAACCATTTTGCTGCGTTTTCATGCTAACTACAAGAAAACGCCCCGCTAATGCGGGACGCTATCGTACAAGTTCCATGATTAAACTAGTTATAGGTAGGCAAGCTAATCCGGACCCCTAGGTTGCTTGATTAAATCCAGCGCTTTGGGGTTGGCCCTCGGACGCTTGAATAATAACTTCTTTAGGTATTTACGCTGCAGCCGTTGGCGCAGTAAGTATGATTGTTCAGCTATGTCCATGACAGTCTCTCTTGTGCTTGTATCACTTTGGAAACGCCTTTTTCCACCTGGAAAAACGTGGGCGGGGAGACGCTAGGGCTAAATGCTCCCCGCTTTATCTGAGAATTGTGATACACGACCTCCGTAGAGTTCGTATTAAGTAGTGTTACCCGATCTAGTGGCTTGAAGGGCAAGTGCATTAATTATGCGTTTTATTCTTGACACCTCAGCGTTCAATCGTAGCTATATCGTACGTCTAATAATAAAAATCGTCTGTGAAACTTGCCCCTGCACTTAGTATATAAAAACCTATACAAAATTGTGATATATGTTACAATGTATTTGTGACAAATCTTACAACCGACTCTATAAAAGCTCTATTTCCTGCGGCTCGGGTGCGGAGTTATGCCAAGGGGCAAATTATTTGTTATCAGGGAGATCAGCCACAACACATCTTTTTTGTGGCTAAGGGCCACGTGCGCTTTTATGACATAGACGATGAAGGCAACGAAAAGATCCTACACCTTATAGGTCCAAACAACATCTTCCCAATGCTTTATGCTTTTGGTGTAACCAAAGAAGTAGGTGCTTTCTACAGTACACTGGACTCTGTAGATATTATAACCGTACCACTTGAAGAGTTTCGTCATGCTACAGAAACAAACATAAAGTTTGCAAACGTACTTACCCGGTGGTTTTTAACAGAGATTGACCAACTGGTTAGCCGTCTCAGCAGCCTAGAAAAGACTGATGCACGGGAAAAGGTGTTATCTGCGCTAAAATACTTGTCTCAGCACTATGGTGACCAAAAGGGAGTCTGGCAACAGATTAACATTCCCGTTACACATCAGTTTTTGGCAGATTTTACTGGCCTAGCCCGTGAAACAGTTAGCGCTATAATGCATGAGCTAGATGAGGATAATATCATCCGGGCCCGCAAAGTTCACAAACTTGAAGTCAAACGTAAAGAACTAGATAAAATTAAGTAAGCTAGCTACATATAAAAACTCCGCCTATTTCTAAGCGGAGTTTTTAGTGCTAACTTAACTGGTAAATTACCAGTTTCGGTCGCCACCACCACCGCCACCAAAGTCGCGGCGAGGGCGCTCTTCACGGGGACGTGCTTGGTTAACCGTAATGCTACGACCACCTACGTCTGTTCCGTTAAGAGCCTTTTCGGCTGCTTTTCCTTCGTCATCATTTTCGTATTCGACAAAGCCAAAGCCTTTGCTACGGCCAGTGTCGCGGTCCTTGATGATGGCTGCAGAAGCAACTTTACCGTGCTGAGCAAAAAGTTGCTCTAGCTCGTCATCGCTCATGCTGAAGGGCAAGCCTCCGACAAATAGTTTGTACATGTATAGATTTCCTCTCGGTTAGGTGCAGTACGACCTCACTTATGCGTCTTTGCCAACGAACCCGAACAACCGTGCACCTTTTACCAAGGGGGTATCTTCGAACTTTCTTGTGCTAAGGACAGATAAGAACCTGCGATGGGTATTTAAGCACATTTATGAGGGGTTGTATATAGCGGAATCATAAGGATAAACAAGCCGCCAAAAGCTTTGTCAAAACTTAAGCTTGACAAATAAGCAAAAGCAATATATAATGTAGCTACTGTCATGAAAACATTAAAACAAAACAAAAAGGGGAAAACACTATGAGCGCACTAAACATTGGCTATGAATTATTGCCAACTACTGATGAGCAAGTCTCACAGTTCGACGATATGCTAAGCGAATAAGCATTATTATATGCCAGTAACTATAAACCCAGGCCAAAGGCTGGGTTTTTACGTATAAACAGATGTAAAGATGATATAATTCAGCCTGTTAACGCGCCAGGGTAGCTCAGCTGGTTAGAGCGCAGGACTCATAAGCCTGAGGTCGCGAGTTCAAGCCTCGCCCCTGGTACCAAATTTATAGTTTTAGTAACTTTTTTATTTGAGAATTCTAATTTTTGAAAAGTTTTTGCCTTGAAGGCCATCGATTGAAACTGCCTCAAAATTAAATTTAGTTTTACTCAATTGATTTGGCGAAAGAATAATCTGTCGGAAATCATCACCATTAGGTCTGAGTACTCCAACACCAATCCAAAATTTCATAATAGAGTCCTTGGTAGTACCTACAGATAGCATCCCATTAAAAGGTGTAGTCATAATATTCAGTTTATCTGGCATTCGATAGTAAGGACGACGTCCTTTAACCAGTGCATAGCTGTCATGCATTAGCTGAACCTTTTCACGCCATTTTGTATCTGCTTCCTGTTCAGGTGTTGTACGAACATTTAAATCTAAAGTAGCTTTTGCGATATCATCTAAAACAGGTAAACCACCTTTGAGGCTATCAGATAGTGATTTACGCTGCTCCGCGAGGTCCTTCTCAAACGCCTCATAATTGTCATATTGATCACCTACACGATTAATAGTCATATTCAGATTTTTGGGTTGATAGGGCTTTATAAACTCTAATAGTTTTATAAAGCTAGACTGATAATCTTTAATGTCACGAGACGGAACATTATTCATCTTTGAAACGATAACATCATCGGAGAAAAAATCGAACCAAACACCAGGTTCATATAATTCACATACCGGTTTCATCCAGTTTGTATAGTAAATGAGCGAGAATAGTTCAGCCCAATCTGCCTCTGGCGTTTCTTTAAGCCTCCAAAGCTTGTAGCCACCAAATACTAAAGTAGCTTTAATCGGCTCCTTATTTTTGACATTTAAAGCAATCGAAGATTTGATATGTTCAGCCTGATCGGCCCCAAGACTATATTTACGAAACTTTTTTGATATAAATGCCTTAAAAATAGCATCGACAAGTAACTCTTCGTTTGATAGTTTTTCAAAGCCTAAAGGCTGCTTTAAGTTTTCAAGTCTTGACTGGATATATTCTTTTGCTGTCATAATAATATTCTTGGAGATGCGGGGCAGACATGACGCTACCGTCGTAGCCTTGCGAGCTACTACCTATTCTCGGTCACCGCATCAAAATTAAAGTAACAGTTTATTTATCTAAATACCAGAGTGAATACTCTTGAGTTTTAGCTAATTACTCACCCATTCACGGGCGTTTTGGAACATTTTTATCCAAGGGGCATTTATTCCCCACTCTGGTGGATGCCAAGAGTGCTGCTTTGTCAAAAAGGCGCGCTCAGGGTGGGGCATCATGATTGTTGCCCGGCCATCTGGTGTAGTCAGGGCGGTAATACCCTGGGGTGAACCATTGGGGTTGGCAGGATAGCTTTTGGCAGTTTCTCCATAATTATCAATATATTGAGCACAGACTAGATTACTCTTAATTAATTTCTGCATAGTCTTTACGTCACTAAACTCTGCTCGCCCCTCACCGTGAGCTACGGGTACCAGCAAAGTTGCCCCGATCATATCCTTAAAGAAAATAGAAGGGGAGTCGTTAATAATCACACGCGTTACACGAGCTTCAAACTGCTCGGAACGGTTTTTTAGAAACCGGGGCCAATCCTCGGCACCAGGAATAAGCGCTTTTAGTGCTGCTAGAGTCTGACAACCATTACAAACACCCAAGCTGAAACTATTTGAGCGTTCAAAAAACTGCTGAAACTGATTGCGCAAGTTAGGATGGAACAATATAGATTTGGCCCAGCCTTCACCGGCACCCAAAACATCACCATAAGAAAAGCCGCCACAAGCCACAAGCCCAGAAAAATCGCTGAGAGATTTATTGCCGTTCATCAGATCGCTTAAATGTACATCAATAGCACTAAAGCCGGCTTTATCAAAGGCCGCTGCCATTTCTACTTGGCCGTTCACACCCTGCTCACGGAATATAGCCACTTTAGGTCTTTTGGTATATTTACGGTTAGAGATTTTATAGTTGAACTGGCTAGACAGTCCAGGATCATTATTATCTGCAATAGTTTTAAACTCTTCTCTAGCAGTGGAAGCGTTATCCCTCAGTAATTGAATGCGGTAGCTGGTGTCTGCCCACCACTGCTCCAGCTGTGAACGAGAATTACGATATAAAGTTTTTGATCTACTTTTTATTGTGATTGTTTGCTCCTGTGATGGCTGGCCAATGGTATAAATATGTTGTCCTAGTGCTCTATGCAGGATTTTGAGAACAGTTGGAGCTTGGGTAGACTTGACCTGAATAACTGCACCCAGCTCTTCACTAAAAAGTTGCTCCAAATATGTGCCTGGTAACTTAGCTAGATCTATGTCTAGGCCGCAGCGTGCTGCAAATGCCATTTCTACTAGTGTTGCTAGCAAACCACCATCTGAACGGTCGTGATAAGCCAGAATTTGCCCATTTCGTTTTAATTTCTGTATAGCTTTAAAGTAACTTTTCAAAATATTAGGTTCTACATCTGGCGACTCATTGCCTAGCTGGCTATAAACTTGGGCTAGAGCTGAACCACCTAGTCGGTTTAGTCCGATTCCAAGATCAATTAAGATAAGCGTAGATTTTTCTGCTGTGTCCAGCAGAGGAGTCAAAGTACGAGCTGTATATTGTACTGGGGAAAAGGCGCTAATAATTAGCGATACGGGCGAGGCAACAGTTTGGGTCTTACCGTCCTCGTCCCATACAGTTCGCATACTTAGAGAGTCTTTACCAACAGGTATGGTTATGCCAAGAGCTGGGCAAAAATCTTCACCCACTGCCCGGACTGTGTCGTATAAACGTTCATCTTCTGATTGGTAGCCGGCTGCAGCCATCCAGTTGGCGGAGAGCTTAATATCTGATAGTTTGGCAATAGATGCCGCAGAAATATTGGTAATAGCTTCACCGATAGCCATACGGGCAGAAGCCGGGGCATTAATTAGAGCCAATGGTGTGCGCTCACCCATTGCCATGGCCTCGCCAGTTTTGCCATCAAACGAACTAGCTGAGACAGCTACATCACTAACTGGTACTTGCCAGGGTCCAATCATTTGGTCTCGCACACATAGTCCGCCAACCGTTCTATCACCGATTGTAATAAGGAATTTTTTGCTGCCCACGGCTGGTAGCTGCAACACTCGCTTAACAGCTTCGTCCAGCTCAATTTTGTCAGTCTGTAGAGATGCCAGATCCACATTTTGGCGACTAACGTTACGGACCATTTTGGGAGGTTTCCCAAAAATTACGTTCATAGGGATGTTAACTGGGTTATTAGAAAAATGGCTATCATGGACAATTAGTTGTTGTTTCTTAGTAGTCTTACCAACAACTGACATTGGGCAGCGCTCACGGGTACACAATTTCTGGAATAGTTTCAGGTTTTTGGTAGCGACTGACAATACATAGCGTTCCTGGGCTTCATTGCACCAGATTTCCATAGGACTCATACTAGGCTCGGCGCTAGGAATATCTCGCAACTCAAACTTGGCTCCTAGTCCTGCGTCATGTACTAATTCCGGCAAAGCATTTGATAGGCCACCAGCTCCCACGTCGTGGATAGAAATAATGGGGTTTTTGCTGCCTAGTGCCCAACAGGCATTGATGACTTCTTGGGCACGGCGTTGCATCTCTGCATTAGCACGTTGAACGGATGCAAAATCCAGGTTCTCTTCACTCTCACCAGTTTGCATGCTACTGGCGGCACCTCCACCTAAGCCAATTAGCATAGCTGGTCCACCCAGTACTATTAGCGGAGCGCCTACCGGTATCTTACGCTTTTTGACGTGCTGGCGACGGATGTTGCCAACGCCACCAGCCACCATAATTGGTTTATGATATCCCCACCTCCCCTGACTTGGGTCAGAATGTTCATAAGTTCTAAAATAACCCGTTAGGTTTGGTCGCCCAAACTCATTGTTGTAGGCTGCGCCACCAATTGGCGCATCGATCATTATGTCTAAGGCGGAAGTGATGCGGTTTGGTTTGTGTACTGCTTTTTCCCATGGACGTTTAGCACCTGGTATAACAAGATTCGATACGCTAAAGCCAGCCAGACCAATCTTGGAGCGAGCACCACGTCCTGTGGCGCTTTCATCGCGTATCTCGCCGCCAATCCCAGTAGCGGCACCGGGCACAGGAGCAATGGCAGTAGGGTGGTTGTGCGTTTCTACCTTTGTAACAATGTGAACTGCTTCATCATGGTAGCCATAACTGCCCGAATTAGTATTGGCAAAAAAGCGTTTGGCGTCTGGGCCCTTTAGTACGGCAGCATTATCTGTATAGGCTGACAACACGTCTTTGCCAGCTCGCTCATAAGTGTTTCTAATCATTTTAAATAAACTTTTGGGCTGCTTATGCCCGTCAATTATCCAATCTGCGTTAAATATTTTGTGACGGCAATGCTCACTATTAACTACACCAAACATCATAATTTCTACGTCAGTCGGATTGCGTCCCAGGTCCTTATAGGATTCGTAGAGGTAATCAATTTCATTGTCTGCCAGTGCCAGCCCAAGTGCAGTATTTGCGGCTACTAGTTTTTGTTTGCCAGGTTTAATATCGATAATACTGAGTTTCCTAGGTTTAGCATGCTTAAACAGTCCAGCCATCTGGTCTATAGACTGGAAAACCACTTCCGTCATGCGGTCATGCAGTAGCTGACTTATTTCGCGGTGGGGTAGTGATCTTGGTCCATCTACGTAATACGCAACACCACGCTCAATACGTTTAACACTAGATAGCCCAGCATTATGAGCTATTTCTGTGGCCTTAGATGACCAAGGAGATATTGTGCCCAGCCTAGGTATGACAAAAAACATCTGACCTTTTCTATTTCCCACGTATGGCGAATCATAAGTCAGTAGTTCTTTTAGATGCAGATTGGCTTCGGTATTAAGTTTACCTTTGTTATCTACTAGGTGAATATATTCAGCACTTATGCCAGTTATACGCGGCTCAATCTTTTGGAGCTGAACAAGAAGTTTTTGGCAGCGAGCATCAGACAAGGCGGCAATGCCCTGCAACGCCTGCACTTAACGTACCTCCAGGCTATCAGCCGCAAATGTTATATCAAGAGGCTCAATAATGACTTGCTTTGGACCTTTTTTAACTTGGCCGGCAACCCAAGCCTTCAAGTGTAGTTTGGCAGCTGCAACTACCACTTTTTGAGCTTGTTTTTCGGGAACATAAATAGCAAAGCCGGCACCCATGTTAAAGTTTGCGTACATCTCTGAGCTATCAATTCCGAGCTGTTTTTGAATAAACTCAAACTCAATTTGGGGTTTGGGAATATCAGATAATACATATGTAAAATCTTTTGTAGCCCGCATAATTTTGCGCCAACCATGACCAGTTATATTAACCATGTAATGCATATCTATTTTTGCTTTTAATAAATCACCAACTAGTGAAACATATAAATGGGACGGCTTAAGTAAGGTTTCGCCTAAAAGTTTGCCGTCTGGCAATTTAGTTCCGTAGCCATTTGGCAGGGCCTCGACCATTTTTCTTACTAGAGTAATGCCGTTTGCATGAATACCACTGCTTTCAACTAATACTATTGCGTCTCCGTCTGCAAGCTTATCGCCCAGCACTAAGCGGCTTTTTGGTTTAATGATTCCAATTGCTGCTCCCCCAAGGTCAATGGTCTCCGGTTCAATTACACCTTTTAATGTAGGGGTTTCACCGCCACCCCATGTTGCACCAATTGCGTTACAGGCAGCTGTCCAACCGTTAATTAGATCCTTGGCTCTTTGTTCGTCGCTCATCCAACCTGAGTCCCCAATAGCGAAGTAAGCGTTTACAACTTGTGGAAGTGCTCCAACTACTATTAGGTCATTTACTATCATAGCCACAGCGTCTTGGGCAATTTGATCATAATAAGTCTTCCCCGTAATTTTCCGAGTGGCATCGGCAACTAAGTTTTTTGTACCCAATCCTTCAACTACAAGTGCTCGATACGAACTTGGCTCTTCCCAAACGTAAGCTGATTCACCACGGCTTGCCCCGACTTCGTGCATGCCAAATGAACTAAGGTTTTTAGCTGTTTTCTTGGCATTTTTCTGAGCCAATATTTTAATAGGGTCCATCTTGCTATAGTCGACACCTGCATCAGCATATATTTGTCCGGCTTTTTTCACTTTTTCTGTCCTTTTAGGTATTTTTTCCAGCCACGTTTAGTAAGTTCTGCATTTACGTGAGTGACATTGTCGTGTTGCTTGCGACGAAACTCAACATACTTTTTAGTCAGACTAGCGTCATTTAAACCTAATATTTCTATAGCCATTAGAGCTGCATTGCCAGCACCATTTTCTGGCATAGTAGCTAGCGGTATACCAGGAGGCATTTTGATATTACTCCATAGTGCCTCATGGTCATGACCGTCTTTTTTAACGGGTACAGCTAGGACTGGTAGGGTAGTATGTGAGGCTGTCATACCAGGTAAGTGTGCAGAGCCACCCGCACCAGCAATAATTATTTTAAGGCCACGTTTGACTGCAGAAGCAGCATAACCAGCCATAACATCAGGAGTACGGTGTGCAGATACAATCCGCATTTCATATGCTACGTCGAAATCATCTAAGACTTTCGCGGCCTCACACATAACTGCCATATCCGATTCCGATCCCATAATTATGCCAACTAGCGCCTTTGCCATAAGTACTCCTATAAATCTATCTTAGCCCGAGCTGATCGGGCATGTCTTCGTGCTGTTTCTAATGTATCAGCAATGGCCGTAATATGTCCCATTTTACGGTCAACTTTTGTTGGAGATTTACCATATAGGTGCGTACTAATACCACGTATGCCAAGAGCTTGGTCTAATCCCGAGACTTTTGTTTTACCATTGCGCTCACCCAATATGTTTATCATAACGACGGCTGGTACAACCATGTCCGTACTGCCTAGCGGCAAGCCACTAATGGCGCGGATATGCTGTTCAAACTGCGAGGTCCGGCTGGCCTCAATAGTGTAATGGCCAGAATTATGTACTCGCGGCGCAATTTCGTTAACTAGAACCTTGCCATCTTTTGTCAGGAACATTTCAATACCAAACACACCTGCTCCGCTCAACTTTTTGGCAACATTTTTGGCAAGAGCTGTGGCTCGCTTGACAACTAGTGGACTTACATTTGCTGGGGCTTGGACTTCCACGCAAATATTACGATCATGAATAGTTTCAACCACTGGGTAGGCAATAACGTTGTTCTTCATATCTCGAGCTACCATTACGGCTAATTCCTTAACAAAAGGAACATAGGCTTCGGCGTAAAGCTCTTTACCAGCAAAAAAGGCTAAAGCATTTGTAACTTCTTTTGGACTTGTTACTAACATATTGCCACGGCCGTCATAAGCTCCGTGGCGAGTTTTAATAAACATTTTGCCACCAAACTTATTAAGGATTTTTTGGGCACTTTTCTCGTCTTTAATTTCCTTGAATGGTGAAACAGAAATGCCTGACTTCTTCAAAAAATTCTTTTGTTTCAGTTTGTCCTGGATTAGCTGAATGGTATTAGGGGAGGGGTTCACTGGCTTGCCCAGCTTAGATATAGCTTCTAGTGCAGTGGCATTTAAATGCTCGATCTCTATAGTTATATAATCTGCTCGACTAGCCAGTTTTTTTAGGGCAGCGCTATCATATAAGTCCGCCACAATTTCCTCTGCGCCAACCTGTGCAGCTGGACTATTTGAAGAGGGATTCACCACTATCACTTCAAAACCAAGCGGTTTGGCGGCTAGCGTGAGCATACGTCCCAATTGCCCACCACCAACGATGCCAATGGTTCCCGCGCCTTGCATTGCATACATAGTATCTTATTTTGTGATTCATTACCTGGCTATTACACTATAGCCATATGGGAACGCAGACAATTAACAAGACAAATTTTCATTTTCCTGGTCAAACTGGGTTTGCTAAGGGTAGCGTACGCGATATTTATACTATAAACGATAAATACTTAGCCATGGTCGTAACTGATAGAATTTCAGCCTTTGACGTACTTTTGCCAGTTGCAATTCCAAACAAAGGACAGGTACTGTCGCAGCTAGCCACCTACTTTTTAGATGCCACTAAAGATATTATTCCTAAT
The DNA here is from genome assembly GCA_035480855.1 of Patescibacteria group bacterium. GTDB lineage: Bacteria > Patescibacteriota > Saccharimonadia > Saccharimonadales > JANWIN01 > DATIHJ01. The sequence goes on from DATIHJ010000008.1 coordinate 18,842, forward strand.
TGGCTTATTAGCTCACCCGATCCCAACGTAGTTCTGGGCTATAAATGCCAGCCTTATAAAATTGAAGTAGTTATTCGTGGATATTTATGTGGTCATGCCTGGCGCGAATATAAGAGTGGTAAGCGTGAACTTTGTGGAGTAAAAATGTCTGAAGGCCTCAAAGAAAATGATAAATTTCCAGAGCCCATTATTACTCCGGCTACCCATGCTGAGCAGGGGCATGACGAAGATATTTCAGCTAAAGATATTGTTAAACGCGGGTTAATACCAGCTGACGATTGGGTCAAGATTGAAAAATACACTCGCAAGCTCTATCAGCGAGGAAGTAAAATGGCAGCCAAACGAGGTCTGATACTGGTAGATACAAAATATGAGTTTGGTAGAAAAAATAGCCGACTTGTACTCATGGATGAGATTCATACCCCAGATTCTTCACGCTACTTTTATGAAGAAGGATATGTAGACAAGCAAAAGCGAGGTGAACCGCAGCACCAATTGTCCAAAGAGTTTGTACGCGAATGGCTAATAGAACACGATTTCCAGGGACTAAAGGGCCAAACCATGCCAGCAATCCCAGCAACTTTTGTCCAAGAAATATCAGAGCGCTACATAGAACTTTATGAGCAGTTAACTGGTAAGAAACTCAAAAAACCTTTACCGAGCGAAAATATACTAGAGCGAATAGAGTTAAATCTTAATACAGCGCTATCAAGGCTATAATGGCAGGCAAATTAAAACCATTTACATTACCAGAGCCGGCTAAAGATCAAAATTTTAGTAGTATTGATCCGCTAGATAGTCGTTACTACGACATTGAAATTTCACGCTACTTATCTGAGCAAAGTCGCATTTCCTACCAAGCATATATGGAAGCTGCATTAGCTCACGCGCTAGCCGACTATGGAATTTGCAGCCGTAAGATTGCAAATGAAATTGAAGCATCCGCACGAAAAGTTACAGCCCAAGAGGTTTACAAAGAAGAGCAGAAGACAAAACACGACATAAAAGCGCTTGTTAATTGCATCAAAAAGTACGTAAGTAAACAGGCACAACCATATGTACATTTTGGAGCGACTTCATACGACATTGTAGCTAGCGCCCAAGTGCTACAAATGCGAAGTGCAATTAATGAACTAGTAGTTCCAAGACTTAAAAATCTTAATGACGTATTAATTGAGCTGACTGAACGCTATGCAGGGGCTACACAAATAGGACGCACACATGGCCAGCATGCTCTACCCATAACCTTTGGGTTCGCAGTGGCAGAATATGTGCAGCGTATAGGTGAGTGCACTCAGGCAATAGAAGCTTTAACGAGCGAATTGCCAGGTAAATTTTCTGGGGCCGTTGGAGCCTATAACGCACTTAGTACATTTATTGACAAGCCTCTTGAATTTGAAAAAACGGTCCTGGATTACGTTGGAATAATGCCATCAAGTTACTCCACACAAATTTTGCCACCAGAGTACATGGTTCGCTTAATCGACGAACAAGTTATTGCCGCTGGAATTATGGCCAACCTTGCCCATGATATGAGGCATTTACAGCGCAGTGAAATTGGCGAGGTACGTGAAAGGTTTGAAACTGGACAGACCGGGTCATCAACTATGGCACACAAGCGTAACCCGTGGAATTTTGAAAATATTGTCAGTATGAGTAAGCAAATTATTGCCCAGGGCGTTAACGCCAACTTAAATCTTAGTAGCGAACACCAGCGCGACTTAACAGATTCCGCGTCATCTCGCTTTTATAGTGTAGTAATCGCAGGCATAGCTTCTATGGCAACTAGGCTTTGTAATGTTATGAGCAAACTAGAAGTGGACGAGGAAGCCATGCAACGAAACCTGAATATGAGCGGAGGCGCAATTGCTGCCGAGCCTCTATATTTATTACTAGCTAAATACGGTCACACATCGGCCCATGAAAAATCTAAAGCCCTAGCTCATAAATCTTTAGACTCCGGCAAGACACTAGTTGAGACTATAGCTGCCGATAAAGAAGCATCTGCTTACTGGCAAAAATTTACCAAAAAGCAACAACAGATCATTGAGTACCCTGAAAAGTACTACACGGGTCTAGCAGCCAAAAAAGCTCGAACGGTAGCCAAACGCTGGCACATATAACGCTGTAAACTTCTGTTTTATTTGGCTCGATATTGCCTAGAGAGCTATACTTGAACGATATAGATTAAGTTCCTAGCGAGCTCGGGAGACGAGGGTCATATTACGAAAAGCTCAGCATTCAAGATAGCTACTCTCGGCAGTCATTCTGCACTGCAAATCCTTAAGGGTGCTCACGACGAAGGTTTTAAAAACTTAGTAATTTGTGAAAAAGGTAGGGCACAAGCGTACCGTGCCTTCCAGGTCGCAGACCAAATTATCGAGCTTGAATCCTACGATGAACTAGGCGGACTTGAAAAGCAGTTGCTTAAAGATAATGTGATCTTAGTACCGCATGGATCATTCTTCCGGGCATACGGATTACCTGCCCTCAATGCTTCCAGGGTCCACTACTTTGGCAATAAACACATATTGCCATGGGAAGAGGACCGGTCTAAACAACGGGAGTGGCTAAAACAAGCTGGCCTTACATTGCCTAAAATTTACAAGCGTCCACAAGATATTAACGGACCTGTAATAATTAAATTTCATGGAGCAGGAGGAGGCAAAGGTTTCTTTTTGGCACGTAGCCCGAGCGAATTTAAACGCAAAATTGCCGAACACAAAGGCAAGCCCTACATTATTCAGCAATATATTGTTGGCGCGCCGCTATATATCCATTACTTTTATTCGCCACTCACTAAAGAACTTGAAGTAATGAGCATGGATAAACGCTACGAAACCAACGTAGATTCTATTGGACGGATTGCCGCTAAAGACCAGATGGATCTAAATATTGAAAGTTCATATAACATTATGGGCAATCTACCAGTAGTTGCCCGTGAATCCCTACTGCCAGAAATATTTGCAATGGGAGAACAAGTAGTTGAAGCCTCACGTAAGCTAACTCCTAACGGCTTATTTGGTCCGTTTTGCTTAGAAACTATCGTAACTCCAGAACTTGAGTTTTTTGTCTTTGAAATTTCAGCCCGCATTGTAGCCGGCACCAATCCATATGTTAACGGTTCGCCCTATACCGATCTTCGCTACAAGGAACCTATGAGTACAGGTCGCCGGGTAGCCCGCGAAGTCAAGCTTGCCATTGCTGGAGGCAAACTAGAAAAGGTGCTCTCTAATGGTTACTCCAACTGAAGTTGCAAAAATCGCGGCCAAATATAAGCAATCAGAAATCCGAATTGGCTGTATAGGTGGGCACAGTGCGCTGGACATTTGCCGGGGCGCTAAGACTGAAGGATTTGAAACGGTGGTAGTTGCCCAGCGCGGGCGCGATAAAACCTACAGCCAATATTACAAAACTCGTGGCAATAAAGGCTGTGTTGATCACGTAATACTAGTCGATAAGTTTTCAGATATCACTAGTTCCAAAGTCCAGCAGCAGCTGCGGGATCTCAATGTAATCATGGTTCATAGCCGTTATTTTTGGGTCTATTGCAACTATTCTGAGATAGAGAACGACTTCATGGTGCCTATTTTTGGCAATCGCCGGCTAGTTCGTAAAGAGGAGCGCGACGAAACCAAAAACCAATACTTTTTACTAGAACAAGCAGGTATAAAAATTCCCAAGCAGTTTGCCAAACCCCAAGATATTGACTGTCTTGTAATTGTTAAGGCCAATGAGGCCGCAAGGGGATATGAACGAGCATTCTTTTTGGTGAGCAGCTACAGCGAATACGAGCTAACTGCAAAGAAACTAATATCAAAAGGTACAGTTACCAAGGGTTCTCTTAAAAAAGCTGTAATTGAAGAATTTGTGGTTGGCCCGCAACTAAATTTAAACTTTTTCTACTCTCCACTAGACGGGCAAGTGGAGCTGCTTGGTACCGACATGCGCCGCCAAACCAACATTGATGGTTTGCTTAGACTAACTGCACCAGAACAAACAGAAGTACTTAAACGCATAGAACCCAAGTACATAGAAAACGGACATGTAGCAATTACCATCAAAGAGTCACTTATAGAAAAGGCTTATGATGCAGGGGAGAAGTTTGTTAAAGCAGCGGGCAAACATTACCCGCCAGGCATGATTGGCCCATTTGCTCTGCAAGGTGCTGTCACGGCAGGGCCGCCAGTAGAAGAACTAGTAATATTTGATGTCAGCATGCGTATGCCTGGAAGTCCAGGAACCATGTTTACGCCATACACCGGATATTTATATGGTCAAAATATGAGTGTTGGACAACGCGTAGCAAAAGAGATAAAAACCGCAATCCAGCAGAAAAAACTCGCAACCGTTATTACTTAATTACTAATCTTCGATGTGATCAATGAAATAGTTGACATAATCATTATGTAGACGTACAATTAAAACGTATTACTAAAACGTACTGGAGCCATATTAATGAGTACTAAAACTGTTTCTGCGTCTGATCTTAGAAGCAATCTTGCTGATGCCCTTGATTCTGTCAACGAGGATGACATTCTTATTGTCACTCGAAGAGGAAAAAAAGAGCGAGCTATTATAGATCTCGATAAACTAGAAGATCTCTTGGCTGCTAATGACCCAGATTACCTGGCTGCTATTAGAGACGCACGTGAGAGTAAGGAATACTTAAGTCACGACGAGGTATTTGGAGATATATAAATGTCTTCATATACCCTGATATATAAGAAGCCGGCCGCAAAGGCAATACAAAAACTCTCACCTCAAATAAGAAAGCGTCTTAAATCAAAACTAGAGTGGTTTATCTCTCAAGATGATCCCATTTCCTTTGCAGAGGCTCTGACTAAGCCTGCTGACGCTCAATATAGATATAGGATCGGAACTTACAGAGTATTATTTGATGTTGAAGGCAAAAACATAGTAGTACTTTTAGTACGACATAGACGAGAAGTTTACAAAAGATAGCTACGAAATAATATTACTAATCTTCGAGATGAAAATAGTCTAAGTTTTTCTGCATAAGCTCAACTAGCTGGTTGTAATAATCAAGTATGGCTGCTGATTGAGCCACCGATTCTATTTTCACCTCGTGGTGCATAGCAAATGTTATCTTGTGCTTTTGCCAGGTGTAGCCCTCCCCCATAAATATAACTAGCGGCGGCATAATTTTATCTAAGGCAAAGACAAATTTACTTTCTTTGCTGTTAAGTTTTTCATAATCTTCTATAGCCTGCACCATATCCGGAAAATCTTGCCATTCCTTAGTAATTTGCCCCAAAGCTTTAGCCTCCCTAGCGGTTTTAGAGTCCAGTACAGCCTTATCTGCAAATGCATAAGTGTCACCAGCATAAATTTCTACTAGGTCATGTACGAGTGCTAGCTTAATGCATTTGTCGGTATCAATATCATCAAAGTACTGTGCTAAAAACCAAGCAGTCATAGCCAGCGTAAATGTATGTTCTGTATCTGTTTCGTATCGGGGATTTTTACCAGGCAAATAGACTATTCGTTCTATTGCATGGAACTTGTGTAAAAAGTGCTGTAGATCAAATAACCGCTGCAAGTCTGGCTTGGGTTTGTGAGGATGCTTACTCATGACCTAAATCTAATTGCGGCCCCAATGGATACGGCTCCAAATGCGCTCATGCCAGTAATAAATTATAGTGGCAAGCACCGCGTTCCAGCCAGTTATCACAAAGGCGTCGCCGGTTTTGTGAGTTACAGCTAAAGTTACAGCAAATACAACGACCATAATGATAACGCGGTAAGTTATGGTTTTTACTAAAGATCGTTTCCAATGATCGTGATGTATTTTTTTCATTCCCACTCCATAGTTGCTGGCGGCTTAGTGGTTATATCATATACCACGCGGGATATACCTGGCACCTCATTTACTATGCGGGTAGATAGTTTTGCTAGGACTTTGTATGGAACTTGTGCCCAATCCGCACTCATCCGATCTTTAGTAGTTACAATGCGAATGGCTACAACTTCGCCATAAAAACGCCCATCACCTTTAACGGCAGTGCTACTAGCTCCGGTCATAATTGACCAGCATTGAAATATGCGATCATACCAGCCAGATTTTTTCATTTCTTCTACAACTATATTATCGGCTTGAACTTGTCTCGCTAACCTTTGCTTGGTGACTTCACCCATAATACGCACGGCATGTCCTGGACCTGGGAACGGTTGCTGGAAAACCATATCTTTTGGCATACCAGCTTTTACGCCAATCTTGCGCACCTGGTCGGTATAGTAGTAGCGAAGCGGCTCAAGTAGCTGGAGCTTCATGTTCTTTGGTAGACCACCAACATTATGATGGCTTTTTATATGAGCTGACCTTTTAGTGCCCTGCGAATGGATAAAATCGGCATAGGTTGTACCTTGCAATAAAAACGTAATGGATGGGTCCTTTGCCATTTCGCGCTCAAATAGCTTTATGTAGAGGTTACCTATTGTTTTACGTTTAGTTTCGGGATCGGTAATACCCTTTAGGGTAGTCAAGAATTCTTGACGGGCATTTATAACCTTTACCCTAACTCCGAGCACTTTTGGAAAATCGTGTTTGATGCGACCTAGAGTTTCTTCGCGCATAAGTCCACTGTCTATATAGATAGGTAAAAACTGCTTTCCAATAGCTCGGGCGGTTAATGTCCCAGCAACAGCAGAATCAGTCCCGCCTGAAAAAGCACCAATAACTTTGCGATTACCGACTTTCTCTTTTATCTCATTGATTATTTTGTCTATGTCAATTTTTTCAGTTTTAACCGGCAGATTACAAACCCGTGTAGCAAAGTTTTTGAGCATTTGCGACCCCTGTTTGGTATGAGATGCCTCTGGGTGAAACTGAACTCCGTAAAAATGCCTAGAAGCGTCGCCAACGGCAGCGAACACTACATCTTCAGTACTGCCGAAAATCTTAAAACCTTTTGGTATTTTTGTAACAGTAGTTCCATGGGATTCAAATACCTGACTAGTTGTCGGTAGCCCATAGAAAAAGTTAGCAAAATCGGAAATTGTCAGCTGGGCTGGACCGTATTCTTTCTGGCCAGGTGTAACCTTGCCACCAAGTAGTTGTGCCATTAGCTGCCAGCCATAGCAAATGCCTAAAATCGGAATACCCAGCTTAAAGATTTTGGCATCAATGCTTGGTGCGCCCTTTTCGTAAACTGAAGCTGGTCCACCAGATAGGATTAGTCCATCTGGGTTATGAAGTTTAATGCCCTCTTGTGCATCGTCTGGGTCAATGATTACTGAATCTATGCCAACATCTTTGAGGCGACGAGAAATAAGGTGTGTCATTTGCGAACCAAAGTCGATAATAACCAGCATGTTGGTATCATTATAAGGTATGAATGTTGCAACGAATCCATTTCACGCACAGCCTCTGTTAGAGCCAGGAACTTATGTTGTTGCAGTATCTGGTGGGGTAGACAGTATGGTTTTGCTTGATATGTTGGTGCCGGTTCCTGGGCTAAAGCTAACTGTTGCCCACTTTGATCATGGTATTCGTGAAGATTCACATCTGGACCGACTACTTGTGCAGGAGGCAGCAAAGCGCTATGGCCTACCGTTTGTTTATGAGCAAGGACATCTGGGTGCGGGTGCGAGCGAAGATGTTGCCCGCCAGGCTCGCTACGAGTTTTTGGGGCGAGTACGATCAGCTGCTGGGGCAGATGCTATCGTTACTGCGCATCACCAAGACGACCAGCTGGAGACAGCTTACATAAATATACTTAGGGGGACTAACCGGCGTGGACTGACTTCTTTACGCTCTACTCAGGGTCGTCGCCGGCCACTTCTGCATCTATCTAAAAAAGAGCTACTAGCCTATGCCCACGCAAACAACATAGTTTGGCGGGAGGATAGCACAAACCAGGATACTACCTATTTGCGTAACCGGGTACGCCATACTATGTTGTCCTTATTGCCAGCGCGCGAACGGGCTAAGCTGGCCAAAGAACTTGAGGAGCTAGCAGTTATCAACCAAAGCATTGATAAGGCGCTTACCAACCAACTTCATATGCAGTCATCTGTTAATGCATTGGATAGGCGCTGGTTTATTATGCTTCCGCATGAAGTTGCCCGGGAGGTTATGGCCACTTGGCTTAGGCAAAAGGGAATTGCTAGTCTTGATAAAAAACGGTTAGAGCTAATAACAAACTCCGCAAAAACCTTAAAACCAGGCAAACGGATAGATGTAGATTCTACTCATATTCTACTAATCCAAAAAGATAAATTGGCACTCAAGACCAGCGAGCGCTAGTAATTACGGCACGGATTAGGGTATAATAGTTGCCATATGGATAAACAACCGTTTCGCAAGCAGTCCTCTCCAGTGGGAAATAACAACCGCAAAAACTTCAAGAACTTTGGTTTTGTAGCCCTGCTAATTCTAATTGGTCTTATTATTTTTGCAGCTTTCAGCCAACCTAGCACCCTCAAGTCGGTGCCATTTTCTCAGGTTATCAGCCAGGCCAATTCGGGTGATGTTAAAGAAATTAGTATTCAGGGCAATACACTCAGCATTACTAAAAAGGGTGAGAGCCAAGCCTCCGAAAAATCTTATAAAGACAGTAGTGCCAGTATTTACCAACAAGGTCTAACTAACAAAAACGTAATTGTTGATATTAAACCTGAATCTAGCGCTGGCTCTACATGGACAAACCTTGGAATCTCTATTTTGCCAGTTATATTGATAGCCCTTGTCCTGTTCTTTATGCTCAGAAGTGCTCAGGGGCAAGGTAACCAAGCCATGAGCTTTGGTAAAAGCCGAGCCCGCTTGTATGGCAACGAGAAAGAAAAGGTAACTTTCCATGATATTGCTGGAACTCAAGAAGCCAAAATTGATCTGCAAGAAGTCGTAGAGTTTTTGAAATTTCCCAAAAAGTTTGAATCAGTCGGTGCCACTATTCCAAAAGGAGTTCTGCTGGTGGGTCCCCCAGGTACAGGTAAAACTATGCTGGCCCGTGCAGTTGCAGGTGAGGCCAATGTGCCATTCTTTAGTATTTCTGGTTCGGAGTTTGTAGAGATGTTTGTGGGTGTCGGAGCTAGCCGTGTCCGTGACTTGTTTGCCAAAGCCAAGAAGAACGCACCATGCATTATCTTTATTGACGAAATCGATGCAGTTGGCCGCCGACGTGGTAGCGGTATGGGTGGTGGACATGATGAACGTGAACAAACTCTCAACCAAATTTTGGTAGAAATGGACGGCTTTGAGCAAGGTACCAATGTAATAGTGCTAGCGGCCACCAACCGTTCAGATGTGCTTGACCCAGCGTTGCTGCGACCTGGTCGTTTTGACCGACGCGTTAACATCGACTTGCCTGACCGGAAGGACCGCGAAGCTATTCTAAAGGTCCATTTTGCCAAGAAGCCCCTAGCCAAAGATGTAAACTTGGACTCGCTAGCTGCTAAATCGGCTGGCTCATCCGGCGCCGACCTATCAAATATTGCCAACGAGGCAGCTATCATCGCTGCTCGCCATAACCACAATCAGATTAGCCAAAGCGACGTTACCTCAGCCTTTGAAAAGGTGGCAATTGGCCCAGAACGCAAGAGCAAGGTTATGAACGAGCACGAAAAGGAATTAACTGCCTATCACGAGGCAGGACACGCTGTAGTTGGCCACGTACTACCTGACAGCGACTCGGTGCACAAAGTTACAATTATTCCTCGCGGCGGCACAGGCGGGGTAACTTGGTTTATTCCACCAGAAGATAAGAGCTACCACAGCATTATTGAGTTCAAAGATGTGCTAGCCAGGATGCTAGGCGGGCGGGTTGCAGAGGAAGTTATTTATGGTCCTGACCGTATTACGACCGGGGCAGGCAATGATCTACAAAAGGCCGCTGAACTAGCACGCGACATGGTAGTTAACCAAGGTATGGGCAGTAAACTACGTGACCAAGTATTCCATGTTGATGAAGGCATGATGATGGATAAATTGGTTCAAGAACGCCAGTATTCAGATGATACCGCCAAAATTATTGACGACGAAGTGGAACACCTCATTACAGAAGCAGGCGTGCGAGCACGAAGCGTTATAAAATCAAATATTGCTAAACTAGAAGTGCTAAAAGACCGTTTGCTAGAGAAAGAAACCGTCGAAGCAGAAGAAGTAGAGAAAATCCTGTCTGGCACTACCATGCCTAAAGCCGCCGCCTTGTACTAGGGACTAAAACACGGAAAATAGTAAAAATGAGGTTTTAGCCTAGTTCCTGTTTTCTAGTTCCTCTATACTAATACCGAATGAACCGAATAGTAAATCGTGCCAATAAACGGGTAAGCATGAGTAATGCAGCCGTACTGCTAATTGTGACCGCTTTGCTGGCTCAATTGCTAGGCTTTTTCCGTAACCGCCTAGTTAGTACTAACTTTACCCAGGTTAACCCTGGTAGTACGGATGCTTTTTTTGCTGCCTTCCAGATTCCAGATTTCTTTTTTCTGACCATTGCGGCAGGGGCGCTCGGCGTGGCTTTTATGCCAGTTTTAGCTGACCGCCTGCACCTAAAAGACCGAAAAGGTATCTGGGAAATTACCAGTAGCCTGCTCAATTTGCTGAGCGTTATTATGTTTATCGTTGCGATTATTATCTTTGTGTTTGCCAAACCTCTGCTTCACAACATAGTGGCACCCAAGCTTGGTCCTGTACAGCTTAACCAAGCTACAACCATCATGCGCATCATAGCCCTAAATCCGCTGCTGTTTACCTTATCTGGAATTCTGACCAGTGTGCAGCAAACGTTTGGACGGTTCTTTTTTTATGCCATTGCGCCGCTAGCCTATAACCTTGCCATCATTGCCAGCATCTACATATTTAAGTACCACCTGGGAGTTATTGGTCTCGGAGTTGGTGCAGTTATTGGTTCATCTATACAGCTGGCAATTGCCCTACTGGGCATGTGGGGGCTTGGCTTTCGTTACCGACCAAAGATTAACTTCCGCTCACGTGATTTCCAGCTCATTATGCGTACCATGCCACCCCGTGCTGTCGACCAAGGAGTAGATTCTATTAACAGCATTGTTGAAACCAACCGGGCCAGCACGCTTGGTAAAGGCGCTGTCAGCTACTATAACTTTGCTACTACGCTTATGAACGTGCCAGTTATGCTGTTTGGAACCGCTATTGCCACTGCAGCCTTTCCGCGGCTCAACGACCGTTTAGCTGCACATCGGCCAGATTTGTTTCACAGGGATTTCTTTAAAGTACTTCGAGTAATGATCTGGATTGCAATGCCTGTAGCTGTCATATCTTTCTTTTGCCGGGGATATTTGGCCCGTTTGCTCTACGGTAGTGTGGCGCCACAGGTAGCCTTGATATTTGGCTTTTTAGCAGTCGCCATCTTTGCGCGCATCATCTACACCATTCTGTCGCGCTATTTCTATGCTCAGAAAGATACCAAAACACCGCTGTTTGTATCACTCTTTGTGATTGCCCTGAATGTCTTCCTAGCCTTCCGACTAGTCAAACCGTCAACCTACGGTATTTCTGGGCTAGCTCTGGCCCAATCCATAGCCGCTGCTTCAGAGGTAGTTCTGCTATTTGCAATTATGTTTTGGCGCGACCCGTACATGTTTAACCGTGCCTTCTGGGGATCAATTGTCCGTATTGTGTCAGTAACTGGTTTTAGTGTGTTAGCAGCCTTTATAATGGTTTCGCTCTTGCCGCTGACTATAGGAGATCGTGGTTTTGTGACCCTTGGTTTTAAGTTTGGCTTAATTGCGGGCGTGACAGTACTTGTACATGTAGGGATGTCCGCGTTATTTGGACTTGATGAAGCCAAAGTAGTTTTGCGCAAAGCCTATAGGATTATTCTCGGTCCAATCCGAATTTAGCACTCAAAGCTAGTAAAAACAGGGGTGGACTGGTACAATCACTCAGATATGGACCAAGCCCACATTAGAAACTTTTGCATAATTGCTCATATTGATCATGGCAAGTCAACGCTTGCTGATCGTTTGCTTGAATTAACTGGCACAGTCGAAAAGCGCCAAATGCGGGCTCAAATTCTAGACAAGATGGATCTAGAGCGCGAAAAGGGCATAACCATCAAGCTGGCGCCCGTCCGAATGAGCTATAAGCTAGCAGCTGCTAATTATCAGTTGAACCTGATCGATACACCTGGTCACGTAGACTTTAGCTACGAAGTATCGCGCAGCCTAGCTGCTTGCGAAGGCGCTCTGCTCGTAGTAGATGCTACCCAGGGCATTCAGGCCCAAACCCTAGCAAATGTATATCTGGCTTTAGCTGCTAACTTAACAATTATCCCTGTGCTTAATAAAATCGATCTACCGGCCGCTAATATTGAGCGCTCAAGTGCAGAAATAGTAGCGCTACTAGGCTGCATGCCAGAAGAAATTCTTCATATCTCAGCCAAGACAGGTCAGGGAGTAGAGCGGGTGCTAAGCAGTGTGGTAGAAAAGATTCCACCGCCTTCTGGTCATCCTAAAAGCCCCACTAAAGCCTTAGTGTTTGATAGTTATTACGACGATTACCGGGGAGTTATCCTCTATATAAGGGTAGTGGATGGTACAATTTCCAAAAATGCGTCCATTCACATGATGGCGGCAAATAGCAATGGCATTGCACTTGAGGTTGGTTATCTAAACCCAGATATGTTACATGGTTCAAGCTTGCAAACGGGAGAAATTGGCTATATTGTGACTAACTTTAAGAGCACCCGTGAGGCCAGAGTGGGCGACACAGTTACGCTAACCAGTGATCCGGCAATGCAGGCTCTGGAGGGATACAAAGACATCAAGCCGTTTGTATATGCCGGTTTCTTCCCAGATAGCAATGAAAACTACCAGCTACTCAAAGACGCCATAGAAAAGCTGAGCTTAAGTGATTCGGCCCTGCAGTTTACACCAGAAAACTCTCCAGTTCTCGGATTTGGAGTGCGTGTAGGCTTTTTGGGACTCTTGCATATGGATATTGTGCGAGAGCGCCTGGAACGTGAGTATAACCTGGAACTAGTTATTACTAACCCTTCAACCGATTACCAGGTTACACTTTTAAACGGCAGCGAGATAGATATAAAAAGTGCGGCAGATTTGCCTGATCCAGCTAGTATCCAGGAGATTCGAGAACCCTGGATCAGCGGTGAAGTAGTTATGCCCAAGGCGTATGTTGGGCCGGTACTCCAACTGATTGCCGGCAAGCGTGGGTTACAAAAAAACCTTAGCTATATTGCAACTGCAGATTCTGCCCAAACTGACACTGCCGCTCTAGCAGTCATCACTTTTGAGGCGCCTCTAGCTAACTTGCTGACAGATTTTTATGATCAGCTCAAGAGTATTACCAGTGGCTACGGCTCTTTTAACTATGAACTTGACGATTACCGACCAGAGGATCTGGTACGCTTAGACTTTTACGTAGCAGGTGAGCGCGTAGATGCGCTTGGCATAATGATTCACCGTTCTGAGGCAGAAAAACTTGGACGCGAAACGGTGGGCAAACTCAAAGAAGTAATACCGCGCCAGCAGTTCAAAGTCAGTTTGCAGGCTGCTATTGGCGGCAAGTTTATTGCCCGAGAAGATATTAGCAGCTATCGCAAAGACGTGACGACAGGATTATATGGTGGCGATGTATCGCGTAAAAAGAAAGTGCTAGCAAAACAAGCCAAAGGCAAAAAGCGCATGAAGAAATTCGGAAATGTAGAAATCCCGGCAGAAGCCTTCACTGTTATGTTAAAACGCGATTAAATTTGGCCTAGCGCCAAACAGCTAGGATGGCACCATTGATTAGGAGTACCACCAGGAAGTAACCTGTGTTGATAGCCCAAAGTTTTTTGCGAGTGCCGGCAAAGACAGTATTAACTCCTTGAGTGACGGCCACAAAGGCTACCCATAGCCAAAAACCAACAACGGCGCCATTGATAGCTGTAGTTGCGCCTGCATAGGCTACAACATGCAAAAGTACCAAAACTTGGACAAAAGCTCCCAGAGTAGTGATAACGTATCCCTTAGCTCCATCACCCATCTCTTCCATCTTGCGGCCAACTAACTTTGACCACTCTTTAGCAAACATTACCGGCGAGTACCAGACAGCACCCACACCCATATTTACGGCGACAGCTACAATCACTGCCCACCAGTTGATATCTACGCTTGGCATAGTGCGCCTCCTTAATTATGCTTTTATCTAACGCCTAACTTCAGTAAAAATCAAGCTATTTGCCAATGTAATAATGCTTAATTTAACGAACAAGAAATACTAAGAATTACTTAACGCTGCTAATTTATGCAAGATATCGACAGCTACATTTTCGGGAGAGGGCATACCATCTACTTCTATGAGCAAACCGTGCTGTCTGTAGTAATCAATGACGGGAAGAGTTTTTTGACGGAATTCATTAAACCGGTTAAGTAAAATATCTTCGGCAACGTCATCTTCACGCCCGCGCTTTGCTAGTCGCCACCTTCTCTTCGCTTCATCCTCTGTAATTGATAAATATATCACCGCCTTTATGGGGTGACCGGATTCTACTGCAGCTTTGACTACGCTTTGTTCCTCACCATGCCATCTACCAACACTGCTCAAAATAAGAGGTTTTCCTTTGTATTCTGGCTGGGCTAAAAAAGGTAGTACAATTGCCAAAAATTCATCTGTGGGCGCTAAATGTCCCTTTCCGATATGTTCTTGTATATGTTTTGGGCCTTTTGAACTTCTAAGGATGTCTCCACCACTGAGCAGGACAGCATTAAATAATTTCTGGAGTTTTTCCCCATGAGTGTCTTTGCCAGAAAACGGCAGACCAAATATATTAATAGATCCCGACTTAAGCCACTGGGAAATTTTGTTTATCTCTGCTCTGTTCATTAACCAATTATAAGGTAACTACACCACCTTAGGCAAGACGTGTTGGCACTCTTGACTAGCGAGTGCTAATCCTATAAACTAGCACTATACGAAAATGAGTGCCATAAGGTACCAAGGATTATTGATGTTAACCGACCGCCAGCAAAAAATACTCCAAGCTATAGTTGAACAATATGCCGAGGTTGCCAGCCCTGTGGGTTCCAGCCTGCTTGCTAGAGCTTTTGAGGTGTCTTCTGCCACTATTCGGGCAGATATGGCCGAGCTAGAACGGGCAGGTTTTATACAGCAACCACATACCAGTGCTGGCCGCGTGCCAACAGACAAAGGCTACCGCTTTTATGTAAACAATTTGGCTGAGGATAAAGAACAAAAAACTCCAGCTGGTCACCGGGCAGAACGTGCCCTGGCTACCCGTATTAACGCTGGAGGAGCTCCAGAGCGTACTATCCGAAACACCGTAGATACTCTTGTAGAACTTACTCACAATCTAGGACTAGCTACCATTGGCAACCAACTATACATGAGCGGACTATCTAACCTGTTTGGCCAACCAGAATTTATCAATGGCTTGCAGGTTCAAGAAGTTGCGCGCCTACTCGACAACTTAGAACCATGGTTGCAAGAGGCTGCACCCAACGAAGCGCTGAGTGTATATATTGGTGGTGAGAATCCCATTGGCCGAGGTGCCGGCTGCTCCCTGATAATCAGCAAATTCCGCAGCCCCTACAGTGATACTAGCTATATAGGTACGCTTGGCCCCACCCGTCAGAGTTACCGCGACGTAATGAGCCTAGTTCAACGAGCCGGCAAAACACTCGAAGAGGTGCTATATGAATAGTGGCGAATTTTCACCAAAGCCACCAGAAATCCTAGCTGGTGCGATAGTAATGGCTGAGGGAATAATAAGGCTATCATGGGCTTTAGATGGTCCTGGCGCTACCATACCCCCGGAGGCAGTCCAGCGCTTTGTAGACGAATACAATTTATCTCCATCCGAAACCGTAGCTGTAACCACTGTTGCAACTAACAAAATTGGACGCACGATAGATGATGGACTAGAGGAGAGTTTTTATGGCCCAATCGAATAAGCCAAAAACAACTAACAATATAAAACAGCTTCATCAGCAGATTGTTGAGCTAACAGAAGCATTGCAACGCGAACGGGCTGATGCAGAGAACATTCGTAGGCGACATGATGAACAAATTGGTGGGCTAAAAAACATGGTTACAGCCAATGTAGTTCAGCAGCTTTTGCCAGTTATAGACAACTTTGAGCGTGCACTCAAACATGTGCCGGAGGATCTAAAAAACAATGACTATGTCAAAGGTGTAGGAGGAGTAGTCAAGCAGTTTGAAAAGACCCTGGCAGATATGGGCGTGGAACGTATACAAACAGTGGGGAAAGCATTCGATCCACGCCTGCACGAAGCCATTAGTATGGACGGTGAACATGGTAGCCATGAAGTAGTGAGCGAAGAGCTACAATCAGGTTATGTTCTGGGAGACAACGTCCTACGCCATTCCATGGTAAAAGTTCGTATGGAGGACAAAAAGTCATGAGTGTAAATGAATCTTTTTTGCACGTAAGAGTAGTTGAAGCAGGTAAAACCTATATTGGTGGCACTTTTTGCAGAGGAGAAGAAGATATGCGTGAAATATTTGAAGAAAGTCCTGCAGATATAGGTATGGATATAGAAGATGCTAGAGAAGCAGTTCAGTCGGGAATGCCATCAGAAACAGCTATGCAAACATACAATCTCAATCGTACAATTTCTGGTCGCAGAGAGATTGGAAAGACTGTTGAATCATGTCTGAGCCGGATAACGTCTGGCCAATGCGCTGTTTACCCAATTAATCATGGAGCGAAAACATGATGATGGATTCAGGATCAGATGCCTTATGGGGAGATTTTGACGAAGGAAAAGTTGCCGCATCGTCACCTACTATTCCTATCACTTCTGAATCACTTATTGATTCTATAGAATCGATTTGTAGAACAAATGGAGTAGTAGATATTGCAAGCCATTTAGAAGCCATAGTTGATGGTTTTTCTGGTGGCTATCCGAGCAATTTCATAGAAAGCTGTAAGCGAAAAATAATTGAATTAAGAGGAGGAACATATGAGTAAAATAATTGGAATCGATTTAGGGACTACTAACAGTGCTATGGCAGTCATGCAGTCTGGTAAGCCAGAGATTATTGCCAACAGCGAAGGTGCACGCACCACGCCTAGCGTTGTAGCCGTAAATAAGAATGGTGAAAGGCTAGTGGGTCAGGTTGCCCGCCGCCAGCAGGTCACTAACCCAAAGAACACAATTTATGAGGTTAAGCGCCTAATTGGCCGCCGTTGGGAAGACAAAGAAGTCCAGCGCGATCTTAAGCTAATGGGCTACGAAATTGTCAAAAGTGGCACAGCCGTTAAAGTTAAAATGGGCGACAAAGAGTACAGCCCAGAAGAAGTAAGTGCCATGATACTAGGCAAACTCAAGAGCGATGCCGAGGCGTTTTTAGGTGATTCAGTAACAGAGGCCGTCATAACCGTTCCGGCTTACTTTGACGACAGCCAACGTCAGGCCACCAAAGACGCAGGTAAAATTGCTGGTCTTGAGGTTAAGCGCATCATAAATGAGCCTACTGCTGCAGCCCTAGCCTATGGTCTAGACAAAGGCAGCAAAAAGGACGAAAAGATTGCTGTTTACGACCTAGGTGGCGGCACCTTTGACGTCTCCATATTGGAGCTAGGCGACGGCGTATTTGAAGTCAAAAGCACCAATGGTGATACCCACTTAGGAGGTGCTGACTTTGACCGTGTAATCGTTAACTATCTGGCGGATGAGTTCAAAAAAGAGCAAGGCATAAGTGTTAATGATGACAAAGCTGCTATGCAGAGACTGCGTGATGAGGCAGAAAAGGCGAAGATCGAACTATCTACTACAAATGAAGTAGAGATCAACTTACCGTTCCTAACGGCAGACGCTGAGGGTCCTAAGCACTTTGAGCACAAATTGACCCGCGCCAAGCTAGAAAGCCTAGTAGGTGATCTTATAGAAAATACTGCTGGACCCTGCGATAAAGCCCTTAAAGACGCCAAACTAAAAGCTAGTGACATCGATGCCGTTGTGCTAGTGGGTGGTATGACTCGTATGCCAGCCGTAGTAGAAAAAGTTAAGAAAATCTTTGGCAAAGACCCCATGAAGGGCGTTAACCCAGATGAGGTTGTAGCCATTGGTGCTGCTATTCAGGGCGGCGTTCTACAAGGTGACGTTAAAGATGTGCTGCTTCTAGACGTGACACCATTGTCACTGGGCATAGAGACGCTAGGCGGTGTCGCAACCAAGCTTATTGAGCGCAATACTACAATTCCAACCAGCAAGAGCGAGACATTTAGTACAGCTGCAGACAACCAGCCACAAGTAGAAATTCATGTGGTCCAGGGTGAGCGCGAAATGGTTAGTGACAACAAGTCACTTGGTCGCTTTGTTCTTGATGGCATTCCATCCGCACCACGGGGCGTGCCACAGATCGAGGTCACTTTTAATCTAGATGCCAACGGTATTTTAAATGTAAGTGCCAAAGATAAAGGTAGCGGAAAAGAACAGAGCATTACTATCCAGGGCAGTAGTGGCCTATCCAAAGAAGAGGTAGAGAAAATGGCCAAAGAGGCTGAGGCCCACGCAGAGGAAGACAAACAAAAGCGTGAAACTATAGATGCTCGCAACGTTCTTGATAGTGCTATTTACCAGGCTGAAAAGCTGAAATCCGACAATAAGGACAAGATTGCAGAAGATGATATCAAGACGCTAGACGAAGCCGTAGAAGCCGCCAAAAAGGCAGTAGCAGACGAGAAGGCTGACAAAGATAGCTTAGAGAAAGCCGCTAAGGAGCTAAGCGACAAGCTAATGCCAATTGGTGCCAAGATGTACGAGGATGCTGCAAAAGATGAAAAGGCAACAGAAGGCAATGAAGCCAAAGATGACGAGAAGAAAGATGGCGAAGAACCAGTAGAAGGCGAAGTCGTCGACGAGAAAAAGGAATAACGTGAGTGAGTTCTGTGAGCTGGTTTTAACTTGTGGAAATCAAATAGAAGCTAACAAAATTAGCAAAGCACTTTTAGGTAAACGTTTAGTAGCCTGTGTAAGGCAATTTCCCGTTAGTTCTGCCTATTGGTGGAAAGGAAAGATAGAAAAAGATAGTGAAATACTACTTTTAATGGAGGGCAAAGAACATTTATTCGATAAAATCGAAGCTATTGTCCTAAAACTCCATAGCTACGAAACGCCAGGTCTATACATGAAAAAAATGCTACGCGTTAGTGATAAAGCCGCTAAATGGCTGGAAGCAGAAACCAATGGCTAAACGAGACTACTATGATGTTCTAGGGATTGGTAAGTCCGCTTCGCCGGATGAGATTAAAAAGGCTTTTCGAAAAGCTGCAATTGAACACCATCCAGATAAAGAGGGTGGGAACGAAGAAAAGTTCAAAGAGGTCAACGAAGCTTATGAAGTACTTAGCAATCCAGACAAACGCAAACGCTATGACCAATTTGGCCACGCTGGTGTGGGCAGCAGTGCGTCTAGTGATGGCGGTAATCCGTTTGCTGGCTTTGGCGGGCAAGGCCAAAACATTAATTTTGACTTTGGTGATCTGGGTCTGGGCGATATATTTGGAAGCTTTTTTGGTGGCGGTCAGCAACGCAGCAGCCGCCAGACTCGTGGTCGCGATGTAGAAACAGCGATTGACCTAAGCTTCGAACAAGCAGTATTTGGCACAGAAGCTGACTTGCACCTCAAACTAGAAGATACTTGTGAACATTGTAAAGGGAGTACTGTGGAGCCTGGGCACGAGATGATAACTTGCGATACTTGCAATGGTTCAGGCCAAACAGTGCGCGTGACACGAACAGTGTTTGGTAACATACAACAAGCTAGTGTTTGCCCTACTTGTAAAGGTACTGGCAAAGTACCAGAAAAAGTTTGCACTGTTTGCCATGGCAAGGGCACTCAGGCCAAAAATCAAGACATTACGCTCAAAGTACCAGCTGGTGTAGACGATGGTGCCACTATTCGTTTGCGCGAGCACGGTGAGGCTATAGCAAATGGCCCCAAGGGCGATTTGTTTGTAAACATCCGGGTAAAGCCGCACAAACAATTCACTCGAGAGGGCGACCTTATTCTTAGCGAGGAACATGTAGATATGGTAGATGCGGCACTAGGTACAGAAATTGATGTAGATACTGTGGACGGTGCCGTTCGTATGAAAGTGCCCGCTGGCACCCAGAGCGGCAGCGACTTTAAGCTATCTGGCCACGGTGTACCGCACCTAAGCGGCCACAGCCGGGGTGCCCACATAGTTACAATTGTAGTAGACACCCCAACCAAACTCTCCCGTAAGCAACAAGAACTACTGCGAGAGCTTTAAGCTGCTTCGGCTAGCTTTATGCCCTCAATAAGATATGATTGAATTCTTTGTCCTTGGCTTTCAAGGAAAGCAATCACTTTTTTAATTTGCACAATATCCTCAGCACTCATTTTGCTCACAGCATTCCTTGTACTCTCTGTCTTACTAGCATATTTGGCTTCAAACATCTTAAGGTCAGCCCGGGCGAATACACTTTCGGCACTTTCTCCTGGTTCACGTTGGGCGCTGCCGCTCGATATTTTTACGTTTAATTTTTCAAACTTAGTTCCTGATAACAGTTGACTAAGAGCAGTGTTAACTTTTGCCATCTGGATTTTTGCTTCGGTATCTGAATCCGAAGTTCGAACTTGCCTCTTTTCGCTAGCTTTATTAATAGAAAAGACTGCAAATTCATCACCACCCAGTCTGGCTATACTGTCACTAGATGTTTTTTCACGAGAACCATGACCAGCTATATCCGTTTCTCTTTGAAAACTACTTTTAAATGCCTCCCCAACTATATTTAGTAATTCGTCTCCATCTTTATGACCCAATAAGTCGTTTACTGCTTTGAAACCATCTAGATCGGTCACATATACTCTTAGACTATCTTCTGGCTCCAAGCTTTCAATAGTTGATGTTAACTGATCGCGCCAAGAACTTTCATTTAGGAGATTTGTCTTGGGGTCAATATTAATTCGGTCTGATAATCTACTAGCAGCCTCAACAGCTATAGGTAAAATATCATCATGATGCACTGGCAAAGCTGGATTTGAGATGGATTCGGCTAGGTTAAATTGCGGCGCGAGGCCACCTTTGGTTGTTTCTGACATTTTGTATTTTTTGTTTTGACGTTTATGTCTATAATCAATAATAACATGAAAAAGCTTAAGCATGAACAGCAGGGGTTCATACCCATGTTAATTGCCGTATTTATTATTGTTGTGGCCATAATAGTTTTTGCCTATCTTAGAGTGCGTTCCCAGAAGTAGCTCTTGAAATAAAACTATTATAGTGTTATAATATAGTTATTGTGAGTGATTTATTACCTGAACCTGATTTTTTGGATCTTATTCAACCTGACAGGGATGAATACATTGCCGCTAACGGTTCTGATGCTGCAATTGAATATGACCAAATATTAATTTATCTTAAAGACCTATTTGAGCAGCGCAAGCAAAGCATAGCCGATTTTTCTACCTACAACTTACCGCAGCTACCAGATGGTGAAGCTGACACAATTTATGAACGCCTTCAAGAAGCTGAACGTCTATCTGCAAGCCCAAGACTACTAGTTGATGATTATAAAAAAGGTACAGCTAAATCATATAATGACTTATGGATAAAAAGTACGGCATCTCCAGTTGTTCTTACGGCTGAACATGCAACTAGCCAAAAGAGGGTCAACCACATAAGTCAAAAACGTGAACTAAAAGATGCAGATTTTGGAACAGGCGGCCTTGTGAGACTACTTCACGAAGACACAAATAATTCCGCAATCATAAGTACTGGTCGACAGACCAAAGACCCAAATAATGATATGGAACATCCACTTAAGAAAGTTTTGGGAGAAATAATTAAAAACAGGCAACAGAGCCGAGCGCACATAAGCATACATGGCTCAAAACGAACTCGTTTTGCCCGTCTAACGGACTCAAAAAACTTCGGTGTGATGCTTGGGATTGGTGACGAACCGACAGATGATACTCTGGAAGCTAGTGAAAGAATTGTAGATATTGGTAAAAACTACGATTTGAGGGTAGTTATTAACCAAGATTTTGTTGCTATGGAGGCTAAGCCGGTAATGCCAAAGAGAAAACCTTACGGAAGTCTGAAGACGATTTCATATTCGGCCCGGTACCCAGGTACCACACGTGCATTTGCACAGCGCACAGCTGCCGGGCTTGAAACTCTACGGCCATTTGTAGCCATCCAGTTTGAGCTAAGCGATGTACTACGTGTTATGCCAACTGACTATGAAATATACCCCGGCGACCAGTCGCAACGCATGGGTACATATATTGGCTATCTTTTTATAAAAGAAGCTCTGAACACACTGGCCTAAACAAGCTTGGTTTTATCCGTTAGCCGTGCCATAATCCAGCCATACCTTGCAAAATCTACAAAACGCTCAAGGTATTGTAAAAAAGCGTAGAATATGTTAGTATTAGGTGCTTTAACACTTTGGTTGAGCATTTTATAGAGAAAACTTATTATGACGATTCAGAATTTACCCCTTGAATACAACAAAAGCACGCCAATTGGTGTCGTAGGCACTGATCCGTACAATTTTTTGCTATACCAAAAATTCTTTGATGATTTTCAGATTATTACAGAGGTCAAACAAGATTGGCTACACGACCTTCCCATAGACGATAAGGTGAAGCTGACATGGCTAGGCCGGTCTAAACAATACGGAGAATCCCCAACACGTATGTTACGCTCCAAAAAATTTGTAGAGATGGTCAAGGCTGATCCTAAGCGTAAATATGTACTGTATTCACCACTAGATCCTCCATACAAGGTCAATCCGCTAACCTACCTCATGAACTCTCCAACTATTGCCCATGCATATGAGAATAAGCGTTATTTCCGTGATGAGTTTGCTGATCTTATACGAGTACCAGAGTATGAAATTAGATACATGGGCGATCTAGATCGTGCCGCCGCATACCGTGACTTGCGTGAAAGGTTTGGCGGATCATTTGTGCTCCAAGACGAGGAATCGTCTGGCTCAAAGGGCACTTATGTCATCCACGACCAAGACGAATATGTTGATGCCGTAAAGAATCTCAAAAAATATTCAGAGGGCCGCACCATTGTAGTATCCCAGTTTCTAAAGGGAGAAAACTCAAGCATCCAAGTTTGTATTACAAAGCATGGTATTTTTAGCGGTGGTATTCAACGCCAATTGCTAGATAGTAAGTATCTTTGTAATCCTAAACTAGCTGGCGCAAGCAAATGGTGTGGTGGTGAAGTTGGTACCACTTATCCAGATATTGTCAGGCACCAAGCCCAAGAAATTGCTACCATTGTGGGTTCTGAACTAGCTAGCCATGGCTACAAAGGTATATTTGGAATCGACTTGATAGTAACACCAACCAATGAAGTCTATGCTATAGAAATAAATGCCCGCTTAACTGGTTACTCTCACATAATTAGTGAGTTAGAGCTACTAGAAGGCAAAATACCCATGATGCTCTTACATGCGCTTGAGCTTGGTAACTTTAAATACGAAATTACTGACCTCGAGGCACTGCCAAGTAGCGGTGTATACAAAAAGCCCGTGTCACTGTTAATTATGAATAATCCTCTGGCAGAAGACATTACTCTAAAGAACTATATTCGTCCTGGTCTGTATAAGTACAAAGACGGTAAAATAAGCTTTGTAAAAGAAGCTTACTCTATAGATACGCTCAAGGGTGATGACACATTTCTAATTTTTTCTCGCCATAACACAGGGGACACTATTGAGTCTGGTAAGAGAATACTTAAAATAGCTAAATTTGGTAAAACAATGTCTAAGGGTGAACTCAACACTAAGACGCAAGATCTGACCAAAGCAATCAAGAAACACTTTAAGTTACCCCAGTAAATTTCAGACTTCATCAAAGCTAACATGCTATCATAAGCGCATGATGCCGCTTATTGTTATAGGCCTGATAGTTGGTTTGCCAATTTTACTGACGTTACTCATGAGGACTAATGCCGCGATAGTGGTGCTAGCGCTATGCGCGGGTGCGGTGCTGCAGAAATTTGCTGGAGCAGATACTACCACGCTTTTTAACTCGTTTTCGTCTAATAGCAATGTAGTGACGGTAAGTGCCATCCAGCTTACTCTGCTGTTTTTGCCTGCCTTGCTGACAATTATATTTTGGCGCAAAAGTATGCGCGGAAGTAAGATGCTCATTAACCTAGTTCCAGCAGTAGGTGGTGGATTGCTTGCTGCTCTTTTAGCAGTGCCACTACTATCACCTGGCTTACGCCATAATGTGCAGATTAGCCAGGCATGGACCACTCTCCAACAGTTTCAAAGTGCCATAGTGGCTGCAACACTTCTAGCAAGCTTCTTAATACTTTGGACAAGTCACCCAAAGCATCCTAAAGACAAAAAGCACAAATAGTTAATGAGCTAACTGAATCTGGGTTTTGTGTAAACTAAGTTAGACACACAATCTAGACACAAGAATAGTCGTAATCTAGATTTTTTGAGACAAACTGGGTTAGCGTTACGGTACTACCTGGTGTAAGTGGTGTTACAGAACAATTTGTTTGGGCAGAAGATTGAGATCTTGCTCCGGGAATCCAGTTTTTAAGGTTTAGTAAATTACTTTCAGTGCTAGGAACTCCGGCTATTTGACCCCATTGAGTGCTTGTAGAGTAAATGCCTACATTTGCACCGATAGAATGAAAGTAAGCAGTCATACCTTCAAGATCCGCTGTGTTTGTAGATTTATTAGTCTCCCAACTATTGCCGGTTTCAACATCTAACCACCATAAATAGCTTGAAGGATTACTTACACCCCGGATATTAGCGTCGTCATATGCTTTTGCATAACCGTATATGTAGGCACAGGCTGTAGTATCGCTGCCGTCGCAGGTTCCGTAAGCATTACTAACAGTGGTACCACCATAAGAATTTGAAGAAGGCCACCAAGAGCCAGTAAGCCCTGGATTGGCTGTATTAACGTATAGGGCAACATTATCCTGTCCAGTTCCACCAGTAGATTTCTGAGCCCAGGAAAGCTCTGTAGCAAAACAAGGATTAGTGGTGTTGGCAAGACCATTATTCACCCCAACAATTCCAAAAGCCTGTCCCTTTGGTAGACTTTTACTGCACTGCGGCCATGATATATCGTTGCCTAGTAATACGGGAGGTGTTGTTGGTGTGGGCTTGGCTGCAAATGCAACACCACCCGAGAATAGTAAGACGATAAAAGCGACAGCAAGTGCTGATATTTTGATGAGAAATTTATTCATACCTTTATTATAACAAAAGGGTTGTGCTATTAACTTAGGTAGCTTTGTCGCCCTGAAACATCCATCGTATTCCGTGTTTATCTGTTAGGGCTCCATAAGCACCAAACGGCATGTCTACAAGCTTATCAATAGTACTAGGGTCAGCTCCTTCTGAGAGTTTATTGAAGTATTTCTTGAGTTCAGAATTAGTTGCTCTACTAATGTAAAGGCAAACAGTATTGCCTTGCTTTAGGATTCTTGTGGGATGGAGCCAATCAGAAGCAGTTATTTCAATCGGGCCACTTTGGAGTTGAGCATGTACAATCTTATTTTGCTTATCTGAAGGAAATTGTGCTGACATAGTAGATTCGCCCACCGTAGTGATGTCTAGTTCTCCGCCCAAACACTCCTTATAAAAGTTCAAAGCTTCTTTGCAGTTGCCGTCAAATAGCAAATAAGAACCAAATTTAGTCATATTGAAAGAATAACATAAGCCGTTCTGGAGGAGCTAAGTGAAAACTATTACAACTAAATAGCAAGAGATTCCTAAGTTGTTTATCTCGACTTAAGTTTACAAACCATTAATGTGACCAATGAGTTGTTACGAATACCCCAATTATTATCAAAACCACTAGTAAGCTAATTAATATTGCATTTCTTCGCTTAAATACTTTGACTCCAGAAGCTATAAAGGCGTCTTCCCAATCCGAAAACTTTCTGTCATCATTGGCGCTATCGACAGCCTTATAAGGCTGGAATGATAACCCTTCGGGCCGCTTTTGCAACGGTATAATATTGAGCTTAAGTTTTGAGTAGCGACCAGCGGCCATCACATAGAATTTTTTGATTTCGTTTGTTGGTATCTTTACAAGTGTTTCGCCATTAAGATTTGTGAATGTAAAAATACTGTTTTCTAACTTCGCTATGCCTTCTGTTGGCTTTATAAGCTCTTTTATAGCTTGTCCAACGGACGTTGATGACTGACCTTTATACCATAGTGCGTGAGTTTGAATTGATTGACTAAGTTTACTTTGGTTTAGCATGCGCTAAGTATAACAAAAAGAGCCCCCTTAGGGCTCTTGGTTGCAATTGGTACAACTAGGGATAGATTGGAGGGCCTTAGTGGAAAGTATTGCAACTAAAATTCAGGCGACTCACCCGACAATAATGCAAATCCCTTTTGCATAGCCACAAATTCAACATTATCTAAGCCC
Source organism: Patescibacteria group bacterium (assembly GCA_035480855.1). Lineage (GTDB taxonomy): Bacteria > Patescibacteriota > Saccharimonadia > Saccharimonadales > JANWIN01 > DATIHJ01. The sequence continues at coordinate 45,240 of DATIHJ010000008.1, forward strand.
TTGCCAGGAGTTGTTGCTTTGTCTAATTCGTTTTCAGCAAACCAACCAAACTCTGAATGGTCTTCTGGATTTAACGCGATACTGCCTAATTCACTAATGAATCTTGCAAAATATACTACTTCAATTGAATGTGAGCCTTTTACTTCATTGGTGTAAGTAAACACATAAAATGGGTCGCCAACTTCAATCTCCATTCCAAATTCTTCGTCAATCTCACGCTTTAATCCATCAACTGGATTTTCTCCAAAATCTATATGTCCACCAGGAAGTTCATTGACACTAGGCAAAAACTTCTTTGTTTCTGCTCGTTTTGGCAAAAACACCTTTTCAACGCCATCAAAGTTGTGATGGATAAAAGCACAGGCAGTAATTACCTGCTGTCCTTGAGCTGGTGTTTCGCTATCGTGGGATACATTTGTCATTGCTATATCATATCAAACTAAAAGAGCTATAGCGGCTCTTTGGTTCAGACTTTCCTACTAGGGTCATCTGTAAGGTCAAAATGGAGGGCCTTAGTGGAAACTATTGTAACTAAAATTAATTCAACTAAACCAACAATTGCTAATGTCTATGGATAGACTTTTTGATAGTATTCGGCAGCTTCCAAACGAGTAATAAGGCAACAACAAATAATAAAACATCAACCACGAACGCTAAAGTATAAAAAGTGTGCACATACCTATCTTTCAGGTTCACACAATAAGGGTCCTCTGGATTTTTATAGCTATAAGGTACTGGCCAACCAGCTTTGGTGCTGAAATATTCTCCAAAGATTGATCCTACACCTGCACATAAATCATTGGTTGTATTTGGTCTACTAATTGATAAAAATGATAAAAATCTAGGCGGTGTGCTAGAGCCATAGTTACTGTCTGTCAAAGCTACAGTTGAAGATACTTTTATGGTCACTGAAGCCAGCAGTAAAGAAATTAACAGCAGTAAAAGTAATCTTGATAATTTCTTACTCATCAAACAAAGTATAACAAACTACTTATGTTTGGAGGGCCTTAGTGGAAAGTATTGTAACTAAACTCACTACGACTAAGCCGTTTATGATGTCACTTTAATTCAGCCAGAACTTGGCGCAGGTCTTTAATAATGTGATCAGCATTATAGGTATTTTCGTGTTCTCTGTGAGGGTGTTTGTAGTAATAGGTTGTTGCACCTACTTCTTTCCCCAATTTTAAATCGTCCCCTGAATCGCCAATTACTATAATTTGGTCAAAACCTAAATGTGTTTTTAGATAAGCTTTTAGAGCTTCTGATTTAGTATTATGTTGTTGATGAGCATTTACGCCAACAATATGTGCATCATTGAAAAAACGTTTGATACCCACTGCACTTAAAAACCAAAGTAAATCATTCTGTCTTGTGTTAGATATTACTATTTGCTGATTGCCACTCTCAGTTATAGACTTTAAAACGTCTATTGCATGGTCATTAGGCTTAATATGTTTTGCCAGAATTTCTAAGTGCTCTTCGGCGTACTTAAAACAATCTGCTTGGAGCTTTAGGCATTCTTCCTTTGAAAGTTTCGGCATGAGTCGCTGAAAATACTCATACCACTTCAAACCATAAAAACGTTCATTATCTTCCTGCGTAAACCTCACATCATAGCCCGCATTGGATAATACGGCATTGGATATATCTATAACGGCTTTTTCGTTGTCTTTTTCTAAGACACCGTGAAAATCCCAAATAAACAGTTTCATGTACACATCATAACAAAAGAGCCTTACGGCTCTTGGTTGCAACTAGTACAACTTGGGATGGATGTGGAGGGCCTTAGTGGAAAGTATTGTAACTAAACTTATAAGCTCAACACATATCTCAAATTTATAATAAACCTACGTTTCTACTCGAACAGGTGTCATAGCGACAGCATACTCTTGTCCGAGTATTTTCACTGCCAATCCGTGTACCGCTGTGTGTAGCTCATTCCAGGTTTGAGCTCGTAACTTATCAAAATTTGGTGTAAATGAGTGAACGTCAACGATTGGGTCTATTAAATCGGCATCAAACGTCCAGCTAACGTCATCAACGCCTCCGGTCGCCCAAGCTGATTGACGTCTAACCTCGTATGCACCAGCGTCATGATAGAGGGCAGTTGTAATCCAGTGACTTTTACCGGGAGTACGAGTTTTAATTTCATTGTTTACTGTGCAACCACCCGTGAAGTCAATTACAACTCGCCCAACTGCCTGCAAGACTTGTTGGCGAAACGGCTCTCTATTTGCTTGACGCAATGCTTCTTCTCGATGATATTTTGCGATTCTTTCACTCGGTCGCAGGTCTGCCATAGTACCCTCCTATTTGAGTAAATTATCTACTTACAAATAATCTATAGCAAGCATAACTGCAATAAAATCTAATCGATTGTTAGTTACAGTAGTTTTCAATTAGGTTGACATCAGAGGTCACTTGGAGGGCCCAGTGGGACTCGAACCCACGACACGCGGCTTAAAAGGCCGCTGCTCTAACCAGCTGAGCTATGGGCCCGCACTTGAATCTATTAGCTCAATAGAACAGGGGTGATTATCTCTGATTACACCTTAAAAGTCAATCGAAGCTGTTAACCCAATTATTGCTACACTTTGGCTAAGAACAAATACTAAGCTAAATAAATTACTGCCAGACCCTAATGTAGTCAATCAGCATGTTAGATGGAACAGTAATAGGTGGAGAGATAGCAGCCGAAAGCGCATATTGACCAACTAGGAATTGCGGTGAAGCTGGAACAGCACTACCAGTTACTTGGCCTACTTGTACGCCATCATAGTAAAAGGTTACAGCCGTAGGCTGCCAGTTTGCCCCAAAAGTATGCCAGCCACTAATACTTGTACTCGCACAGCCACCAGCCTGTTGAGGGGCTGCCGTTGTGCCAAAATGTGTATGGTAGCAATATTGGCCACCAAGCGACTCCATGACATCAATCTCGCCTGTAGTTGGCCATGTACCACTGCCAACGGTCCAAAATGAATTCCAGTTCTGCGGCGTGGTACTACCTGGTGGTGGCGTCCAAATACGGGCTTCCATATATCCATAGGTAAAGGTGTAATGGTTAGCACTCTCGACTAAACCAGAGGCGTAGTCATATGTATGAGCATAATCGGGTGGCGTACAACTCCTAGCAACGGCCTGTAGGCTTAGGTAGCCTGTACCTTTTTCGGTAACTTGAGCTGGATCATAACATGAGGCTTCATGGGCATCGTTTACGGCTTTACTAATTTGAGTATCAGTACAGCCCGACCAATGACACCAGTTAGGACGCCATTTAGACAAATCTAGGCTTGTGCCATTAAATTCATCACTAAACTTCATATTCCAATTTCCCATTACGCCTAGAGGTTGTGGTGAAGTTGGTGCTGGAGATAGAAACTTAATAACGTCTGCAGTAATTGATGTGTAACAGTTACCATGGCGGGTATTTGTAAAGCTAAGCGAAAAATTATGAATTCCTGTCACCAGCGATTTTCCAATTGGTCCGTATGTTGTCCATGTATTGGCATTTACGTTGGTAGATAACACACTTGTACCATCAACAAGCAGATTGACCTTTGGCCATAATCCACTGCAGGACGAAGCTTTTGCCTGTAAGGTTAGATTGTCTGAAGTCTTCGCAATATTAACAGTACCCCTTGCAGCTCCAGAGAGGGATGTAAATTTAACAGCTTGGCCGCCGCTGGCACTTGCGTCTGTAACTATGCCCGAACCCGCTGGCAACACCATTTGTTCCACCTCAGAAGTAGCTACGACAACTTCGGGGCTAGCTGCAAGAATTGGCCATAATAAGATGCTGCCAGCAACACCAAAGACAACACCCAAAGCGAAGGCCCTATAAATAGAGAAACTGTTCCCCTTTTTTGCTAGACTAATTTTTGAGCTTTTCTTTGTTTTCATAGAGCCTTTTTAGTAGTACTTATGTCTAACTATAGAAGTAAATTAACCAATGTCAATAAAGTGTACCGCTATAACGTCTTATTATTGGCGCATATATAATAAAAACAGTATAATTTATTTTGATTCTTAAGCTTAAGTAATATATGGGTTCAAATAGCAATAAAAAACCTCGCAAAACTGTGGCTACTAAAAAAATTTCTAAAAAGAAAAATAGCTACTATAAACGTTTTTCAAAATTCTCTAGTTTCAAAAAAGCATTACTTTTTGCAGCTGCTTTTGCCTTAATAGCCACTGCATTGCTTATCATCACACACGCCGAAACCTCTCCGTACGACAATGTGCGCCAGTCACAGCTGGTAAATAACCCCCACTCGGGGCTTATATATAACGGACTAAGAGCAGTAAAAGCCAACGCTGATCATCCTTGCAAAGGTTTATTTGAAGTTGAAGGTGTCAGCGTTAACGGAAAGCCGGTATGTACCCATGGACCAGATCCAGCTCCAGATGGCATTGATGTTACAAAGGTCACTGTCAACGAGCGACTGACGCAGTTAGCTCAGGTCCCGCAAACTGTAACTACGCCGGAACAACTGGCATCTGAAAATGTTTCTAATCTAGCATTAGACAGAAACAGTGGTTTTTTTACTAATCAATTCCCTATATCGGCACTCCCATGCACATCAGGGAAATATCGAATTCAGCTGGTATTAATTACTCATAACTCGGATAACTCGACTGTAATACCCCAATTCAGGGTCACAGCTCAACGCTTGCAGAGCCAATTGATGTACAGTTCCACGCATTCGGGACCGGGTTCAACTCAGCGGTGGTTCCGATTTGTAACTGATAGTACATGCCACGCAGCGGTGTCCACAGTTATCGTCCCAACTAGTATTAGCCTAGCCACTGCTCAGGGTGTTATAACTTACCTTGGTAATCATGGCTACAGCGGCACCTATACTAAATATTTAGTTTGGGATAGTGCGGGTGATGCCGATTTTTGCGCAGCAGCCAACACATACAATGATAGCCAACCAATCGCCCTGAAGAATCAAGCCAACCTTCAGACTGGCTATGGTGTGATTGCCGCCCCTTGTTGGAGTTCAACTGCCGAATTACATGAGATGGGGCATTTCCTTGGCGCTGTTAGCGATAATGCTCCCCATAGTAGCGGAGGTACACATTGTCTTGATGAGCATGACGAGATGTGCTACAACGACGGTGGTTACTGTCTAATTAGTGCTATAAGCGTTCCGTGCGGCGTGAATGGTAAGGCTGTTTATGTGGCAGCCAATTGTACTGACTTAAGTTTGCAGTGGCTACTTGATTGTAATAAGAACGACTATTTTAATACCAGTACCAGTATCAGCACGACGAACTATCTATATAATCATTGGAACATTGCCCATAGTCCATATTTGGAGTAAGTAATTTTACGTACTCAGCTTAAGCATTTATTGAAGGTATGGCGCAAGCACTGTGGTCCAAAACAAAGACCAACAGTGCTATTATTAAGAAGTTAAACACAGTGTAATATCATACTGGAGGACGGATAATGTCAGGTCACAGTAAGTGGAGCACAATTAAACGCCAAAAGGGAGCAAAAGATGCAGCCCGCGGTGCTGTATTTACAAAACTTGGCAATAATATTGCTGTAGCTGCTAGGGCAGGTGCCGATCCAGAAACCAACTTTACGCTTCGCCTAGCCATAGATAAAGCCAAGGCTGCCAACATGCCAAGTGCTAACATTCAGCGTTCCGTTGACCGTGGCAGCGGCAAACTGGGTGGCGCACAAATCCAAGAGGTAATGTATGAAGGTTATGGTCCCGGCGGCGTGGCTATTTTAGTAGAAGCTGCTACAGACAACATTAACCGTACTTTACCAGAAGTCCGCTTAGCGTTTAGTAAACACGGCGGCAATATGGCAGAGAAGGGTGCAGTGGCTTTCCAATTTGAACATAAAGGGATGATCCGCATAAAAGGCAATGGAGACGATGTAATGTTAACGGCCTTGGATGCTGGCGCCCAAGACGTAGAAGAAGATGGCGAGGAATCAATTGTATATACCGAATCCAAGGAACTAGCCAAAGTCCGCCAAGGCTTGCAAGAAGGGGGTATGGAAGTACTTGAGGCAGAGCTCACTTATGTGCCAACTAATACCGTAGAGGTTACAGACAAAGAAGCTGCAGGAAAGATAATGCGACTAATGGATGCCTTAGATGATGTAGACGACGTCACCTCCACCCATGTAAATTTCGATATAGCTGATGATCTGTTGGACGGTTAATGCGTGTTTTAGGCATTGATCCGGGAACTGGAATACTAGGGTTTGGCGTCATTGAAGTGGATAAACGCGGTAAAGCCCAGCTGGTAGATGGCGGAGTTATTCGTACGCCAGTTAAAGAAGACGATACTGTGCGGCTGCAAACCATCTTTGATGAACTCACAGACATTATTATGAACACTAAGCCAGCGGCTATGTCTGTAGAAAAGCTTTTCTTTGCCCAAAATGTGACTACAGCCATGACAGTGGCACAGGCCCGAGGCGTGGTGCTGCTTTGTGGCAAGCAAGCTGGCCTTGAAATATTTGAATACACCCCACTGCAGATAAAGCAAGCTCTAACGGGCTATGGCCGAGCAGACAAGCAACAGATTCAGGAAATGGTGCGGGTAATACTCGGACTCAAGGACATCCCAAAACCAGACGACTGCGCCGATGCACTTGCTGCTGCTATCTGTCACAGTATGACTATGAGATAATAGTGACGTGATAGTGACATTATCTGGAGAAATTAGCGAAAAGCTGCAAGAGCTGGTTGTTTTAGAAGCCGGCGGCATAGGCTACGGCTTATTTGTAACGGTTGAGGACTATGGTCAGCTAAAGCAAGGCGACACTGCCAAACTCTATGTATATGAGCATATCCGCGAAAGCGCGTATGACCTGTATGGATTTGTTAGTCCAGATACCAAGGCCTTATTCGAGCAACTTTTAAGTGTAAATGGTGTAGGCCCTAGAATGGCGCTTAATATGTTAAGTATTGGTTCGTCCAGCGAAGTGAAACACGCAATTGCTGGTGGTGACACCAAGTTTATACAGGCAGCCAATGGTGTTGGTAAGCGCGTGGCTGAGCGGGTTGTTGTAGATCTAAAAGATAAAGTGGGCTTACTTAGTAGTGCATCTACCGATTCTCTGTTTGTTAGCAATGCCGCTGCCCAGCAGGACGAAGCCGTACAAGCGCTTGTTAGTCTGGGCTATACCCCTGCCGATGCACTGGCAGCACTGGATGGCATAAAACCAGATTTGCCTGCTGAGGATCGTATCAAGCAAGCACTAAAGGGTAGGGCGTAATGGCAATTGAACGAATAATAAACACCAGCTCAGCCGATGACCCACAGGAAGAAGAGCTAGAAGTAACCCTACGCCCCAGGGATTTCAAAAATTATATAGGCCAGCAACGGCTCAAACAAAATTTACAGCTGGCTATTGCCGCCGCCCTAAAGAGGGGTGAGCCGCTGGACCACGTGCTGCTTCACGGACCACCAGGACTAGGCAAAACCACTATGGCTAGTGTTATTGCTAACGAAATGGGAGCACAAATACGTATCACAAGTGGGCCTGCTATTGAGCGAGCAGGTGATTTAGCCAGTTTACTTACAAATCTTCAAGATGGAGACATACTTTTTATTGACGAGATCCATCGGCTGCACCGTAGCGTAGAAGAAGTACTCTACAGCGCCATGGAGGACTTTAAATTAGACATAATGCTTGGTAAAGGACCTAGTGCCCGTAGCCTACGCCTGGATTTACCAAAGTTTACAATCATTGGCGCTACCACACGTACCGGTGCGCTGGCAGCACCTCTGCGTGATAGGTTTGGCATGATTCACCGTCTGGAGTTCTATCAACCAGATGAAATCACTCAGATTATTTTAAGAGCTGCCAAAATCCTAGGGATTAAAATTGATAAAAAGGCAGCAGACGAGCTTGCCCAACGGGCCCGACTAACTCCCCGGATTGCCAACCGGCTTTTGAGACGAGTTAGGGATTTTGCTGATGTAAATGGCGACGGCATAATCGATGCAGTAATTAGTCGTGATGCCCTAATACTACTTGAAATTGATGACCTGGGCCTTGACCCAGCTGACAGGATGCTGCTAGGAGCTATTATTGACAACTACCAAGGTGGTCCTGTGGGCGTAGAAACACTGGCGGCTTTAACTGCTGAAGAGCGTACTACCATTGAAGATTTTTATGAACCATACCTGATGCAAATTGGCTTACTAGAACGAACGCCGCGTGGCCGCAAAGCCACACACAAAGCATACAAACATTTAGGCAAGCCTAAACCAAGTAACTCTGGCCAACCAAAGTTGCTATAATGGTTGCCATGGCACAAACAGAGACAATGTCAGCCCACCGGCTGCAGGCCTGTGAGGGTATGAGCGCTATGGGCAAAAAGCTTTTTCGTTACGTCGAATTTGACGATACCGAGGAGTTAATTGCTGAAATACGCAAGCATCCAATTGGTGCGTTTGCGCGGGGCATAACCGGAGCATTTATTAGTCTAATTATAGTTTTAGCTACCAGTGCATTGGCTCTAAACCTGGACAATTTTAATATAGATTTTGGAGATAATAGCCATATTATCAAGCTAATACTTATTGCTGTTGGTCTTGTACTGGGACTATTGGCTTTGGCTGCAACAGCTCTGACGGTAGTTATTTACAGAAGCAGCGTTATTTTTATCACCGATCAGAAAATCGCCGAGGTAATGTATGTGAGCATCTTTAACCGAAAGGTGACACAGCTTGGCGTGGGCAGCGTTGAGGATGTTACAGTGCAGCAACGAGGATTGTTCCCACGGTTATTTAATTATGGCACTATTGTGGTAGAAACAGCCGGAGAAGTAGAAAATTGCAATTTTACTATGTTGCCTAACCCTAATTTCTACTCACAGAAAATTATCCAAGACCACGAACTTTATGTCCAAAAATATGGAAATTAGATTTACTCAGTCAAGACTTAACACCTGAAACTACTCTTGGAATGGGTTGTTGCGGGCTTGGTTGAATAGAGATTGTACGTCGACACTATTATCTTGAAGCTGTTTGATTTTATCAACAACTGATTGATCAATTTTAGGCGATTGGCTAGTTTTAAGTTTGGCAGTTATATCGTCTTGGCTGGGTGTTTGGTTATTTAGCACGTTTATTCGATAGACTAATATGCTGTAAATGCTAAATAAGATCACAATAAATATAAGTACTCTATAGCGCCGAAGTAATTGCCAAAGCTCTGGTAATTTTGCCTTTATTGTCTTAAGATCTAATTTTTGCTTTTTCATGGCTTTATATACGCATCCAAAACTAGTGTGAACGTTAGTGTATTAGGATTTTGAGGGTTTGGGATAATGGTAACATTAGCTACCTGAGCGGTACGGCGGTTTTGTTCTAAATTATTTAAAAAGTTAATAAGCTGAGTATATGATATTGGGTTTGATGCGTCCTGCTGTATGGTAATTTGCATGTCTAAGACACCAGGGATGCCCTTGACCGGCAGTACTTGTGTGAGTTTATTAGATGGTGTGGTTGTTGGCAAACCACTGCTACTGGAACCAAGTGTCGATGCTGGAAATGTTATAGCCGATAGTTTTATAGAGTTGTTATTGGCAAAATTAACAATTTCTCTGACAGCTTCAGCCTGATCTTTGTCCTGCGGCACAATAATTTTGGCTTCTTTTTCTAGTTCTGAATACTTAGCTACATCTTTTTTAGCTTTAGCTAGTGAAACCTGTTGTTGGTCAAGTACAGCGTTATTAAGCTTAAGATCAACCAATTTCTGTGATCGTTGCTGGAGCATTTGGTCGCCTAGAATTGCTGTTACAAAAATACCAATACCAAGTAGTGAAGTAATTACAATCATGCCATAAAATACTCGTTTGCCATTCATGGTTTGCTTACCTTAGATTGAGAGTTATTTATAAACAAGAATGGATTACTTTTAGCAAACTGTGCTCGAATATTAATTGTGCAGGGATAACGGGGATTCGTTGCGCCAGAAGTTAAGCAGTTAACGTTTAATATGTCCGCCTTATTAAAAATTTTATTGGCAGGGTCCTGCAAATTCACCTGTACTTGTGTAGCCGTATTATAGTCGCTAGCAATGGCAGCTAAATCAATACCGCCTTGGGTTTGACTTATTTTTAGGTCAGTTAGCCTAGCGTTTGCTGGTATTGCTGTGCCGATTTGCTGAATCAGTTTAGAAAACAGCACTTCACGCGATAACACTTGTACGACAAGTTTTAGGCTCCCAGAAATATCCTGAACTTGTTTTTGTGTTTCACTTAGCTGCTGAGAGGCAAGTTCGTCAGATGTTTTTACCTTTTGTTGGGTGTAATCTTGAATTGATTGGTTCATGTAGAATTGCCCAAATAACACAACTACCAATACTCCCAAAATTGAAAGAGAAAACGCAATTGACCATCTCAGTAGCTGTGTATTACGCCTACCATAAACTAAGTCTTGTTTGACATTTGGCGGGAGTAAATTGATCATTCAAAAACCTCTCGAGGTTTAATCAGGGCTAGTCCAGAAGCAGTTACGTATAATGAACGTTCAACATTATCTGTGGTTTTTAGATGTGACATGCGAATATGTTGAAACGGATCGGATGTGCGAACAGGCAGACGCAGAGCATCCGTTAAATATTCATTTAAGCCTGGCATATTCGCTCCACCGCCTAAACTAACTATTTGAGTAATTTTTTTCTTGGTTCCCGAACGTTCTTCGTAATATCTAATCATTCGCCGGATTTCTTTTAATAGCTGAGAAAGAATCGGTTGCAAGGCTTCATGGATTTCATGCTGTTTTTTACTCTGATCAATTCCATATTTAGTCTTTATAACTAAAGCCTCTGAATAAGATACATGCAGTTTTTGAGCAATATTAGCAGTAAAATTATCTCCGCCACCAGCAACTGTACCGGTCACTATTGGAGAACCGTCAAAAACTGTAATATCTGAGGAAATGGAACCAAAATCAATTAAGACTGTAGGAGTATCACTATCATCTGTGTGAGTAAATAAGCGTGAAACCGCACTGGTAGTAGTTTCCATTGCGACTACCTCAAGACCAAGTAACTGGCTAAGTTTAATGTATGAATCAATCACTGTTTTGGGTACGGATACAGTAAATAGTTCCATTTCTTTATCATTGCTGCTGGTTATGTCGAAGTCGCTATATAGATTATCAATCGGTACAGGAATGTACTGTTCTGTAGCTGTTCGAATTGCATCTGCAAGTTCCTTATTACTAAGCTTAGGTAGTTTTATTAAGCGACTAAAAGTTCTTGTGGCGGGGATACCCATAATTACTCGACGAGTGGTAATTTCACCCTGAACTTGGTTTTTAAACACGTTTTGTATAGATGCTGCCAAAGTTTCTGGGTCAATTATTACGCCGTCTTTTATCGTCTTTGGGTCAAAATCACCAACTCCGTAAGCAAGCGTGACTGGTTTGTTATTTTCCCAACCAATTTGCATGACTTTAACCGAGCGAAATCCAATGTCTAGCCCAAAAACTGGTTTATCATGGTAAAAAAATGCTGAAGTATTCATGCCCACCTCACCAAGCATAACTGATTATGACAATATAGCATATTCATGGTTTACTCATCCGCTACAAGCGGTGATAATCACTCGCTCGCCAAGCTAAGTCGACTGGTATTTGATTAGTTGGAAAAACGGGGTCTAGTTTAAGGTCAAATGGAGTACCCGGGTTTGTGGCAATGTATATGTTTTTACCAGACACACCGCCAAGGGCGGGGCTGGCTGACCATTTAGTTTTATCCAGGCAAATTCCATTAGTTGCTAACAAATACACGGCGGGTGCATTAGAGGTTCCGTTATTTCCAAGATAAATTGATCCACCATATGGACAAACTCCCGTCTTGGAGGCCGGATCTGTTCCGTAAGCAATAAATACAATCGGACTGCTCCCAGGAGTGCTCTGTATACTATCAAAATTGATGGTTCCTTCTACAAATACGAATTTTAAACTGCCGCTTGTATTATTGAATGTAGGTGTACAAGCAGTTGCTGCGCATAGATTAGCGCGTAAGTGCACATTATCGGTTATGTTGTACTGACCAGTCGCCAAAGATAAATCACCCATATTTCCGCAGCTAGTGCTAATGTTACTGCCACTATCTGGATAATGAGATTTCTTAGAATTGCCAGGTCCAGGAATATTGCGAGGAAATGCACCAGTCGTCCAATCATTACAATTGTTAGCGTTGGTATATGAAGCATCCATATATTGTGACCAAGGAATATAAGTTGACTGTATGGTCGAAATTGAACCTTGGTTAGCAGTAACATTGAAGCTTGCATTACTAGAATTTCCGGGAGGGTTGATGCAGTTATTGAAAGCCATGTTTATATTAGTTTTGGTTTGGGTCGGATCGGTAAAAGAGGCAGGCTTGACTAAATTACCAGGACCGCCAATAGAACAATTTGAAGCGCCAGTGTTTTTACCAGCAACTGTTATATTTTCTGCCACAATATTGGTGGTATTTTTGTTTGTATTAATATAGCCATTTACATAAATGTCTTTGGCAAAAAGATTTTTTACTCCACTTTGAAGTTCGAGTATGTTGCGACTCACTACAGATGAGGATGTAGTAGTTGATGTTCGAACAGCAGTTATGCCTATAGTGCGGCTATAATTGGCTTGACTTGAGTTTGCTGGAACATAAACCCTGCCAGTCGCAGTCACAATTTTTTGTTTATCATTTGACCCTGCCGCCACAGTTACGGTGTATGTTGATTTATATAAGTTGTTTTTTAATAGCTGTATCTGTGTACCACCAGTACCGGTATAAGTATTATTACCACCATTTAGGGTAGCAATTGCTGCATCAGCACCAGATTCAGCAGCGTATTGGGCCTGTAATAGCATTACACGCCCGCGTGCGCGGCTTAGGTTGGAGTTTGCCAGGACAGCAAGAGCGGATATTACAGTTGTTAAAAATAGAGTTACCACAAGTATAGATACAATTATTGAGCCGCTTTGTTGCCTAGTAGATGATGTACGGTGACTAAATAACAAGTTCATCTTAGGTATTCCTTAGTGCAATTCGGATAATTGTATTATTTACTGTCGCGTTTGTTTTTTGAAAGACTGGTTTGGTCGTAAGGTTCAGGGTTAGTTCAAGCACATCAACTGCTGCAAAATCTGGACCTGCATAGCCATTTATATTTGGGTCCCAAATTGATTGAAAGTTAACCAGGTTACCGGTTCTGGAGAAATAGCGGGTATCAACAGATGCAATGAAGCTAGATATTACCTTATCAGCTGGACAGGTTGACGTTGCAAGATTGGGTGGGCAAGTTGTTTTTAAGCGATCCCCACTAGCATTTGGATTTGCCAATGTTCGTGCTAACAATTGTTTTGTCGATCCATTTAGATAAAATACATATTCATCATCGTAATGTTGGTTACCGTTCATTATAAAAGCACCTGTGTTATCTTGGCTGTAACGTCTAAAATATAACAACGGTGTAGTCGTACCTGGACTTCCAACGGGAGTGTTTCCCGGCACAGCATGAATCGGAATCCAATAATTGCCAGAACCATTTGCTGGATCGACATTTTCAGTATTTGCATCGGGGATACTGTTTTGATTAATCAAACCAGAAGATTCTCCAACGGTATTACGAATATAATCCTCAGCATTTAAGCGGGAAACAAATGTATCTAGGTCAGCTTCCATAAGGTAGCCGCTAGTCCAGAAATTGAACATAAAAAACATAATTACGGTTACAAAAATGCCCGTAACAATTATTACGCTCATGAGTTCTACGAGTGTGAAGCCGTTTTCGTTACTTTTCATTGCTGTGCGATTCCGTTTCTGGTAATTAGTAAACGTAATTCCAGGGGTGGGGCGGTGCTTTTTTGGTAAGCCACACTTATATCAATTACTTTGGAATCAGGAATGGACTGTAAGGGATCGGAACCCGGCAACGATGCAGTTTGAGTAACTGTTAAATTTGGCGAATATGTAAATGTGTTACCACTACCACCTTCTGCTGCGAAGGTATTATTTGGGTAACAATTGGCTGAACTGGTTATATCGTCATATACAAGTGCACGGTCAATTTCTGGGCAGGCACTTAGTACGGCATAGATTTCGTTAAGTTGTTTGGCGACAGTATATGAGCGCCGCACGCTATCAAATGCATTTGCAATGCCAATAACAATAAAAGCGAATATTGCGATTGCCAACAATAATTCAACAGAAGTAAAGCCTTTTTGTCTTAGATATGCTCTAGGATGTAACATGCTAGTGGTTATTATACAAAAAACCGGACGCTTATGGTCCGGTTTAATGCGATTACTTGATTTACCTATATTAGTTCAAGTTGCTCTTGGCAAATGTTCCACCAGCTTCCAGCGTTGCTGTTAGCGTGTAGACTGCACAATCTGTGGCTGTATTGTCACAGGTAGTTGTGCCATCAGATGCCCGTACGTGATATGCGTAAGCATCGGCAACAGGTGCGTCAACCAAAGCGTAGGTTGCTTCTTTAGGATCACGCAAAGCTTCTTTGTCGAGTCCTTTCATGTTGGTTCCACGCCAAGTATCGTCGTTCATGTTGGCAAGAGTGGGGTATTTGCCGTTTTGGGCAAAGTACGCCTCCACCTGGCCTTGCATGGCCTTGATGTCAGTTGTGCGCTCGGTATCACGCGCTTTTTGTTGAATACCGGTGAACGTTGTTATTACTAACGCTGCGAGAATGCCAATTACGACAATCACGATCAAAAGTTCCACTATGGTGAAACCCTCTGTTTTTCGTCTAAGTGAGACCATAGGTGCCCACCCTCCTTGTTATTATTTTGTTTAAGATCCCCCAACGGAGTTGGAGAGTATCTGCTACAGATTATAACCATAACCGTCATTCGGTCAAGAGTTTTTACCCATATTTCTCCCCGGCACACAAGGCCTATGAAAGGAAAAACTTGGTAGTACTGGTTGTAATGTCGCGAAGTATTTGTGTACGTACCGTTAAATCGTAGGTACCGTGGCCGTTAGTAAAGATTACTAAAACATATGGGCGCAAACCATTATCTACTATGGCTGCATCATGTACCCGGTCATCTAGTAAACCGGCTTTATGGTAAACTTTTATGCCAGCCGGTATAGACGAGGGAATATAGTCGGCTTCGTTGGCATGGTTCATATAACCAAGCAATAACTGGGTGTGAGAATGGTTAAGTAAGCTGCCTTTATATAGCTTTTGAAGCAATAGAGCGATATCATTTGATGTCATGGTATTGCCGTCTGCGTTGTAGCTGCTCATACCCACTTGAGTGGCGAAGTCGCTCATGGCAGGTAGCCCAATATCATCACTTAGAGCCTGCCATGCATCGTTATCGCTGTTGACTATCATTTGCTCAAGCAAATTTTGGGCACTACTATCGCCAATCTGGTCGTTCAAACTCACCTGGCTTGTTTCTACCAGGTGCAAAAAGGTTGTAGCCGTAATGAGTTTGCCGACACTTGCAGCCTCAAACGGATTATTAATACCATATTGGTAACTCGTGCCTGAGTTAATATCAATAATGCTAGCCGATATATCCACATCTGGGTTAGCTCTTATGATGGCCTGAATTTGGCTATCCATCTGAGCAGCAGTGATAGCAGGCTTAACTGCAGCTATTTTAGTGGTTGCTCTAGTTGGTGCAGAGTGAGCATGCGGCCGCCACCCTAAGTAATAAATCAAAAATCCAACTGCTAGTAAGACTAATAACCACCGCTTTTTGGCGTGCCTTTTTGGCGCAGGTGACTGATGCCCGGCTTGAACAGAGGAGTAATATTGCTGGTAACGTTGATCAGGTTTAGCCATGTAAATAGGTGCTATCTATCGGAGAATAATTATAGCAATAAGAAATGATAAACCCCTGAAACTAACGAATACTAGGAGTCAGAAGTAAGCTGATACTCCATATACCTATTAAGGGGTGGGCTATCAGACTGTGTAGCTGGAGAAAGTGAATCTGATATTTTTTCTGCAAATAAACCTCTATAGTCTGCTTGGAATATGATGTGTCCAGCTTGCTTAAAAACCTCCGTGCGCACCTGCATATAGTGCGTAGGATTTTGTTCCATCCATTTTCTAAGACCACCGTTTGGATTGTCAGGATCAATATAAATATCGGGTACATGATCTCGCATATCTGCAGTGAAACCAGTAGGCGAAAAATCTTTATTACCCTTAGCTTCTATACCCATAGTTTTATAGTCTAATACTCAATACCCGTGCTTGTAAATAAATTAGTAAAAACGACAATAGATCTAATTGTTGCCGATGTTTTTGCTCAGACTGGCTATGGGACCCATGACACTGGCGGCAATCAAGCCCACAATGCTACCAAGTACAATAATCATGAGGGGCTCAATAATGGAACTAAGTGAGTCCACGGTGGTCTCTACTTCTTCTTCATAAAAGTCTGCAACTTTAACTAGCACCGTATCAATTTTGCCAGTTTCTTCTCCCACGGCTAACATTTGGCTAACTATCATTGGGAAGTGCTTGCTTTTACTTAGTGACTCTGATAATTGCTTGCCGTTTTTGACCTCTTTGGCGGCCGCTGCCAGCTCTTCCTCAATTACTTTGTTACCCATTGCACGTCCAGTTACATCTAGGGCACTCAGCACATCTACACCAGCTGACATGAGTGAGGCAAAAGTGCGTGAAAAACGGGCAATTGCCACCTTAATGATAATAGTTTTGACCACGGGAGTTCTGAGCAAAAATTTGTGGAACTGATATTTACCTTTTGGTGACTTTATGTAGCGGCGTACTACAAAAATCACAACAACGACAGCCACAATAACAAAGAAAGCATTGTTTTGCATAAAGGTGCTTATAGACAGTAATATTCGGGTATATATGGGCAGCTGAGCTTTTGGTCCACCTAAATCTTTTAAAATGTGAGAAATTTTAGGGATGATAAAAATCATAATGCCAAAAAACGCAAAAATCGTAATGGTCAGAATAACAATTGGGTACATCATGGCACCCTTAATCTTTTTGCGGATTGAAGCGTCTTGTTCTACTTGGGAGGCAAGGCGTTTAAGAATTTCATCCAAAATTCCACCAGACTCACCGGCCCTGACCATATTGACGTATACATCGGAAAAAATATTTGGGTATTTAGCAAAAGCGTCTGCTAGCGGCAGCCCACTCTCAACATCCTTGCTAATACTAGTAACTACACCGCGGAAATACTTATTTTCGCTCTGGGACTGAAGGGTAGACAGTGAGCGTACTATCGGCACGCCGGCGGATATCATGGTAGATAACTGACGAGTAAATATAACTAGATCCTTGAGCTTAACTTTCTTGGGAAGCTTGAGCTTGCTGGCTAGTCCTTTTTTGCCACTGTCGGCCTTGATAATAATAGGCCTAAGGCCTTGCTTGCTGAGAGTTGTATTAAGGACTTCCTTGCTAGGGGCATCACTGGTGCCGGTAACGGTTTTGTCGTCTTTGCTTATAGCGGTATATGTAAATAGCATAGTTTATTTTTCTGACGTTACACGCAGAATTTCTTCTACTGACGTCTGCCCACGAAGGGCCTTAACTAGCCCATCAATCTGCATAGTTATCATACCGGCTTTTATAGCTTCATTCTGCAGGCCATCACTTGTTGCGCTGGTTACAATTAATTTTTGGATTCCGGACGAGCTATCTAAAACTTCATAAATTCCTAGCCGGCCCTTGTAGCCGCTGTGTCCACAATGTTCGCAGCCTTGCTCGTGAGCTTTCCATAGGCGAGTAATTTGTGTATCGGTTGTGCTTAGTTCAGCCGGCGAACTAGTGTTAATTTTTGAGACATTTATTTGACCAATGCCTGCCGCTAAAGCCTGGCCCTCAAGTCCGTGAAGTTGCTTCATAACAGCTTGATCATCTATCCCAAATGACTCTGTTAATTCGCTCATCACGGCTTGATCTGGTACGTATGATTCCCGACAATCAACACATAATTTACGTACAAGTCTCTGGCCCACTACGGCCCGCACAGTCGAGGCAATCAAAAATGGCTCTATACCCATATCTAGCAGCCGGGGCAAAGACGTGGCAGCATTATTGGTGTGCAGGGTAGAGAAAACTAAGTGACCTGTCAGTGCAGCTTGCACCCCTAAGTTGGCAGTTTCACTGTCACGAATCTCGCCAACCATTATTATGTTTGGGTCCTGGCGAAGTAGAGCGCGCAGGCCATTTACAAATGTCATGCCGGCCACAGGGTTCACCTGGGTTTGATTGGTGCCCGGTATTCGGTACTCCACAGGATCTTCGACAGTTGAAATATTAACAGCAGGATTATTAAGCATACTAAGTACGCTAAATAAAGTAGTAGATTTTCCTGAGCCGGTAGGGCCTGTTACCAGAATCAGCCCGTGTGGCTGAGTAATGGCGTGGTTAATGTTCTGCAAAGATATTCCCCAAAAGCCAAGTTCCTGCAACGAAGCGGCCTTTGCGGATTCGTTTAAGATACGCATTACAACTTTTTCGCCGTCAACAATTGGCAGTGTTGACACCCTAATCGCAAACAGCTGATTGCTAACCTCTGCCTTAAAACGACCATCCTGTGGCGCACGTCGCTCATCAATCTTGAGGTTTGACAATATTTTGATGCGTGAGGTCAGGGCACTTAACACCTTTTTGGGCAGTTTGTTAGCTTCACGCAAAATCCCATCCACCCGGTAGCGTACCAATACATAGGTTTCGCGCGGCTCTATATGGATATCACTGGCATTGGCTTTAACAGCGTACTCGATGATGAGATTAACGGTTTGGGCAATCGGCGAGTCTTCAGCCAGGTCTTCTTCGCTAACTTCTTCTTCCTCATCTTCGGCCGTGGCATCTGGAGAAATTACTTTGGTTAGCTCGCTGCTTATGTTGCCCCGGTATTGGTCCAGTGCTGTTTGGATAGTTGACTCAGTGGCCAGATGAACCTTTAGATCGGTGCCAAGCTGCTTTTGCAAAAAGTTAATGGCCTGGATGTCGTCTGGGTCTTCCATGGCCAGCAACTTGCTGCCGTCCTCGGCCACATCAAATACTACTGCCTTGTACTGTCTGGCAATCCGCTCCGGTATAAGCCTAAGCACATCACGCTTAATGTCCCGAGCACTTAGTTCGGCATAAGGTACATCAATCTCTTTGGCATATAGGCGGGTTAGGTCCTTTTCAGAAATCAGGTTGGCTTTGAGCACAAGGTCTTGCAAAGGTTTCTTCTCTGTATTGGCCTGGGCATGCAACGCATTTAACTGAGCGTCACTTATTCCGTGCACATGTACAAGCTTTTCCACCAAAGCATCAGATATACGCATAATGTTTGTGCTTATTATATAAGACCTGGCACCGTATAAGAAGAGTCAGTATTTATCAGCTTGTATACTCAGCCTTTTACCCTTTTGCTATACTATTTATAACGACTGGTGAGGGGTTGCAAACTAATATATCTACAGTGGCAGCCAAAGGGCACACTAGTGGACAAGGAGGGCAGCATGGCTGAAGACAAAACCGCAACCGAGGGCAAAAACAAAGCTCTAGGGCTGGCGCTTGACCAAATTGAAAAGCAGTTTGGTAAGGGCTCTATTATGAAATTGGGTGAAGGCAGCAAAGCCAACGTAGAAACTATTTCAACTGGTAGTTTATCTTTAGATATTGCACTTGGCGGTGGCATACCAAAAGGTCGCGTAATTGAAATTTATGGCCCAGAAAGTTCAGGTAAAACCACACTAAGCCTGCACGCAATTGCAGAAGTACAGCGTAATGGCGGTACAGCGGCGTTTATTGATGCCGAACACGCCCTTGACCCCAGCTATGCCAAGCGCATTGGTGTGGACGTAGAAAACCTTTTGCTTTCCCAGCCGGATAACGGCGAGCAGGCGCTAGAAATTACCGAAACGCTAGTACGAAGCAATGCCGTAGATATCATAGTCGTGGATTCCGTTGCGGCTCTAGTACCACGGGCAGAGATTGAGGGCGATATGGGTGATTCACACATGGGCTTGCAAGCACGGCTCATGAGCCAAGCCTTACGCAAGCTTACTGGCGTAATATCTCGCTCCAAAGCCACGGTTATATTCATCAACCAAATTCGAATGAAGATTGGTGTAATGTTTGGCAATCCAGAAACCACCACTGGTGGAAACGCACTAAAATTCTACGCCAGCGTACGTATGGACATTCGCCGGATTGCCCAGATTAAACAGGGTGAGGAGATTATTGGCAACCGCACTCGAGTAAAAGTGGTAAAAAACAAGGTTGCACCACCATTCCGCCAAGCTGAGTTCGACATAATGTACAACGAGGGCATAAGTAGGCCTGGCGATGTACTAGATCTGGCTGTAGAGAAAGAGATTGTAGAAAAGTCAGGCGCCTGGTTTGCCTACAAAGGCGAAAAGATTGCTCAAGGCCGTGAAGGCGCAAAGAAGTATTTGGCGGCAAACCCTAAAGTTATGGAAGAACTAGCTAAACTAGTAACTAAAGCCGCCGAAAAAGAGGAATAAACCTACCTCTGTAAGTGCAAAACTGCAGAATCAACAGCGTCGGTACTAGTTTGTTCGAGATCTTCAATCTCAAAGAGATTAATTAATCCCTCTGCTTCTGAAATCAAGATACGTTCTGCGACCTCATCTATCGGGATTGTAGAGTCATATTCCCTGCGGCGAGCACCTCTACCTACCAAATATTCGCATACTGCACTAGTATTTACTTCATTTAAAGTGTGTGAGCCCTTAGGGCACAAAAAACTATAAGATAAAGCTACAACTCTAGCAGTATCATCATGAACCGTCATATCGCTTTCGGCCACTTCAATACCAGTTTTGTCTACATGACAATAAAAATTTCGCATAACAAATACTTTCCTTAATAGCTATTTTAACATAAGAACTACATAAAATCAATTTTATGTTTTGCATATAAGAGGTTAATATAAACCTACAATGGCAAAAACCAATTTAATCCAAATTGTTGACGAAAATGATAATCCACTTAGGGCTGCAACTATGCCGGAAACTCATGCCAAAGGTCTAATACATCGCGTTGTAAGAATAATGGTTGAGGATAGCCAGGGCAGAATACTTTTACAGAAAAGGGCACCAAACATGTCTTGGCCCAACTGTTGGGACAACTCAGCAGCAGGCCACGTAGATGCAGGGGAGGATTATTTGACAGCAGCTAGAAGGGAATTATTTGAAGAAATTGGCATCAAAACAGATAAGTTAGATGAAATTGGAAAATATTACACACAGGGTAAATACCAATCCCAAATTCACAAAAGATTTAACAATCTATATAAGGTAGTCTTGACCGCTATTCCGCAGCAAATGGCGCTGCAAAAAGAGGAAGTGGCGTCAGTAAAATGGTTTTCGCTTAAGGACATAAAGAAACTAATAAAAGACAAACCAGATAAAGTTACCGATGGTCTTAGAGACGTGATTGAGCGGTTCTACACGTAAAATGAAGATTACAAGTATCAAACAGCAGGTTAAACGTAAGGATCGCTATGCTGTTCATGTAGACGGGAAGTATTCGTTTAGCTTGGGTGAGCTAGAACTTATTAACTCTGGGCTCAGGCTTGGGCAGGAACTTAACAAAACGGAGCTAGAGGAATTAGAAGACAAGGCTAAGCTAGACAAAGCATATGACCGTGCGCTGGGCCTCGTAGCAATCCGCCAGCGTAGTAAGTGGGAAATAACAGATTACTTAAAACGCAAAAAGTACGAGCAAGAGGAAATTGAAAATATACTTAACAAGTTAAGCAGGGCAGGTTATGTGGACGATTTAGCTTTTGCGACTGCGTGGGTCAATAACAGACGGCTTCTAAAACCCATTAGCAAACGCAAGCTAATCCAGGAGCTGCGCCAAAAGCGAGTATCAAGCGAAATTATTAACCAAGTCTTGGCAGCTGATGAAACCATCGAGGCAGAGGTTCTGCACGAGCTAGTGGTTAAAAAACGTCAACAAACCAAATACAAGGACGATCTAAAACTTATGCAGTACCTCTCTCGCCAGGGCTACAACTATGGCGACATTAAAGAGGCTATGCAGGTAGAATCCGAAGATTAACCTATAGCTCCAGCTGTGGCCACAGTTCCCTGCAGTATGTCTTGGATCACAATTTTGCGGTTGGTAATTTCCACTATTTGTGTACGGTCCACACTCAAGCTGCCACCAGTAAAGCTTTTTATCAGCGACTGGCCCACATACAGTTTTTGCACGTACATTGTCTCTGTCTCGACTGCATAGTCGTTCACCTTGCCTATACGCTGTTTGCTAACAGTCAGGACTTGCTTGCCCATAAGCTCAAAACGCAAATTCATAATGTCTTTAAGTCTTACCAACTCATCTGGCTCACTTAAGACCTCGTGGTCATTCACCACTATGCCTTTTGCTATGATGTCGCGGATGTCTTTGTACAAAAGAACCAGCTGCTTTTTTTTGTCTTTTGAGTCCTGACAGTAAAACCCTTCTACCTTCAAGTTGTTAGGGTTGATTATAGTCCCGGTAATAACGGCAATTTGCCCGCCCGTACGCAGACTTAAAACAGATTGATTTAGCAGTGATCCACTCAGTCGCAGCATACACATAGTATAGCGCAGCTATATTGGATCGAGTATTCCCTAACCCACCAATGTACTAAAAGCTTGCGAGTTTATAGATCTATAATTACTATACGGGGATATGAGTATAGGAGTGACCTGGCAAACGCTTTCAAAAAGCACCGATACAACTGGGCAGATAGGTGTACATCTAGGGAATAATCTGCGAGGCGGCGAGGTGATAGAGCTGGTCAGCGATTTGGGCGGCGGCAAAACTACGTTTGTACGCGGCCTGGCTCGTGGTTTTGGGAGTTCAGACAAAGTTGCCAGCCCCAGCTTTACTATCAGCAAAGTATATAAATCTGGTGAGTCAGAGCTACACCACTTTGATTTTTATAGACTGCATGAAGCCGGCATAGTCGCCCGTGAGCTTGATGAGCTAGTTGGCGACGAGCACGTGACTATAGTAGTTGAATGGGCAGATCTAGTTCGCGACGTGCTTCCTACTAGTCGCCTTACTATAAAGTTCAAGACCATTGACGAGGATACACGCCTGCTTGAGTTTGTTTGTCCAAAGCCACTTGAATACTTGATGGAAAATCTAAAATGAAAATCCTAACCATTCGCACAGATAAACCAGAAGCAGAAATTGGCCTGTTTGAAGATAGCAAAAAACTCTCCTACAAGACTTGGCCCGCCCACCGTCAATTAGCCGAAACCCTCCATACTCAAATTGAACAACTTTTATCCACGCATAATCTGAGCATGCAAAAAGAAGGCTTAGAGGGACTGGTCTGTTTTAGGGGACCGGGCAGCTTTACAGGACTCAGGATTGGGCTGACTGTGGCAAATACTCTAGCTTATAGCCTTAACATTCCAATTGTTGGCGGCATGGGTGATAACTGGATTGATGAAGGAATTCGGGAGCTAAAAGAAGGTAAAAACGAGCAAGTTGTTATGCCCGAATATGGCAGTGAACCTCACATTACAAAACCTCGCAAATAACCGCAAGCATTTGACCGGGACACAAAAAAAAGCGTATAGTATGCCTTAGGATTTGACTCTGTTTTGGGACCAGGTCCAACGTTCTGACATTTTTTATTTATTTTGATATTCAGATGGTGTGAGTGGCTAATGAAGTGATAGTGATGCCGCCTATCCAATCTGGCATAGGAGGATATATGGATCCAATTACCATTGTATTGGCCGTTGTAGGCATTGGCGCTGGTTTTGGCGCAAGCACGGTTATAACCAAAAAGAAACTAGGCTCAGCTGAGGATGCAGCCAAAAAAGAACTAGCCAAGGCCAAGAAAGACGGAGACAAGCTAGTGGCCGAAGCCCGGGAAAAAGCAGCCGATATTGCAGAAACAGCTCGCAAAGATGACCAGACACGTAGGCGCGAACAAAAAGATATGGAATCCCGGCTAATTTCCCGTGAGGAAACAATAGACAAAAAACTTGACGATCTAGACAAGCGCAGTGATCGTTTGCGCAAGGGCGAAGATGAGGTAGAAAGCCTCAAAAATGAAATCCGCGATATTCGCAAAAAACAGCAAGACAAGTTAGAGAAAATTGCCAAGCTAACTAAAGAAGATGCTGCAGACAAACTTATGAAGATGACCGAGCGCGACATCAAGGGCGACCTAACAGGCCTAGTCGCAAAAATGCAAACTGAAGCCAAAGAAAATGCAGAAGAAACAGCTGGCGCTATCATAGTTGGCGCTATGGAGCGTATGGCTAGCGAGGTTACAGCTGAGCGCACAGTCACGGCCGTAAAGCTTGAGGACGAGGAAATGAAGGGTCGGATTATTGGTAAAGAGGGCCGCAACATTCAGGCTTTGCAAAGAGCTACTGGTGTAGACATTTTGGTAGACGACACCCCCGGCATGATCATACTCAGTTCGTTTGATCCTGTACGCCGCGAGGTTGCTCGCCAAGCCCTAGAGATGTTACTCAAGGATGGCCGTGTGCACCCGGGCCGTATCGAAGAAATTGTAGAAAAAGCCCAAAACAACGTGCAAAAAGATGTTATGCGCGCTGGCGAAGATGCTGCCCGTGAGGTTGGCATCATTGGTATTCCTAAAGAAATTTTACAGCTACTTGGCGAGTTAAAATACCGCACCAGCTATGGCCAAAACGTGCTGAAGCACTCTACTGAAATGGCTCATATTGCCGGAATCATAGCCGAGGAAGTTGGTGCCAATGTAAAGACCACTAAATACGCTGCTCTAGTACACGACCTTGGCAAGGCTCTAACGCACAAAATTGAAGGCAAGCACCATCACATTAGTGGCGAGATGCTTAGAAAATACGGGGCTCCGGAAGAAGTTGCCCACGCAGCCGAAGCCCATCACGACGACATGGAAGCTACCACTACAGAAGCTCTGATTGTCCGCGTAGTAGATGCCATTAGTGCATCTCGTCCAGGTGCAAGAAATATTAGTGCAGAGAACTTTGCTGAGCGCATGAAAGACCTAGAAAATGTTGCTAACGGCTTTGATGGAATAGAAAAATCTTATGCTATTAGCGCTGGCCGTGAAGTAAGAGTCTTTGTTCGCCCAGTAGACATTGACGATCTAGCAGCTATAAAGCTTGCTCGCGACATTGCTACTAAGATAGAGAGCACCATGCAGTACCCAGGAACCATTAAGGTCAACGTCATCCGTGAAACACGTGCAGTAGAGTTCGCCAAGTAATACAAGCGGCATGCAAGTAATATTCGAAGCCCATTCTACAACTCTTGATAATGAAGCCAATCATGCATCTGGCTGGAACGACGTTGAATTGTCCCAAACAGGAATTGAACAGGCAAAAGAGCTTAGTAAGCGGTATAATCTAGCCGATTTTGATGCAGTGTTTACATCTGATTTGCAAAGAGCGTATGAAACAGCGCGTATTGCATTCCCTAAAATTGATTCGAAAAAGCTATTTATAGATTGGCGACTTCGTGAGTGTAATTATGGTGATCTGGAACAGAGTCCAAAAGATGAACTGGATAACAGAAAGCTAGATTATGTAACCAAACCATTCCCAGGAGGCGAAAGCTATGCTGACGCCATGCAGCGGATGAAAAGCTTCATAGATGATCTGAGAGAAATGCCATATAAAAACGTCATTATTTTTGGCAGCAGGGCAACACATTATGGCCTAGATGTTTGGATTGATGGTAAAAGCATTGAGGACTGTTTAAATCATAAATTTAGCTGGCAGCCTGGATGGCACTATGAGTTACAATAAATCTATGACAGAGCTTCCAAAGCCTATTATTACTCCTCCCAAACCACGGTTTGCAGAACCCCTAATTTTAACGGCTGTTGGACTTTTGTTGCTGGGCGTAATTATTGTAATAATCGGCAAGGTGGTTATGCTCGGTATTCTTGCAATTATTGGCGGGGTTTTTAGTCTTGGTGTTCATGTAGCCAAAAACTACAAATTTTAGAAATGAATATTCTATACATCGGCGACATTATGGGTGAGCCAGGTATTGATGTGGTTGGCCAGGTTTTGCCTGATCTCAAACAAGATAAGCAAATTGACATTGTAATTGCACAGGCAGAGAACGTAAGCGCAGGCAAAGGTATGACAGCGGCAGACATGAAGCGATTACAAGATGTCGGTGTGGATTTTTTTACAGGCGGCAATCATACACCTAAGCTCGATGAGCTAATGCCACTACTTGAAGACTCTAATAAACCAGTGATTGGACCTGCCAACATGCCTACTAGCGCAGGCAAGGGTTGGAAATATTACCAGAGCAAACAGGGCCCAGTGCTAGTAATTTCTTTACTTGGAGAAACATTTGGCCATGCCAAAGTGGACTACGACAATCCGCTTAAAGCAATTGATAAAATTTTGTCAGACAATCAGGGCAAACAGAGGGTTGCTACTATCCTAAACTTTCATGGAGATTACAGTAGCGAAAAGGTAATAATGGGCTACTACCTGGACGGCAAAGTTACGGCCGTAATTGGCGACCATTGGCACACACCGACGGCTGACGCCATGGTCCTGCCCGGAGGCACAGCCCACATCACAGATGTAGGCATGTGCGGAGTACTGCATTCAAGCCTGGGCGTTAAACTTGAATCTGTAATACCTCGTTGGCACGATGGTGTAGTCAATAAAAACGAACTTGCTACAGACAAACCCTGGCAATTTAATGCAGCATTAATAGAATCAGACAATCAAACAGGACTCGCAAAAGCCATTTCTCTAATTCAAAAACAAGTTGATTAGATTTTTAGGTTTCTTTGGTGCCGTTGAAACCGATGGCGGCTACAATCACGCTACCTACCATATTGATCAACACTACTTTAAAAGCTGGTGTGTCACGATTGATTGCTAGCAGCACTGCGCTACCTAGCCAAATGGTGGCAATTACACCCGCTGTGTAGGGATACTTTATGAAAAACATGAATTCTTTAAACATGGCTTCTCTCCTTGGTCTTAGACCTGCCTGTCTTTAGTTTAATACGTCCCATCAGTTCTTGGAAGAGCTTGGGGTCACGTACGGCCACTCGCTCTAACCAATTGCTTACAATCTCTATTGCCCTATTAACACCCATAGTGTTTGTAGGCGGTTCCAATAGCTCGGGATGAGTTATAGCTGCTTGCTCTACTACATGCCTGAATACGGAAGGCAAGACGGTCTCACGTCTGCCCAGCGTTTCGATTAGTGTCAGGTAGGTCTGTGAAGCACGCAGGATTTCTGAAGACTCAATCTTAACCACAAACCCAAAGCGATTTCCTTGGTTTACGGTCTTATTAATAATCTGCATAATTTTGCCGTTTTCAAGCATAGGGCGGATATCATCTGTGCCAGCCACGCGACTAAAAGCTTCCTGTGCCACTTTGCCTACTTCTTTAGTAAAGTTGGCATTATCAGCCAGCTTGTCTGGGTTAAAGGTGGCTAGTTTTTCTAGTGCCCAATACAGATCGCTAACAAAAAAGCGGATAAATTGCTCAAACAGCGTGGCTACATCTTGCTCGCCTTGATACATGCGGTTCCATTCTTTTAAAATGCCATAAAAAGCTGACTTGTTTGAGGGACTAGTAGCTGAGATACCAAAGTCGATTAGGCCAACACGGTTACCTGTCATCAGACGAACATTGCCGGGGTGAGGATCGCCTTGTATGCGTGGCAGGTTAAACACACCATTCAGCATTTCGTACCCAAGCGTAAATAATTGTTGATCCAGGTCTGAACCTAGCGTTTCGTGCACATAGGTTTTAGGGTCAACACCTTGTTCTTGCAGTTTAATGAGTTGGGCGGCTGATACGCCCTCTACATAATCCTGGACAATTATGTGGTCAGTGCATAGATCTGTGTAGGTTTTGGGGATAACCAGACCAGGATGATCTTTATAAGCTTCATAAAGTTCGTTAGCAAAGGCAGCCTCGGCAATATAGTCGGTCTCACGCAAGGTAGCTACCCTAAACTCCCGGATAACATCATTAATGTTTGCCTCCATGCTATAGGTCCGCGCAAAGAAGCTTTTGCTAAAGTTGCTAAGCAGTTTGAGGTCATAGCGCAGCAATTCGCGGATCATAGGCCGCAGCACCTTGATAATAATGGCTTGACCATTAGTTAGCTGGCCATAATACACTTGCCCAAAACTACCGGCTGCAAATGGCTGGGGCTGAACTAGAGCAATTTGTGATAACTGGGCGGGTCCAAGCTCGTGCTTTAGAATTTCAGAAATATCTAGAGGTTCAATGTCTACCGTTTCAAATATCTTCATTTTGTCTGGGTTTTGCCATTGTTTGACCATGGCACTTTGCAGCATAACCCCCTGTAAAAACTTAATGTATACGCCACCGAAGCTCACAAACTCCTCGCATACAAGAGTGCTCATTTCTTCATAACGCTTACGACGGTGCAGGTAATATACACGCGTCAGTAACTTAGCGAGGCGGGCAGTACGCCGCCGCTTGATGGCGGCAATAGAGGATTTAGTCCTGGTTGCCATAACTATTTTTTAGAGAAACCAATAAGGAACAATACAATCGTAGAGAACATCACTACTACGTAAAGTTCAAATATCTCATTTGCGTTGCTGCGGGTAATGGCTATTAAAATAGCAGCCACCCAAATTAGCAAGATTGTAAGGAACACAGAAATATACTTCATATTGTTATAACTATCTCACTTTTATTAGTTTTTAGCAAGCTCTTTATCCTTTACGCCCTGCCTAATTAACCCCTGGATGGTACGGAACAATGCGCCGTCACGCTCAGCCACTCTCTCTAGCCAGCGGCTAACAATTTCCAGAGCTTGGTCAATAGACAGGGGATTGGCCATAGGACGGGTAATAGACGGGTCAAATTCTTTCATATCTGCCACAACGGCACTATATACGGGGGCAATTAGGTGAAAGGCATCTAGCGAAGTAGCTAGGGTATGGTAGGTCTGAGCCGCTCTCAGCACATCAGCGTTTTTGAGATGGGCAACTATACCAAAACGGTTAGACCGGTTAACTGTTTTATTTATGGTAGCGCCAATAAAGGCATCATGTTTAGTATTTGCAAATTCCTGTGGATCGTTTGTGTCAAAAAAGACTTTGTTGATATGTGTTTTAAGTTTGCTAACAATGTCGTACTTATTCTTGGTATAGGTGTCGATCGCCTCCAGCGCATAAAACAAGTCGGTCTGGTAGAGTCGCACATATTCCAAAAACATATCGGCTGGCTGAGCTTTGCCTTGGGTGGCTTTATCGAACTGCTCCAGGAATTTGTAGAGAACATAGGGTTGAGCTGGCTTTTCGACAGTGATGCCAAAATCTAGCATGCCAACCTTGTTGTCAGGCAGTAGGCGGACATTACCTGGGTGGAGGTCGCCATGAGTAATACCTTTGGTAAATAAACTGCTAAAGAACTTGTAGCCGAGGCTAGCTATTTGTTCTTCCAAGTCAGAGCCAGTCCGCTCACGTACAATTCGGCGCATGGACACGCCATCTTTAGTACTGGCAATTAGATCTGCCACAGACAACCCACCAATGTATTCTTGTACCAAAATTTGTGAAGTACAAAGATCACTATACGTTTTGGGAATAACAATTTGCGGATCGTCTTTAAACGCTTCATACATACGTTCCGCAGCCTTAGCTTCATTGATGTAATCAGTTTCGCGCATAGTAGTATCAAACACATAGCGCACACCAGCCTTCATATTGGCATCAAGCGTGGTAACCGTTTTGATAAAAAACCAGCCAAACCGTCCTAGTATTTTGGTGTCATAGCGCAAGGTCTCCCGAATAAAGGGTCTCAGCACCTTTATGATCACTTGCTCGCCGCTACTAAGTTCACCAAGATAAACTTGGCCAAAACTACCGGCCGCAAATGGTACCCGGCTGATCATTTTGAACTGATTGGCCCGCTCACCCAGCTGATGATTTACTAAGACGTAAATATCTATTGGGTCGGGGTCTAGGTTTTCAAAAATCTTGTAGCGGTTAGCCTCTAGCCAATTCTGGAATTGCGAGCTCTGCAATAGCACACCTTGTAGGAACTTTACATATATACCGCCCAGTTTCACGAAACTATCGCAAATGCAGCCAAACATGGCATCTTTGTCACCTTTAGCGTAGTAGCGTGTAACTTTAGCAATAGTTTTAGCAATAGTTTTGCGACGCTGGTATTTGATTCGTCTAATTTCGCGGCGGGCATTCATGCCCTTATTATCTCACCTCTTGCAAGACATAGGTAGCTAAGCATAAGGATAACCATAAAACTCTGTAGGCTAAATAAACATACCATTGACATTAATTGTCTTTATCAATAAGCTTAAGTTAAATTGAATAACAGGTAAGTTAATACTACCAATGGCTAAAAAACATCTTTTCGGTAAGCTAAACAAAAAACGGTTATATATTTTTGTCATAATTTTTGCCATTATTGGCGTGGCTTTATTGTTTAAGATTTTGGCAGCTGGGCCCATGGCCTCTTTTGAAGCCGAAAATGCCACGGTAACTTCACCGACTACAATTTGTGCAGATACTGCTGCATCAGGTGGGAAAAAAATTCAATTCGGGGGCACTTGCGTAGGCGGTTCGGGCGGGCCAACAAGTCTTACCCCACCAATTCGAGCGGCTTTTTACTACCCGTGGTTTCCTGAAACTTGGAGTGTAAACGGTGTTCATGTGGCCTATCATCCTGATCTTGGATACTATGATTCTTCCACTCAAAGCGTTGTAGACGCGCATATTAAGGCGCTGGATTACGGAAAAATCAAGGTTGCAATCGCTTCATGGTGGGGTACAGGAACCCATAGTGAAAGTACTCGGATTCCACTATTACTGCAGCGTACCCAAGCTCTAGGCTCTAACCTAAAGTGGAGCATATATTATGAACCAGAGGGCGCTGGCGATCCGACGGTGGCTCAAATTCAATCAGACTTAAATTATATAAAGGCCAACTACACTACTAGCCCGTCATATGCTTATGTAAATAATAAGCCAGTTATCTTTGTCTATAACGCCAGCGCCAACGATGGCAGCTGTGCGCTAGCTGACAAGTGGGCTCAAGCAAATGCCGGCATAGGCTTTTACATTGACCTTAAAGTATTTTCTGGCTATAAGACTTGCGTTAATCAGCCAGATTCATGGCATCAGTATGGACCGGCCACTGCCGAAGATAGCCAATCTGGATACTCCTACTCTATTAGCCCTGGCTTTTGGCGGGCTGATGAAACTGCACCGAGGCTAGCCCGAGACCCGACTCGGTGGGCAACAAACGTTAATGACATGGTTGCATCAAATGCGCCATGGCAGCTAATAACGACGTTTAATGAATGGGGTGAAGGTACAGCCGTAGAAGGCGCAACCGAATGGGCCAGTACCAGTACTTTTGGAACGTATTTGGACGCTCTACATAATAAATAAAGCGAGATAACATAATGACGACTGCAACAACCTACCGAACCCTACGCAAGACCACCTTATATCTCTTGATTGCTGCTCTACTTGCCGTAGCCGTTGGCCTATCAGCTCGTACACTAAGCAGACTTGGTAAGGCATCAGCTGCCACTGTAACTGGTAAAGTTTGTGGTAACGCCTCAACCGGCAATGCAATCGATACAGTCATAGTTATATCTGAAGAAAATCGGACCTGGGGTGATGTTGGAGGAGCCGGTTTTGGTGATCCAACCATGCCATATACCCACAGCGTCGCTGCTCAATGTGGTGTCTTCGCAAATGATACAGAAATCAATACATCTGAGAACTCCCTAACCCAGTATATCGGTGCCTGGGCCGGTGTTAATGATCCTAATGGTATTAGTAGTGACTGTCAGCCTCCGTCTACTACTTGCAGCTATAGTGGCAATAACATCCAACGCGTCTTTAGAAACGCTGGAATCCCCAGCAAATCATATGTCGAGGGGGCTACCACTGGTTGTTCGGCTTCCGGCAATGCAGCAAAACACATCCCTGATATGTATATGTGGGATCCGGTTGACAAGGCGGCTTGTGTAAATGAAGTCCGACCCCTAACCGAGTTCAACTTTTCTAGTCCTCCAACAGGTTTTAGTTTTATCACGCCAACTCTTTGTAATGACGGTCACGACTGCGCCAACAGTACAGTAGATACCTGGCTGTCTACTCGCATGCAATCTATCTTTGATTCACCGGCCTACAAAGCCGGAAAAGTATTTGTTCAAGTTTGGTACGACGAAGACAACCCCAAACCTAACTTGTTTGCCTGTTGGTCTTGTGGGCAGTTCAATAATACAACTACGAATCCGCATTACTCAGGGGAAAGTCTATTATGGCTAAATCTATTAGGCGCACCAACCACAAACTTGGGAGGAATTTCTTCCGGCACTGACATTCGCCCAATTGTATTCAATTCAACACCGCCACCGCCCCCACCGTCTGATAATCCGCCGGCCGTCAATATAACAGCACCAGCTAACGGCGCAACCCTAACATCTAGTCCAGTTACCATTAGTGCCAATGCCACCGATGATATAGGCGTTACGAAAGTTGAATTTTACGATGGTTCAACCCTACTTAATACTGATACCACATCTCCGTATACATTTAGCTGGAATTCTAGCACCCTTTCGGGAAGTCAAACTCTAACTGCCAAAGCCTACGATACGGGCGGACATGTTACTACATCGAGTCCAGTTTCTGTAACTATCAATAATGGTACGACCTGTCAAAACACCCCTAACAATGCACTTGGAACGGCGACAATAGTTATTAGTACGCCAGCCCAAGGTACATACCATATATGGAGCAGGATTTCAGCGGCGGATGCGACCAATAATTCTTACTTTCTTCAGATAGATGCAACTTGTCCGATTATTGTTGGCGGCAATGCTGCTCTAGTTCCAAATGCCTTGACCTGGGTGGATTATCAAGATGGTAATACTGGTTCTCATACAACTGCTGTTCTTTCGGCTGGCAACCATACCTTCACTATGGTTGGTAGGGGAGTCGGCGTCGGACTAGATAGAGTATTGCTTATATCTGACACTTGCCAACCAACGGGTACCGGTGAAAATTGTGCCGATTCCACTGCGCCAACAGTCAATGTGACTGCTCCCACAGCTGGACAAACAGTCAGCGGTAGCAGCGTTCCAATTACAGCCTCGGCAACAGATAATTCTGGAGGTAGTGGTATTGCTAAGGTTGTCTTCTTAGTCGATGGTAATGTAGTCAACTCATCTACCACCAGCCCCTACCAGATAAACTGGGATAGCAAAACTGTTCCTGATGGTACTCACGCAATTCAAGCAGTTGCCACAGATGTAGCCGGCAATTCTACTACCTCAGCTAGCGTTAGTATTACGGTTAAGAATGCTGACACTACACCGCCATCTGCACCCGCTAATCTAACCTCTACTAAGAATGTCTACAATGAAGTAGATCTATCTTGGAGCGCTAGCACCGATAACGTTGGTGTGACTGGTTACCGTGTACTTAGGAACAATGTTGTAATTGCAACTGTTTCAGCTACATCAGCCACTACCTATAACGATACTTTGGTATCAGCTAATACAGCCTACAGCTACAGCATTGTGGCTATAGATGCAGCCAATAACTCAAGCCAACCAAGTAATACACTGAATCTTACGACGCCTCAAGCGCCAGATACACAACCACCAACTGCTCCAGTGAATCTTACGGCTACCGCCAGCTCTGCAACCAATGTAAATCTGTCGTGGAGCGCTAGCACCGATAACGTTGGTGTGACTGGTTACCGTGTACTTAGGAATAACGTCGTCATTGCAACTGTTACCCAGACTGGTTACGCTGATGGCTCTGTCTTACCAAGCACTAACTACACTTATACAGTTGTTGCGTTTGACGCCGTTGGTAATGCCAGCCCATCAAGTAATTCAGTCTCTGTTACTACTCCAGCATTACCTGACACGACGCCACCATCTGCTCCGTCTAATTTAGCTGGTAGTGCTATAAGTGAGACTCAAGTTAATCTTACTTGGACTGCCAGTAGCGATAACGTTGGTGTAGGCGGATACAATGTGTTCCGAAATGGCTCAAAAATAGCCACTACAAATAGTACCGCTTTTGGTGATGCAACCGTCTCGGCGGGCCAGACCTACACTTATTATGTGATAGCCTTCGATGCAGCCAACAACCAAAGCGCGCAGAGCAATCAGATTAGCGTGATTACGCCGACTCCGCCACCACCATCTCAACAAACGCTAACAATCTCACCGTCTGATGATGCTGGTCTACATAAGAGCCGTCCAGACAATAATTATGGGCTAGGCTCGACAATGACAGCAGATGCCAGCCCAGCAGAGAGTTTCATTATGAAGTTCAACGTAACTGGCATAGCTGGCAGAACGGTTAGCAGCGCAATGCTACAACTTTGGAATATTGATTCATCGAGCCATGGAGGTAACGTCAACCCAGTTTCAGATAATAACTGGAATGAGGCAACTGTCACCTGGAACAACGCACCAGCCGAAGGTACCAACACGCTCTATTCACTAGGTTCTGTCAGCAAAAACCATTACTACCTAGTTGATTTGTCCAATTACATTACAGCAGATGGCACCTATTCAATACGAGTCGATTCAACAGATACCAATAGCACAGCTTACTCGACAAGAAACGCACCGACTATATCGCACAGGCCAGTTCTAACCGTAACGGTACAATAAGGGGAAACATGAACAAGAAGAATATAACAAGACTAATTGTAGCCGTAGTCATCCTTGTTCTTGGAATAATGCTGATTAAAAACCTAACCCATAAAGATCCTAAACCGCCAGTAATAACACCACCGCGTACAGCATCAGTAAACATTAGTGAGGATGGTCTTTTTGTACCTGACACGCTGAAAGTTAAGGTCGGCACGGTCGTAATCTGGACAAACGTAGATTCTGGAAACTCTCATCGAGTTGCAGCCGATCCCTATCCAAGCCATTCCAGCTTGCCATCACTCGACTCTAAAACCAACATGGCTTTCAATGGTACATACAGATACGCGTTTAATAAGGCTGGAACATACCACTACCACGATGAACTGCACCCAGAAGCAGCCGGCACTATTATAGTTCAATAGTACTTTCTTATAAGCCATTGAATTATCTACTGGTCGGGGTGGCCGGACTTGAACCGGCGACCTCGTCGTCCCGAACGACGCGCGCTAGCCAACTGCGCCACACCCCGACATCAAAAAATATACAAATAACTGGTCGAGACACACATATCTTACTTGAACTGTTTAAGTATATCACCGAGAACCCTGACCAGTCACAGAGGTTACTTGATAAGTTACGGGTTACTAGACCGAAGCAACCCCAGTTAATTGAGGGATTGGTGTTTTAAGCACCAATGATATTAGCTACTTCATCTGCTAAAGAGTCAGGGGTTACCATCCCATTGACTACAAAGTCAGCCAAGTTGCGTTGTGGCTCTACAAACCTACGATGACCGGGTATCAGACCGCCATTTATGTACTCGTCCGTATCCCAGGGACTGTCTGGATTGGCTCTAGCTTTTCTGCGTCTAATAATTTCTTTCTCGGTTATATCAATATAAATAGTGGTGTCGTAAAGCGAACGAACAGCTTCATCGTGAAGTGCAAGAAACCCCGCCACCACAATAATGGGACGTGGCTCAATTACTCTTGAAGTAATTCCTGCCTCTGTACTTTCTCTAGAGTTAGCATCTATTGTTACTGTATTTCCAAGCTCTAATTCGCGAAGACCAGTAAAGAAGTCATCCCATCGGTAGAGACTTGGACTTTCCCAATCATCAACAACAACTCCTTGCAAAGCATTGACACCTACGAACATATCATCAAAAGGAAATACAGATAGTCTTTCACCAAGTCGGGCAGACAAGTTCTTTTCAAGTGATGTCTTGCCGCTACAACTCCCTCCGGCTATTCCCACGATAGTCTCAGGTCTAATAGGCATACAGGTTACCTAGAAACTTAGCCACTCTTCGTCCTGAACGGCTCCTCGGTTCTTAATACGAATACCTGGTTCATCTGTTATCTGACCTATTTGTTGTGCCACTATACCTTGTGCTTGCGCCTCGGCTAACACCTTATTTGGTTCTGGTGTAGCAATAACCATGCCTGGTCCCAAGTGCCATTTCCCATACGCTTTCTCATCTGAAAATTCTCGTAACCGTTGAACTTCTAGCATAATGCGAGGAGGTTCAATGGGGTCACTTATAGTTACACCTAGTTCAGAAGGCTTTAGCATTCGTCCCAGTTTACTTGGTTGACCTCCACCTGTAATATGGGCTACTCCCGTTACTTTTGCTTTAGGCTCTTTATCTATATCAAAACCGCCAGTCAGTTCACTTACAAAACGAGAGTAAATAATTGAAGGTTTTTGAACCAACCTTCCTAGAGATAGTTGTCCCAACTCTTCAACAACAATGTCTTGCCACTCTGGTCCATAGTGTTCCAGCATTGCCTTACGAACATCTGTAATACCATTCGAGCGGAAACCGTGTTCAGCAAGCCCAACCAGAGCATCACCTGGTTGTATTTGGTGTCCGGTGAGTATTCTTTCCTTATGCGCAAGCCATAAAACCGTTGCGCCCCAGTTATAATTGAAGTCTCCATAACCGCCGACTCTATCGCCCAGTTCAGCAACTTCACCGTTTACCACAACTACACCAGCAGCCTTAGCAGCTTCAACGTAACCTTGTCCAAGTTGTTTTACTGCATTTCTGGTATGCTCGGTATCGTCTAACTGTCTTACGTCAAGAATAGAGCCAATAGCTACGGGTTCTGCGCCTCGCACAACCGCATCGTCACAAACCATTGCGAATAAGTCGTGTGCTACTACCGAGTGGTCATCAAGACGTTCTGCAACTTCTACTTTAGTGCCCACACCATCAAAGGCAAGGTTAAGGTACAAGTTACCTACGTCTTTAAGCATTGTTCCTGGTATCGCACGGAAGCCAGAAAAAGATTCATGGAACTCAACTAACAAGCCAGGTCTGTTATCGTGAGTCAGTTTTGATGCTTCATAAAGCATTCTTGAAACATCATCACCAAGTTGAATGTTTACGTCCTGTATTGGTCCACGTTCTGCCATAGGCTCATTCTAATTACATCTGCGATAATTACCAAGCATAAGCAAAAACAATTATCAAACTATGTCGCACAATGAGCATTGTACACCAGCTTATAACAGAGGTCAGTGTGATATTTTAGCTTGAAAGTGGATTGTCAAGGGCTGCTATATTTTTAAGCCACCTCTGTTAATTAACATATTATGCAATAATGAGATATTCGTCATTTTGTTCAGCAAATTAGCTTTTGACTTTATATGGTTCACTGCCAATAAACTTCTGCTCATCACCGTTGATAACAATGGCACTATCGTCTTGCAACCCATATACGGGGAAGCTCATACCGCTTGCAACGTCTTCAACTATTTCAGGTCGGTTATTTGGGAAGTGTGGCGAGTTCATGTGCGGTTTAATAGCTAGGTCTACTAGCCCCATGTATTCTGTTACCCCAAAGTCATCTCGCTCACCGTATATTTTGTGATAGGCTTCTGATGACACTCGTTTGCCCATTACCATTGAGCCAGCGCTACTACCTACATACACCTTAGTTTCTAATAACTTAGGCAGAAGTTTTGCGAAGCCTGACTTTTCAAATACATACATTTGATAGTCAGTGTTACCACCAACAACAAATATAACGTCCTTGCTACTAATGCGCCTCTCTACTTCATCAATCGGTAATGCTAGTAAGTTTACAATGTCTATCCCAGCAGGAAAGTTCTTGGCAACATCGTTTAGGTTGTCCAGAACCCAACGCTTGTCTCCCTCCTCAACAGCGTAGGCTTCGTTAATAATTGCTATGGTTATTTCATTTTGCGGCTTACCGCATAGTTCGACACACGCCTGTACGGTGTTTGGGGTATGAAAGCCTTCTGAACAAAGAACAAGTTTCATTAAAACCAGCCTTCCTTTTTAGCTTGCTCTAACGGCAGCATTTTAGTGCCAGCATAGGTTATTGTTTTTGCTTTGCCGTTAGTACCAAACTCGTAATTTACGATTTCTCCAGGTGAGTCATAACCGCCAGCTTCGTCTATTTTTAAAGTTTTACTATCAACAACCGATAACTTTTGACATTGTTCAAAGTCATCATTCCAGCCAGTTGGTTCTATTGCCATTAGTTTGTTGCCAACAGCAATAACGTCTGTTGCACCCCAAGTACCGTAGAACCTACCCGCAAATGCCTTGATATCGCCTGTCTTAGACTTTTCAGGTGTATCCTGCTGGAAGGTATCAATAATGCTTAAAATACCAGTAGTAGCCTTCTTAGCCACACCTTCGTTGGCATTCGTAAGTGAAGTCACGACTAGCTGGCGTTTAGCATCAAATTGAGTGTTGGTTATAAAGCCAGGAAAGCCACCGCTATGACCGTATATAGTCCAACCCTTCTTTTTGTAGTTAACCATCCCTAGTCCGTAGCGTTCCTTTGTAAACTTAGCTTTCCAGTAGCCGTGCTGCATCTCGCGTTTTGATGCATCAGTAATAAGGGTACTATTACCAAAAAAGTGAGCAGCAAAGTATTTGCACACATCTTCGGCTGTAGAATAAAAGCCTGTGGCTGATGACATAGCACGAGTATCTATGTGGTCAAACACTCGACGGTCTTTGTTAAATAGCATAATGCCATAACCAGTAGCTAGTGTCTTGTTGGCTTTTGCATCTAGGTCTGGTCCAGTAGACTTAAGCCCCAGCTTGTTAACTATGTTCTCGGTTACATACTGGCGATAGCTCTTACCACTAACTGCCTCAATGAGCAGCCCAAGATATGAAAAGCCAAAGTTGGAATACTTAAATTCAACGTCAGCATCATAAATTAACTTGGCACTAGTAATATATTGCTTAAGCTCGGCTTCATCAGGGAACTTGCGTAGTAGTTGCCAGTAGTTAGCATCTTCACCGTCTCGTATAACACCAGCCGTGTGGTTTAGCAATTGACGAATAGTTAGTTCACTAATTCGCTTGTCCTTAGTGGACTTAAACCACTTCAAGTGTTGGCTAACCGTATCATCAAGCCGTAGTTTGCCAGCTTCCTTAAGTTGCGCAACTGCTGTGGCTGTAAAGGTTTTGGAGTGCGAAGCAATGCGGAAAGTGTGGTCAGTGGTCAATTTGTCTTTTTTGGCTAGATTGGCATGGCCAAAAGCCTTAGAGTAGACTAGCTTATCACCGTGCTGGATAGCTACACTCATTGCTGGAACGCGGGAATTATCAAAGTTAAAAGTCAGCCAAGAATCTATATAATTTGTTGCCGCTTGTAGCTTATGTGAATTAAGGTTGTCCATAACTAACTCCTTGCCAACAGTATACTACTCATCTGTTGATATGATGTGTTTTTATGCTCGTGCAATAGCCATAAACAACACCCGTAGCTATAATTCGTAACATGAGCAACGTAGGTGGTCGTCCAACAGTTATTGATAAAGACGTAGTGCAGAAACTGGAACAGGCATTTAAGGACGGTTTAAGCGTGTCAGAAGCCTGTTTTGTATCTGATATTGGTAGAAGGACTTTTTACGACCACAAAGCTACTGATGAAGCCTTTGCGCACAAAATGGAACTAGCTAAAACCCATGTAACCCTGCGTGCCAAAAAGATAGTAGTGCAAGCTATCAATGGTGGCAACCTAACAGCCGCTAAGTGGTACTTAGAACGTAAAGCCAGAAACGAGTTTGGTCTACACCCAGTAGATGAAGATGCTGAATGGAGCAGTCAAACAGAAGCCAACGCCCAAGATGATTCGTTAATGAAAATACTGGCAACTATGCACGCAGTAGCCGCCGACAAAGTCATTAAACAAACTGCTAGACCACACCACACAGCCCTTAAGGTTATTGCCGCCGAACTAACAGCCTTAGAACCTGACGATACTGACGAAGCAGAAGTTATGGCTACAGTGGCCGTTAAACCCATTGAGCAAGCCACAGTTCAAGCTAGCACTAGCACAGATGACGTGTTTGCTGACTTGTATGACGACTAGGCTCCCCTAGTTTTGCAAGGTCTTGCAAAAGCATCTTCTGCTTAGAAGATAGCGACACGCGTGACGGAATTTTTTGTTAATAAAATGAGAAGTTCCTTGCAGGGTCTTGCAAAGAACTTTGTGCATCGTATTGCACAATCTTTGCCAAGTCTAAGGTGTTAGCCCAAAATTTAAAGTGGACAAAGCTAATGTTTTAGCGTATAATGAATTATGAACTATGCATCTAGTTAAGCTCATAACGAGTTAGATGCGAACTGCATAAAACCAATCATTAACTTCGTCCGTTCAACGAAGCAATGAAGGGTTTTTATGCATTCTTCTTTGCTAACGGACAGCACTACTGTCCAAAAGAACGAGCTTAGGGCGGCTACCAATAGTCCCAAAAATATA
Organism: Patescibacteria group bacterium; assembly: GCA_035480855.1. Lineage (GTDB taxonomy): Bacteria > Patescibacteriota > Saccharimonadia > Saccharimonadales > JANWIN01 > DATIHJ01. Next base: position 85,630 of record DATIHJ010000008.1, read on the forward strand.
AACGAAGATGATAGCTTGGTTGAGCTTGGGGAAGTTCTTGAAGAAGTTCAGAAACTCCTTGAGGTTGCCGCTATACCTTTGCCTCGTAAAGTTGGTTTAGCTGATACAGCAGCCCTTTTAGAGAAGCTACGAGCAACGCCGAAAATTGATGATAACGATGGTGTTATGTACGTCTTTGATAAGAACGGCAATAAAGTTTTACTGTAATTATTATCAGGCATAAGCTACACGAACCATTGCTTAGCCTATAATGTCAGTAAGATGGCAGACGAACAGACCACACCCAAAGAGTTTCTACAGATGTTACAAACTCTGTTCCCTATTTATGACCCTAGAGATATTGATATTTCTCAACTCAAGTACGTCATATATGCCCGAAAGTCTACAAAAGGTGAGGAACGCCAAGAACGAAGCATACCTGACCAGATAGCTGATTGCATGAAGCGTGAGGTCATGGCTGCTGAGCCAACACCATTACAGCTTGTCGGTAAACCAATCGAAGAAAAGTGTAGCGCCAAAGAGCCAGACATACGCCCTCTGTTTCGTAAGATGATTGACGATGTAAAGGCTGGCAAGTTTGATGGCATAATTGCTTGGCACCCAGACAGGTTAGCCCGCAACATGAAAGAAGCGGGTGAGATAATTGACTTGCTTGACAAGGGTATACTCAAAGACCTTCGTTTTGCTACATCTTCATTTGAAAATAGCCCGACTGGCAAAATGCTATTGGGTATCTCATTTGTTCTGTCTAAGCAATACTCTGAACACCTTAGTGAGAGCGTTACAAGGGGCAACATTCGTAAAACCGAAGACGGGGTGTTCTTTGACGAAATGAAGCACGGTTACTACATCAGTAATGGCAGACTTTTTCCTGACGGCAACAACTTCATCTTAATAAAAGAAGCCTTCGAGAAGCGTTTGGAAGGTTGGGGACAGCTTGAAATAGCTAGGTGGCTTAACACTACAGGCTATACACTTCGCAAGAAGGGCAAAAAGCCACAGAGTTACAAATGGGACAAAGACAACGTCAGTAAAATGCTGCGTGACACAGCATATACGGGCGTGTTGCGCTATGGCAAGGCGTTTGTGGACTTAACAGAGTTCTATGACTTTGAGCCAGTAATTAGCGTAGACGACTTCTTGAAAGTAAATAAGGTAAAAGACTTAAGTGACCCGAAGTTAGTTTCATCCATTATGGTGAAGTCGCGAGAAGCTACAAAAGCTAACCTGTTGCGTGGCATGGTGTTCTGTGGTTTCTGTAATAAGCCTTTCTCATCTGGCATTACTACTAAAAAAGACCCCGAAACAAAGGCAATTATTACAAGCCGATACTTATACCGTTGTGAGACTGAGGATTGCTCATTTAAGAACAAAAGTGTTCGGGCTAAAACGATACTCGACTATGCAATTCAGTTCCTCTCCTCACACCTATTCACCACCGAAAGCAATTATGAGCAGTACGTTGCTGACGCAAAAGAATACGCTAAAGTACGGGCTAAAGCACTAGACAGTGATGTTGCTAGTTTTGCTAAGCAAATTGGGAATAAAGAGGCGGAGTATGAGCGCACTAAAGCAATTGTTAGAGACAAGCCGACGCTAGGACGACATTATAACCTTGATGAAATTGGCGCTGAACTTAAGTCAATCAGGAAAGACCACACCAAGCTAGTTAAAGACAGAAAACAGCTAAAACAAGCTATTCTGACATATTCCGAATATCTTGAACTATTTGAAAACATAGGTGTTGAATTGAGTAAAACCCATGATATGGCGGTACTCGATGAGACTATTAAAAAGTTCTTCTTGAACTTCACAATTAAGCAATGGGGAACGGGCAAAAAACAGAGGTCAGAAGTAGTTGCAAAATTAAACGAACCCTGGTCTGGGTTCGTAGAATCCAACAATTTCGTTGATGGTCGGGGTGAGAGGACTCGAACCTCCGACCTCCGCGTCCCAAACGCGGCGCGCTAGCCAACTGCGCCACACCCCGATGGTGTCAAAGGTTATTTTAGCAAAAATTGCGTTACAATACTCCTTATGATTGTTGTTCTTGTGTCCGCACTGATTGTATTTGCGATACTAGTCGTTTCTGAATGGCTGTGGCGGAGCAAGCGTCTTAGAGGAGAGTTTGGACGTAAGTTTGTGCATATCAGTGTAGGAAGCTTTGTGGCGATCTGGCCTTTTTATATGAGTTTTCACTATGTTGAGCTTATGGCATTGGCCTTTTTTGTAGTGGTACTAGCATCACGTTATCTGAATATTTTCCAAGCCATCCATACTATTAACAGGCGGAGCTGGGGTGATGCCCTATTTGCGGCAGGTGTAGGCATTACAGCGCTGATCACTAGCTCACCCTGGATTTTTGCTGCTGCCATACTTCACCTGAGCTTAGCAGATGGATTTGCAGCGATTTTAGGTACACATTATGGCAAAGATAATAAATACAAGGTGTGGGGCCATGAAAAGTCCTGGGTAGGGACTGCCACGTTCTGGATCTTTTCCATATGTATATTGCTATTTACAGTGGGCCTTGGAACCACCAGCTTTTCGCTTAGCATTTGGCTGCTAATATGGCTACCAGCCGCCACATCTTTTGTGGAAAATATCAGCCCTTATGGATTAGACAATGTTTTGGTACCTTTACTGATCGTAGCTGCGCTTAGCCCGTTACCTTTTGGGCGGTAGTAGCTTTGAGCTCTCGACCAGGACTAAGGGCTCTTAGTGCATTAAAGATCACAATGACATCTACAACCTCTTGGATAATTGCGCCATAAACAGGCTTAAAACGCCCAGTTGCAAAGATAAACATCAGCCCAACACTTATAACAATACCTATCCAAATACTCTGCTTAGCAATATAAAATGTACGTTTGGCTACTGATACGCTCGTTGCGACCTGGGCGATGTTGTCTTGCAAAATAACTACATCGGCCGACTCACTGGCTGCTGTCGATCCACGGGCACCTAGCGCAATACCTACGTCCGCCGCAGCCAGAACTGGCGCATCGTTTACGCCATCCCCCACAAACGCAACCGGACGCTGATCAAGGCTTTCTACGGCTTTAAGCTTATCTACTGGTAGGGCCTCAGACCGCACATCTTTAATACTCAACTGCTTGGCTATAGCCTGGGCAGTAGCCTTGTTATCACCAGTTACGAGCAAAAAGTTCCTTATTCCAAGATGACGGAGCTGTGACAAGGTGTGCTTTGTGTCTGGACGCAGATTGTCTATAAACGTAATTACTCCTGCTAACACTCCGTCTATAGCCACAAATGCAGCGGTCTGTTGCACGGAATCTGGATTAAAATTTTTGGGCAAGGATATATTATTTGAAGCTAACATACCAAAACGTCCTACTAGCACTTGTTTGCCTTGAACGTGTGCACTCAGGCCATTGCCAGATAACTCAGATACCTTTTTTGCCTTAGGAATTTTACTGTGCATGCTAGAAGCTTTTTCCACGATGGCATTAGCAAGCACATGGTTGGAGTTTTTCTCTAAGGCTGCTGACAACCCCAGCACTTGCTCAACAGTAAAGTCGTTATAGACTTTTACGGTTTCAACTGTTGGCTTGCCTTGAGTTAGCGTTCCTGTTTTGTCAAAGGCCATAGTCTGAGCTGTTGCCAGTTGTTCTAAGGCTCCACCAGTTTTGACAATAATTCCTCGTTTGGCAGACTGGCTCATTCCAGAGATGAAGGCAATCGGTGCCGCCAAAATTAGGGGGCATGGAGTTGCTACCACTAAAACCTCTAGAAAACGTATAGACTCACCACTCATTGCCCAGGCTGCAATACCAATGCCAAAAGCAATAAGAGTAAAAGGAATACTGTAGCGATCCGCTAATCTAACAAATGGAGCCTTACTAGATTGGGCAGAGCGCACTAGCTTAATAATCTGCTGAAACTGGCTGTCTGCAGCCGAATGTAAGCTGCGCACAGTAATAACACCATCTAGGTTAATTGATCCACTTAGTATTTGTTCGCCGACGGTTTTGACTACAGGCAAACTTTCACCAGTTAGGCTTGCCTCGTCAAAACTGGCACTGCCTTCCAGTACAACCGCGTCCACTGGAACAACTTCGCCTGGGCGGATTATGATTTTATCCCCTGTGCGTAGCTCGCGCACATGAACATCAACGGTTTTACGACCCCTAAGCAAATGAGCCTTGGTGGGGGCATACTCTAGCAATGCCGTTAGTTCCTTTTTGGCCCGGCGCTGGGCATAATCCTCTAGTGCTTCACCACCTGTTAACATAAGTACAATTACTATGCCTGCCCAGTATTCGTGAAGTAGAAGTGATCCAATAATTGCACTAGCTGCTAAAATGTCTACACCGTAAGTACCACCTCGCAGGTCCTGAATCATATCCCAAATAAGCGGAATAACATTGCCCACCATACTTACTGCTAAAACAATGTGTGCAGCCGTGTGAAAACCATAGAGATCTAGCGGCAAGGCAATAAGTATAGATAAAATTACCAACCCAAACTGCTTATACTCCCTAAAAAACCTCAATAACTTTTTGATTGCATACTCCAACTCTTATATATGGGTATAAAAACTAACTGGGGCGAACGACGGGGATCGAACCCGCGACATTCGGAACCACAATCCGACGCTCTACCAACTGAGCTACGTCCGCCACATTATTCGTCTTAGAACAGGGGTGATTATACCTACTATTACCTAAAAAGCCAAACTATTACTAAACGCTTCAGTTTATGCACAGCATTGTATTTGCAAATAATATTTGCAATGATACTATGGAGTAAACATAACCATAGTAAATGAAAGACTCCCCAACACATAAAGCCCAAAAGCCATCTATGAGTAAATTCCGCCGATCTCTATCATCAAAACGTGTAGTACTAGTTTTTGTGCTTCTGTTTGCCGGTATCGGCGCCTATTTGTTGTTTAACGGTCTTGCAGCCACTAACTTTGTAGCCCAGGAAGCAGAAGTTGGCGCTACCACTCCTGCTACGGTAGTGACTGATTCTACAGCATCTGGTGGTAAGGCATTGCAATTTAATGCAGCAGCATCAACTGGTTCGTTCATGTCATATCCGTTGCAGACTTGCACAACTTCCATAAATGGTGGGTCTAATATAGTAATTTCAAACCGATCTTATAGCGGCTGCAGAGGCAGTAGTGCAATAGTTATAACCGGAGCAAATAATGTTTATATACATGATGTCGATTTCGATTCCAATAGTGGCGATATATTCCTAATAAATGACACTGGTCAAATCCGTGTTGAGAATATTCGAGCCCGAAACACAGGTGCCGGACGAACAACAAACGGATCAGGTCAAGGCGAGGTGATCCAGCTTAATAACACCTTTGATAATGGTACAGGTGGCATCAGAAACATAAAGTCATTCGGTGGGAACACTGAGGATCAAATCTCTGTCTTTGAATCTGGTGGCATAGATGCTACTCATCCACTAATTATTGAGAACAATCACATAGAGTCGCCTTTGCCAAGCGATCCAGTAAATGGTGCCTTGGCGTGGTCGTCTAATTCGGGAACGTGCATCAACTCATCTGATGGTCCAAATGGCCACGACGTTATTGTTCGCAATAATACTGTTATGAACTGCGGACAGGCGGGCATACTTATTAACCAGGGCAATCGCGTAACAGTGACAAGTAACATAATCTACGGAGTTCAACGCCCGCTAAGTAATGTTGGACTAACACAATGGAACAACGTAAATTGTGCCTGCAGTGGAAATGATATGGATCATAACCGCGTTTATTGGATAAATTATAATGGCGCTCCAACACCGTTTAGTAACTCAGGAACTGCGGGAACGCTATCCGGCCTGTCCACAAATGTATTACAAGACACGACAATTGATCCTAATACACTGCATGTGGTTCTGTAAGCCATGAAAGTTAAAAATATAGGAAAACTGCAAATGATTCACAAACAAAAGGCCAATAACCTGAGTAAAAAGCCCATAGGGTTCAAGCTAAGCCTTTTCCTAATTGGTGGAATCATTGCAATTTTTGCTGCTGTAGCTCTAGTATCTACTCGCTCTGCTTCCGCCGCTTGTGCAGCACCATCTACAAACTATGGTTCTGCTACCCAGAGCGTGTCTGTTCCTAGCCTAGGTACATATCATGTTTGGAGCCGCATTATGGTGCCCAGCAGTACCAGTTCTTCATATCTTCTAGAAGTTGATGGTGGCACTTGCTACGTTGTTGGTGGCGGCAGCGCTATAGCAGCCAATACATGGACGTGGGTAGATTATCAAAACGGAACTACTAGCTCTAAAGTGGATCTTGCAAACTTAAGTGCAGGGACACACACCCTGAAGCTTATTGGTAACGCAGCTGGCGTTAAACTAGATAGAATACTTTTGCTTACAGACAACAGTTGTAGTGGTGCAAATATGCCAACTGGCACAGGTGATAATTGTTTGGTTACTCCACCACCACCAACCAACCCACCAACGACAACTCTATTGGCAAGCCCAACAACTGTTACTCAGGGACAGACAGTAAACCTATCGGCAACAGCTACTGACAATGCCAGCAGCCCTATTACGAAAGTTGACTTCTATGACGGATCCACATTAATAGGCACAGATACTACATCTCCATACACTCTAGCCTGGAATACTACGTCAACCACTACAACTGGTACTCATAGTTTCACGGCCAAAGCTACAGATGCGGTACCGCTCACAGGAACGTCAAGCGCGGTTACTGTAACCGTAAATGCAGCCCCACCCGCTGATACTACGCCTCCAACAGTTTCCCTTACTGCTCCTACAAATGGACTAACAGTTAAGGGAAGTACAGTAGGCTTCACAGCAACATCCACGGACAACACGGGTGGATCTGGGGTAAAACAAGTAGTCTTTAAGGTAGATGGCATTGCAGTCGGTAGTCCTGATACAACAAGCCCATATAGTCTCACCTGGGATTCAACCACGGTTCCTGACGGTAGTCATGTAATTACAGCAACGTCCACGGACAACGCTAATAATACGGCAACTTCAACAGGTGTAACGGTTACAGTCAGCAATGTTGTCCCGCCACCCGATACCACTCGCCCAACTGTCACGCTAACTGCTCCACCTTCTGGTCAAATTTTAACTCCCGGTCTAGTCACTATTTCGGCTAATGCTTCGGATAATGTCGCTGTAGCCAACGTTACCTTCAGTGTAGATGGCGTAACTGTAGGCAATCCAGATACTACTAGTCCATACTCGGTTGTCTGGGATGCAACCAATGCCACGCTTGGCAACCATACAATTACTGCCCTAGCTACTGACACTTCTGGCAATACAGCAACCAGTCAATATGCTGTATCCGTCCAATCTCCAAGCGACATTACACCACCAACAGTTCCTGGAAACCTAACAGCAACTGCAACTGCCTACAACCAAGTAAACCTATCCTGGGCAGCTAGTACAGATAATGTTGGTGTAGTCGGTTACTTCATAGTTCGTAACGGCACTACTATAATGAAAACTATCGGTACCGGTACAACTTTTGCAGATACAACCGTATCAGCCAATACTTCATACACATATTATGTGTATGCCTACGACGCGGCTATGAATCTTAGCTCTAATTCAAATACGGCAACCGCAATGACACTTAGCCCTCCTGATACGCAGGCTCCAACGGGACCAACAAATCTAGTTGCAACAGCAGTTTCGACTTCGCAAATTAATCTTTCTTGGTCGGCGGCTACGGACAACGTTGCGGTAGTATCGTACCTAGTCTTCCGTAATAATAGTTCAACGCCTATTGCTACGGTAAGTACGACTTCATTTGGCGACACTGGACTAAGCGCTGGCACCACCTACACATACACTGTAAAGGCTGTTGATGGTGCAAATAACACTAGCATAGCTTCAAATTCTGCCTCTGCGACAACCCAAACCCCTCCACCACCTACGACTACCGGTAACTTGGCAGGCAACGTTACTACCACTACTAGTTCAGGTAACCCCTACAGCTGTTCTTCACACCCAACACTAACCGCACTATCTGCTCCATCGACTGATGCTACAATCTTGGCTTGTAGCAAGCGCGCTCAATGGTTCCTGAACACCTTAAATAACGCTGGCTTAACAGTTGATGGTTGGTATGGTGGAAATTCGTCCAGAGCTGCCGCAAACTACCAAACCAAATTTGGTGTAACTGGTGACCCTAGCGGCACTGTTGGCACAAACACTTGGAACTCACTGGAGAGCAAGGGCGGCTCCACCACTGGATTCGGTAGCGGTACTAGTATTTCCTATGCCGATAGTGCAGGCACACACACAGTAACAGCAGACAACGAGGGTTACTACATATTGACAGGTATAGCACCAGGTAACTACAGCTTCACCTACTCATTGCAAAACTATGTCAGCCAAACCCTAACTGTTACGATTGTCGGAAACCAAACAGCTACTAAAAACGTTACATTGAATCATCTATAAAGGAACACATAATGCAGCCTGAAACCACCAAGCCACCAATGCCTGAAACAGCACCAACGCACGATGCAGCTGCCCAAAAACCAACCAAAAAGGGATCAAAAAGCATGTTGCCCAAGATTATGCTAGTGATTGTAGTTGTCTTTGTTGCGCTTTTACTCGCACTTGCATTTACGCATAAGACCTCAAAGCAAACAAATGCTAATATTGCCAGTAAACTTCAGAAAGCACAAATTAGCATAGTTAGCACAGGTTTTGAACCAGCAACTCTAAACATTACAACTGGAACTCAAGTAACTTGGACCAACACAGATAGTGCTGCACATCAAGTTGCTGCAGACCCGTATCCAAAGGACGATTCCATCTCCGGTTTTGACAGTACTGTAATACTTCAGAACAAAGACACTCTAAGCTATACGTTTAACAAGGCTGGAACATACAGCTACCACGATGAGCGCAATCCTTTAGATCTAAAGGGGACAGTAATAGTTAAGTAAATACTTGCTACTAAAGTTTTCTTCCAAAAGGTAATAAAGTTATTCTTACGACAGGCATAGGCCAGTATCTTAGCGCCTTATGCTTAAAAATAACCAAATAAAGTTTTACAAATAACTAATATTAAGAATGGTGCGCCTGGTAGGACTCGAACCTACGACCTTGAGCTTAGAAGTCTCCTGCTCTATCCAGCTGAGCTACAGGCGCGTGGTGCGGGATGGGGTAGTCGAAACCCCGTCCTCAGTTTGGAAAACTGATATATTAACCGTTATACGAATCCCGCTAGAACAGGGGTAATTATAGCACTCTAAGTTGTCAGCGTCCTAGTACTAGTTAATTTAAATAAAAACAGGCCACAGGGGCCTGTTTTTTAACAATAAATACTATAGCTTAGAATTTAAGCAAAGTATTTGTTTGCTAGTATTCGAGCTGCAGAAATAGCAGTAATTACTACGCCAGCAGTCAAACAAGTTAATGTCAGCGCTACAGATAGAGTGCTGCCGCCAGTGTGTGGCAAAACCGCAACTGATCCAGCTGTTACTGAAGCACCAAGTACAGATCCGTACATATATTAACTCCTTTCTCAAACTCAATTAAAGCACATACTAAACAAAAAGTAAAGACATAATATAATAAAGTTGCATAAGCGCAATGAGAATGGTATAATATGCCTGGTTTTAGGTTTGGGAAGATGGAATGAAAATGATTGTGAATAATTTTTCTTACGTTATATATTTTGTAACCTTGTTAACGGTGTTATTGGTCGCACTATCTGTTTACGTTGAGTATAAAAAGGCCAAGACCTCTAAAAATAGACATTCCCATAACGATTATCTCTATAAACAAGTGCGCAAAGTTGCAGTTTTGATTGCATCAAAAAACGGAGAAAAAACTATTGTTGCTGCTGTTAGGGCTGCGAGAGCCAATCGTTATCCTGTTTATGTCGTATCTGATGGTAGTACAGATAATACCGCCAAAGTAGCAAAAGAAGCCGGCGCCAGGGTTCTTAGTCTAAGAAAGAATATCGGTAAGCCGTCAGCGCTTCACCGCGGCTATAAACATTTTAAACTAAGCACAAAATATGATGCCATAGCTATATTGGACGACGACGTCATAATCGAAAAAGACTTTATTCGTCAGGCTAAGAAAACATTGGATCGTGACTGCGCGATTGCTGTAGGCAAAAACTTAACTGTCTGGCCAGATAACAAACGCTGGAATATTTGGCTGGCCTCTAGAACGTATAGTTATTGGGCCTATCAAATTACTATGCGAACTATTCAGAGCACACACAATGTAATGAGTTGTATATCAGGATCTAATTCGCTATACCGTACTGAGGTTCTTGATAAAGTCCTTACTGGCAACACTCCATATATTGTTGATGACACCTTTTGGACACTAGAGACTCATAGATTACAGCTTGGAACTATCAAGTACGCACCAAAAGCTCGAGCTTGGCTACAAGACCCTACAAACTTTAAGGATTGGTATAAGCAAAACCTACGTTGGATGTGGGGGACTTTTCAGGGAATTCTAGGTCATCGTATTGGAACCAAGGCAAACAAGTTTCACATGTCGTATCTAGCAATGATGCTTGACTGGCTAATATATATCTTCACTGGACCGTTGACACTATTTATTATTTGGCAAGCTGGTTTACATTATTTGCCTATCGAGTTGCTACTATTATGCGCAGGCTACAGTGTTTGGGTTATAGGTGCCGCATTGTCTCTAAAAATGCCTCGATTAATACTGTTTATTCCGGCAATTATCGTCACAGATTTTCTGTTTCGTTGGATTATGGTGCATGGCCTTATAAAAGCACTCAAACAAAGAACAGTTGAAGCTTGTGTCTGGGATTCACCGATGCGCTTTGAATCCCAAGCTACAGTTGGAGTTAAATAATGAAAAAGCAATCTGTGCCCAAAAAGACGATAAAGTCTTCAAAAGAGCAGACTAAGAAAAAGTCTAAATTTACAAAGCGGCAAGCATGGTTGGTAAGTGGTATATTGCTCGTAGCAGTTGGACTTTATCTTGGCGGGACTAGCCTAATAAATACCTGGATTACATCAAGAAATAATCACTATGATGCCCACGCACTGGCTAGCAATCAACCGGTTGTAACACCGGTTCCTTTAATTATGGGGACACCAACACATATCTCAATCCCCAATGTAAGTATCGATTTGAACGTAATTCCTGGGTACTATTACCCCTCTAACCAGAGCTGGACTCTTACGCTCGATAATGCTCAATGGGGTACCATGACAGCCAAGGCCAATAACAAAACCGGATTAACATATATCTATGCGCACTATCGTTGGCGCGTTTTTTATAATCTACCGAAAGTGCAAGTTGGTGATGAAGCTATAGTAACTACGGATAACGGCCACACTTTTACTTATAAATTTGTTAGTAGCACTATTACATCCCCGACAGATACTAGCCTATTTTCATACAAGGGTAAGCCAATTCTAGTTTTGCAGACTTGCTCAGGAGTTTGGTTCGAAAATCGTCAATTATTTATTTTTGATTTTGTCGATGTTAAGTAAAAATAACTGGTCAAGATTTGTTACTTAGGGGGACAGCACCCCTAAGTTAGCATAAGCAGTATAATGTAATTGACAACATAACAAATAAGGTATATATATCTTATTATCATTAAGTGAGGGGAGAGGTACGTATGAAGAAAATTAAATATGTACTAGCGACAACTGGGCTAATGTTTGCGCTAGTAACAAGTGTTGTATTACCAAAAATGGTATCTGCAACGCCAGAAGTGGAAAACAAAGTAACTATTTGTCATCGAACAAATAGCGTAACAAACCCATACGTTAGAATCACAGTAGATGCTTCTGCTGTAGATGGACAAGGTAACAATGATCACACACATCACACAGGTCCAGTAGCAACATCTGAGGAAGTTGCACAGGCGCTAAAAGACAGCAAAACAAAATGGGGCGATATTATCCCTGATGCAGCCGATGGTGGAGTAGGCGCTGGGCTTAACTGGGATAGTGTTGGTCAGGCCGTATTCAACAACAACTGTGGTATCGGTGATCACAGTCAGCCAACTGAAGTAGTTCCAGCAGCTGTTACGTTCACACAACCTACGTGTGATGCTCTCGGTAGCTACACAATTCCTACAACCGAAAACGTAGAATACGACGTTAACGGACAAGCAGTAGCTGCAGGTACTTACACAGCTCAAAATGACACGACTGTAACCGTAGTTGCTGAGGCAAGTGAAGGTCACTTCATCGGAGATGACGTTACCGACACATTCACTAATACGTTCACTGCCCCAACAAACTGTGGCCACGTTCTAAGCGCACAAGTTACAGTAGCACCTACAGGTGGTGTTAGTGCCGGTGCAGGCGGAGCAAGTAGTGCAAGCACAACAACTCTTCTTGGTCTAGCTGGATCAATCGCTACAGTAGCTGTTGGTTTCGTGCTACGACGCAAGTTCACTGCCTAATATATTTCGGGCATTCAAGGAATGAATAAACCAGATTCTAGGTTTAGATTTGTTAAGCGGCGGCTAGTTTCAAACTGGTCGTCGCCCTTGATTTTATTGAAAAGGAAATCTATTGAAAAGTCCTCAACGAAGAGCACGACCAAAGTTATTAGTAACAGCAGAGTTAAAAACTATAATATAAAACTAACGCACAAAAGAACCATCCAAATTAGTGCTAGGCGCTTTAAAACATCAAAACAGTATCGCTCAAAACGCTACAAACAAATTGTTATACCTATAAAATTGCTATCCACTAAAGAGATAGCTATTCGTCAGAAATATGTAAGTATCCGAAAATCTCCTCCGAAGACCTATATATTGGTTATTAAGCGGCGCGTACTTGCAACTTATCTGTTTGTATTTATTGGATTAATTGGAACCGGATATTTTGGATATCAACTGTACTCATCGCGTACAATCAAAGCACCATCAACTTTCTCCCTACCAACTCCGGCGCCCACTACCAATTATTCTAACCCTATTGTTATGTCGCGCTCGACACCTACGGAAATTCAAATTTCTAAGATAAATCTGGATGTGAAAACGATTGAAGTCGGGAGGCTAGCTGATGGGTCTATGGAAACACCTAATGTTCTGGATTATGTAACAGGGTGGTACAAATATAGCCCCACACCTGGTGAACTTGGTCCATCAGTAATAGTTGGCCACGTAGATAGTTACAAAGGGATATCAGTGTTTTGGCGTATCAGAGAATTAAGTCCTGGAGATACTATACAAATCACCAGAACTGATGGATCCACGGCTACATTTAAAGTAAATGCAATGCAGCAATATGACCAGAGTAATTTCCCAACACAGGCTGTATATGGCAATATTTCATATGCTGGGTTGCGCCTTATTACATGCGGTGGTACTTTCAACCGTCAAACAGGCCATTATAACGAAAACACAGTAGTGTTTGCCACGCTTGCAAATAGTTAATCTGAGTTCTAAGATTATATTTCGTGAAGAACAGCTATATGTGCACCTAGGGAATTTAAACGCTCCGCTAAATCTTCATAACCACGATTAATAGTATAAACATTACGCAAGATTGAAATGCCGGGTGCCGCCAACATGCCTATTAGCAGCATTACTGCTGGGCGGATACCGCTAGGGCAGACCACATCCGCTGCCCGCCACTTTGTAGGACCAGTCACAAAAGCGCGGTGGGGGTCAGCCAGCTCAATATTGGCACCTATCTTTTTCATCTCTGCGTACATTAATGCTCGGTCTTCGTATACCCAGTCATGTATAAGTGTGCGACCTTTGGCGACGGCGGCAATTGGCACAAAGTAGGGCAGGTGATCAATGTTGAGTCCTGGGTAGGGACGGCCATATAGCTTGTCTATAGGTGCAATCAACTCACCGTTGTGTTTATGAATGGTCAGATCAACTAGATTAGTTTGGCCATTATCAGCCTTATATGGTTCTCCTTGGTTGTAATGCAAACCCATTTTTTCTAGTTTGAGTAACTCTAGTTCCAGAAACTCTATGGGCACTCGCCGAATGGTAATTTCCGAATCTGTAGTAACAGCAGCGGCGATAAACGTCATGGCCTCAACTGGATCTTCACTGGGAGAATAGCTAACATTCTTTTTGATGTTTTTAACACCGCGAATGTGCAAAGTGGTAGTACCAACGCCACTAATCTTTACACCAAGTTTAGTCAAAAAGAAGCATAAATCCTGAATGGCGTAGTTGGCACTGGCCATTTTTATAACTGTTTCACCTTCAAAACCAGCCGCTGCCATTAGCGCGTTTTCTGTGGTTGTATCCCCTGATTCATAAAGCACAACTGTTCGTTTAGGTAGATGACGGCTTGCGGTGATGTGGTAATGCCCGCTTTTTGTAAATATCTCTACGCCAAACTCTTCTAGTGCAAACAGGTGTGGGAGCACAGTACGTCGACCAAGTTCACAACCACCGGCATAGGGAATGCTAAACTGCCGCTCACGGTGCATAAGCGAGCCAATCATCATAATTACACTACGGGTTTTACGAGCAGCTTCCTTGTTCATGTTTTCTAGCTGCAAACGAACAGGCGGTTTGATCTCAAGATCAGTTCCATTTGTCCATTTTACGTGTACGCCGATGCTCTGCAGTACTTCTATCATACGGCTGACTTCTTCTATACGGGGCACGTTTTTGAGTCGGGTGGTGCCACGGTTGAGCAGGGAAGCACATAGTAGGCCGACGGTTGCGTTCTTGCTGGTTTTTACACTAACCTCACCACTTAGCTCATAACCGCCCTCAATCCGCAGGCTAATGGCTCCTGAGCTTAGGCTAATGAGCTGTTTGTTCAAAACGTCACTAATGCGTCCTAGTGTCTCAAGGCTGAGGTTTTGTTTGCCGTGCTCTATACGGTTAACGGCCGACTGGCTGGTACTAAGTTGGCGGGCAAAAGCCGCCTGGGTTAGGCCACGTTCTTGCCTTATCTGGTAAATTAATTGGCCAATTTTCTCATTGCTACTAGACATCAGCTATAGAGTATATCACCAGGGGTATAAACTTCCAAAATTATTTTTGAACGTAGGTTTTGGACTCGAGCGTTGCTACAATAACATTATGTTGTAGCTAGAGATTTATTCTTAAACCCCATTGTACTCTAAATTCTAAGGGAGGTATAGCTATGAAAGACAAGAAAATACTGGAACTGATTCTGGCGGAGGAAAAGCGCCAAGCAGAGGGTCTAGAAATGATCCCCAGTGAAAACCACACATCCGCCGATGTGCTAGCTGCACTGGGCTCACGCCTTACTGATAAATATTCAGAAGGTTATCCGGGCATGCGCTACTACGGCGGCTGTGAGTTTGTAGACCAGGTAGAAAACCTGGCCCGAGACCGTGCCAAAAAGCTGTTTGGATGTACCCATGCCAATGTACAGCCACACTCAGGCTGCCCAGCCAATATGGTGGCCTACTATGCCCTTATGGACCCTGGTGACACTCTAATGGGGCTGAGCCTAACTCACGGTGGTCATATGACACACGGACTGAAGTTAAACTTTTCTAGCACTTATTACCATAGTGTTCAGTATCATGACCGCCGCGACGGCTATATAAACATTGACGAAATGTACAAACTGGCCAAAGAGCATAAGCCCAAAGTGATAGTTTGCGGTGGCAGTGCCTATCCACGTGTTTATGAATGGGCTAAATACAAAGATGTGGCAGATTCCGTAGGTGCCTTTTTGGTGGCAGACATGAGCCATGTGGCGGGGCTGGTAGCTGGCGGGGTATACCCATCGCCAATTGGCATTGCAGATGTGGTAACAACAACCACGCATAAAACTCTCCGCGGACCTCGTGGCGCCATGGTACTAGCCAATGGCTTGCAATCTAATCCACTCAAGGCAGTGCCCCGGACCAAAGAAAACATCCCAACGCTCATTGACCGCGCCCTAATACCTGGACTTCAAGGTGGTCCGCACAATCATCAAACTGCCGGCATTGCTGTGGCGCTCAAAGAAGCAGATACACCTGCATTTAAGTCTTATGCAAGGCAAGTGATGGATAATGCTCAAAAACTGGCAGAGGTACTGATGGAACGAGGATATGATCTAGTAACAGGCGGCACAGACTCTCATTTGTTACTTATAGATATGACCAGCAAAAACATCAGCGGAAAAGAAGCAGAGAAGGCCCTAGGCAAAGCAGGTATAACGGTAAATAAAAACACTGTGCCATTTGACCCACGCTCACCATTTGACCCCAGCGGTATTCGTATGGGCACACCCGCGCTAACAACCAGAGGTATGAAACAGAAAGAAATGGTCCAAATCGCTGATTGGATAGACCAAGCCATCACCCACCCTAGTGATGAAAAAATACTTAACAAGTTAAGTAGTGATATCAAAGCCTTCGCCAAACAGTTTCCGCTACCTAAAAATGCTTAATACTTAACAAGTTAAGCATTAGCGTAATAAATTCTTACTACATCTTGCCTATTAGTTCGGGCTCTTGTTGAAGAGCTATGCCAAACATTGCCTGCACCCTGTCTACTATCTTTTGCTTGAATTTTAACAAGTCTGCCGTGCTGTGGGCATGTTCGTTTATAAGTACTAAAGCTTGCTGGGGCCAAGTAGCCATGCCAGTTTCGCTGTCATGCATATTTTTAAAACCTGCTAGTTCAATAAGCTCTGCCGCCGACAACTTGATACGGCCGTCTGATGTATCGTGATAGCCAAGCTCACGATGCTTAGCACGGAGTTGCTCAAACTCAGCTTTACTAATAATGGGGTTGGTAAAGAAAGAGCCGTTATTTGCAACTTGGGCGGGATCGGGGAGTTTAGCTGTGCGAATGGCTATCACGGCTTCGCGCAGTTGCGCAGGAGTCGGTTGACTGATTTGATGACTATCAAAATATGTCTGCACCGAGTCATAAAAAGGAGGTAGTGGATTGCCACGCCGTAAATGTAAGGTGATGGTAGTTATTAAAAACTGTTCCTTATCGACAGTTTTAAATCGGCTGGTGCGGTAGCCGAACTTACAATCGGCACTAGCGATCGTGGCCAACTGCTTGGCTTGGCGGTCATAGGCTTCCACGCTTACCAAAGTGTTGGAAATTTCCTGGCCATAAGCACCCACGTTTTGAACAGGTGTGGCGCCAGTGGTACCAGGTATGAGCGATAGTGCCTCAATGCCCGTTAAGCCGCTAGCTACAGCCCGCTCTACTACGCTATCCCAGATTTCACCTGCCCCAATGGTTATGTAAACGTTTTCGTCGTCTTCGTTATAGACCTCATAGTGTTTGATCTTGTTAACTATTACTAGTCCCGGGAAACCTTGGTCCGTCCAGACTATGTTGCTACCTTGGCCAATCATAATAATGGGCAGTTTGTGCTGGTCTGCCCAGGATACTGCTTCTGCGACCTGCGCCCTATCTGTTACTTCTGTAAGATTGGCAGCGGTTCCACCAAGCCGCATAGTAGAGTGTTGACTAAGCGGTGCGTTTTGCTGAATTTGCATACTCTTTAGTATACCGCTTGGCTAGACTGATTTTACCCATTCATCCAAGTGTTCGTCGATTTCTGACCTAAATTCCTCTACTTGAGTTTTAATTCTTGCACGTTGATTTAGTAGGCGCATAAGTACATCAGCTTTAATAGCTTCTGAACCTACTGAAAACACTCCTGTATCATGGCCTCTCCCGACCCGACCCATAGGTAGCTGATAAGCTCTTCTAGAAATAGTTGGTACATCAAAAATTAGACAGTTTACACCATATTCTTTAAATGTATGAATGAGCTCTTTTGATTCGTAGGAATCGTCCAACCATAAATTAGCATATTCTTCCCCATTAAATGGCACTGGCAAAGATTCTCCAGGACTACTCATATCTCTACCTAACCACAAGCGCTTATAGCTGTCAATCCCCACGATAATGCTTATATAGTGCTTGCAATGCGGCGTTACCGGCGTTACCATGAATACTATATGAGTAGTACTGAGAGACCGTTTAGAACCCTTGGTTGGCAACTCAAACTTGCACGCGAATTACTTAAAGAAACACTGGCAGAAGTCTCTGGTGCGGTAGAGATAGATACAGAAGAGTTAGTGCTAATTGAGCAGGGAAAGGAGCGTCCTAGCGAAGACGTGCTACTGCTTCTTATTAGCCATTTACGAGTACAAGATACAGAGGCTACTAGTTTATGGGAACTGGCCGGCTATAGCAGCAGTATAATGACTGGCGATTTATCAGACTCCGGCAATGTTCAGCCTTCGATTATGCCTATGGATTTGCGTGTTGTGTATACAGATATGGTGCACGTAATGGTTAACGATTACGGTGTTGTTATGAATTTTATGCAGGGCGGACCAGCAAATCACCCTATGGCTGTAGCGCGTGTAGGTATGAGCAAAAAACATGCCCAAAATGTGCTAGAAATATTGCAAAAAACCCTGGCTCAAGCAGATGCACCCAAAACTAAGTATCTTACTCAGCCCAAAAAGAACCGCCAACCCAAAGATAAGTAGAAATATAGATAACTAGATAGATTCTCTAATCTTCAGTGCCATGCCAGCAAATTCGCCATACATTTGCGGGTGCCTTTTTCCAACCGTCCTTCTTGGCGGACTTTACAGCTACCTCACCGACCAACCAGACACCAATTAAACCAATAATAATTTGTATTCCCCAAATAAGAAGCCGGACTTTATTAGAAGATTGTTCACTGGTAAGTTCGCCATTGTTATGAGCAATCCATAACAATACTTGGGCAAAAGGCAGCCAAGAAATCACTATTAGCAGTATTCCGGCCCTTATCTTGTACACATATACATCATAACAGTTAAGAAATGGTTGGACATACTGAACGAGGCTAGAGCTAATACTAATTCGTTTCTAAGATATAATTAACTTATATTTGCTAGTATTCAGCGTACCTAGAATGTAGATATTGTTGACTACACTTACTTCACTATAATTGTGCCTTTAAAGGTAAATGGGTTTAAGTCGTCGTGGTAATTGTAGGTACCAGGTTTATCGAAAACAAAGGAATAAGTCTGATTCTGGTTTAACAACAGGCTCTTAAAACCCGCAAGAGAATTATCGGCGGGATATGGATTTGCTGCAATAGAATGAGGTTTTGTATCATAATTAGACCATTCAACGGCTTGACCTTTGTTAATTGATATAGTGGTAGGAGTAAAGCCAGTAGGGGTAATACTAGCTTCTATTGGTACTAAGCTACCAAAACCAGTAACTTTATTATGTTTGTAGTGATCGACTACTACGAAGATCATTAATACCAGAATTCCTGTTATAACCAGGACAACTGACACTAATAAAATCTTTTTTAGAAAAACTGGCTTTGATTTTTCTGCATTAGGCGAAGTAGGTTTAGAGGAAGTTGGGGGTGTGGATATTGTCGGTTTAGGCTGGTTATCCATTAGATTTTTACCAGACTAACGTTATATGTTTTGGTGTAGACAATACCAAGAGTTAAATCTACGGTTTTAGTTTTATATCCAGTGGCCTTAAATACCAGCGTGTTAACGCCTGAAGGGAGTTTGGAGAAACTGTATATTCCTAATGAATTAGTACTGGCTGAAGATACTTGATTCGTGCTAGAAGTAGCAGTTATTTGTACACCACTTAATGCTTTGCTAGTCGAAGAATCAATAACCTTACCGGTTAAAACTGAAACATTGTATTTAGCGGGCGTTGTGACTGTTACAGTATTGGATGCTATAGAGTGATTTCCGGCATAATCATAAGCAACAACATAAAAAGAATATTTAGTCAGCGGTAGTATATTGATAGCGTCAGCAAATGATTGTGTGCCATTATTTACCGAAAGAGCAGAGACATTATTAGAAAGTCTAGTACCGTTAACGTAAACTGCATAATAGTGCGGACCACCTTGGCCACCTGTACTGGCATTCCAAGCTAAATTAATCTGTGTATAGCTTATTGCAGAAGCAATTAAGCCGGTTGGCTGGGTAATCGGCGGAGGTGGAGGAATAGTTGTTGGTGTGGTAATAGTTATAGTGCCAAAGGGTGAAAAAGTCCCGTTAAGGTCTGTAGCGCTAACATTGTATGTATACTGTGTACCTGGTAAAACAGATGTGTCTGTGTACGACAAAGTAGTGCCAGGAAGATTAACACCATTTTGATTAGGATCGCTAGACCTTGATACATTATACGATGCAATACCTATAGTACTTTGGCTGGGAGTCCAAGATATTGTGACTGAACCGCCGTTGCTACTTACTAAACTTACCGTTGGTGCAGTAGGGGGATTCCCCGTTTTAGATTGCGTTGTTACGCTGCTGCTGGTAGATAATGGAGATTCTAGACCATTAGTATCAACTGCCGAAACAGAATAGCTATAAAGGGTACTTGGTAATAAACCAGAGTCGCTAAATGTCGTAGTCTTAACTCCAGACGCTATTTTGGTATTAACCTCGTAACCTTGGATAGGGTTAACCCCGTCTCTATATACATTGTAACTTGCGATAGTTCCACTAGTGTCTGTAGCGGCAGTCCAGTTAATAGATACAGTCGAGGCACCAGTAGAAGTTGCAGTTACTTGTGAAGGAGGATTTGGTGGTATATTGTTTCCTGCCAAAATACCGATACTATCTATAGAAGATGCACCCTTGGCATTTGTAGCTTTTACTGTTAAATTATGTAATCCTACACTTAGCGTCGAGGCACTCAAGGTCGTAGTCCAGTTAGCGGTTCCGGTTATTGTCTTATATGAACCATGGTCAACTGATATGGCCACAGTACTAACTGTGCTACTAATATCGCTAGCGGTTCCACTTACAGTAAAGTTCCCTGATACTTTATTGGCTCCCAGTGCAGGGCTATTTATTGATACTGACGGTACGTCACCGATGGAGCTGTCTGCAAAACCTGCTATACCGTTTGGTGTACCAACACCTGTCGGACCATCATAGCCTGTTCTCGCCGTGCACAAGTAGGAGCCGCATGTACCATTGCTACCACTGACAATATCATTAAACGAAGCTCGGTTAGTGTAAGCCAAAGACGGAGTGTAAAAGTAGTGTTTATCCCTTAATGCGACAGTAGACGCGATAATAGGTGTAGCAACACTGGTGCCACCCCCTCCGTTATACCAAGTGCCAGCATAATTGACCCATACTGGTGTACCTATATCTGCCACTGCCGATACGTCCGTAGCTGTTCTATCAGCACAACCGGAATCTATCTGCCATGAAGGTTTTGGTTTGGTTTGTGAGCACCCGCTACCGCCACTGTCCCATGCGGTTTCGCTTATGACATCTCTTGTAGTAGGTCCTACAGTCTGGTTTAAACTTGTACCGCCTACAGAAGTGACTGTTGGTAAAATAGTTGGGAAGGCCAGGCCGCTACCTGCTGACTCTCCCTTCTGAGAAACACCATATCCACTATCGCCGGAAGCAGCAAATATTCCTACCCCGGGGTGATTATAATAAGCTGCTTCTCCTAAAGTATAATTGGGCGTGGTTGCTGATCCTTCAGCTCCTCCGTAGCTATTGCTTATAGCGACCGCACCAAAATTGTATGCTGTATTTACAGATACTCCTAAATCTCCCCAGCTATTAGAGTTGGCTTCGACCAGAACTATTTGGCAATTAGGACAAATTGCACTAACCATGTCTAGATCTATGGATGTTTCTTGCGGCCATCCAGGAATAACACCTGGATATGCGCTAGGGATACCTTGTTCATTGACTTTATGGAAACAGCCGTTAGCAGAAGTACATGGTGGTAGACCGTAAAAGCTTCTGTAGGTGTTCATATCTGCCTCAGCAGTTGTATCATCGCCGGCGTTTACTATGCCAATAACAATACCCTTACCTTTGTTGGCAGAATATGACGTCAGATTGTAGGCCGCCTCGATTTCAAAAGGATTATAGGCTCCACAATCACCAATTGCCTGAGAACTACCTGTTCCAGTGCCACCCGTAGTTGTACTTGGGCAAGCACGCTGAGTTGATCCTGCGATGTTTGTGGATGATACGCTTCCGCTCTGTGCGTTCGGATTACTACTCAGAAGCGAAAAGCAGGTTGCATATCCTACAGGGGCTGTAAGACAGTTAGGTTGAGTCTGTATTTGTGCCATCGGCTGTATAGGCTCAGCATGGGACAATGTTAATAGTCTGATACCTAAAGTTGCAAATACGAGTACAAAGACCACAAATAACAATTTTTGAGACGTATTGCTTAAACCACTGAGTTTATGTGACATTAAGTGTTTTTTTAATTGACTTGCTACCTTAACTATAAATGAATAGTAGTCAGAGTCAATAAACTATTACCGAGTATATTTATCTGTCTACTAGAATTTTAAGCTGCTTCATGACACATCTTTAACTAATAGTGCACCCAGATTAGTTCGTTAATCTATGTTCCAATGAGGCGGTGGAAAAATACTTACTTGGTACAGCACACTGCACCAGGTTAGAACCGTTCTACTTACATATCTTGGGGTCTATCAAGTCTAACTGGACTGTTACCATTGTTATCAAACCACAGAATGTTAGTACCAGTTTTCTCCATATCTAGAGTAGATTTAAGGTTGGCATTTCGGTCATGAACATCGTCCCATCCTTCAATCGGTGAGCCTCTTTTCTGGCGTCTCTGCCTAATAACTTCCGGGCTTGCATCTAGATATAGATATAAGATTTCATCATCGGGAACAAGTTGCTCCAGCTTAAGGTATGTACGTTTCCAGACATCGTGACCTTGGCCTTTGAGTAGGATCGTTTTGGCTTTTTCTCTGTCTCGCAGGATTTGCTCTACAAGTTGATCGCGTTCTCCATGACGAAGTACTAAAGCTTCTTCATGAACGATAATAGGCTGTTCAAGTTCCAACTCTGCAATAAGGAAGTGGTTCGGATTATTAGCGATATCATTTATTAGTGTTTCTTTGCCGACTGCTGTAGGCCCAAAAAACCAAATGAATTTAGTCATGGATGGATCCTCTGTTAAACATAAGCTAAATGGTACAGCACACTGCACCAGGTTAGAACTGTTTTATTGGTTAGTTTGAGTCTATAAAGGTCCGCCTCAACCATAAGCATTTTGACAAGTATTCAATTATCTAAGACAATTTATCCATGAACAAAAACCAAAAGGGGTTTGCAGCTACTGAGATAATCTTTGTTGTGTTGATTATAGCTCTACTTAGTCTGATTGGATGGTTAATTATTCACACCAATGAGAATCATCATAATCAAGCGGCTGTAAAAATAAATGTCAAAAGTGAATACAACAAGATTACGTGGCCTAACTACTTACACCTACAACCGTATGAGGAACAAGGTCAAATTTCAAAAGATATATTTGGTTTCTTTGGTCAGTCAGGTCAAGATTACGAACTAGTAGTAAGGGGTACTTACTCTCAATATAGTAGCGCCAATCTAAGCCAATTTACTGATAGCTTAACCACCTCGTTAAATAAACAAGGTTATAAAGTGAGACAAATGACAGAATGGGCCGACCCTTCACGGAATTTATTATTCTATAAAGCATATTCTAATAAACATATATACGCTGGAACTTTTAGTATAGATAATCCTGATGCGAACAAGGTCACCATAGTGTTTACGGAGTATGATGCCTACTTCTCACCCGGTGGTAATCGCAGACTTGATACTAGCGGTCAGTTTTACTAAGGCACGCAAGAAATAGACTTATTAAAAGAAAGAAAACATACTTTGAAACGACAAAGTAGTAGCTTAAACCAGCTCACTTTCTCGCAAAAAAGTTCTAACAAATTAATAAGTACCAGATAGACCAAATTGGATTCGAACCAATCCTAAAGGGTTAGTAAAAGCTTAGATTAATTATATACAAGAAACGAGTTATCAACCACCTCTGTTATAAGGCAAATTCTTTGTGGATTTGGTACACCCGATAGGATTCGAACCTACGACCTTTGGTACCGGAAACCAACGCTCTATCCAGCTGAGCTACGGGTGCGCGTTAACTCATGGTAGTATACTAGGCAATATGGCAAAAGCAGCGCGAGCAATTATAATCGAAGGCGATAAAATCTTGGTCATGCACCGCAACAAGCAAGGAAGTGAATACTTTACGCTGGTTGGCGGACGACTAAATGATCATGAAACTCCAGAACAAGCACTTGTTCGAGAAGTTAAGGAAGAAACGGGACTAGATGTGATCAGCTACCGTCTGGTTTATACAGAGGAACATCAGGAACCGTATAACGACCAATATATATTTTTATGTGAAGTAGCTCCGCATGCAGATGTTGCTATTCAAGACACTTCAGAAGAAGGTTTTATGAACAAAATAAGCATCAATGTACATAGACCACATTGGGCTGAAGCTTCATCCTTTGCCAAACTGCCGTTTCGCACAATACAGCTTCAAAATGCCATTACAACTGCTCTAAATAAAGGCTTTCCCGACGAACCGATCAAACTCTAATAAATGGTACCCGCGGACGGATTCGAACCGCCGACTTTCTGTTCCGAAGACAGACGCTCTAATCCACTGAGCTACGCGGGCGTACCAGACTGTATTTTATCACCTTACGAGGGTACAATTGTGTAATAATGCCACAAATTAGCAATTTTGCCGAGGCTCGTCACCAATTGAATCAGTTTGTCCAGCGTGAACCCGGGGAAACCGGCTACTCGTTAGACAGAATGAGTAAACTGATGAAAGAGCTAGGTAATCCTCAAGATAACTTAAAAATTATCCATGTGGCTGGTACTTCAGGCAAAACTTCTACATGTTATTACATCGCTGCACTTTTACATGCTGCTGGTAAAAAGGTGGGGCTAACTGTTTCGCCACATGTAGATGAAGTGAATGAGCGTGTACAAATTAGCCTTACACCTTTGTCAGAACCAGTGTTTTGCCAAAAACTCGGAAAGTTTATAGAGGTTGTCAACGAAAAAGGTCTGGAACCATCCTATTTTGAACTTCTGGTTGCATTTGCCTACTGGATATTTGCACAAGAAAAAGTAGATTATGCAGTTATTGAGGTAGGGCTGGGCGGTTTACTAGACGGTACAAATGTAATCCATCGCCCAGACAAAGTCTGTGTAATTACAGATATTGGCCTGGATCATACCCAGGTTTTAGGAAACACTCTAGCTAAAATTGCCGCCCAAAAAGCAGGTATCATTCAAGACCACAACCCGGTTTTTATGTATAGCCAGGGGAGTGAAGTCATGGAACCAATCATAGAGCGTTGCAAACACATGCACGCGCAACTTCACCAAATAGGCAAACCTGATGAGGATCTTTACAACGAACTACCGCCATTCCAACAGCGCAATTACCATTTGGCGCAATCCGTTTTTGACTTTGTTGCCCAGTCAAGTGACCTAACAAAGCTGAATGATAGTCAAAAATCCAAGGCTGCTCACACTTTAATACCAGCAAGAATGGAAGTCCTAAAACGCTCAGGCAAAACTATTATTATTGACGGCTCACATAACGCTCAAAAGATGGAGGCTGTAGTTGCGGGAGTGCATAAACTATATAAAGGGCAGCCAGTAGCAGCGCTAGTGGGGTTTGTGGATAGTGAACAAGAGAGGGCAGCAGGTGCACTTGAGAAGCTTCATTTGCTTACCGAATCACTAATAGTTACTTCTTTTAGTGGCGAACAGGACACCCCTAAATTCTCTGTGAATCCTAAAGATATTGCAAATACTGCTAACGAAGTAGGATTTAAACATGTGACAATTGTCACAGAACCAGAAGTAGCCTTTGCCAAGCTACTAATGCGCTCAGAGCCAGTGCTACTAGTAACTGGCTCTTTTTATTTGCTCAATCACATCCGCCCTTTGGTGTTTTAAGTATCGCAAGGTTAGAACTTGCACGCTGTTATACTATAGATATGATTCGGTTTATTGCAGCAATGGATAGTAAGGGTGGCCTGGCCAATAACCATGGCATACCTTGGCAAGGTAAGTTGCCTACTGATGTAGCGTTTTTTAGGAGCAAAACTACTAATAACATTGTGCTTATGGGACATGAGACATACGATGAATTCAAGCAGCCCTTATCTAAACGTCGTAACCTAGTAGCATCGCGCAACCTAAAATCAGTAAGGCCAGGTTTTGAAGTTATACATGATGCACGTAAGTTTCTGTCGCAGACAAAAGAAGAAGTTTGGAATATAGGAGGCGCAGGATTGTTTGCGGCGACACTTGATCTAGCCGATGAACTTTACATCACCCAACTTGGCCAGGATTTTAATTGCACCAAGTTCTTTCCAGAATTTAAAGATAAGTTTGAAAAGGTGTCAGAAACTCAGCCTCAAACTGAAAATGGCATCACCTTTACTTTCCAAGTTTGGCGCCCGAAAACTTAAACACAAATCACAATTTATGATATAATACTGCATCCAAACGTAAGGAGTAATTTGTGGAAATTCTAGCACCAAAATTTGACGCTATTATAGTTCTTGGGGGTGGAATATCACCTGATGATGATCTTCACCCAACAAGTGTTATTCGTGCTGACTTAGGGAAACGAAGGATAGATGACGAATGGTCTGATCGAATTATTTTTAGCGGTGGTGCAATCGGTGGAGAATTAACTGAGGCTGAGGCCATGGAGAAAAGAGCAATAGAGCAAGGTCTTAACCCGGCTGTTAGTCTAACCGAAACATTTTCCATGAGCACTATTTTAAATGCTGCGCACACCAAAGAACTTATTACAGATCCACAAGAACTACATAATTTAGCAGTGGTAACCTCTGAATGGCATAAACGCCGAGTTCGAGGGATATTTAAGCATGTGTATGACATCATGAATCCTGATTCTCCGTATGAAGTGAAAGTTATTGGAGTACCAGATACAATAGAACCAAGACGTCGATATGAAGAACCCGCCCGTTTGGCATGGAACAAGTTTTTATTACACGGTACAACTCCAGGAGATGAAAAAGGCATACTTCATAAGTTAGAGAAATACTATGGTAAGGGATCTGTAGGGAGTGTAGTACTAAAAGAATTAGTCTAACTGTTTCCCGAAATAGTTAGCAATAATAATCGCTAACTATTTGGTATGGAGGATGTGTTGCAGTTCGTTCACAATTCGGTCAGCTAGTGGTACATTGCTGAAAAGGCTTAATATCCATAATATCAGGGCAATTAATATTGTGCCGCCCACCAGGCCACCAAACCCAGCCGCTATGCCCTTATAAAAAGTAAATAAAATTGCTTGTTTTTTGTTGATATAACCAGAGTCATAAAACTGCTGCAGCTTTTTACCTAGCTCCATATACTCTTTGTCGGATAAATTCTTACTTTCAGCCATAGAAATATTATAGCGTTAATATGCTTATTTCTTAGGCGAGTTTACTCAGCCTTTTTCATGAAAACTGACAAATCGATATGTCTATAATCAGTGTAGTCTAGGACAAGATCTAGAAATATATTCTAGAGCAAGTGAGCTCTGGGTAAACTATCAATCAATCTTTGCATTGCAGCATTGTCGTAATCAAAATGCTGGTTCTCTGAATTAATTACCTCAGGGGGCAGACCAAGGACAGAAATAATGTCTTCTAATCTTTGTTGTACATCAGGATTTTGTGAAGGATATGTGCCATGCGCAAAACTTGCATCAGCTTTGCCATTTTTATTAAACCAAACTAAACCTCTGATGACACCAAATCCTTCAAATCGCTCAAAGCGGTCATTGTCTAATGCTTCATCTTGAATATTACCCTCAGCCGCATAAATTCTTAAATCTGTTAAATAGCCTTTGGGGTTGTCTGTACCCGATGCCTCATTATAAAGACGGAGATGAATAGCATGCTTTACTCCATGTCTCATACCACGTAAGACTGCTTGTGTCCCAATAACTCTTTCAGCTTCAAAGTTTTCTCCTAGTACTCCCCAATCGTCCCCAGCATCGAAATCAGTCCCCCCAGATCGATTTATCTGACGGGATATCTCTATTAAACCCATTCTAAATAACATTGGGTCAAGTTGTGATGTCTGAGCCTCTCCAGCTAACATATGTAAATTATAACATAAACATAGTTAAAGCGCAATCTTGGGGGCTTTTGTGGATGCCACTGCAATTAATATGAGGACGGCTAAAAAGGTTGTCTGATAATCGTCTTAAGTTTTGACGGGTCCACGCGGCGAGAGTCACTAAGATATATATCATGGTGATGCTTGTTACTGTCGTCTAATTTTCCACCTTGTTCTTCGATAAATTTGTGGAGTTCTTGAATTGATGGCCCTTCGTCAGCATACGGTCCGACATACATAACTTGGGCGGCTCTACCTTCGTCGTAGGATGCAAAACGTAACTTGTCCAATGATTTTGGGTTTTTCTTCTCTGCAACTTGTAGGACTGCCTGATTGTATAAATCCTCAGTAACTACATCAGGTTGCATAATCATGGCCGTCCACAGCCAATTACTTTTGTTTTCAGCACTAAAATCTGCCATATTTTTCGTCCACCACAATCCCTCCAAAGGCATGACGCCAAAATCTTTTCCGTACTTAATCTTGCTAATGAATTTAATAGTGTAAGCAACTGGGTAAAGGGTCTGAATTGCGTCAATGTAATCTTGGCTTGTATTAGGGTCGCCCTTGCCGTCAATCATAATAAAATTCATCTCGGGAACCCGCAATACAATGGGTTTACCAACTTTTGCAGTATAAAATTGCTTTAACTCTTTCTTGTAATCGACTTTTTCCATTAAATAACTCCTTCTCAAGCCAACTCTATGTCAATATGGTTCGTTACGCAATGACTACTATCACAATCAATATTAATAGGGCAAATCTTTTGCGTCTGAACGATCAGACTGCATTCATCGATTTAAATCATTCAAACTAGCTGATTTAAAGTTATTGTACCAGGGTTGGACAGTACCATCAGACTTAATGAAGTCATAGGGAAAGCCATCAGTAGCAGCTTCAAAGAGATTAGCGCTCCAGTAACGCGATGTGGCGCCAACGCTACCATCTGGTAGAGCCTGGCCTTGTAATACGTACTTAAACCAGCCATCATAGAAAGCTTGAACAGTACTTGGTGTACTCCAACCAGTCCAAGCAGTGTTGCCGGCATTCCATTCGCTAATAGAAAGCTTGATTTGGTTACCGATAGTTGGACCCCAAATGTTAACTAACTCTTGTCGCCATTGCTGATTAAACAGCTTGAAGTACTGGAAGATGCAGTTGTCTGAAGAAGTACCAAAGTCTGGCGAGTGAGGATAGGCATGAACGCTCTCACCATCAGGAATATAATCAGCATCATTACCACTGTTTACATATGCAGTGTGGACCGCAGTGTTAAATTCATCTATAGCTTTGAGGCGGGGACTGGTGCAAGCATTACCCCAACCGGTTCCTCCAGATACGCCTATGTAGCCTACAGTCTTAATGTCGATACCCTTGGTGCGGGCATACTTCTTAAGGGCTGGCATATTCTGGGCAAAGTGATTGCCAATGGTAGTACTAACACCGTCGGAACCGGAGCCAGCATAGCCCCAAGCTTTGTAACAACTGTATTCCATCTCATTGTTTGATTCATAGATATGAACACGGTTACCGGCTTGATCTACAACAGCTTTGTAAAACGGCAGGTTAAGGGCTAAATTACTTGTTGGTGGACAAAAGACTGTGCCGTTAATGGTCTGAATGGTGTCAGGCGCAATTGGTACCAACTTTAGCCATGGCTCAGCTAGCAGATTGGTCGTTATTCCATTAATTGCATTGTCGAAGTTGGTTCTCGACTGTGTACCAGCGTGGTTATCGGTTCCACATGTCATGCCGCTGAAACAGTCGTAAAGCGCGAAACGTACAACTGGAATCTTGGCAGCCTGGATTAGCCCTGGAATGCCTGAGGATACAGTAACTGTTGGCGTGCCACTAGTTGCCCAAGCACCTATCTCCGTGCCATATATAAAGTCATTACGTGCCATTAGATCAACACTAGTATTGTTAACACTAATATTAACAGCCGAACTAGTAGTTGAGTTGCCAGCCGCATCATAGGCTTTAGCTGTCAGTGCATGTGAACCGTTAGCCACAGTAGCCGTATTCCAACTGTAGTTATACGGACTAGCTGTAACAGTAGAGACTAAAGTACTATCTATGTAAAACTCAACCTTAGCTACACCCACATTGTCACTAGCAGCAGCCCCAATACTAACTACACCAGATACAGTTGCTCCACTAGCTGGTGTAGCAATAGATACAGTTGGCGGTGTGGAATCTGAAGGTGGTGGCGGCGGAGTAGTATCTTGGACCTGTACGTAGTCTAGATAAAGCTCTCGCACACAGGCTCCATTGTGG
>DATIHJ010000009.1:0-28459 GCA_035480855.1 Patescibacteria group bacterium
CTTAGTAGCTATGGTCGTATATGCGCTGATTGCTTGGGGAATTGCCAAATTAGTCACAATAAACCGCGAGTAGAAAGCTCTATACTTCACCGATATAACAGTTGTAGGAATGTTTTGCTTATGGTATAATTGAGTCAAAGGAGCGCTAAAGAGCGCTTTTATTTTATATGACTCAAGACCCAACCAAAATTCGCAACATTGCGATTATAGCCCATGTGGACCACGGCAAAACTACGCTGGTGGATGGCCTGCTAAAGCAGTCACAAACCTTTCGCGACAACCAGGCAGAAATGGCACAAGACCTAATTATGGATAGTGGCGACCAAGAGCGTGAGCGTGGCATTACCATCACAGCCAAGGTCACTTCTGTTCAACACGATGATTACCGAATAAACATTATAGATACACCAGGGCACGCCGACTTTAGCGGTGAAGTAGAACGCACACTAAATATGGCCGATGGCTGCCTACTGATAGTAGATGCTCAGGAAGGTCCCATGCCTCAGACTAAGTTTGTACTTGGTAAAGCTTTAGCCGCAGAACTAAAACCAATTGTTATCATAAACAAGATAGACAAGGTAGGCTCACGCATTAAAGAGGTGGAAGACGAGCTAGCTGACTTGTTTTTGGAGTTAGTGGTGCACGAAGACCAACTACACTACCCCGTGTATTACGCTGTCGGACGTGCTGGCAAGGCTTGGGATACTCCTCCTACAGACATAGAAGCTAAAGGGGATTTATCTGTAATCTTTGATGCTGTTGTTGAACATATTCCCGCTCCCAAGGTTGAGCTAAACAAACCCTTCCAAATGCTTGTGACTGCCCTAGCTTGGGATAGCTTTAAAGGCAAATATGCAGTGGGGCGGATTACCCGCGGGCACATTAAGGCCGGCCAAGCAGTGGCATTAATACAAAAGGACGGTCAGCAAGTAAAAACCAAGGTAGATAACGTATATATGAGCCATGGAGTCAGCAAGTCTGAAGTTGGTGAAGCTGTGGCAGGCGACATAGTGCAGCTCACTGGTATTGGTGAGGCGCAAATTGGCGAAACTATTGCTGATAGTGAAGTACCAGAAGCCCTGCCTGTTATAGAGGTTGAGGCACCAACACTTAAAGTTTACTTAGGTCCAAACACCTCTCCTTTTAAGGGTACTGAAGGTGAATTTACTACTTCTCGGCAAATTGGTGAGCGCCTAAACAAAGAACTAGAGACTAATGTGAGTTTGCGTGTAGAAGAAGATAAAATTGGCTTTTTGGTAGCAGGCCGTGGTGAGCTACATCTGAGTGTACTGATAGAAACCATGCGACGTGAAGGCTACGAGTTTGAGGTGGGCCGACCCCAGGTTATAACCAAAGAAGAAGGTGGGAAAACTGTAGAACCTGTTGAAGAGCTTATTATTGAAGTCCCAGCCGAGCATGTCGGCACAGTACAAATGGAGCTGGGCCAGCGTAAAGCTATCCTCAAAGAGCAGTTTGCTAGTCCTAAGGGAGTAACTAAGCTAGTTTACGAATTACCAACCCGTGCATTACTTGGACTACGCAATATACTTATGACCAACACTAAGGGCACAATAGTCATGAATAGCCTAATGATTGGCTACCAAGAACAAGGTACAAGTTTGCAGCAGCTGCGTAATGGCGCCCTAATTGCCTTTGAGGCTGGGGTGACCACACCATATGCCTTGCAGACTGCTCAAGAACGTGGCATATGCTACGTTGGGCCGGCAGAAAAAGTTTATGCGGGGCAAATTGTGGGGCTCAATAAACGCGGTGAGGACATGGAGATAAATGTTTGTAAGGCCAAGCACCTCACCAATATGCGCAGCAGCTCTAGCGACGGTGTAGTACAGCTAACTCCCCCCGTTATTTTGAGCTTAGAGCAGTGCATAGACTTTCTAGAAAATGACGAACTACTTGAAGTTACGCCCAAGAACTTACGCCTTCGAAAGCGTGAACTAGACCAAAACAATCGCAAACGCGTTATTAAATAATATCCTCAGGCGTTTTTACGGAGGCGGAGTTTTAGGTTAGATATGTAGTGGCTGGGATTTACGGCAGGGTGGGCTCTTAGATATGACACGTGCGAATCTATAAACGATATACGGTTATCTGGCCAGACATCAACATTTGCCCGGTAAGCAGATACAGTTACTAATCGGCGATCGGCTATCATGGCTTCTAACGCCGTAATGACTTCATCTTCTGTCACAGCGGTTACTCTGCCTTAGCTTGCTTGGGCTTTTTCTTTTCTTTTCGGCCCTTGTCTTTTGACATATCACACCCCTTCTTCCCTTTTAGTATGCGCTCAAACTTGATAATCGCCTAATTGCATCTGTTAATCTCAGCTTGACAGAAAAAGCTAGATGAATTAACATTTAACCATATGGTTGAATATACCCTGCAACTTGATTCTATTTTTGGCTCCCTGTCAGATCCCACGCGTCGTGACATTCTAAGACGAGTTGCTAAAAACGAGATGTCTGTTAGTGAAATTGCCAAGCCCTACAACCTCTCCTTTGCTGCTGTTTCTAAGCATCTGAAAGTCTTAGAAAAAGCTCTACTAATTGTTAAACACAAGAATGGTAAAAAGCACATGATTCAATTGGCTCCCCAGGCACTTGCTAGTGCTAGTGAATATCTAGAATGGTATGGGCAATTCATGGATGTGCGCTATGACGCATTGGAAAGTTATATAAATAAAGGAGGCAAGTAATGTCAAAAACCGATTTTGTAGTGGATAAGCAGAAGTTGGAAGTTAGAATAACACGGTTATTCAATGCCAGCCCCGAGCGGATGTGGCAAGCGCACACCACGCCAGACGATATAGTCCAGTGGTGGGTAGGAACTAAAGTTGATAAGCTTGAGCTCAAAGTTGGCGGCGCTTGGCGATTTGTAAGCGAAGGCGAGGATGGTAAAGTCCACGCTTTTAGAGGTGAGTTCAAAGAGCTAGACGAACCTAACAAGATTGTTCGAACATTTGAGTACGAACCGGTTCCGGGACACATTATGGTAGAGTCCGTTATGTTTGAGCCCCAAACGGATGGAAAAACTAAGCAAGTAACTATTTCTAAGTTCAAAAACCTTGAAGACCTAAACGGTATGGTTGGTATGGGCATGGAGCATGGTGCTGAAGATGGATTGAATCGCTTGGCTAAGGTCGTAGAGAGCAATTAAATTTTGGTATCAACGGATACATTTAACTAAAAACTGAGGAGATAAGATGGCAAACTTTTTACTACTTTATAAAGGTGGCGGTATGCCCACCACCGACGAGGAAAAGAAAAAGTCTCTGGATGAATGGGCTGAATGGATGAAACAGTGTGGCGACGCACTGGTTGATCCAGGCAACCCGTGCTCAAACTCTAAGAGTGTGAGCAAAAGTGGTGAGAGTGACGTAAAGGGCGAGCTAGTAACTGGCTATAGCGTCATCAAGGCTGACAGCATGGAGCATGCGCTCAAGGCTGCTAGCATGGTACCACTAGTAGTAGATGGCAGTGGTAGCTGCGACGTCTACGAAACTTTTGCGGCAATGTAAATAGAGCGCTTTAGAGAAAAGCTCCACATTAGTGGAGCTTTTTAATTTAACCAAATTTTAAGGCTTATTTAATGGGCAGCGTTTAGAGAGGCTTGGTCTACGTTTTCGTGAAAGTTGTGCTTGCCCGGACGATAGACTGCAATAAACCAAATACCGCCTAGAATGATGATAGAGGCTCCGGCAATGATGGGCGTACGGATACTAATGACTGCCAGGTATCCGCTTAGGGCCGCAGGAATAGCTTGGGCTAGTGCTTGCACCGAGAAGTTTATGCCTAAGACCTCGCCCTGAATCTCTGGGCCAACCGAAGTACTGACTAGTGAGGTGGCGTTGGCAATTGTTTGGCCGACAAAAATCGCAAATATAGGTGTGACTAACAGCAGTTGTGTGGTGTTATGGGCCCAAAGTAGCATGAACAAACCTATACCAACAGCTATCATACTGACGCGTAGTACCTGGTAACTCTTTCGTACCTTAGCTATCCTCGGAGTAATTACCGCCTGCGTAAAGGCTATCCAAAGTCCGACATAGGCAAAATAGTCGCCAATATTACTTTGGGTAAAGTGCAGCTTGTTAATTAGTAGCACTTGGATAAACGTCTGGAAAAATGAGAAGCCTGCCCAAAACAGGAAGACCGCCGGGAATATAACTCTAAGCCCGGGATAGGTAGCTGCTTTTATGATATTTCGGACTGACTGGCTAGCTTTAATTTTAATATGCCGCATATGTTTATGCGTCTCAGGCAGCAGGAAGATAATCAGCATTACGTTTATGGTACTTAAAATGGTGGCGAACCAAAATGGAGTGGCTGGATTAAACCAGTGCGGTGTATGGAATATACCAAAAAAGCTGGTGTTTGGGCTGCCAATCTTAGCACCTATGTATGGGCCAAGTACAAAGCCTAGGCCAAAGGCCGCACCAATCAGAGCAAAGTTTTTGGTACGTTTTTCTGGCGGGGTAACATCAGCAATAACAGCCTGGGCCACGCTCAGATTACCCCCGGTAATGCCATCTAGTGCTCGACTAAAGAATAACAAGGGAATATTGCGAGTTATGATGCCAATAGCAAATAGTGCATAGCCCACTGCGGTACCAGCAATGCTGAATCCTAGCAGTTTTTTACGGCCAAAGCGGTCTGATAACTGGCCCAGAATGGGAGTAGACAGAAACTGCATGAGTGGATATATGGCCACCAACCAGCCAAGAAGTATAAGACCGTCCTGAAAGGTCCAGCCAGCAGGCAGCAAGTAATACGGTGAGTTAGGGTTGGCAAGTAGTTGAGGGATAATGGGCAGCAAAATACCCACGCCCATTACATCTAAAAATATGGTAAATATGACAGCGGGGAGTGCCCTACCGGCCATTTTATCGTTTATGCTTTGTTTGATTTTTTCCATAAGCCCTTTCTATTTTTTATGGATGGTGGAATCCACTTGTTTTTTCACCGCTACAAACTGTGTCGTGCATAATGGTCAGAATTTCTAGTAATTGTTGTTGTTGCTTTTCGCTAAGGGAACCAAAAGTAGGAGCGTGGTAATTGTTAAGAACCAGCATGGATTGCTCAGTTAGCTTTTCGCCCCTAGCAGTCAAAGTAGTAATATGTCCGCGCTTATTATCTTTGTTAATGTGAGTAGTTAGTAAGCCCTTATCATGCAGAAGTTTGATTTGACGGCTAATACTAGCCTCTGTTTGGCCCAGACGGTCGGCTATTTGCTTTTGCTGAACGCTGGGGTTCCACTTGAGCACCATCATAATTTTGAACTGTGAAAAGCCTATCCCAAGTTGTTCTTGTAAAACTTGGTCAGACTGGCGGCTAAGCATAAATGCTAAGTGGTTTAACAAATAGCCTATGTTGTTTGAGGGACGCATACTTACGTCTAACTTTAAATGGTCATACTTAACAAGTCAAGTATTATTTACAGCCTTTTATAAACGTAAAAGGGTCTTAAATTTGCTAACCCAGTTTCTGGTACAGCCTGTGCCAGTCATCTAGAGATAGTTCCTGGGCACGAGTTGCGGGCTTTATATTTGCCTTTGTAAGTAGTTCCCCTGTTTCTTCCTTGCTCATCTGAAGCCCAGCAGATAGTGCATTTAGAAGAGTCTTGCGTCTATTACTAAAACCAACCTTAACAATTCTAAAAAACTGTTTGGTGTCTATATCTACAAATAGTGGCTGTTGACGTCTCGTAAGTATTAAAACCTGCGAATCAACTTTAGGTGGAGGCGTAAAAAGGCGGGCCGGCACAAGTTGCCCAAGACTAACGTGGTAATACAACTGCACGCTGGCAGACAAAATGGACATGTCACCAGCCCCAGCGCATACCCTCTGGGCCACTTCCTTTTGGACCAGCAAAACTGCTGTTGTTGGCGGATGTAGTGAATCACACAACAGTCGGAGCAGGTGAGCGGTCAAGTAATAAGGGATGTTAGCCACAATTTTATAGTTAGTAGACATAGTAGATAGGTCAAAGTCTAAGATACTTAACATGTTAAGTATAAATGGTTGGTCTTTAAATTGTTGCTCCAGGCCAGGCGCTAAGCTCTCATCTAGCTCAACTGCCACCACCTTGGCGCCCCGCTCAAGTAAAACTACAGTTAGAGCCCCCTGCCCCGGGCCAATTTCAAGTACCGAGTCACCGGCTTCTATATTTGCAGCATCTACAATTGCCTCAAGTGATGCTTGGTCGCGCAGCCAGTGCTGTCCAAGTGATTTTTTACCGTCTGGTAGTTCTGTCATAGCCTATAATTGTACGCTACCAACTAGAGTGTGCCAGCCAGTGACTATAAGCAGCGCCCCAACTGCCGTAACGGCCTGTGGCATAACCGCTGCACCAACGAAGTTGTGTAACAGGGTTAGTTGCCCAGTCGCTGCCTGCAGTGCTCATCTTGTAGCCAGGGGTAGCCTGGCAAAGTCCATAACCATATGATGTGCCAGAATTGTCGGGAATAGCTGGACAAGAATGTTCACCCTGAGCTTTGGTGGGACACCAACCGGACTCATGACTAATTATGTAATCTGCGTATTGGTAATCACCTGGTGCAATTCCAGCTAGGCCCATATCGTCCTTAATACCACTTAGGCTAGTGCCAGCTACAACAATCTGTGGTACAACCTGCTGGGTAATAATGGTTTGCAGCGGTGTGCGCTCACCAGTCTCTTTATTAATTTTATAAGTCACTATTTGCTGGCCGTCGCTGCCCTGCTGACGGACTGCACTAGTGCCAAAAGACAAACTGTTGTCGTAGACAGTCTGTACTGGCATAGGAATGGTTTGGGTAACGGTAATGATTCCAAAACCCTTGCCTAGTACATATATTTGCTGGTTAGGAGTAATGGGAGTGCTGCCAACCGGCATAACACTGTCGTTAGGGCCAAGTTTAATATGCTTTTCAGCCAGTAGTCCTTTAACTGTTTTGGCCTGGGTACGCAGAGCCGTGGGTGTGCCATAAATGTCTACACTGACTGGAGTTGCTCGTGTGATGACTATACGCTGGCCAATGCTGTTGTCTGCTATAAAATTATCCGGGGCAACAATGTTCAGATTGTCCTCTGGGCTAACGCTCACTCCCACCTGTTGGGCTATACTACGCGGCGTGGTTGCGGCACTGAGTGCAAAAGTATGATGCAGGCCATCGGTAACTTCTACAGGCTTGGCTCGATAAATGTTAATGCGGTATTGCTCCTGATTAATGGGTGACAATAGGCCTGGTTCAACCACGTCACCGGGATGAATTGTAATAGATAGCTTTTGCAGTAGGGCGCCAACATTTGGTTCCTTGGTAGGTATAACTTGTTTTTGGCCATCATGCGAGACAATAGCAATGTAACGATCTTTAGGTGGTAGCTTGTAACCCCGGCCGCCAAAAACCCAAAATCCCAGTAGGCTAAATATAGTTAGTACAGCAAAAATAACCACTGCTAGCGTAAGGGGATGCTGCCTTAGCTGTCGCAAGCGATAATATTTAGAACGACGCGGCCGTTTGCCTTTGCTCCAGCGCGAACGGGCCATATAACGTTTTGGGAATAGCTTGGGTGTACGCATAAGTAGGATCTCACGTGGTCACTTTACACAAGTGGGACAGCTTGTAGTGTATCAAAAGACACATCTTGGCTCAAAGTCACCTACCCTGATATAGCAATAGGACACGTCGAGTATCGGCAGATATAACTCCGGAACTTAGTAGTTCCTTGAGTGGAATCCATTTTACTTCTAAAATTTCACCGCGCTGCGCCGTAGGTACAACCGACCGATTTAAAGCCGCCCTAAAGCAGTAAAGCTTGAGTGGAATGCCCCTTACAGATAGTTCTATTTGACCCAGCTCTTTAAGCTGGTTGAGTTCAATATGTATGCCCGTTTCTTCCCTAACCTCTCTGGCAGCGCCAGCCAGCATTTGTTCGCGCTTGTGCAAACCGCCACCAGGCAGGCTCCATTTACCATCGCCCAACCAGGATTTGACTACCAATATGCTAGAGTCACTCACCACAACCACTCTTGTACGGTCAGTGTGTCCTAAGTACAGATATAGCCCAGGCCAAGTGAGCCAAAACATTACTCTACCCATAGCCGCCCATATATTTTTCATAATTTTTTGAGTGGTGCAAACGAAATATTAAGCTGTTTGGTGCCGCCCTTTTTAAAATAGATAACGGCGTTATCGCCATCTATTTCTACTACTCTGCCTTGACCAAACAAACTATGTTCTACCCCATCGCCTTCACTAAGATCGAGTACGTAATGAGTTTCAGCAGGATTGGCCTGATTGACGGGGAAAGGCATTGCCTCGCCCAGATTCCAGTTGCCACTGGCTGACTCTGTTTGAACATCTCCACCTTGCTCGCTCAAAAAACGACTAGGCGGGTTGTGCTGCTGGCCACCATAAAGCATCCGGCTAT
This sequence comes from Patescibacteria group bacterium, assembly GCA_035480855.1. GTDB lineage: Bacteria > Patescibacteriota > Saccharimonadia > Saccharimonadales > JANWIN01 > DATIHJ01. The sequence continues at coordinate 8,430 of DATIHJ010000009.1, forward strand.
TGGCATATATAAGGTATAGCTCTTGCCGTGCCCTGGTCATGCCCACGTAGCACAGACGCCGTTCCTCTTCCATTTCGGCTGGGTCATACAACGCCCGTGAATGTGGAAAAATGCTTTCCTCGAGTCCAGTCATAAATACTACTGGGAACTCTAGGCCCTTGGCACCGTGAAGGGTCATGAGAGTAACAGCATTTGTATCGAACTGAGCGCTATCAAGATCGCTAATGAGCGAGACTTCCTCTAAAAATCCCTCTAGTCCCACATCTCTAAATTCTTCGGCTACGCTTATAAGCTCACGTACGTTTTCCTGGCGAGATTCACCCTGAGGTGTTCCATCGTCCAAAAACTGCAAATAGTCTATACGCCTGATAAGAGAATCAATTAGTGCAGGCAGTGGTGCTTCAGTCATAACTTCACGCATGCTGCTAAGCGTATCTGCTAGCTCCGCTAATGACTGCCGCGCTTTGGGGGTTAGTTCGCTGCACTTGCCCACTTGTTCTAGGCCAGCCAGAAGGCTTAGTCCCTGATCACTGCGCCAGTCGAGGAAAGTTTGCAGAGATTTTGTGCCTACTCCTCTCGTCGGTACATTTACGATACGTTCAAAACTTACAAAGTCTTCTGGCTGGAAGATGATCCTTAGATAAGCCATTAGGTCTTTGATTTCTTTGCGGTCATAAAAACGCACCCCGCCAATGATGCGGTAAGGTATGCCGTAGCGTACAAATGTTTCCTCAATGGAGCGGCTCTGGGCATTAGTGCGGTATAAAATGGCAAAATCATTGTATGAGTGTGCACCAGTGTCTACAGCCGTGCGGATGCGGCGAACTATGGCTTCTCCCTCCGCTCGCTCACTTTGAACCTGCAGTATCTGTACCGGCAAACCATCACCAGCAGCTGTCCAAAGCTTTTTGTCAGAGCGCTGGATGTTTTTGGTGATGACTGCTTGGGCGGCGTCCAAGATATGCTTGGTACTTCGGTAGTTTTGCTCTAATTTTATAACTACTGCCTTGGGATAATCTTTTTCAAAGTTTAGAATGTTTCGAAAGTCGGCGCCGCGCCAACTGTACACTGACTGCCAATCATCACCAACTACAGCTATATTTTTATGAGCTCCTGTTAGCAGTTTTATAAGTTTATACTGGGCAGCGTTAGTATCTTGGTATTCGTCAATCATGATGTAGCGAAATTGCTGCTGCCATTTGTCGCGAATTGGTTTATGAGTAGCTAGCAGTTTTACTGTTTGACCTATTAAATCATCAAAGTCCAGGGCAGAGGCCTCGTGTAGAATTTTTTGATAGATCGGAAAGACTTTGGCAGTTGCGGCTTCAGCTGGACCATTTGGCATATTAGCGTACTGCGTTTCTGTGACCAGTTCGTTTTTAGCACTACTAATTAGGCTACCAATCAAGCGCGGAGGGAAGCTCTTTTCATCGATTAGCAGCTGGCGACTGGCTTGCTTGACAGCAGACAAGCGGTCTTGCTCATCAAAAATTACAAAACTTCGTGGTATACCCAACTGCTCTCCATCTTGGCGCAAAATTCTCACACAAATACTATGGAATGTGCCTATGTAGGGCATGAAGCTGCGGTTATCTGGTTTTTCGCCTAGTATTTTAGCTATACGGGTGCGCATTTCTTTGGCTGCTTTGTTGGTAAAGGTAACCGCCAGGATGTTATAAGGTGTGGCTTTTTTGGTTGCAATTAGTAGCGCAATCCGATGTGTAAGGGTCTTAGTCTTACCACTACCAGCCCCAGCCTGAATAAGTAGTGGCCCCTCAGTCGTCTCTACTGCCCTGCGCTGTTCAGGATTTAGCCTGTCTAAAATTTGTTCCTGCATCCATACATTTTAGCAAGATAGTTAAGGACGCGGGGGACTTATTGTTGATGGTGAAATATCTGCACTGGGGCCTTGATGGACGTTTTGATGGTTCCGCCATCTATAAGCAAGTCAGCAAGAATTATTCCAATTATTAAAAGCCCTAAGATAATTAGTAGTAAGCGCCTAATAGACCGAGTGCGTTTTTGTTCGCCAATTGGCACGTAGTATTTTTTTTCTTCTACTAATTTTTGTAGATTTTCTTGTTTGGCAGAATCCTCACTTGCCGTGGGTTGCTTGGGCTGGTCGGTTGAGTTGGTTGGGCTCTGGGTATCAGTGTCCCCAGTTGGCTCAGGTGCTGGTTGCTCGTCCTGGTGCGCTGTATTAGTTTGATCTTCGCTAGGTTTAGCTGCAGGTGTCTCATTTGATAGAGGAGTGGATGGAGTTATGGTTTTGCCACTTGTACTGGCAAGTGGTTCTTGGCTTGGCGCAAGTTTATCGTCTTTTGTTTCTTTTTTATCGTCAGATTTGACCATCGGGTCTTGCAAAAGTGTCCGGTGGCCAACTATAACTGGACGGCTTTGGGCGTTGGCTGCAGTTTTACCGGGTTTTGCAACGTCAAATACGCGTTTGTCTGGTTCGTTAGCGTTTGGAGTCATGGCTTGTCTTTGGATTGTCACTGTGTAGTTTATCTGCCGATTCAACTATGCCGCTAAATTCTACATAATTTAGGCTGGCTCCACCTACAAGCAAGCCATCGATACCATCAATGGATAATAGATCAAAGGCCGTTGAGGCATTAGTGCTGCCGCCGTAGAGTACACGGAGTTTGTCGGCAACTTTTTCACCATATAAATGGGCCACATTTTTGCGAATGGCTGCAGCGGCCTTGGCTATTCCATCGGGTTTGGGTATTTCGTGGTGTAAGTAATCACTGCCATTACTGAGCGCCCATACTGGCTCGTAGGCAATTACTACCTTACCTATATCTTCTGAGGTCAGGTTACTAAGAGCTGTGGTAACTTGGTCGTGCAAAACCTGCATACTCTCGGAGTCCAGGCGTTCTTGCTTGGTCTCTCCAACGCACAAGATGGGACAAATATCATTACGGATAGCTGCTGCTACCTTTTCGCGCACATCAGGCAGGGTCTCGCCAAATTTATAGCGGCGATCAGAGTGTCCTACTATAACGTAATGGACCAGATCCTGGAGCATAGTAAACGACACTTCGCCAGTGTATGGCCCATCGTCCTTGAAGTAAGCATTTTGGGCTGCTAAGCGAAATTTGCGTCGGTCAAGTTGCAAGCTAAGCGGCTGCAACACTAGCATACTTGGGGCCAATACTACTTCAACATCACGGATTGTCTTGATATGCTCCGTCAGCCGGTGTACAAGCAAGCTAGCCTGGGCAGTGTCCAGATTCATCTTCCAATTACCTACGATAAGCGTTCGTTTCATAATAGCTTTTACTTCTTATGCTTAAGTGTAGCACAAGGGTGGATTATTTGTCCTGTAATGCTTCTACGCCGGGTAATTTTTTGCCAGACATGAGCTCTAGGCTAGCCCCGCCACCAGTTGAAACAAAACTAAACTTGTCGTGTAGTCCCTCACTATCAATAAACGAGGCTGTATCACCACCACCTATGATAGAAGTTGCGGAGCTGGCAATAATTCGCCTGGCCAAGTCTTGTGATGCCTTTCTAAAAGCCGGTTTTTCTTCAATTCCAAGCGGGCCATTCCAAATAACGGTGCCGCCTTTATCTAACACCTCCTGGACCCTTTCTACTGACTTTGGTCCTACATCGGCTATTATTTGGTCCGGGCCCACATTATCTACTGTTACTGTTTCTACGTTACTGGCCTGATCAACACTATCTGTTACTACCACATCAATTGGTGTATACAGGCTAACTCCCTGCTTTTTGGCGTCTAACGTAACTTTTTGAGCGGTAGGGATACCAGATTTTTCTACTAGGCTCTTGCCAACTTCTAGTCCACTGGCTGCCAGAAAGGTATTGGCCATGGCGCCGCCTATAAATAGTGCCTGGGCTTTATTTAAAAAGTTGTTAAGAAAATCTATCTTAGTCGAGATTTTGGCACCACCGACCACAACAAGCAGTGGGCGTTTGGGGTTCTGCATGGCCTTTGTAATGGTGTCTACCTCTAGTTCTATCTGCAGCCCAGCAACACCTGGTAGCAGTTTGGGTATGCCCACAATAGAAGCATGTTCACGGTGTGTGGTTGTAAAATCATCGTCTACGTAAATATCGCCAAGATCAGCTAGCTTTTTTGCAAACTCTGGATTGTTGGCTTCCTCCTCCTTGTGAAAGCGTAGATTTTCTAGCATGATTACATCGCCGAGCTTCATGTTCTTTACAGCTGCTTCCACCTTGGGTCCTATGCAATCTGGCAAAAACTGGACATTGTGGTCAAGCAGTTTAGCCAGCACAGGGGCCACAGGGGCCAAGCTTTGGCCTTCCGAACTATGATGGCTCATTAATACTAGTTTAGCGCCATGTTTTCGTAAATAATCTATGGTAGGTACGGCAGACGAAAGTCTTAGTTCATCCATTACCTTGCCGTGTTCAATAGGGACATTTAGCGATGTGCGCACTAGAACTGTTTTGCCGTTTACATCAATATCCTTGATCGTCTTTTTATTGAATGCCATTAAATTCTCCTACCTACAGTATACGGACTTTTATAGTGTCCGTCGTCCCCACAACACCAGGATAGTGACCGGAGGCCGTCACTACCATGTCACCAGATTTCAGAACTTTATTACTAAGAAGCCAATTAGTGAGTTTGGTAGCGGCTAGTCTGTCAACTGGCCTCACGTAACTTTTGGTGCCATAGGCAATAGCTAGTTGCTGTGCAACGTATTTGTGTGGAGTTACTGCAATGATAGGTACTGGGGGCCGGTGTGCGGCAATCTGTAACGCAGTGGCCCCAGATTGTGTTTCTGCCACAATGGCCCGAGCATCAATAGTACGAGCCAGATTAATTAGCGCTTGACTAATAGCCTCCTGGCGATTGCGCTGTTTGGGAAGTTCTGGAAACTCTAAGGCAGATGGGATGTTTGCTTCCGTATACAATATAACTCGCTTCATGACTTCTACTGCTTCAATAGGATAGCGGCCATTAGCCGTTTCATCGCTTAGCATGACGGCGTCAGTGCCCAGTAGCACGGCAGTAGCAACATCTGATACTTCTGCCCGGCTAGGGTCCGGAAGTTCTGTCATAGTAGCCAGCATTTGGGTGGCGACAATGGTCGGTTTGGCATAGTGCCGACCCAGGCCTATTATCCGGCGTTGCTCAATAGGTACTGACTCTGGCAGGGTTTCTATGGCCAGGTCCCCACGGGCAACCATAACACCGTCACTTTCACGAATAATGGCATCTATATTGTGCACGCCCGCCTTGGTCTCTATCTTGGCAATAATGCGCGCTTTGCTGCCAAGGTTTTTTAGGATGGTTCGCAGCCGAGTAATGTCATGAGCTGACTGCACAAAACTAAGAGCTACATAATCTACTTCATGTTGGCAGCCAAAGGCAATGTCTTTTCGGTCTTTGGCCGTGATAATGTCGCCCTCAAAGTCTGTCTCTGGCAAGTTAATGCCCCTGCGCTTAATCAAAATACCGTCGTTCTGGGCCAGTACATGCACCACAGAGTCTTTAATTCCTGAGACTATTGTGTGCACTTTGCCGTCATATAAATAAAGCGGCTCACCTCGTTTGACCTTTTTACTTAGGTCATACTGGGTTGGGATATGGCCGCTACGTTCATAATCTGCCTTATAGCTAAAAGATAACTCCTGACCCTTTTGCACATTGATGATGCCCTCAAAATCTCCCAGGCGCATTTTGGGCCCCTGCAAATCTTGGATAATAGCCACTGGTTTACCGTATTCCTTAGCAGCTTTGCGAATCCAGCCAAGCTGTTGGGTACGTTCTTCCTCAGTACCATGGCTAAAGTTTAGGCGTAGTCCATTAGCCCCAGCCTTTATAAGCTTTAAAATGCTCTCATAGGTGTTGGTGGCCGGACCAATAGTGGCAATTATCTTGGTCCGTTTGAACTTCTTAAGCGGCACATTAGGAACTTGGTTGGTTGTATCCATAAACTACCCCTATTCTACTTGCTAATGCTTTGTTTGAACAAGAGGTAAATACTAGTCGGTCCTGGCAGTAGCATTAACATGGCAAAAGCGTACAATTGTATTCATAAGCAATATATAAGAAAAATCTAAGAAAGCGATGGGCATGAAAAAGTTAGATCAAAAGGGATTCCACATAGTTGAGATTATTATTGTGCTGGTAGTCCTAGGTGCAATTGGCATGGTGGGCTGGCGAGTAATGGCCAAACATAAAAATAGCCAGTCAAGTAATAGCTCTGTACCAGGCCAAAACTCTGGAAACGGACAACTAGGGCTTATAAAGGCTGGCTGCAAAGGTTCAGGGCCTATTCAGCTAACACATGAACCTATGGATATGAGCGACGTTAGCACAGTTCTACCAATTGGAACCTTGGCCGGTGCCCACGTGACGCCTATAGACCACTTGTACTTTTACCCCAAAGATATGACAAATCGCGACGCAGCACCGGTATATGCCATGGGAGACGGTTACATTGTTAGCTATGAGGTGCGAACGCAAAAAGTAGATACTGGTGCCGCGCAAAAGCCTGAATATCAGCTTGTATTCCAGCATAACTGTAGTATTTTTACTTACTTTGACTTACTCACAAGTCTTGATCCTGGGCTTGCCAAACAAATAAACGACAAAGGTGGAAAAGATCTGCATATTGCAGTTAAGTCAGGGCAAGTAGTTGGCCGCGTAGGTGCACAGTCTCTAGATACCGCTGTCTATAACTTTGACATGACACTTAAAGGATTTGTGAACCCAGATTCTTACAAAACCGAGCTGTACAAACTCCATACAGATGATTTCTTTAAATACTTTAAAGATCCTATGAAGAGTGAAATGCTAGCCAAAAACCCGCGCACTTTTGAGCCGCGCGGCGGCAAAATTGACTACGATATAGACGGCAAACTTATTGGTAATTGGTTCCAGACAGGTACCAACGGCTACGCCGGGGCTGGCCAAAGAGTTGTAGACAGTAGTGGCCAGGGTTACTGGAGCAGCCACCTAGCTATTGTGCCTGATGCAATACATCAAGGTGTAACCGATATATCCTTTGGTGATTACCAAGGCAAAGCAACTCAATTTAATGCTATTGCTGGCTCGCCAGACCCAGCTAGTATTGGCCAAGCAAACGGAATGGTGAAATATGAGCTCACAGGCTATGCACCATCCAGCTCACCAACAGGTGGCGTGGCTATGACGAGCACCCAAGTTATGGGTACCGTACTATTTCAACTCACTGGTACACGCAAGTTAACAATGGAAGCTTTTCCGGGTAAAACCGCTGAACAAGTTAGCGCATTCACCAGTGCTGCCAAAACCTATGTCCGGTAGATTAATACTGATTCAATAAAGGCTAAAAAGCGTTTTAATGAAACTTATTAGGTACCAACTGAATCACTTGTTGGCCGGACTGAGCGTCGCGGGTCAACTTCAGAGCATTGCGTGATACAGTCAGCGAGTATATTGATATTCCCGCAACGACAACTAACAGAACTATCACAACGTTAAGGGCGGTTGTGTTAATTTCCGTTTTAGTTTTGTTTACTTTTTTTGATTGAGCCATTTTTTGTATCCTTTTTGTTTTATATACTTATTCCTACTTTTACTCTTGGCCGGTTGAGTTGTCAAGGGGCGCACAGTCTATAATAATCTAATTGGTGATCCCAAGGAGAATCGAACTCCTATTGCCAGGATGAAAACCTGGTGTCCTAACCGTTAGACGATGGGACCAAAACAACTTAAGATTTACCGCGGAACTATACCATAACAGAGGCCAAATGAAAATCCCCCTTTAGGAGGGGGATTTTCTGAGCGGTCAGTCTTGCTCTTTGAACTATCTTTATCTTAGCACACTTTTGACGTTTTGGCTAGTGCTTATTTGCTGTTTTTTCGTAGAGTCCAACGGCGGTGTAGGAACGCACCTGCCAGTGATGTTCCGGCAAAGATTCCAGTAATGTCACCAGGGCCAGTGTTGATGAGCTCAGTTGGAGGAGTAGTAGCTGGTAGTACTGCACCAATGGTTACCTTGGCTACACATTGCGGACTGGTTACGCCGTTTAGGGCAACTCCGTTAACCATGAAGTCTACAGTACCTGTTATGGTGAAGTCGCCAACTTTGCTGTAAGTGTGGCTTATAACCGCGTGACCGTTTGAGTCTAGTTGAGTAACTGGAGTTGTCTTAGTTGCATCAGCTTCGTCGCCAAACAGGAAGTTTGCCTGTTTGAAGGTGGCACCGTTTGCCGCAGTGAAGCTAAGTGTAGCAGTAATGCTGTCGCCAGTGTTGATGCTGGCCTTATCTACGCTTAGAAGGTCACAGCTGGTAACAGGAGAGACAACCTTCTGTACTTTCACTTGCTTGGTACAAGCATCGCTGGTGGCATCACCCTTATCGGTGTGGACAGTAACACTGACGGTGTAGGTACCTTCTGGGGTTTGGGCAAAGTTGTAGACGTTGCTTGGTGTGCTCTGTACTGGCGTACCGTTGAGTGCAAAGTTGTAGGTAAGGATGTTAGCACCACCTGTAGCACTTCCCTGGGCCGTAAAGACAATCTGTTCACCAGGCTGTACAACTGTTTTATCAGCAGTTAGAGAATCACAGCTAATTACAGGATGTGCAGTTTTAACAGTTACTTGCTTGGTGCAAGCAGCGCTTGTAACGTCACCCTTGTTTGAATTTACGGTTACACTGACGGTGTAGGTACCGTCTTGGGTTGGAACAAAGTTGAAGGTAGGACCAGTGGTGTTAGGAACAACCTTGCCGTTTACCTTAAAGGTGTAGCCGTCGATCTTACCACTTCCAGTTGTAGATGCCTTAGCAGTAAAGACAATCGTTTCACCTGCTTGTACTTGGCTCTTATCTGCACTAAGTGAGTCACAAGAAACCGTACCAGGTTTAGGGGTAACGTTGACGTGGTGGGCACAAAGTCCATCACCACCATCAAATGTACCATCTGAGAAATGTACCATTACGCTTACTGTGTGTACCCCTAGATCAGTAGATACAAAGTCGTAAGTCTTTTTAGAAGAGTTCTGAACTACATTGCCGTCTACCCTGAAAACGTAGCTAACTACAGTTACGCCGTGTGTAGTGGTGTTGGCGGTAAAGGTTAGCTTGCTACCCTCTTCTACTTGGTAGCTGTCAGCAGTAATAGATGTACATTTACCGACACAAACTGCTTTAGCTTCAGTTTTAGCAGTGTCGCCTACTAGACCAACGAAATCGGCAGAAGCTAGACCAGCGTTAGTCATAGTCTTCAAAGTACATTGGGTTTGGGGCAGGCTTATAGTAGCCGCAAAAGATACTGTGGCGGATGCACCGGGGGCTAGTGTGCCAATGTTGATAGAGCTTGGGTGAGCGGCTGTAGCTATAATTCCGTCATGGAAACTAGATCCATTAACCTTAGTGCTACCAGTATCGTAAATTTGACCAGCCGGCAGTACGTCAGCAACGTGAACGTTAGTTACAGGAATCGGACCAGTGTTGGTGACTACTAGTCTGTAGCGAACCGTGTCTTCGTTATTAAATGTAGCATCTTTAACAAATGCACCCTGTTTGTTCTGAACTGTCTTGGTGATACTAATGTGAGGGTGTTGAAACTTAATTGGGTTACCGCAAGAGACCAAAATAGCCCAGGCTGGCTGGCCATTTTCATAGCCAATGTAGGCGTCAAGACTATTGCTGCCAAAAGAAACGCTAGGTGGGCGCATAAAGGCACCTGTGCCAGGAATAGGTGTGCTGCCGGCAAAGTTTACGCGGCCAGCTGACATAGCACCATTACCAATTTCCTGACCATTTAGCCAAACAGTTCCATCTTTGTGCACTTGGCCAACTACTACTTTGGATGCAAGGCTGTGAACACCAGCACTTGTAATACCAAATGAGTTATAAATAGCAGGAATGTCAGTGTATTTAGGACCTGGAGCATCCTGATGGTCGTATTTAGAAATGACGGCAGCCGTGCTAGCTACGTGGGTAGTGGCATCTTGAGCTCCACAGTATAGAACTGCGTTGTTGTCACAATCAAAAGAAGAAGTGGCGTGGGACTGCTTGGTATTGAATAAAATGGCACCAGCACCCACTACTGTTGTAATAATAGCACCAGCTAGTAAACCTTTTAGCAAAAAACGCTTGTATAGACCCATAACTGCACTCCTTTTAAAGTTAAGCTTTCTAAAGCTTCACTACCATCCACCTCTGGTACTCCTAAAGCCTATGCTTAGAATAGTCAAAATATATCACATAATCACATACAAGTCAATAACTAACATAACAATTATCCGCTAAGCACAAGCGTGATACTAGGCCGCTACAGGGACTTTGGCTGGTTTTGAAGGTTTGGATACATTAGCTGGAGTTGGTTCAATTGGCTTATTTGACTCGGGGTTGGGGGTAGAAAGCGGGGTAGGGTCAGTGGATGAATTTGTACCTGTAGCAGATTCTGTTGGTTTGTAATGAGCCGGTACCTTGAGCTTGGCTTTGGGAAAACTAAAGCCAAATGTACTACCCTTGCCTTCTTCGCTTCTAAATACAATGGCGCCACCTTGAGCGACTACAACTTTTTGAGCCATAAATAGTCCGAGACCAGTACCATCTGGCCGGGCTTTTTTAGCATTGTCAGCTCGGTAGAACTTGCTAAACATGTGATGCTGGGCTTCTTTAGGCACGCCAATACCGTCGTCTACCACTGTTAGTTCTACAGATTCGGGAGTCTGCGCAAGGTTTACTGTTATATGACCCCCTGCTGGAGTGTAGTAAATGGCATTATCCGCAAAGTTCATAATGACTTGGCGTATCTTTGTCTCATCCAGCATAAGCTCTGGGAAAGTTTTGGGCTTTTCGTAGGTAAGTGTCAGGTTTTTGGATTTGGCTGTCTGAGTTAGCTGACTAATTTCGCCTTCAACTAAGTCGGCTAAGTTAGTAGGCTTGTTTTCAATCACAAACTTACCAGTGCGCAGACGAGAGACATTAAGCAGATCGGCGATCAAATAGACCATGCGCTGCGAACTAGCAAATGCCTGGTCTAGTAAATCTTTCTGGTTTTTATTTAGCTTTCCACCATCACCCTCTATCACCATACTGACATAACCCTTAATGGATGTAAGAGGTGTGCGTAACTGGTGAGACGCCATACTTATAAATTCATCTTTAGCTTCATCAAGCGCGCGCAATTTGGCATTGGTAGTCTGCAATTGCTTAAGTACACGCTGGTTTTCTTCAAACAATTGTTTGTTGTCTACTGCCACCCCTACTGCTTCACTCAAGCGATCTAGTAATGCAGTTTCGTGCTCAGTCAGGGATGCGTGCTGGGCTGAGAAACCCACAGCCATCACACCCACAAGGTTTCCGCGGGCCATGAGCTTGGTCAAACAGATAAGGTTCACGTGCTGCTCATCACGTAGATCGGTTAGAAACGCAGCCGAACAGTGCAGATAATCTGTAATGGCGGTTGGGCTGGTATGTTCTATATGAATGGAGTGCGTGCGGGTAGATTTGCTAAACCAATCATCATTACCGTTTAAATAGGCTAGGGCTGTTTGATCGTCAGGGCGTTTTAGGAGCAAGCTACCGGTTCCTCGCCAGCCAAACAGATCCAGTCGATCGTGATGAGGAACTTTGCCAAAGATTGCTGCCCAACTATATTCGGAATTATCCACCATGGCTTTGGTGATTTGATCACATAGAGCTGCCAGGCTGTCATGCGATTCAAGTACCAGGGTGTCAATACTTCTTAGTAGCGTAAGAGTGCGGTTGGTTTCGGCTAGCTCGGCATTACGTTTGTACATTTCCTGGTTTACATGCGCCAGGTCCTGTTCAAGCTGTTTGCGCTTGCTTAAATTACGACGTAAATGAGGTTTTTTGTCCACCGTTATATTCTAACTGCTTTTGGTTTAACTATCTATGTTGGGCAATATTACTTGAGGGAAGAAGGCTGTTGATCTTCGGGCAGCTGTGAGATTAGCTTGCTAGCGGCTTCTTTACAGACTTCTACAGAGATTTTTCCAAACAATTCTTTGTACTGGTCAACTAGTTTATTTATAACCGAGGCCTCATTGCCAGTTACAGTTACTTTATGATTATCCCAGTCTACATTAAGCCCACTAACAGCCTTGGCTTGTTCAATAGCAACTGGACCAATAATGGTTTCTTGCTGGGAAATAATCTTAACTGCTATTTGGGCATATACATCCATCACACAGCCTCTTCTACTTTTTCACGTTTAGGATGCATCAACAACTTGAGTCCACCATTAAGTCTAATCAGACTATATGTCATAACGCAGTAGGCCAAGAAGTAAATATAGTCACCGTAACGTCCAGGTGCCCAGGTACCGTGTAATGTTTGATATAAGAAGTTGAAGTCAGAAGCATATTGAACGATAAAAGCGAGCAACAAAAGTAGTACAGGGTATTTCATAACACCACCCAGCAGCCTACTCACACATAGTAGTGTGACCAAAGCTACAGACACATATATGGCTTGGCCAATGGGGTAAGCAAAGTCAAAGAAAATTGATGCATGTGACTTGCCTGCCACAGTGTAGCCTTTTAAAAAGAACCAGTATGAGATGGCTAAAACAAACAAAGGAATGACTATCCCAAACATTAGTTTTACTGGTTTTTTCTTAATAATATTCACTACTCCAAGGCCTTTAGCTAGATATAATGCAGCGAAAATGTAGACGGGGATTGAACCAAAAAAACCTATGTCTGGATAAGATGGATATGGTACGGCGACATGTTTAACCGAATTCAGATAACTGTATGCGAGTTGACCGAACTCCTGTAATAACAGCCCTAGTGATAGAAGAATTATTGCTTTGCCAAAATAACTTCTAAAGGTACCCCAATTCTTGGCAATCGATAATCCATAGATACCGCCTACGAGAGCTACTACCCCATATACTTCACTTAGTAATACTGTGGATTTCCCATGTAGCCTTCCGGGAAGATATATTGCCGCAAACCAGCCACTAAAGAACAAAAACAATACCAGAAGTAGCAATGTTATTTTATTTAGCTTATTTTTGTTTGCATCAGACACATTACGATAATATTGCTTAATGCTTATGTTGTCAAATTGCCACGACCAGGTATTCATGGTAAAAAAGACCAATGAGTTCTTTGCCAATTTTCCCTAATTTTGAGCCATTAGACTTAAGGCACAAGGACGTGCTGCGAAAAGTTGCTGAAGAATTTCCAACATACTCCGATTTTAACTTCGTAAGCATGTTTACTTGGGATAATGAGGGCACTATATCAGTTGCAGATCTCTATGGTAATTTGGTTGTACAATTCAGTGACTATGGTACTGGCGATATTTTCTTGTCATTTCTAGGTGTAAATAAAATCTCAGACACTATTGATACACTTCTAAAATATTGTACTGAAAATGGTATTGAAAAAAAGTTACGTCTTATTGGCCAATCCGTAATAGATTCTTTAACAGAATCAGAGTCTAAGAAGTACGAGATTGAAGACGATAGGGATAACCATGACTACATTTTATCTGCAAGTCTAATGTCAGATATAGCTAATGCCGCTCCTCAGAAACGTACTAAATACCGACATTTTACCAGAGAGCATGGCCACAAAGCTGTTTCCAGGCTTCTAGACTTAGGATCAAATTCAGCTATACAGGAAATTGACAACTTGCTCCTAGAATGGCAAAAAATCCGTTCAAAAAATGATAATGAAGTAGTACGCGAGTTTTCGGCTATACGTCGCGCTTTAGTACATGCTGATGCATTGAATATGGTTGGTTACGGAACATACGTTGATAATCAGTTAGTTGCTTTTACATTGTTCGAAATAGTTCATAACAAAACCGCAATGTTACACTTTGGAAAAATTAATACTTCATTTACAGGGGCTAACGAAGCTCATCATAACCGATTAGCGAATTATTTAGTATCTCTGGGTATTGAGTTTATGAATAATGAACAAGATCTTGGAGTTGAAGGTTTAAGACATGCAAAAATGGCTAGCCAGCCTGTGGATTTTCTTAAAAAATACACCATTTCGCTCGCCAATATAAATTAATTATTCACTACGCCTTGACAGCTATGTTGATTAAAATTAAACCGCCTATAATCACAGCCATCAACATAAATTTTTTGGCTAAGTTTTTTCCGGCGGCTTCGCGGAAAAACTTGGGCGCTAAAGGGTACAAAGCTAGAGCTATAAGTAGTACAAACATCGGCTGTATGCCCTCTATGACTCGAACAATAGAGACAGGACCCCGGCTAATAGCAAGATTGAGGGTTAGCTCTGCCAATATGTATATTCCCTCCGCTAGTATAAAAATGGGTAAGACCCGCCGGACTGATACTTTGAACTTGTTTAGCCCAGCAGTAGCACGATTAAAATGCATTATTAAGAAGAAATACAATCCGCCAATACCAATACCTGCAGAAAAGAACATGTAAGCCGGGTAAAACTCGGCATGCTCATAAACATGCTTTGTAATAATCGATATAATATCTACCAAAATAACAGCGGTCAGAATAGGCAGAAGTGCTGCTGAGAATTTGAACTTTTTAATATCAGTTACCGCAAGTCCTAATGATGCGGCCAGTACAATTACAAAGCCAAGTATTTCTAAACCAGAAAGCTGCTCGTGCAGGAAAAAGTGGGCCAAAAATGGCAAAGTAGCTGGTACTAAACTAAACAAAGCTATGACAACAGATGGCTGCTCAAGCCCCAGCGCCTTGAAATAGAAAAACAGATAGCAAGTAGTCAAAAAACCAGCTAAAAGTGCTAGTCCACCCAACTCTAAAGATATGTGATTTGCGTGCAAGAACAACAAGCTCACCAATGGTAGTGCGCTAAAGACACCTGCTACTGCTGTAGCAATATAGGGACCTTCATAAACGTATTGCAATAGATTATCGTCCAGCAGATTGACGATTGCATATAGAAACGGTGCTAAAAGAGCAAGATAAAACCAACTCATAAGTTACGGTAAGCATAAAACAGATAGCCTTTAAATACAAAATGTTATGGTATAATCCAAATATCCTAGACAACATAAAAAAGATATAACTAAATTATGAAAATACACGTAAGCAAAGGAATCGGTGATGGGCCAACAGAGCTTGCTGCCTTTGACCATGCACTAATAAGTGCCGGAGTTGCTAACTTTAACCTTATTTACCTTAGCTCAGTGATTCCACCCGACAGTGAAATCGTAATCAACAAAGATGCCAACCCGCCAGTTGGTGAATGGGGCGACCGACTTTATATGGTTATAGCCCAGAAGCGTACAATTCAGCGAAACCAAGAAGTTTGGGCAGGTATAGGTTGGATGCAAGATAGCAAAACTCATAAAGGATTACTGGTAGAGCATGAAGGACATACAGAGGCAGAGGTACGAGCCGATATAGAAAACAGCCTGCATGGACTAGCCAAGAACCGAGGGCGAGAGTTTGGACCTATTCATATGGAAGTAGTTGGTACACGTTGCGAAGATAAACCAGTTTGTGCTTTAGTAGTAGCAGTCTTTGAGTCTGAGCCATGGCAGGCAAATTTGCCAGAAAATATGACTACTTTGCAACGACTTGCACGGAAGCTCAGTCTCTAAAACTTTGTCCAAAGGTATATAATAGAATCTGTTAGGTTTTATGATGCAAAAAATTGCAATCGTTGAAGATGACCAAGCCATTCGTGAGATGTACCGCATCAAGTTTGAGTCGGAAGGTTATGAAGTGGTGGTGGCAGAAAATGGCAAACGCGGTCTAGAACTAGCAGAATCTGCTAAGCCCGTACTTATCTTGCTTGATCTAATGATGCCAGAGATGACAGGCGAGGAAATGCTCACCCGAATGAGGGCCACTGAGTGGGGTAAGAACATTAAGGTGATAATTCTTACCAATGTAAGCCAAGATGAGGTGCTACTGGCTGTTGATAAACTCCATGTGTCTGACTTTATTGTGAAAGCGCATTTTACACCCCAGCAGGTAGTAGACCGAGTTCGAACGGTTCTAGCCGCCAAGTAGTTGCTGTTCTAGCCGCCATCCCGTACCATAAACCTTATATGGCTTCTACAACCAAAATTGCAATTGTTGAGGATGATTTGGCAATAGCCCAGATGTACCGTATCAAGTTTGAGGCAGAGGGTTATGAGGTAGAGACAGCCGAAAACGGCAAACTTGGGTTAGCTCTAGCTGAAAAGATGCAGCCAGATATTATCTTGCTTGATCTAATGATGCCGGAGATGACAGGCGACCAAATGCTGGCCAAAATGCGAGCAACAGCGTGGGGTAAATCAACCAAAGTCATCATACTTACTAATGTGGGTGAGCAGGAAATCCCCGAAGGTGTCAAAAAACTTGGGGTTAGCGCTGTAATTCTAAAAGCAGACATGACCCCCCGCCAGGTAGCAGAACTAGTCAAAGCCCAACTGAAATAACTCGCAACTGCGGTACAATATGCCTATGAAGATTGCCATTTTGGGTTATGCACGTGACGGGCAGGCGGCTTACGAGCATTGGAATCATCAAGGTAGCGAGATAACTATTTGTGATCAAAACGATAAAATAGTAATTCCGGTCGGAGCCTTAAGCCAGCTGGGTCCAGATTATCTTAAAAACCTTGATCAGTTTGATGTGTTAGTTAGGTCTTCGGGGTTAGCACCCAGACTAATCGCAGAAGCAAATCCCGACTCGCCCGATATCCTTGCCAAAGTTACAGGCAATATTGACGAGTTCTTTCGCGTATCCCCATCAAAAAACATCATTGGAGTTACGGGAACTAAGGGTAAAGGTACAACAAGCACTCTAATTGCCAAAATGCTCGAGGCTGCTGGACTCAAAGTCCACCTTGGAGGCAACATTGGCATTCCAGCACTGGAACTACTCAAAAACAACATACAACCAGATGATTGGGTGGTCCTAGAACAGTCAAGTTTCCAGCTGATTGACCAAAAGCATTCACCACATATTGCTGTTTGTCTTATGGTGGTGTCTGAACATATGGATTGGCATGTGGATATGGAAGAATACGTACGCGCCAAGCAGCAATTGTTTATAAACCAAAGCGCCAGTGACATGGCTATATATTATGCCCAAAATGACTACTCCAAGCAGATTGCAGACGTCAGCCCAGGTACAAAAATCCCATTCTTTGCCATCCCAGGAGCTATAGTTCTAAACGGTGATATCAGTATTGGTGGACAATCTATTTGTCGAACTGAAGAGTTGAAGCTGCTTGGCAAGCATAACTGGCAGAATGTCTGTGCTGCCTTAACAGCAGCTTGGCAAATAACTAAAGATGTAAATGCTATAAAATCTGTCTTGACTAGTTTTACAGGTTTAGAGCACCGCTTGGAATTAGTTCGAGACCTGGCTGGCATAAAGTATTACGATGACTCATTTGGCACCACGCCAGAAACAGCCATGGTGGCTATCGAGGCGTTCGAGCAACCAAAAGTAGTAATATTAGGAGGCTCAGACAAAGGGGCTAGCTTTGATCAGCTAGCTGCCACTGTCAAAAATAACAATGTCAGAAAAGTTGTTTTGATAGGTAATACAGCTTCTAAAATACATAGTGCTCTTGAAGGTGCGGGCTTTAATGATGTTATTGAAGGTGGTGAGAATATTCATGATATTGTTGCTACCGCAAGATCCCAAGCAAAGGCTGGGGATGTGGTGCTTTTATCTACTGGCTGTGCCAGTTTTGGTCTTTTCAAAGATTATATGGATCGCGGCGAGCAGTTTAAGTCTGCCGTATTAGCACTCGTTTGAGCTGATCTATAACTGGCTGTTCGGGCTGAAGAACTTCTGCGCGGCCTTGGGCTATTTGTTTTATCATGTTTTCAATCCAGTGATAGTGTGTACAGCCGAGTACAATCACATCGGCACCAGCCTTACAAGCTGCTTCAATTCGTTTTTGTATTTGTTGATGGTCTAATTCATTTGCTTCAATCATGCTAGTCCAATCACTGCAATCTGGTTCAATAACGGTAACTCCATGGGCAAAATTGTCTTTTAGCCAGGCGTAGCGTTTAGATGATAGGGTAGCCGGTGTGGCACATACGGCAATAATTCCAGTTTTAGTTTGCTCAGCTGCTGGCTTGACCATTGGCTCCATTCCAATAAGTGGAACTTTCATCTCTTTTCTAAGTGTGTCTATTATATTGGTAGTAACGGTGTTGCAAGCTATCACAATAACTGTGCAGCCCTGGCGTTCAAGATCTTGTAAAATGGGCAAAACAAGTCTATGTAACTGCTCAGGTGTTTTAGTTCCATATGGTAAGTGTTCTTTGTCGGTCACATAGACTATTTCGTGTTCAGGCAGGGCTTTTTCTATGGCGCGAGCTACTGACAGGCCACCCACACCTGAATCAAAAACACCTATTTTTTGTTTTGTTGGTGTTCCCGCACCCATAGCTCCCTCACCATATTTCATAGCTATACTTTAAGACCTGTCGTGCGCTGAGCGCTACGGATAACGTTTTCAAAAAGGGCACAGACTGTAAGTGGGCCTACCCCACCCTTGATTGGCGTAATTGTAATGGTATCTAGTTCCCTAACCTCGCTGTCTACATCTCCAACTAGGCCGTTACTATCTGTTGCCACACCGGCATCCACTATTACTGCATCAGGCTTAATCATGTCTTTATTTATAAGCTTTGGTACGCCGGTGGCGCACACCAATACGTCGGCTTGCCTGGTCATGGCAGCTAGATCAGTCACCTTTCTATCAGCGACTGTTATGTCCAAACCGGACGCCTTCCACATTTTGGCCAGGGGTTTGCCCACTAAACGGCCATGGCCCACAATCACAATTTTTTTGCTCTTTAGGTCTATGTTGTAGCCCGCCAGCAGCCAAGTTATTGCCATGGGTGTGGCCGGGTCAAAGCTGGTATCTTGAGCCAGGCCGTCTACGTCTTTGTTCGCATCAACTGAGTTTAGAATCTCTGCTGTCTGAGTTATATCTTCCAGTGGCAGCTGCACAATTATGCCGTGTACTTTTGGGTCTTTATTGTGAGTCTTTATAATTTTAAGGGCTTCACTTTGCTTTATGGTTTCTACGTCTACATCGATCAAAATATCTTGGCCATAGCCAGATTTAAGCCGCATATAGCTGTCGACGACCGGGTCAGGGTTCGTACGGATAATTACTAGTTTAGGCACAATGCCATGAGCCTGTCGCAAATTGCGTACTGCCTTTGCCTGTCGCTCCTTGATAAACCCGCCGAGTTCGCTACCATTTAGTAATTTCATAACCTGCATTGTACATCACATCTTGCAAAAACAGAGGTAATAATCTAGAATAAGCCAGTTCGAGGGCCAGTAGCTCAGCTGGTTAGAGCACCTGCCTCTTAAGCAGGGTGTCGAGGGTTCGAGTCCCTCCTGGCCCTCCAATACCGCTTATGTTTAAAAGACTTCTGTAAGAAGTCTTTTTCTTTTGTTATATTAGATTAAGTAATGGAGGTATGTGATGACTACTATAGTCAATGAGATTTTTATAAATCGTAAACCAGAAGACGTTTTTGATTACTGTGTTGACATGACACATGAGCTTGAATGGAATCCAAAAGCAAAATCTATTGAAAAAATATCTACCGGCCCTTTGAGTGTAGGAACTCAATTTAAGGCTAAGTGGCAGGGTGGCCCTGAAGTAATTGTGGAATGCACCAAGTATGATCGACCCAAAGAATGGGTAAATCATAATGGTGGCGCATTGACCATCACTTCAAGCTACACCCTTACACCAAAAGATGGTGGCACACTTCTAGTGTCTAAATTTGAGGCAGAACCTAATGGCCTGATGAAAGTGCTTTTTCCGCTTATGAAATCAAGTTTTGCCAAGCAGTTTCCTCAAAACTTGGTATTCATTAAAAAGAAGTTGGAAAGCTAGCTTCATTTAATCGCAAGGTAGTTGCAATAGCATCCACAATGCCCCTCCAACCCTTAACCTCCTTGACACTATAGCCTAATCTATGTATAAGTTAAGTTAATAGATAAGCTTAAGCTTAGAAGTCATTGCACAGTATGAGAACAAACAAGAAAAGGAAAAAGGTTATGGAGACTGACACTAGTTCTTCTTCGTCCGCAAGTGGGGATATACC
>DATIHJ010000010.1:0-5530 GCA_035480855.1 Patescibacteria group bacterium
CCACTATTTATATAGACGTTGATGATGAAATAACTAGCATCATTGAGAAAGTTGGTGACAGCAAGCACAAGATAGTTGCGCTGGTACTACCTAAACGCGCCGCAGTGCTTCAAAGCATAGTTAACATGAAACTACTAAAGCGTACGGGCGATGCAGATAAAAAACGTGTAGTACTAATTACCTCAGAAGCCGGCCTCTTACCGCTAGCTGGTGCCGTAGGACTACATGTCGCCAAAACTCTTCAGAGCAAGCCGGCCATACCACCACCGCCAGATATGTCGTCTAAAGACGAAGCATTGGTAGATGCCTCAGATGATGAACCAGACGAAGAGCCGGATCTTGATGATTCGAAAAGCATAGGTGAGCTAGCAGGAGTGGCGGCAGTTGCCGGCGCTGCGGCCGCTAAAAGCGATCCAGAGGAAACCATCGATGTTGATAACACGGATGACGAGCCTGAGGGCAAGTCTAAAAAGGGCAAAAAGGGTAAAAAAGACAGCAAAATTAAGGTGCCAAACTTTGATAAATTCCGCCTCAAACTAATCGCAGGGGCTGCAGCATTTATTCTTCTAATTGTATTATGGTTTGTTGCCGCTAATGTGCTACCCAAAGCTACAGTAGTTATCCAGACAGATAACCAGAGCGTTAACGAATCACCATCGTTTACTGCCAACACCGCTGCAAAAACTGTGGACGTAGCAGCCAAAGTTGTACCCGCGGAGATTAAAGATGTTAAAGAAACTGATACACAGAAAGTGCCTGCCACCGGCAAGAAGAACAACGGAACTAAAGCAACTGGTAATGTAACAATGACAACTTGTATTAGCGGGATAGGCTTGCCTCAATCTGTTCCTGCAGGTACAGGAATATCAGCAAATGGACTAACTTTTATCACACAGCAAAACACTGATTTTAGTCATACTGGGACAAATAATGGTAATTGTATTGCTTATCAAGCGACTGGTCCTACAAGTGTTGCTGCTCAAGCACCAGGAAGCCAGTATAATATAGGTCCCTCTAACTTTTCAGTATCAGGTTATCCAAATGTTTCTGCATCTTCAAGCAGCACAATGACCGGCGGTACTGACAGCATTGTCATCGTTGTTGCCCAGGCAGATATTGACGGAGCAAAACAGAAGATTGCCAGTAACACCGACAAGGGCAAGGCAGATCTAACTAAGGCTCTCAAAACAGATAATAAACTACCATTGCCAGCAACTCTTGTAGCGGATGACCCTGCCGTGACAACTTCTGCAAACGTAGGTGACCAAGTATCAGACGTTACCGTTACGGCCGTTACCACATACCATATGTTGGGCGTAAACCAGGACGATTTACAAAAACTTGTAGCAAATGATGTAAAGGGTAAAATTGATACTACCAAACAAGCAATATCAGATTACGGGCTAGGCGTCGCTACCTTTACTTTCGTCAGCAAAAAGTCCAATACAGAGCAAACACTTACACTTCAAACCACCGTTGTCGCTGGCGCTCAGATAAATGCCTCTAATCTCAAAAAACAACTTGCCGGCAAAAAGAAGGGCGACGCCACTGACCTAATAGAAGGCTTGCCAAGTGTACAAAAGGCCACCGTAAGCTTTAGCCCATTTTGGGTTTCTAAGGTTCCAAGTAAAGCAAGCCGCGTTACTATTACAGTTGAAAAGCCCCAGGCTAAAGCCAATGCCAGCACAAGCCCCTAGTCACATTATTGCGCTTGATGTAGGCGAGCGGCGGATCGGCGTTGCCATTGCCTCGCTGGAGGCCCGTTTGCCTAGCCCTCACGGAGTAATTATCAACTCGGTAGATGTTCTAGATGATATTCAACACCTTGTGGTTAAAGAGGCTGCAATGGCAGTTGTTGTTGGTTTACCGCGCGGACTAGACGGACAGGAAACTGCCCAAACAAAAACGGTAAGAGAATTTGCCAACAGCTTAAAAGACAAGCTGGATATACCAGTTCATTTTCAGGACGAGGCCTTAACGTCTAAACTTGCCGAACAAGAACTGAAGGACAGGGGTGTAGGTTATAATAAAGAGGATGTAGACGCTCTAGCGGCAACTTACATTTTGAAGGATTTTTTGGAGACGCACGAGGTTTTATGAGCAAATACAGCAGACTGGTTAAAAAAAATAGTTGGCGCAAGATTGCCGGCATAGTTATTGCCCTAGTTCTGCTGCTTGTCGCTACAACTGTATTTATTGCACACCGTGTGTATGACGTAAACCTGCAGCCAGTAGCTGCCAACCAAAAGACCATGACTATCACTATCCCGCGCGGTTATTCCCTAAAACAAATAGCAAGCCTTTTCAAAGACAGGGGAATTATTCGCAGTGATTGGGCATTTTCCCAGTATGTCCGTAACCAGCAGGCGGATAATGATATCCAAGCAGGTACCTACGATCTAAGCCCAAGCCAGAGCGTGCCAGAAATAGTGTCTATAATTACGGAGGGCAAGATTAAAACAGACCTGATCACCATTTTGCCAGGCCAACGACTAGACCAAATCCGCAAGACTTTTATAAATAGCGGCTTTTCAGCGGCTTCTGTAGACGCAGCACTTAACCCAGACTTGTACAAAGATCATCCTGCACTTGTAGATAAACCAGCGGGAGCTAGTTTGGAGGGATATCTGTATCCAGATTCGTTCCAAAAAACTGCCGATACAACACCGCAAATTATTATCCAGCAGTCACTAGATCTGATGCAAAAACAGTTAACCCCTGATATACGTAATGCGTTTGTAGCCCAGGGTTTAAGCGTGCACCAGGGTGTTACGTTGGCATCTATGGTGGAGCAAGAGGCCAATAAGCCTGCAGATCGTAACCAAGTTGCTCAAGTGTTTTTGACCCGGTTGCATAGCGGTATCCGCCTGGAATCAGATGTCACAGCATTTTATGGGGCTACTCTGGCCGGCCAGCCCAAGTCAGTCAACTACGACTCTCTGTACAACACCTATCTCCACGATGGCTTGCCCACCGGCCCAATTAGTAATGTAAGCGCTTCATCGTTGCAGGCCGTGGCCCACCCAGCCTCGGGCAGTTACCTGTATTTCATAGCTGGCGACAACGGCACTGTCTACTATTCACAGACACTTCAGGAACACGATGCCCAGATTACCCAATACTGCCACACAGCCTGTGGTCAATAGCAATATATTACGGGGGTCAACAGGGGTCATAAGAGAGAAACAGCCTTGAAAACACTAGCTCTTCATGGTAGCCTAGGGGGTACAACCTGCTGCCAGATGAACAGATGAGAATCAGTGTTGTCAACAGGGGTAGTTGGTTGGCGATCCGCCCCATGCGGACTGGAGTAAATATTCGTAGCATATCCAAAACACTTGAAGGGGTGAATGTAGCCCAACCAAGTGTTTCTAAACCAAGGTTCTACCGGCGCTGGATTAGCGCCACTATAGGACGTTCACGCAAGCGGGTCATCCGCTATAGTATTCTTGCTGCCAATATTTTTATATTGGTGGCGGTGCTGGGCTTTGTCCTGCGTAGTTCTGGTAATAACAAGTTTACTTCGGCTTCGAGCGTCAGCAATGCCGGCGGCAGCTCGGCAGTAGTAAATCCACTTGACCAGTTATCTTCTGCAGATATTGCTGTAAATGTTGCCCGCATGACCAATTTGCCCGAAGCAGTAGCCGCAACTAACAACGCCGACTCACTAGATAGCCAGCTAGCTATTTCTACGACCAATGCCACTGTTGTTACCAAGCCTCAGGTGGCTGACACCCCTCTTAAATCCAATCGGGATATTAAGAGTTATGTAACGCAATCTGGTGATACTGTGACCAACTTGGCCACCAAATTTGGAGTGACCTCAGACACCATACGCTGGTCAAATGGTATAAGCGGTGACACCATTGCTACTAGCTCAACCATTTATGTTTTACCTGGCGTGAATGGCATTGTCTATGTTGTGGTCTCTGGTGACACGCCCGATACCCTGGCCGCTAAATTCCATGCCAGCAAGGATAAGATCGTAGCCTATAACGATGCCGAAATTGGCGGTCTAAAAGTGGGTGAGCGGATTATCATTCCAGATGGTAGCAAAACAGCTTCAGTTGCTAGCAGCTCCTCTTTCTCTAGTGGCTTTGCCTGGGGTGCCACAGCTGTTTATGGCAATAACGGTTATGACTATGGATTTTGTACTTGGTATGTGGCTAACCGTAGGGCAGCCATTGGACGTCCAGTGCCTTCTAACCTTGGTAACGCTTATAGTTGGTATAGGATTGCACTGAATGCAGGCCTGCCCACAGGATTTGCTCCACAAGTTGGGGCCGTAGCTGTTAACGAGGCCGGTAACCACGTATCTATTGTTGAAGCTGTCAATGGTGACGGTAGCTTCTGGGTATCAGAAATGAACTCACGCGGCCAAGTATCTATGACTGATCCAACCCCTGCAGGTGGTTGGGGACGGGTAGACTACAAGATTATTTCATCCGTCGGCAGCCTGAAATTCATCTACTAAACTTAGCAGCTACCCCTAGACTCTGTCCTCTAAACTCTATACTCTATTAGAGATATGTTTGTGGATAAAGTCCAAGTGGTGGTGAAAGCAGGCGACGGCGGCAATGGCGTGGTTAGTTTTCGACATGAGAAATATGTAGATAAAGGCGGTCCAGATGGAGGTGATGGTGGCAAGGGTGGCGACATAGTATTTGTTGCTAGCCAGAACCAAAATACCCTAGCTACATTTAGGTACCATAAAGAACTTAAGTCTGAACCTGGTCAGGCAGGTTCCAAACGGCGCAAACATGGCAAGAGCGGCGCAGATCTAGTGATATTAGTACCAGTCGGTACAGTAGTGCTCAGTGAAAATGATGAAATCTTGGCAGATCTAGCTTCTGACGACCAGCAAGCAGTTTTAGCTAACGGCGGCAACGGTGGATTTGGCAATGCTCACTTTGTATCATCCCGTCGACAAGCACCGCGTATAGCTGAAAAGGGTGAACCAGGCGATAAGCTCACGCTTACACTAGAGCTCAAAATGATTGCCGATGTAGGCTTAGTCGGCCTGCCAAATGCTGGCAAATCTACTTTACTTGCCAGCCTAAGCAATGCTCGCCCTGAAATTGCTGACTATCCATTTACAACGCTGACTCCAAATCTTGGGGTGGTAGATGTCGACAATTCCACTAGTTTATTGTTTGCAGATATTCCTGGACTTATTGAAGGAGCTAGTAAGGGTAAGGGGCTGGGTGACGATTTTTTGCGCCATGTAGAGCGCACCAGCGTACTACTTCATCTTATTGATATCTATCAAGACACGGCAGCGGCGTATAAGACTATCCAAAAAGAACTAAAAGACTACAGCGTGGATCTTACTAAACGCCCCGAGATTGTGGTGCTAAACAAGATTGATGGCGTAGAGCCGGCAGTGGTTAAACAAAAGCTGGCTGAACTTAGACAAGCGGTTCCTAACCGTACTCCAATCGTGGCTATATCTGCAGCCAGTAAAGACGGCGTTCCCTCGCTGCTGCGCAAGCTAAAGAGCTTAGTATCCAAACAGCGCCAGGTTAAGACT
>DATIHJ010000011.1:0-26826 GCA_035480855.1 Patescibacteria group bacterium
ATGACCCAAATAGTTACTCTGCGACTAATAAATGTAGCAATGTTTGTACTGGGCCTGGTGCTGTTTAGGATGGTGCTTGCCAAAACAAAAGCATCGCCCGCTGTCGCAAATGCAGCAGTCTTATTCTTTACTCTAACACCAGTGGTGGGCCAGCTGGCTGCCCACATCAATTACGACAATATGCTAATGCCATGCATAGCCGGCAGCGTGCTTTTAACTTTGCATTTTAGAGAACGTTTGCTAGACAAGAAGCAGTTTAGTAGCCGTAGCCTTGCGGGTATTATCATACTTTGCAGTTTAGCCTCTCTGGTAAAATATCCATTTTTGCCCATATTTGCAGGTATTGTAGTTTATCTAACTTACCTCCTTTGGAGTGTAAGCCATAGTACAAAACAAAGACTTCATTTGCTTAAGAGTTTTCTAAAAGACTGGGCAAGCGTAGCCAAATGGCAAAAAACGGCAATTATTATCGGCCTGGTTGTGGGAGTTGGATTGTTTAGCTATACCTACGGCACAAATCTAATTGTTTACCAAAATCCAGTACCGCAATGCGGGCAAGTACTTGGAGTGGCGAGGTGCCAGGCTTATGGTCCTTGGGCCCGCAATTTCCGTGCGGCCCAGCATATTGTAAATGGCCCCAACATTTTTTACTTTATACCAAACTGGATTGGCGGTATGTTTGAGCGCCTGTTCTTTGTAGTCAATGGATCCACTGGGCCCGCGTTTTACCAAAACTTCATTGCACCCGTACTTGCCGCTACAGCCGCTCTAGGCGGGGCAATTGGCTTGTTTCTGTTTGCCAGGCACGGTCGTCGGAATTTGTCTCGTGACAGGGCACTAGCCGTAATACTTTTTATAATGCTGGCCTATGTAGTGGCGCTATGGGCGCGAAATTATCATGATTATGTCCAGCTGGGCCAAATGGTAGCTATCAACGGAAGGTACCTAGTTCTAGTGGTTTTACCTTTTTATTTAGCAGCTGCGATAGGTTGGCAACAATGGCTGGCTGGGAGGTCAACTAATTTGAGGTTGGGGCTATTAACGGCAGCGTTTCTTCTTTGCCTCCAGGGCGGCGGCATTATTAGCTATATTGTCTACAGCAACCAGTATTGGTACTGGCCCGATAGCAAATGGGTTCAAACTACTAATAAAAACATCCAAAAGGTAGTTAAACCGTTTGTCTGGGCTCCCAAAATCCGCTGAGGGCTGACACTACGATGCTATATCCTTGACGCTTATGCTACATGGGCATAAGCTGGAGATGACATGATCGCCATAACAAAAATGGCCCTTCGGCGGGCCAAAGAATTCGTGGCCCCTCGCCAACCTGTGCTGGGAGCAGATGATGTACGCGCTGCCCGTCAATACATAGAAACATATTGGCCAAAGCTAAAGCGCTACCATCCTAAAGACGACGAAACTCTCTTGGGTTTACCCCAGACATACCTAGTGCCAGCATCCGAACCTGGGCACAGTTTTGATTTTAACGAGCAATATTACTGGGACAGTTATTTTATGGTCCAGGGAATGCTAGATGCCCAGCACAAGGAACTCGTGATGGGCATTTTAGAGAACTTACTAAGCCTGCAAAAGAGGTTTAAGGTCATACCCAATGCCTCACGCACTTATCTTATGGGACGCTCCCAACCGCCGCTACTCACCAGCTTTATATTTGATGTCTATGAAGCTTACAAATTAGATAACGTATGGTTGCAACATGCTATTGCCCAAGCAGAGGAAGAATACAGGGTAGTCTGGCTTGGTACACTCAAGCCAAATGAACGGTTGGTTTATAGGGGACTTAGCCGCTACTACGACATCAACTATTTGCATGACCTGGCAGAAGCCGAAAGTGGCTGGGACAAAACCCCGCGTTTTGGCAACAAATGCCTAAACTACCTGCCCGTAGATCTTAATTCGCTGCTGTATAAGTACGAGCAAGACTTTGCACGGGCGGCTCGGCTTCTTGGAAATGAGCCGCGGGCTAAAGAGTGGGAGACAACCGCGGCGCACCGGAAAAATACCATGCAGGAACTCATGTATAGCAAAACCTGGGGCATGTTCTATGACTATAACTATGCCAAAGAACGGAGGGGTACAGTGGGTTCACTAGCTGCCTATTATCCTCTGTGGGCTGGTATGGTGGACGCCAAACAAGCTGCACAGCTGGTCAAAAGTCTCCGTAAGTTTGAGCAAATTGGCGGTCTTAGTACCACAGACCAGCAGCTTGCCGCGCTAGTACCCGGTAGCATGCCAATGCAATGGGCTTATCCAAATGGCTGGGCACCCTTGCACTATCTAGTTGTCAAAGGTTTACAGAGATACGGATATCAAACAGAGGCCAGGCGTATTGCTTTTAAATGGATGCAAACAAATCTGGACTGGTTCAACAAAAATGGCGTATTCCTTGAAAAATACAATGTAGTTAATCCAGAAAAGCCACCAGCAAAAGGGCTTTATCCATCACAGACTGGGTTTGGGTGGACTAATGCAGTGTTTGAACGATTCTGTCAAGAATTCATTGATACAGCAGGGTAACAATCAAAAATGGTGGGCAATACAGGACTCGAACCTGTGACCTCGTGAATGTGAATCACGCGCTCTAGCCAGCTGAGCTAATTGCCCTAATTAGCAGCTTGATTATACCTCAGACTACCATTTGCAAAGTCTATTAAATAGTATAAAATTGACATAAAGGCAATTGAAAATTATGACATGGGAAAAAAATAGGACTGGCGAATACGAATTTTCTGGACCACCTCAAAAGGAAACTTTTGGTGAGGGTGGAATTGAGGAGGCTAAACACTATGCTTGGGAACAGCTAATTATGCTTTCCACACACCCAGAACTTGACGGCAGGCTATTCCAGCGTTTTGCTGGCGCATTAATGGCAGAAAACTTGTTAATTGATGAACCTAGCGATGTTTGCCTATTGGACTTTGGACTAACACAAAACGACGTACTTGAACTGAAACAACACGGCTTTTTAAACGGGTATAGAGGGAATGAAGGCTACACACGTGATTATGTAGTAGCTGGATATCGTAGATATTTAATAAAAGCAGATATTGAAGGAGTCTGGAAAGTATCACTACCACCACCTCTAACCTCTGTTCATTAGAGCCAAAATCTGCAAGCGTGGTAGTATGTTTGGAAAGGATAGGGAACGCATGCAACATGTAACATCCATCAAACAATTTACAGATAAAAAATTAATCAAAAAGTTGTTTGACAGGGCTGCTCAATTTGAGACAATGCCACTAAACCAATATCCTAAACCCCTGCAATCTCTTACAGTTGCTAGTGTTTTCTTTGAGCCCAGTACACGTACTCGTCTATCGTTTGAAACGGCTATCCAAAATTTAGGCGGCCAGTTGTTGACCGTAGAGAACGCTAGCACTTCGTCCTCCGACAAAAAAGGTGAAAGCCTTGAGGATACTATCAAAACCATCAATGCATATGCGGATGGCATTGTGCTTCGGCACCCAGAAATTGGTTCAGTAGACAGGGCAGCTTCTGTCTCGAAGGTGCCTGTTATAAGTGGAGGAGATGGTGGAGGCGAACACCCCACTCAAGCTTTACTGGAGCTCTATACTATCCAAAAATCTAAAGGAAAAATTGACGGTCTTAAAATCGGAATCGTTGGAGACCTAAAGCACAGCCGTAGCCATCATTCACTGGTGACTTTACTTAGTATTTTTAACGTTGACTTGTACTTGATTGCCCCAAAAGTCATTGCACTACCAGCAGAACAGCTACAAGAACTAAAAGCAAAAGGCGTAAAACACCATGTTTTGGATAGTTGGGATAGTGTAATCAGCGAGCTGGACGTTTTGTACTGTAATCGCATTCAAAAGGAACGTTTTAAATTTGTCGAGGATTATCAGGCTGTTAAAGACAAGTTTATTTTAAAGCTAGATAACGTTCGCAAGATGAAAAAAGACGCCATCATTATTGACCCTCTACCAAGAATTAATGAAATCGACCCAGAGGTAGATAATGACCCTAGAGCCAAATATTTTGAAGCCGTCAAAAACGGACTTTATGTTCGCATGGCCCTTCTAGATTTTTTATTTAGTTCTTAGCTTGCAAGAAAATCGATGCATTGCTGATATTTTTTGTCATCAATTTTCTTAGCGGACTTCATGATATCAATTACTTCTCGCATTGTCATAAAGGCATGAAGATTGAATCCCTTTTTCTTAAGTAATGCACTGCCACCTTTTTCGTAATCGATTAACACTACAAAATCTTTTATTTTTAGTCCATTTTTTTTAAATGGCTGAATAACTTCTAACTTGGAGTCGCCTTTTGTAATTAAATCATCAATCACAACAACTACATCACCTTTATTATAAGTACCCTCAATTGCCTTCTTGTGGCCATAACCTTTTGCAATTCCTTCTTTGCGCATAAATATCCAGGGTTTTTCCATCTCTAAACTCACTGCACCAGCGATAGGCAAAGCGGCATAGGCTATGCCGGCTAAACGGTCGTATTTCAAAGGTTTTATCATCTTTGCATATGCTTTTGCGGCTTTCTTTAATATTTTAGGATGAGTAATAAACAACCTAAGGTCTATGTACATGGGACTTTTAATACCACTTTTGAAAGTAAATTCTCCAAACTCTAATACTCCCATATCATAAAGATCTAAAGCGATTTCTTTTTTTAATGCATTGTTTGCCATGAAGGTTAGCTCCTATATTTATTAATTATGTTGCGCAGTTCAATGGCTTTGGTCTGGGCTGCAGCTGCATAGTTTCCATCCGCTGATGCATAAATTACTTCACGGGATGAGTTTATTACTATGCCCTTGCCCATAGTATTTATTCCAGCTTGTACTGTTTTCTTGGCGTCGCCTCCCTGACTACCAAGGCCCGGTATCAAAAATACTGCATCATTACCCAAGGCTTGACGTATTTCTAACAGTTCATCGGGGTATGGCGAACCAATTACCAGTAGGCAGTTTTTGTTTTTGTTCCATTTGCTCATGACTTCTTCTGCCACAATTCTATAGACTTTTTTGCCACCAACTTCTAAATCTTGGAACTCACCTGCGCCAGGGTTGGATGTACGGCAAAGCACAATAATGCCTTTATCTTTGTAGGCTAGATATGGCTCATTTGCCTCACGCCCCATGTAGGGACTAATGGTGATGGCATCAACACCTAGATAATCAAAGGCAAATTCTGCATAATAATTATTAGTATTGCCAATGTCTCCGCGCTTAAAATCTAAAATAATGGGCAATTCTGGATATTTTTTGTGAATGTAGGCACAAGTTTTTTGTAATTGCTCAATCCCATCTGAACCGTACGCTTCATAAAATGCACTATTGAGTTTGAAGGCACAAACTAGATCAGCAGTGGCGTCAATAATAGCTTTGTTGAAGGTATAAAGCGGATTTGGCTTACTGGTAACTGCCTTAGGTATTTTGGTGATGTCAGGGTCAAGCCCCACACATAAAAGAGAGTTATTTTTAGTCACTGCTCCGTCAAGCATCTCCAAAAAGGTCATTACCAATTATGCTATCCTAAAAATGTAAAAGGTACAATTAGGATGCAACAAGTTCAACTTTATGATGACAAGCTTGATTTTGAAGAAAACAAATCCAAGGGTCCCTTTGGAGATTATGCAAATGATGAAATATACATAAACGATGGAAAACCCAAATATGACTTTTTCGGTATACCTGTTTACAGTCCTTTTGGTATAGCTGCAGGTCCGCTACCGGCAACCAAGTTCATCAAAGCCGCCCTAGATAAAGGGTATGACATTGTAACCCTCAAGTCTGTACGCACAAATACGTTTCCATTAAACCCTTATCCTCAAGTAAGACCAGTCCAAGTCAAGGGAGATCTCAAACTGGGTACTGATGTTAAAATACTTGTCGCGAATTCATATACACAACCACTCGCTATTACTAACTCTTTTGGTATTCCTTCAGTTACACCGTCAGAATGGCAGCCCATTATGCGTGAATCTCTCAAACTTCCTAAGAAAGGTCAGATTTTGTTAGCGGCTTTTCAAGGTACTGCACGTGGCAAAGGACGAGAAGATTTTGTAAATGATCATGTGAAAGGAGTAAAACTTATACGTGATACAGGTGCAAAAGTTATAGAGATTAATCTTAGTTGTCCAAATGAAGGAGAAGCAGTTCTAGCATGTTTTGATACGGATATTACAGAACGAATCGTGAACGCAGTTCGAGAAGCAAATCCGGATCTAAAATTCACCATTAAAACTACCTACTTTACAGACCACAAACAACTTAAAGATCTCGTAAAACGCGTTGGCAACATAGTTGATGGTTTCGGTGTTATAAACACTATTTCTACCTCAATTATTGATAAAAATGGAAAAGAAGTATACCCCGGTAGACCAACGGCTGGAGTAAGCGGATCACCCATCAAGTGGGCAGGTTTAAAAATGACATCATTACTAAATCAATTTAGGGAAGAGTTTGGCTATAAGTATAAAATTATGGGCATGGGTGGCGTCTTAACTCCTTCAGACTTTCATGAATACATCAAAGCTGGCGCGGACACAGTTATGGCCGTCACAGGCCCAATGTTTAATCCCAAACTTGCTCAAGAAATAAAAGCTAGCTTATAATCTTTCCACTGCCGGGTTCGGCCAGGACTTTGCCGTCTTCAAATACTTTATCTCCGCGGATATAAACAGTTATTACTTTGCCCACCACTTTTTTACCTGTAAACGGACTCCAACCTGCTTTTGTATGTAATTGTTCGTTTGCTAATGTGTATTCACTCATATCAACTTCCACTTTTGTATTCTTGTCCGTTTTGACACCAAAAATACGTGCCGGATTAACATGTAAAAGACTATTTAACTGTTGTTTTGTAACCTTGCCTTCAGTCTCTGCTGTCAGCATCAGCGGCAGGGTTGTTTCTAAACCTGGGACACCAAAAGGCGGTGTATCGCTAGCTTTCTCTTCTTTTGTATGCGGAGCGTGGTCTGACTCAATGGTGTCAATGTAGTTCATGTGCTGCCACAAAAAATCTACATCTTTTTGACTTTTTAAGTAAGGCTTCATATGGCCATAAGATCCCAGGCGTTTAGCGTCTTTGTTAGTCAAAAACAGATGATGCGGTGTCACACCGCAGCTTATGGGTAGACCAGCATCCTTAGCGCGGATGACAAACTCTAGCTCCGCTTGGCTAGAAACATGACACATGTGCGTGGTTTTACGGGTAGCTTTGAGAGTATCCCATACTAACCCAGATACATCATCTTCTGCATGGAGTAGGATTGGCTTATCACTAGGCCATGCTTTATAAATATCTAGTAGTTTATCTTTATCAATTATAAAGTTGCCGGTTGTGACATTTAGATAAACCTTGAGCCCCATAACTTTATCAACAATTTTAGGAAACTGGTCAAAGTTATCACCCAATGTTCCAAAGTGGAAGCCAATATCACTAACTACCTGGCCGCGGGCGCTTTTAATCTTTGTTTCTAATTTCTCCAGGGTGGTAATGGGTTCAGTATTGTTTGGCATATCCATGACGGTGGTATATCCGCCCGCTATAGCAGCAGAGGTCCCGGTATAGAAATCTTCTTTATGGGTTTGACCGGGATCGCGCAAATGTACATGTGGATCAATTAGTCCCGGAAGAGTAATAATTTTGCCCATTTGTGCCCATTATAACCAAGATGCATGTAATATGAACATCACATACCCTGGAGCTGGCTTGCGCTTTAATTTATTTCTGCTAAATTCAATTGAAGTATGAACAAAAAGCTACCTGCTACTAAGCTTGTAATTAGACGCCAAAATCGCCCTTCCGAGGGCGATTTTCTTATAAATAAACCTGCAAGTTTATACTTGCGCGACGGAACGGTCTTTAGCGGCTATGCCCCTGCCTGGCAAAAAGGGCCATCAGTTGGAGAAGTAGTTTTTAACACCGGCATGACCGGCTACATAGAATCTTTGACAGACCCTTCCTACCACAACCAAATACTGGTGTTTACTTATCCTATGATTGGCAACTACGGCGTGCAGCCCGATGATACCGAGTCTGGCCAGATACAAGTCAGTGGCGTGGTAGTTGGCGAGGCGGCACTGAAGGGAAGCCACACTGATTCTTCGAGCAGCCTACTTGAATGGCTTCACTCGCAAGATATTCCCCTACTAGCCGGTGTTGATACTAGGGCGCTAACTAAGCACTTGCGTACCAAAGGCACTATGCTGGGAGCGATAAGCAATACCCCTATGGCCACAAAATCTATCCGTCTTAAATCCCAGCCACTAGCCAGCGAACAGCTCACGACTTACAATCCCAAACGCCGCAAAAAAATTATACTGGTGGACTGTGGTGCCAAGGGCAACATTTTGCGTTCACTGCTCAAACTGCCCATTCAGGTCACCAAAGTACCATTCGATTACGACTATACCAAACAGGAATATGACGGTGTAGTTATATCTAATGGTCCTGGTGATCCCACTGATTATGAGCCCACCATTGCTATTGCTCGTAAGGCTCTAGCCAAAAATAAGTCCGTTTTTGGGATTTGCCTGGGCAGCCAAATTATGGGACTGGCAGCTGGCGCTAAAACCTACAAACTTCATTTTGGCCACCGTGGCCATAACCAGCCTTGCATAGACACATCTAACCAGCGTTGCTATATAACTAGCCAAAATCATGGTTATGCTATTGATGAAAAGTCTTTGCCCAGTGGTTGGGAGGTATCCTTCCGTAACTTAAATGATAATTCCGTTGAGGGCATTAGGCACACCAAGAAACCATTTTTTTCTGTCCAATTTCACCCAGAGGCCTCACCCGGCCCCACCGACACTGCTTGGTTATTTGATAAGTTTGCGAAGTCGATATGAAAGGCATCAAAAAAGCTGTAATTTTTGGCTCGGGTGGACTAAGGATTGGTCAGGCCGGCGAGTTCGACTACTCCGGCTCCCAGGCAATTATGGCTCTAAAACAAGAAGGTATTTACACAGTTCTGATTAACCCCAATATTGCTACTGTCCAAACCGATGGTGATATGGCCGACAGAGTTTACTTTCAGCCCCTAACGGCGGATGTAGTGACTAAAATCCTAAAGCGAGAAAAACCCGATGCGGTGCTACTAAGTTTTGGTGGACAGACGGCTCTAAACTTAGGCCTAGAACTATATGACAAGGGGGTATTCAAGCGTCTTGATATCAGGGTGCTAGGTACGCCAGTAAGTTCCATCAAAGCCACTGAGGACCGCGAAATATTTAAAGCCACCCTGGGCCAAATAAATGTAAACACGGCTCGCAGCCAAGCCGCCTATAACCTCAAAGAAGCCCTAAAAGCTGCCAAAGCAATTGGCTATCCCATCATGCTTCGCTCTGGCTATAGTTTGGGTGGGCTAGGATCCGGTCGAGTAGATAGCGACGCGCAGCTGAAGCAAATGGCCAGTGAGGTATTTAAGGCAGTGCCACAAGTGCTAATCGAAGAGTTTTTAGCAGGGTGGAAGGAAATAGAGTATGAGGTTGTGCGTGACAGCGCAGGTAACACCATCACGGTATGCAATATGGAAAACCTAGATCCTATGGGTATTCACACCGGCGAGAGCATTGTGGTGGCACCTTCCCAAACACTGACCAACAAGGAATATCACAGCTTGCGTGAAGTCGCTATCAAGACAATTAACCATCTTGGCATTATTGGTGAGTGCAACATCCAATATGCGCTTAACCCTGTAAACGGTGACTACCGGGTAATTGAAGTAAACGCTCGCCTGAGCCGATCTAGTGCACTGGCATCAAAAGCCACTGGCTATCCCCTTGCTTTTGTGGCCACTAAGCTAATGCTAGGCAAGCAACTATACGAACTTAAAAACTCTGTGACTGGCACTACGCCCGCTTTTTATGAGCCAGCACTGGACTACATTGCCGTTAAGATGCCCCGTTGGGACCTAGCCAAATTTAAAAGTAGTGAACACGCCATTGGATCCGAAATGAAGAGCGTCGGAGAGGTTATGGCTCTTGGCCGGACTTTCCCAGAAGCACTCCAAAAAGCGATTCGCATGCTAAACATTGGCGCTCATGGACTGACCCAGCATCCCTACAAGTTCAAAAATCCATCATCAGAAATTAGCCAAGCCACTGATCGACGCATCTTTGCTATTTATGAAGCATTTAAAGCGGGCAAAAACGTAAAAGACATACACGCGTTATCTAACATAGATAATTGGTTTTTAGAGCATATTGCAGATATTCAACATACAGAAGAAACCATCAAATCTAGCCCATTAGGCAAAAAATTGTTAACAGTTGCCAAGCAAAAAGGTTTTGCCGACAGGGTAATTGGTGATCTTAAAGGTATAAACGAAGAGGCGGTTCG
This sequence comes from Patescibacteria group bacterium, assembly GCA_035480855.1. Taxonomy (GTDB): domain Bacteria; phylum Patescibacteriota; class Saccharimonadia; order Saccharimonadales; family JANWIN01; genus DATIHJ01. Next base: position 10,353 of record DATIHJ010000011.1, read on the forward strand.
CCGCAAACGTTTGGGCTTCGGTATCCGTCCAGTTATAAAACAGATAGATACGCTAGCCGGCGAATTTAACACAACTACAAATTATTTGTATAGTACCTATCACGGTGTGACTGACGACATAAAACCACTGGGGCAAAAAGCAATAGTAGTGATTGGTTCTGGTCCATATTGTATTGGTTCGTCTGTGGAGTTTGACTGGTCGGCTGTTAATACTGCCAAAGCCCTACATGCTCACGGCTGGCAAACTATTATGGTTAATTCCAACCCAGAAACTGTCTCTACAGATTTTGACCATTCTGATCGTCTGTACTTTGAAGAGCTGACTCTAGAACGCCTTCGTGATATTGCAGATTTTGAGAATCCAAACGGCCTAGTGGTATCCGTAGGCGGCCAAATTGCCAATAATCTTGCGTTGCCACTTCACAAACATGACTACCCGGTATTAGGCACTTCGCCACTGCAAATAGATAGGGCTGAAGATCGCCAAAAGTTCTCTGCCATGTTGGGCCAATTTGGGATTGACCAGCCCACCTGGCAAGAAGTCAGTACTCTCGGCAGAGCGGAGGCATTTGCCAAAAACGTTGGCTACCCGGTGCTAATACGCCCGTCTTATGTACTCTCAGGCGGTGCTATGAATGTAGTATCAAACAAAAAGGAACTGGCAAAATACCTGACTGAAGCTGCATTACTTTCACCAGACCATCCAGTGGTAATATCGCAATTTATAACAAACTCTAAAGAGATTGAGATTGACGGCGTTGCTAAAGGTGGCAAACTTCAGATCTACGCTATATCCGAACACATAGAAAACGCTGGCGTGCACTCGGGTGATGCCACCGTAGTATTTCCAGCCCAGCGTTTGTACTTAGAAACGGTCCGGAAGGCCAAACAAATTACCCGCCAAGTCATCAAAAACTTGCAGATTACCGGGCCTTTTAACATACAGTTTATTGCCAAAGATAATGAGCTTAAGGTTATTGAATGTAATGTTCGGGCCTCGCGTTCCTTTCCGTTTGTATCTAAGGTCACAGGACACAACTTTATAACTATTGCAACTGAAGCCATACTGGGCGTAGACAAGCCCGCAACTTACCAAACGCTAGAGTACGACTATGTTGCAGTTAAAAGCCCGCAGTTTTCATATAACCGGCTCAAAGGTGCAGACCCAGTGGCTGGAGTCGAAATGGCCTCGACGGGTGAAGTTGCATGCTTTGGAGATAATTTAGCAGAGGCATTTTACGCCTCATGGCTGGCTACTGAGCAAAGGGTGAAAGGAAAATCTTTATTCCTGAGTCTGGCAGACGAGCATAAGTACAAATATGTAGAGGAAGTAGCTGGACTCGTTAGTCGTGGCTGGAAGATCTATGCCACCCGCGGCACACACGATTTTATGAAAGCCCACCATATTCCTACTACTGCCCTCTATAAAGTAAGCGAGCACAAAGAGCCCAGTGTTACCTCTGCCATCGCCAAGCAGCAAATTGATTTGATGGTTAGCATACCGTCGTTTACTGAGACAAGCACTGACGCCTACACTATCCGGCGCCTAGCAATAGACAACCACATACCGCTTATGACCAATGCCGCCTCGGGCGAGCTTCTGCTACATTGCCTAAACGATCCAGAGCTACTAGCTGGCGAGCCAAAAGCTTGGCAAGACTACGTCGTGAGTAATCCTAGCCAATAAAATAAGCAGCTCTACCTCTTATAAACTGCTATAATAGATTGAAGATGAATTACTATGTGACTACTTCTATTCCGTATGTTAATGGCGAGCCCCATATTGGTTTTGGCATGGAATTGCTCCAGGCAGATGTTTTAGCCCGGGCTGCTCGTAAACGGGGTAAGCAGGTAATTTTTGCCACAGGCACTGACGAGCATGGCGGCAAAAATGCAGAGAAAGCAGCCGAACTCAAGCTTACTCCCAAGCAATACGTGGACCAAATGAGCCAGAAATACCGTGATTTGCAAAAACTATTGAACATAAGTAACGACCGTTTTATCAGAACCACAGACCCTGGCCATGAACAACGTGCTCAGATTATCTGGAAGAACCTAAGCAAAGATATCTACAAAGGCAAATACGTGGGCCTGTATTGTACCGGCTGTGAAGCTTTTGTAACAGAGGCTGTGGCCAAGCAGAACAAAGGAGTTTGCCCGCATCACAATAAACCATATGAGAGCCTTGAGGAAGACAACTATTTCTTTAAGCTCAGCAAATATGCCCCACAGATTCTAAAAGCTATAGATTCCGGAGCTTTTGCCATTGTGCCTGCTACCCGTAAACACGAAATACTTCAGGTTATTAAAGACGGTCTAGAAGACATCAGCATTTCCCGGCCAAAAACCAAAATAGCCTGGGGCGTGCCCGTACCAGGTGACTCCACGCAAGTTATGTACGTATGGTTCGAGGCGCTGATGAACTATATAACTGTTCTTGGCTATCCTGAACACAAAGATTTTAAAGCCTTTTGGCCGGCCAATGTCCAAGTTATTGGCAAAGACATTTTGCGATTTCATGCCGCTATTTGGCCTGGAATTCTACTTGGACTAGGTGTAGCACTGCCCAAGCAACTATCCGTGCATGGTCACATAACCATAGCAGATCAAAAAATAAGCAAGAGTATAGGAAATGTTGTACATCCAAAAGATGTTGTCGATAAATACGGAGTAGATGGATTCCGCTATTTCTTTTTACGTCATATACCTAGCTATAACGATGGTGATTTTACCTGGGAGCTTTTGGAGGCAGCCTACAACAATGAGCTGGCCAACGAACTAGGTAATGCCGTCCAGCGTACAGCCGCCATGATAACCCAATACCAAAACGGCATCATTGGTGACATACCGCCATCAAACCACGATACCAACAAATATTGGGATGCTATTGACCGTTGCCGGTTTGACCGGGCTCTGGATGAGGTATGGGAGCAAATCCGCGGGCTTAACCAATACATTGACGAGGAAAAACCCTGGGAACTAGCCAAAGCTAAGGAAGAGGAGCACTTGCGTGAAGTTCTGGCTTACCAAACCAGCGCTTTGCTTGAAATAGCCGATCTTTTGGAACCCTTCTTGCCCCAAACCGCACTCAAAATCCGTCATGTTTTCGAGGAAGGTGTTATTCGTCCTATAGAAAAGACACTGTTTCCAAAAAATGAAAAGACCGCAGTTAAAGCTCCCGCACCCACGAAGTAGCCATGCAGTTCGTTGACACCCACTGCCATATACATTTTCCTGATTACGAATTAGAACCTGAGACTGTGATTACTGCAGCTAATGAAATTGGAGTTACTAAACTAATGTGTGTGGGCTGTACTTTGCCTGATAGTCGATTAGCTATAGAAATGGCAAGTAGGCACGATAACATCTGGGCAACCATAGGTCTACACCCCCACGAGGGCTCGGTATATGTTAACGACGATAAATCCTTACAAGAATTTAGAGACCTAGCTACCAAACCGAAAGTGGTAGCTATTGGCGAAACAGGGTTAGATTACCACTACATGCACTCGTCTGCTCAGGATCAAAAAAAGTTACTGCGTTTCCAGATAGATCTGGCTCTAGAGAAAAATTTGCCGCTAATTTTCCATATTCGAGAAGCCTTTGACGATTTTTGGACCATTTTCGATGAATATAGGGGTCTAAGAGGTGTTGTGCACAGCTTTTCGTCGGGTACTCAAGACCTGGAAAATGCACTGTCTAGAGGGCTATACATAGGCTTAAACGGTATAATGACCTTTACAAAAAGTCAGGAACAACTAGAAGCTGCTAAAAAGGTACCGCTGGGCCGGCTACTGCTAGAAACGGATGCGCCCTTCTTGACTCCTACCCCTTTCCGTGGTACAATCTGTGAGCCAAAATACGTGCAGGTGACGGCGGAGTTTTTGAGCAAGCTCAGGGGTGAATCCTTAGGGCTTATCGCTAGCTCCACGACCAAAAACGCACAAAAACTTTTTGGCTTGAACTAAAGATTATGAACATACCATCACTCAATATATTTGCAGGCGGACCGGACTCAGCCCCGGCACCATACGAGGGTGCTGACGGAGGTATTACTATTGCCCGCGAACGTTTTGGGCATGTCGATCATGCAGAACATACACTGGACACTACTGTAGCAAACCTCGAAGCAATTCTAGCTCTTCCAGCTCATGACCCCGAACGTGTTAATGAAACTGAAATGGCTGCAATCAAGTCCTCTTATAATGATTCGTTTTCAGCAGAACAAACAGAAATAGTGTCAACAGAACCAACTCCAGCTGCAAAATTTGACCCAAACGACCCTGAGGCCAGAGAACAAGCCGCTCGTGATTTAGCTATGCAGGCACATCTAGATAACCCCGTTGTTAGTGCTGCTCGCCAACAACTTTTTGATAGGCAGCAACAATAATGAAAAAGCTTCTTAAAAAATTTGTTTCTCAGAAAAGAGAAGAGCGTCAAGCCGAACTTTATCGAAACCTTATCCGCCACGAGGCTAAGATTGGTGGTCAACTGTTTGGCCCCATACCAAAAAACCATCGCCGGGAGTTCTTTTGCTTGGACGAGCGCACTTGGATATGGCACGAGGAATGGATAGATGGCAATGGAAGCGTTCAGACTAAGACTACTCGTTATGACGTACGCCCTGACGGCATTCTAAAGGCCCAAGATGGTCAACCTTACCAGCGAGTAGACCTTGATGAAGCGCGTAACTTGCGCCAAGCAGCGCACGAATATAAGTTGCGGATCAAAACCGAACTCTACAACTTTATTTAATTGGCTACTTTGTGGCTAAAAAAATATACCTAGATTATGCAGCGGCAACGCCCATGGACCCCAAGGTACTTGCTGTTATGGAGCCGTACTTCAGTGAGCGCTTTTATAACCCCTCGGCCACTTATCTAGCTGCTCAGGCAATAGCAGATGATATTGCAACTGCTCGTTCCCAGGCAGCCCACTGGTTGGGCTCACGGCCAAGTGAGATTGTTTTTACAGCTGGGGGCACCGAAGCCAACAATTTGGCCTTAGCTGGCGTCATGGCTGCTTTTCCAGAAGCTAATTTGCTGGTAAGCGCCATTGAGCACGAGTCTATTATTAATCCTGCTGCCAAGCATCCCCATAAAGTTATAAAAGTTTTGCCTGATGGGCGAGTAGATATCGCTGATTTAGTTAGCAAAGTCGATAACCAAACGGTACTAGTTAGTGTTATGTATGCCAACAATGAAATCGGTACCATTGAACCCATCCGTGAAATTGCTAAAAAGTTACAAGAAATCCGAAGAGAACGCCAAAAACTTGGCAATAAACTACCACTTTATTTCCATACAGATGCTTGCCAGGCGGCGGCCTATTTAGACTTGCATACTAGCCGCTTGGGCGTAGACCTAATGACAATTAACGGGGGTAAAATCTATGGGCCCAAGCAAAGCGGGGCACTATATGTAAAAACAGGTACCAAAATACAGGCTCAAATACTGGGCGGCGGCCAGGAACGGGGTCTTCGCAGTGGAACCGAAAACGTGGCCGGAACTATTGGGCTATCCAAAGCCCTAGATCTAGTCCAAAACCGTCGACAAGCAGAAACTGAGCGCATAAAACAGCTGCAGGGGCTATTTATCTCTAAGCTAGAAGAACTAGGCCCCAAAGTATCAATAAATGGTTCACGTGATCACCGCTTACCAAACAATGTACATGTTACGTTTTCAGGGCAAGACAACGAACGACTTATGATGGCGCTAGATGAAGTTGGCATACAGTGTGCGGTAGGCTCTGCTTGCAGCGCTAGTAACGAAGAACCCTCGCACGTTCTAATGGCAATTGGCCTAAGTGAAACCCAGGCACAAGCTTCTCTACGGTTCAGCCTAGGTCGCCAAACTACAGTTGCTGATATACGTCTTACTTCCAAGGCTATTGCCCAATTGTTATAGGGTTGGTACAGGTAAGCAAAAGCGCTATACTAAAACCCGTAAGTAACGGCACCCGGGCAATCAACAATTGGCTGGGTTAACGCTATAAGTTGGGATGCATACGTAATAAACATGAATAGGTGGGACAAAACGTGCAAATAGGCGGATTACTAATGCTGATTGGTGCGATTATGCTTGGAGCAGGAACTGCTATTTGGTCTGTATTAAAAGGTGATTCTCGCGAAGTACCTCCTAAGCCAGTAGACAAAAAGGAAAGCTACAACGACGCTGCCGAGCGTGATGTAGAGAATATTTTTAATGATGAATTCCGTCAAGAGTTGCGCAACCGTGGGCGCCTGCACTTTGAAAAGATTATTGGCGAAAACGCTATGTTTTTGCAGCAAGACCTGCGCCTGACGACGTCACAGCTCAATGACTACATGAAACAGGAGATTACCCACACTCTAAAGGAAGAGTTTGGCAAGTACGAAGAGTCCATTATGGACGCCAAGCAACTTGCTATAGACTCTATTTCTAAAACCCAACAGGCGATTGAGGACCAGCGTGAAATACTTGGCAAACAGCTCAAAGAAACAGTAGCCAATGAACAACAAAGGCTATTAACTCACTTTGAACAGCACATGGCAGAGATTATTAACCATTATGTGCTGGCTGCCATTGGTGATCAGATAGACCTGACAGACCAATTAGAGTATATCCTCAGTGATCTAGAGGCCAACAAAGAGGCTATCCTCGAGGATATCAAACATGGAGCATGAGCAAGAAAAGGTAACTGCCCCCCAGCTACCGCTTAGTGTCATAACAGTTGTGGACATTAGCCGGCTGCGGCGTGAACTTACTGCGGTGTCTGAATTTATGACCCAGGCCGAAGTGCGAAAAGGCGGCAGGCAAGCGGCATTGCCGCGTACCAGCCATAGCTTGGAGGAACTAGCCCAGCAGAACCAGCTAAATTTGCTCGTTGCAAACGATCGCCAAAAATTGAATGCAATTATAGAAAACCTGCATCAAAATGCCCCTGTTATTCACATAAGTTTTGCCAGCGATCCGCCAGCCACTGTACTGACCAAGCTCATTACCTGGCTGAGAAAAGAAATTGATCCAGCCCTTTTGTTGCAAGTGGGTTTGCAGCCCAGTATAGCCGCCGGTTGTATTGTCCGTACACCCAGTAAATATTTTGATTTTAGCCTACGCCGCCACTTTGAATCAAAACAAGACTTGCTGCTCAGAAAACTGACAGAAGGTGTCATCTAATGGCAGATAACCAGCATTTTAAACGGCTGGTAGAGACGGGCAACCCAGTAGGAGAGGTTGTGGGTATTAACCGTTTTTTGATAAGAGTTAAAGGTTTGCACCCGGTTACTGTGCATTCACTAGTTATGTTTGAAGATGGCAGTAAAGGTTTTGTTCAGCATATTTACCAAGACGTTGTTATTGTACTTCACCTGGGTGTGGGCGGCGTGACGGTTGGTATGGTAGCAGTGGTCCAGCATTCCGAACTTGTTTCAAAGGTTGGTAAAGATTTTATTGGACGGGTTGTATCTGTTACTGGAGAGCCACTTGATAACAAGGGGCCAATTGCAGCGGATGGTGTATGGCCCATATTCCAACCAGCACCTAAGCTTTATGAACGCGAACAACTTAACACTCAACTTGAGACTGGAGTCGTGCTAATTGATGCACTGTTTCCTCTAGTCCGTGGCCAACGCCTGGCAATCCTTGGCGACAGCAAGTCTGGAAAAACTACCTTGGCTACGCAGCTTGCCATCAACCAACGAAACACCGACCTTACAGTCGTTTACGTTATGATCGCCAAACGTCGTAGTGATGTCGATACCTTGTTGACGCGCCTAGAAGAAAATGGGGCAATGGAAAAAGCTATTGTGGTTGTGGCCACAGTATTTGAATCTCTAGTTATGAGCTACTTAGCACCATATGTTGGCTGTGCATTGGCAGAATATTTATGGCAAAAGTCAGACCAAGACGTCATGATTATCTACGACGATCTAACCACTCATGCTCAAATTTACCGCGAAATTGCTTTGTTATCTGGAACAAGCCCTGGGCGTGATTCTTATCCGGGAGATATATTTTATGCGCACTCTAGCCTTCTTGAGCGGGCCGGTCGACTGAGCCGTAATCACAAAACTTTGACTAGCTTGCCGCTGGTACTAGCTACAGCCGGTGACATTACCGGGTTTTTGCCAACTAACGTTATGTCTATTACCGACGGGCAATGGATTTTGGACATGGAGACATTCCGAGATGGTCACAGGCCAGCGCTTAATATTGGACTTAGTGTTACCCGTGTTGGTGCAAGGGGCCACAATGCCCGACAAAAAGATCTTTCAGCTAAGACGCTAAAGGCGCTTGCTAATTACCGCCAAGCCCAAGAGTTTGCACATTTTGGTTCAGAACTTGCTTTAACTGCCAAGAAGGATCTAGTGCTGGGGCAGCATATTTACGAACTACTTACCCAAGCTCCAGGTGAAACTTTTAATTTACTAAGCCAACAGTTAATGCTCGATATAATTTTAGGACTTGGTGAAAATGAAAATGTTGACATGGCTACTCTTAAAACCACAGTCAACAGCTATACCCCAAAGATTAAAACCGTAAAAGACTTTGAGCCTATACGTGACATGCTCAAAAAGAAGGTTTTAGGTGCTACGACATGATGCGTCCGCAAGAGATCACCAAAGAAGTAGACGCTATGCATACGCTGGTGGGTCTGACTAGCGTGTTTGAGGGTATTGCTAGCATGCATATATCCCAGATAAAAGACCAGGTACTCGAATCGCAAGATTTCTTTAGTGAATTGTGGAATATTTACAGTCAAATCCGGGTTGGCGAATCATTTCACTATGGTCGTGGTCAGGATGAAGCGCCAATTTATAACCGTGATCTATACGTTGTTATAACAGCCGAAGGTGGGTTTAGTGGTGATATTGACCAGCGTCTAATAGAGTGGATGCTCAAACAATACGATAAAACCAAGCAAGATATTGTGGTTGTTGGCCATCATGGCGCAATTCAACTAGCTCAGCAAGGTATAGGCTTTAAAAAGTATTTTAAGCTACCTGATCAAGACGTCGGAATGAATGTGGAGCCGCTCATTAAAGAAGTTCTAAAATATCAGAGCTGCAACGTCTTTTATCAGACTTATGTGTCGCTGGCCCAGCAGGATGTTAAGCGAATTAGTCTAAGTAATGCTGTTCAAGAGCTAGGTAAGCGCGAAGTTTCCACTGGTGGCGATATCATAACGGAGCAAACATACATATTTGAACCAAATACCTTTGCACTAATAAACCATCTCGAACGATCTATGATGCAAATTACCGTCAGCCAAGTTATTTTTGATTCCAAACTAGCTCAGTATGCCAGCCGTTTTAGGGCCATGACACTAGCACACCAAAAAGCAGATGACACACTACTTGATTTTGTGACCCTACTTAACCGCGCTAAACGAGCCGTAAAAGACGAACGTCTCAAAGAAACTATTAACGGTCTTAGGCATGTAAGGGCTGAGCTATGAGCCAAGGAGTTGTTCGCACCATCCGTGACCTAGTGGTACATGTCGAGTTTGATGAAGATTTGCCAGAATCCGGTGAGGTACTACTGGTAGACAGTCAGAAAAAGGGCAAACTGCTAGTTGACTCCATTCAGCAGGGTAATCTAGCCATTTGTCTCAATATTCAAGTGGACCGAAGTATCCAAAAAGGTATGGCTGTTATTCGCACTGGTCAGGGTATTGAGATCCCTGTCGGCGATGCCACGATTGGACGGGTATTTGATGCACTGGGACAGCCTCTGGACAACCTGCCGCCGCTTGTTGGCAAAGATGTTGTTATGAAGAATATTCTTAAACTGCCTCCTCGCAGCACTAATTTTACCGTTAACAAACCGGAGATTTTAGAGACAGGCATAAAAGTAGTAGATTTCTTTACACCTTTTGTGAAGGGCCGCAAAATTGGCATCATTGGCGGTGCCGGCGTAGGTAAGACGGTGCTGACCATGGAGCTTATCAACAACATTGCTAAAGCTGGTGGTGCACTTAGTATGTTTGCCGGTATTGGTGAGCGTATCCGCGAGGGGCATGAGTTATACGAAACACTCAAGGAAAGTGATCTGCTCAAAAACACTTGTATGTTCTTTGGCCAGATGGACGAAAACCCAGTACAAAGGGCGCTAGTTGGCATATCTGCTGTGGCACTTGCCGAGTATTTCCGCGATGAAAAGGGCCGCGATATTTTGTTTTTTGCAGATAACATGTACCGCTATGTTCAGGCCCGTAACGAGATTGCCAACATCTTAGACGAGATCCCATCTGAAGGCGGCTATGAACCTACCATTTTCTCTGACATAAAGACTCTGGAGGACAGGCTTAGTTCCACCGAAAAGGGTTCCATTACAGCCGTACAAACTATTTACGTTCCGGCAGATGACCTTAGCGATCCAGCGGTACAGATGATCCAACACGAGCTTGACTCCATACTGGTGCTCAGCCGCCGCGTAGCAGAGCAGGGCATACGTCCGTCTGTGGATCTAACTAAAACCTCTTCCTCGCTTCTATCGCCAGATATTGTGGGCGACCAACACTATAAGCTAAGTGTTCATGTCCAAGGACTACTCCAAAAGTATGAATCCCTAAAAAACATAATTGCCATTATTGGCGAGAACGAACTCTCACCTACTGACCGCTCAGATTATGCTAAGGCTAAAAAACTCATCCAATATTTCTCACAAAACATGTTTGTGACAGAGAGTTTGACCGGGATTAAGGGTGAGTACGTCAAGCGTGTAGACTTGTTAAAAGGCATCGAAGAGATTGTGGCATGAGTAAAGAAGCTACAAAAACACCTGTAGTTGAACCAGCTACAATTAGGGAAGTAAATGGCAAGCCGGTCATGCACATCAAAGTATATTCACCATTTAAAGTATATTTTGATGGCGATGGATTTAGCATTACGGCTGTAAACGACACCGGCCCATTCGACATTTTGCCACGCCACCACAACTTTATGACCCTTTTGAACCCTTGCGATGTAGTAGTCAATCCTCTAAATGGCAGCGAGCAAAAGTTTCCCATTACCCGCGGCGTCATGCATGTCAAATCCGACAAAGTCATAGTCTTTCTAGACGTCTAGAAAAACAGGGGTGAAAGTGGTATAATTGCCAAACTATGGCTCAGAAAGTGTACGTAGGACTATCAGGCGGTGTTGACTCTTCAGTTACCGCGGCTTTGCTCAAACAGCGGGGCTATGACGTCACGGGCGTTTATATGAAGAACTGGAGTCAGGACCTACCGGGTTTTCCATGCCCTTGGAAAGAAGATTACCAAGACGCCAAAAGGGTAGCCGTACAGCTAGATATTCCATTTAAAATGTATGACTTCCAGTCGCAGTATCGACACAAAGTGGTGGATTACATGGTTAATGAATATAAAGCTGGGCGTACCCCAAACCCGGATGTTATGTGCAACCAAGAGGTCAAGTTCAAATTGTTTCTAAACACGGCAATAGAAGATGGTGCCGATATGATTGCTACTGGCCATTACGCTCGCATAAAAGACGGTAAACTCTTTACGGCCAAAAATAAAGAAAAAGATCAAACATACTTTTTATACAGAGTCACAGAAGATGCACTTACTAAAACCCTTTTCCCGATAGGGGAATTTAAGGACAAAAGTGAGGTTAGAGCGTTAGCCAAAAAGTTTGGCTTGGTCACGGCAAGCAAAAAGGACTCTCAAGGCATCTGCTTTGTGGGTCAGGTAGGCATCAAAGAGTTTTTGCAGCAATATGTAACTACTAAACCTGGTGACATTATTGATCCCGATGGCAAAGTTTTGGGCCAGCATGACGGCGCAATCTTTTACACCATTGGCCAGCGCCACGGCCTAAATATAGGGGGAGGCTTTCCTTATTACGTAACCGGTAAAGATATGAAAAAGAATGAAGTCTACGTGACCACCAATCTAGACGATAAAAACCTCTGGCACCTTGAGCTAAAACTCACAAATATGCACTGGATTAACAGCGACAAATCTCCTTTGAAAGATGTAAGCCTGCAAGTGCGAACTAGGTATAGAGCGCCTCTGATAAAGTGTGATATTAAGCACAAGGGGAATGTGACGGTTATCACACTAAAGGATGAGGTTCGTGCTGTTACGCCAGGCCAATCTGCAGTTATATACCAAGAGTCCCGCGTTCTCGGAGGCGGGGTTATAGTTTAATTTTCTGGCATGCTACTAGCACTGCTTAATGCAATGTAGCCTCTGATCTGGTTAGCTCTAACTTGATACAAATGCGCGTTATGCATTAAGTCAGTTTTTTCTGCGGCTCTATCAAAGCGAGCTGCCATGCTAGGGAGTTTTTGTTCAGAGACTTCAATAGTCGAGTGATATCCCTCAGGTGGAGGTGCAATAGCTAGTCCAAGTCTTGTAAAAAATCCAAATCCACGCAAAGTATAATTTGCATCATCCGAGCCTTCTATAACTACACCGACATTTCCTTCACCACAACCTTTGCCATTAAGATACATAACAACTCCTTGAATTTACTATATACTATAACAAATATGACAGCGCAAGAAATACGCAAAGCCTATTTGGATTTTTTTGAAGAACGTGGACATTCAGTAATTCCGCGGGCTCTTTTGGTGCCACAAAACGACCCAACCACACTCTTTACTGGCAGTGGCATGCAGCCTCTTATTCCTTATTTGCTGGGTGAAACTCACCAACATGGCACACGCCTGGTAGACAGCCAGCCTTGTTTACGCGTACAGGACATTGACGAAGTTGGCGACAATCGTCACACTACGTTTTTTGAAATGCTGGGTAACTGGAGCCTAGGTGATTACTTTAAAGAGGATGAAATACCTTGGCTGTTTGAATTTTTAACAGATGTAGTTGGGCTAGATCCCAGCAAGCTATATGTAACCTGCTACATAGGCAGCAAAGAGTTCGACATACCAAAAGATTCTAATGCAGCAGATTTATGGACAGGGCTATTTAGCAAAAAGGGTATCACTACTACGCAGGTAGACATTGGCTCTGAAGCTGATGGCTACGCCAACGGCATGGGGGATGGACGCATATTCTACTATGATGGGAGCAAAAACTGGTGGAGCCGGGCGGGTGCAGAGTCTACGACGCCTGTTGGCGACCCATGTGGACCAGATACAGAAGTTTTTTATGATTTTGGCACTGAACATGATCCAAAGTGGGGCAAGCAGTGCCACCCTAACTGTGATTGTGGGCGGTTTATAGAGATTGCCAACAGTGTATTTATGGCCTATCAACGGACAGATAAAGGCTTTGAGCTGCTAGCTAAACCAAATGTGGACTTTGGCGGTGGCCTGGAACGCATAGCTGTGGCGGCAATTAATGACCCAGATGTGTTTAAGATTAGTTTACTAAAACCAATTGTAGACAAGCTAGAAAAGCTAAGTGGAAAAAACTATGATGACAACACAGAGAGTATGCGTGTAATTTCAGATCACCTGCGGGCAGCGACATTTCTAGCTGTTGACGGTGTAACGCCGAGTAACAAAGAGCAGGGTTATGTAATGCGTCGGCTAGTCCGCCGGGCCATACGCTTTGCCTTTGACCTAGGCATAGAGCAAAACTTTTTAGAACAAGCAGTACCTGTAATCGCAGATTTGTACCATGAGGATTTTCCAGAAGTTGCAGCCAATCGTGACAAAGTTATAGAAACGCTTGTAAGAGAAGAAAAGATTTTTCGCCAGACTTTGCGTGCGGGAGTTCGTGAATTTGTTAAATTAGGAGAGAAAATTCAAGTAGAAATTGAAGGCTCTGTAAAAGAACTTACAGGAGAAGACCTGTTTAGACTTTATGATACCTATGGATTTCCCGTTGAACTAAGTATTGAAGAAGCGGAAAAACAAAGCATAAAATTATCTAAGGATTGGCAAAAGCAGTTTGATACGAAAATGGCCGAACAACGTCAACGCAGTCAAACTGCAAGCAAAGGCACTTTCAAGGGTGGTCTAGGTGGGCAGACTATGCAGCACAAAAAGTACCACACGGCTACTCACCTGATGTACCAGGCTCTCAGAGATGTGCTAGGGGACCATGTGGTCCAGCGCGGAAGCAATATTACAGAAGAACGACTACGATTTGATTTTAGCCATCCTGAGCGTGTAACACCGGAACAGATCAAAAAGGTAGAAGATATTGTAAACGAGCAAATTGCTAAGGATCTAGTAGTTACTTGGAAGGAATACCCGACAGATGTAGCTATTAATGAAAAGCATGCCCTTGGCCAGTTTGGCGACAGATACGGAGACATTGTAAAAGTCTATAACATGCAAGCCAAGGATGCAGACAAGCCTTTTAGCTTTGAAATTTGCGGTGGTCCACACGTAGACCACACGGCCCAACTGGCAGAAGAAGGAAAGAAGTTTAAAATCATTAAAGAAGAATCCTCTTCTGCTGGCATTCGACGCATTAAAGCAATACTTGAATAATATAATATGGAATACGAAAATTTATTCCCAGATAAGGGGCCTTACAAAAATCGAGATATTACACATGCATTCTTTGGTCTTGACGAAGAAGACAATCAGGCTACTTTTCTTGCCAATCTAGAAGCGATGCAACAGGATGATCCCTCCGTTGAGTTTGTGACTTTGGGGTTTGGACGAGATGTAATAGTCAATGCATACCTAAGCCCCGAACAACTTGGGGAGCTGAGTGGGGGCTGCTATGTTGAACGCATAGGTTCATACCAACCCAAAGGAGGATTAACTGTCAGAGAAGAATATCTGTAGGAGTACCGTGCCAACACCTCTGGCTATGTTATAATCAATCTGATTATGCTTGATAAAATAAAGACTATCGGCAAGAACGCTAGCAAGACTATTGCGAGCAAAACTGGCCGCAAAAAGGACAGCTCAGGCCAGTATATGGTTGGGCTAGATATTGGTACGGAATTTATCAAAGTACTCATTGGCAAAGTAGTAGAGAACAGCCGCATAGAAATAATTGGCACTGGTCGTGCCCATCAGGAGCTCAGCGACATGCAAGCCGGAGCTATTGCTGACATTGCTGCTGTAGTAAACAACTGTGATCAAGCCCTAAATCAGGCGGAACAACAAGCTGGCCTTTCTGCCCGTGGTGGAGTAATTGGCATTGCTGGTGAGTTAGTAAAAGGTACAACCACACATGTGCGCTGCCGTCGCAAAAACCCAGACAAAGAGTTAGACGTAGAGGAAGTGGAACGTATTATTACGTTAGTGCAGGGTCGTGCTCGCGAACGCGCCCGCCAGCAACTTACCTGGGAACTTGGTGGCAAAGAAGTAGAAATCCGTATGGTCAACAGTGCTCTGGTGAGCCTGGAGATTGATGGCTATCCGGTCACTAACCCTGTAGGATTTAAAGGTAAAGAGGTTGTAGTGCAACTTTATACTGCTTTTGCACCCATGATTCATATAGGCGCACTAGAGCGCACAGCCAAAGAACTAGACCTTGACCTGGTAGCTGTCGCTGCCGAGCCTTTTGCAGTAGCGCGCTCAGTAATAGGCGACGACCCAAATGCCAGCATGAGCGCTATCCTAATGGACGTGGGCGGGGGTACCACAGACATTGCCGTAATTAACGAAGGTGGTGTGCAGGGTACCAAAATGTTTGGAATTGGCGGTCGGGCTTTTACCAAATCTGTAGAACGCGATTTGAGCGTGTCATTCCTGCAGGCAGAAGACCTCAAGCTTGGTCTGGCTGATAACAAAGCACCAGAGGGCAAAATTCCAGCCATAGAGGCAGCACTCAAAAAGACACTTGATGTCTGGACCAGCGGTGTTGAGCTGGCTCTGGGCGAATTTCAGCAGCTGGATCATTTGCCCCATAGATTACTTCTCTGTGGTGGCGGTTCATCGCTAGACCTGCTTATGGATAAACTTGAACAGTCTGACTGGTACAGCCAACTTCCCTTTACCCGTAAACCAGTTGTACAGCACATACGACCTGCCCAAGTTGTTGGCATCGTTGACAAAACTGGCAGTGTCACAGATCATACATTCATAACCGCGATGGGATTACTACGTGTTGGCCTGGATACTCTCCAACAGCAAGACGATAGTTATGCCGCCGGTTCTATCCGCGAAAGAATTGATAAACTACTAAGAGTTTAATATGGCAGATTCCAAGACTAAATCCACTATTTATATAGACGTTGATGATGAAATAACTAGCATCATTGAGAAAGTTGGTGACAGCAAGCACAAGATAGTTGCGCTGGTACTACCTAAACGTGCCGCCGTGCTTCAAAGCATAGTTAACATGAAGTTGCTAAAGCGTACGGGCGATGCCGATAAAAAGCGGGTAGTACTGATTACCTCAGAAGCCGGCCTCTTGCCACTAGCAGGAGCTGTAGGGCTACATGTAGCCAAAACTCTTCAGAGCAAGCCGGCCATACCACCACCGCCAGATATGGCGTCTAAAGACGAAGCATTGGTAGATGCCTCAGATGATGAACCAGACGAAGAGCCGGATCTTGATGATTCGAAAAGCATAGGTGAGCTAGCAGGAGTGGCGGCAGTTGCCGGCGCTG
>DATIHJ010000012.1:0-23771 GCA_035480855.1 Patescibacteria group bacterium
ACCACCAGTAGGGCCAGTAGCCCCGGTTGTGCCTGAGCCAGTGGCGCCGGTAGAGCCTTGGCCACCTGTAGTTCCAGTGGGGCCAGTGGCGCCGGTGGCACCATTTGTACCAGCAGTACCAGCAGGGCCGGTGGCGCCTGTGGTGCCGGCTCCGGTGGCTCCGGTGGCACCATCGTTACCGGCTGGGCCTGTAGCACCTGTTGTGCCTAATGCGCCTGTTGCGCCAGTACCACCAGTAACTCCCATAGGGCCTGTAGCTCCTGTTACTCCAGCACCCGTGGCGCCTGTAGAGCCTTGGCCACCTGTTGTGCCAGTGGGGCCAGTAGAACCCGTGGCTCCATTACCACCTGTTGGGCCTGTAGCTCCTGTTACTCCAGCACCCGTTGCACCAGTTGAACCCTGCACACCAGTGCTACCTACAGAGCCTGTGGCACCAGTGCTACCTTGTCCGCCAGATATGCCTGTAGGGCCGGTTGCGCCAGTTGCGCCAGTAGGACCGGAAGCTCCAACTCCAGCCGTACTGTCTACATAAGCTTTATTGGTGGCATCTCCAGATAGGGTAGGGGTTGGAACAGTGGGTGAAACATTGAAGGTTTTGGCACCACTAATACTCTGAGTTGTAGTTCTTGTGACCGCATCTAATAAAGTTCCATCTGGATTGTGGGCTACACTCAAAAAGTCATTGAGTATGTTACCCCAATCACCATCGTCACCCCCAGGTTGCGGTAGCCTTGCCATTTAGTATTTTTCCCCTAGTGGTTATCTGGGGTATTATATAGTATTTTTTTGAAAGTCTCTACACTCATTTCGCAATGATGTAGTCCTTTTTTATTCGTAGTTTAAGAGCTAGCAAATTGACTGCTTGAGTTGGCAAAGTCTTATAAATGTGTTATATTCTTATAATATGAGGTTAAGGAAACTAAAAGCTAATCGTTTTACAGATATTAAAAGTTTAATTTCTGCTAAAGCTAAACATCTCTTTAGCACAATTAGTAGCCTTACCCGAAAACTTAATCCTATGCAACTTTCTTTAGTTGTTTTAGCAATTAGTATTGCTGTTCTAGTTCTAGGGATGGGAGCGTTTAAGAAAACAGATGCAGAAGGTACGGGCATTCAAAAGATAAAGCACGTAATTGTTGTAATGCAAGAAAACCGGTCGTTTGACCATTATTTTGGCACATACCCTGGTGCCGATGGAATACCTATGGACAGCAACGGCAATCCCACCGTATGTGCACCAGATCCGGACAACAATACTTGTCAGGCGCCATTTGTAGATCATCGTGACATTGGCGGAGGTGGTGGTCACGGTAAACCTGATACTGTAATTGATGAGAACGGTGGGGCGATGGACGGTTTTGTAAAGTCATGGGAGCAGCAAAATCATCACTGTGCTAACGTCAATGGTCCTCTATGTACTAACGGACCTAATGATGTTATGGGTTATCACACGGGAAGTGATATCCCTAACTACTGGTCATATGCTAATAACTTTGTCTTACAAGACCGAATGTTTGCACCAACTGATTCTTGGAGCTTACCTGAACATTTGCAACTAGTTTCTGGTTGGTCAGCGCTGTGTACTACTAAGAACACACCATCGAGTTGTCAAAGTGATACTGATTTGGATATTTTTAGCACAAATAAGAATTTTGCATGGACTGATCTTACATATCTATTGCACAAAAGAAGTATTTCGTGGGGTTATTACGTAACTAGGGGTACTGAACCGGACTGCGAGTCTGATGAAGCTTTAACCTGCGACCCTGTTAACCAAAGCCCTGGTTATCCAAGTATATGGAATCCCTTACCACAATTTGATACCGTACGTAACGATAATCAAGTTGGCAATATTCAAGGTATAGATAGCTTTTATAATGCAGCCAAGCAGGGGACACTGCCGGCCGTTTCTTGGGTAGTTCCATCAGGACAAGTTAGCGAGCATGCTCCAGGAGCAATTAGCGCAGGACAATCTTACGTGACCAGTCTGGTGAATACAGTGATGAGTGGTCCCGAATGGAACTCTACTGCTATATTCATATCTTGGGACGATTGGGGCGGTTACTATGATCATGTAATGCCTCCAAATGTGGACCAAAATGGATATGGAATTCGAGTGCCTGGTTTAGTAATAAGCCCTTACGCCAAGCATGGAGTTATTGATCACCAAACACTTAGTTTTGATGCCTATTTAAAATTTATTGAAGACGACTTTTTAGGTGGTCAGCGTATTGACCCGGCAACTGATGGTCGACCAGATCCGCGGCCAAATGTACGAGAGAATGCTTCGATTTTAGGAGACCTAACTAGCGATTTTGATTTTACACAGTTACCAAGATCTAAACAAATTTTACCTGTTCATCCTAATACAACATTGGTGCCCACTGTTCCATTCTCACCATCTAACCCAAATGTAACTTCTGGGAACGGGCAAGCAACCATTCAATGGTCGAAAGCTATAACTGATGGTGGTTCACCGCTTACCGGATATTTAGTTACTCCAAATATAAATGGAGTCGCGCAAACACCCATATCATATAGTTCTACTGCCACTAGCCAAATAATTACAGGGTTAACAAATTCCGATGTATTTACATTTACCGTATCTGGGGTAAATGCAGTTGGTACAGGTTATGTATCAGAGCCAGCAACACCAATTACAATCGGCACACCTACTGGTCCAATTTCACCTAATGCGATACCGGGTAATGGTCAGGCTACAGTTAGCTGGGGGACTCCAGCTAGTGATAATGGTTCTGCCATAACTGGATATATTGTCACGCCTTATATTGGCGGCAATGCACAAACAGCTACTACATTTAACAACACTAATCTCACTCAAGTTATAACTGGATTAACAAATGGTCAGGGTTATAGATTTATGATTTCTGCCATAAATAGTCTTGGTACTGGCCACGGAGTATTTACTAATTTGATTACCGTCGGCTCTCCACTTTCTCCTAGAACTCCCTCAGCCAAGCCTGGGAATGGTCAAGCTACAGTTAGCTGGAGCGCGCCGTCAAGCAATAATGGTTCTGCCGTAACTGGATACATTGTCACAACCTATATTGGCACCACGGCATCGCCCCCCCTAGGTAAACCTTTTAATTCTACCGCTATTAGCCAAGTCATTACTGGTCTAGTTAATGGCAAAACCTACACCTTTAAAATATCTGCTATAAATGCCAATGGGGTAGGGCCCCAATCTGTTAGTACCGTTAGTACAACAGTTGGCAGCCCCTTAGCTCCTACCGGAGTAAAGGCGACAGCTGGCACCGGCTCAGCAACATTAAGTTGGACAATACCTGCTTCTGCCAATGGAGCAGCTATTACAGGTTATATTATTACTCCTTACAAAGGAGTTTTCTCGACGCCACAACCATCTATTACGTTTAATTCTACCACTCTCACTCAGACCATAACCGGTCTCACTAAAGGTATTGCATATAAATTCACAGTTTCTGCAAAGAACGCGCGCGGAACAGGCCCTGCTTCGTTAGTATCAAACGCCATAGTACCTAATTAGAATTATTATTTCGATATAAAAACAGCCGTTAAAATACGGACATTAAAAGTATTTACGAGTAAGTGCAATTTAATCTAATGTTTACGGCTGCCACCGCCGTAGCTTGATGATCCGTAACCAGCGCTAAGCTGCCTATGTGGATTGGGGCTATAGTTTATCAAGTTTTTGATAAGGCCACTCACTCCCATAATTGCCAAAATCCCAGCTCCAATATGTAGCAGGAATTCTTTACGATTCATTTGCTTTTCGAACAGTTTTTGTAATTGTTTTTGTTTCATAGCTTCCTACATTTGTAGGTTACGGTTATGTTAAATATAGAATAGCTCATTAAATCTATCAATGTCAACCAAAGAATTGAATTTATGAGGCAAGTAGAGGACTGATACCATCTAGTGAAAGCCGTGGGTTTCGGTTCTGATACACAACTGGACGAGGCTGAACCTGTGTTTCACGGCGGATTGGCTCTTTTAAAGTACGAACAGCTGGAGCGGTTTGGACAAAGCCATCGAGGCTCCTGAGCGGTCGTGTGTTGGGTGATGCAACTGAGGCAACTGGCAAGGGAATTGGAGTGAACAAAGGCACAGAACTAACTGGTTTTAGTTCAGGAGCTGGATCGTGATGAACCGTAGGCTTGTGTGCAGTGTGTACTTTACGCTTGTCATGACGATGACGGCGGTTAGCAACCCACAGAGCAATAATGGAGACATAGAACAACACAACTATAGGTATGGCAACAATAAACTGTGATATAGGGTCATAGGTAAACGGGAGGATGACTGCTAGCCCAAATGCACCCACAACAACGTGGCGCTGATAGCGCAAAAGCTTGCTGGGCTTAATAGGTTTAATCCAGTTAATAAACAGCACGATAAGTGGTATCTGAAACGTGACGGCAAACAGTAGTAAGTTGTTAATAATGTACGAGAGATACTCGTTGGCAGATATTAAGGGTTTAATGGAAGGGGTGGCGTACCCGGCAAAGAACTTTAGCGACAGAGGAATCATAAAGAAAAATCCAAAAGCAATGCCAGCTAGTGCCAGCAAAAATGAAGCGCTAATAACCTTAACCATAAAACTTTTAGTGATGTTGACCGGCAAGGCAGGCTCAATAAAGCGCAAAAAATGATAGATGATGACCGGCAAAGCTACAAACATGCCCACAATCATGGACAATTTTAAGATAAAGTTAAAACTTCCAGCTGGAGAGCTATAAAAGAGGGGTGCACCCAGTGGTTTTTGGAGTATAGCTATTAGCCGAACTCGGACAACATAAGTAATACCAGCACTAATACCAATAGCTAGTATTATCCACAAGAATCTTTTACGAAGTTCCTGGACGTGTCCGTGAAACGTTTGTGACGGTGTCACCCACCACTCCTTTTGTTTTATGTTTATTTAAAGGTTTTAATATTACTTACTGGTCTTTTTGTCTGCTTTTGGAGCTTCGTCATCTCCGTTGAAGCCCTTGCGGACTTCACGTGCTGACTGTCCAATGCTGCGTGCCAAATCTGGAATTTTCTTGGCCCCAAAGAGAAGCAAGATGATGAGGAGAACAATGACTAAATCTTCTGTTTTACCAAACATACCCTCTCCAATTTGTTAATTTCAAGCTTAAGTATAAATGGTATAATTGCTTTTGTAAATGGCTTTTATAGAAAGAACTCAAAAACTAAAAAAACTAATATTGGCCACACTGATGGCATTAATACTGCTAATAGTACCGGCCCATGTTCTAGCTTCTACTTACGGATCTGGTGGTTACAGCAACTGCGCCTACAGCACCGGTTGTGCTAGCAGTGGTTCTGGCTCTACCCCGAGCAGCACGACACCCGCTGCAACTCAGCCAACTGAAATTTTGCTCAATGACTTTTCTGATTACTTTACAAGTAGTGGTGTTCAATTAGACCTGAGCGTCGGACAAAGCGTTGGTCTAGACATGATAACAGATGGCATTTCTCATCATTACACCATTACTGTAAGTGCAATAGGTGACACATATGTTGATCTTACGTTCTCAACTGTTTCTCTAAACGGGCGAACAAATGTCGGTGAAACCAAAGAATATGATCTAAACGGGGATGGCAAAAACGACATTAGCATAACCCTTAACAGTATTGCTAATGGCAAAGCTAATTTTACATTCAAAACGGTTCTAGGAGCCTCAACTACAACTCAGCCAAAAAACACAACCGCTGCGCCAGCTAGTAAGCCAAAAGGACACTCTTGGCTTTGGCTAACATTTTCAATTGTGGCTATTGTTGTGGCCTTAATCATCTTCTTTATTCTCTGGTGGCGCAGACGAAAGCGCAACCAACAGCCAGGGCCGTGGGGTCCTCCTTCTAATTAGCTAAAGATAATTTGGCAATATATAGACCAATTGGCGAACCATCCGGGCGCTCAACGTAGCCTGGCAGACGAATATTCTCAGATGCAGAATCTACATTAAAACCATGAGATTTAAAAAGTTTATCAAGCGTGGAAGCTTCTAGATATTGTATATGGGCTTCGTTTGTAGGAACCTCTAGATACTCTGAGAGGTAAATAGCACCTCGATTAGTTAATAATTCGCGGCATTTCTTGGCAACCATGCTTAGATCAGCAAAGTGTTGAAGGGCATTATAGAAAATTATAACGTCAAACCTTTTAATCGTAGTGAGCTCTTCAAATGGCTGCTCGTATACCGTAAAGTCCTTTGCTTTATAGTCTTCGTAAACCCAGGATGGGTAACGCAGTGGATCAACACCGGCACGTAATTTGCCAAGTTTGTTTCGTGCTATTAAGCTTAACGGGCCACAGCCTACATCAAGAACTTTGAGTCCAGACCAATCCACAGCTGGACGTACATGAAAATGTTCGATCATATTCTGGAATATGAACTCACCCTTGGTTACCTCACCATTTATTAGATCTTGGCGCTGCAGGGAGTCTGAGCCCTGCCAAAGCCATGCCCAATGGCCCTTTTCGGCCTCCTGTGCCTTGTTCCAAATTTCTCTGTCATGTTTTGATAAAGCCATTCAATCATAATATCAAGATATATAGTTTATAGGCAGTTACACACCAAAATAATGATATAGTAGTCATGTAATCTATGAACAAAAAGCGTTTGGGCATGACCCTTTTACCATCTATGTTAAGCGGCATTATTGTTATGGTGTTAACGCCGTTAATTTTACTTGGGGGAACATGGTCGCAGGGTCTCGGTAAAGGCCTTTTGTATGACTTCTTGTTTGGTTCTAACAGCTCAGCTGAATTAATCCAGACATCGAAAGGTTCGTTTGCGGCCTTCGGGAATACAGTTTTTGGAAACCCACTACTCAATAAAGTACTGTTTTTTGTATTTTGGATGCTTGTAGGGCTAATAGTGTACGTATTGCTGCACGGCTTTTTACGTGGTGTATCAACTGCGGCTGAAGAAGTAGAGGAAAGTCAATATGTAAATGCCGATAAGGCACATAACATTAAACACCTAGAAGTTCGCGCGGCTGTAAGGCTCGTGGTGTTAGCTGCCTGGATACTTTACTCGGTAGTATTTATAAAAATACTGTTGCCGTTTTCAGTACTGGTGGTCAGACTCAGCATATCTGGCCAATCGCAAGGCATAGGCTGGTTATATGCGTTGAGCGGGGTTATCACACTTATACTTAGCCTTCATTTGCATGTTATTTGGCTTCGCTTATTTACTCTGCGTGTGCGGGTTTTTGGCACAAGTTAATAGCGATAGATAAACCAGCTTAACCCAGTGCTACGTGGTGCCTTGGTTGGCAAACGGTAAACATAGCTCACAAGTGTGGCGCCGTGCTTCATCTGTTTTTGAGCCTTATTCTCAAATCGCTTCATAAAACGCTGGATTAAAAATATCATGACCACATCGGCCTTGGCGAGATCAACTGGCCAGAAGCTCCCTAAATGGATTTTGGCTCGCGGATAATAACGCACGGTTCGGAGTACAGCAATGAACCAAAGCAGGGGATTAATCTCGTAACCAGTAGCTATGGCACCCCGTTTTGCGGCGGCGGCAACCAGCCGGCCATCCCCGCAGCCAAGCTCTAAGAATATCTGACCCTTGCGCAGATTGGTGTCATCAAGCAGTTGCGCTACGTCGCGCCTACGTGTAGGCAGCCAAGGCGCACCAGTGAAGCCTGCAATACCAAACCCAACCAAGATAATCAGAGGCAATATAATCCATAGCATCTTGCGTTATTATACTGCTTCAAAAATATTTACTCGTCTCACAGCATTAGCGTTTTAGGGCAGAGCAGTATATTATAAAGTAAATTACAAACCTATATGGCAGATAAAAATATCTTCACCAAAACAGCCGAGGCACCAGCCCAGGCACTCCAAAAAACCGTTGATGCTGGTGGCAAAATGATTGATGCCTTGCCAACCGAACAAGTAACAAACACAATCAAAAAAACAGGCAACTACTGGAACATGTTGGGCCCTGGCCTAACCACCGGTGCATCAGACGACGATCCATCCGGGATAGCTACTTACTCACAGGCAGGCGCTCAGTTTGGATTTGGCCTGCTTTGGCTTGCCATTTTTACCTTTCCGTTAATGGCTGTTGTGCAAGAAATGTGCGCCCGAATAGGTCTTGTTACTGGACGTGGCTTAGCAGGGAACATACGCGTATTTTTTCCAAAAAAAGTGCTGTATATCTGTACTTTACTTCTTTTTGCAGCTAATGCTTTTAACATAGGTGCTGATCTGGGTGCCATGGCAAAAGGAGCGCAGCTACTTCGTCCAGGACTCAACTTCGCTGCCTTAGTCATTGGTTTTGCGGGTGTGAGCTTATTGCTACAGATATTTACACCATATGAGCGATATGCCAAATACCTCAAATGGCTTGCCATGGTGCTGCTAGCGTATATATTTTCTGCACTTTTGGCCCATCTGGACTGGAGCAACATTGCCCACTATGCTGTTGTGCCACATGTGAAGTTTACACGCGAGCAATTGCTACTAATTTGTGCCATTTTGGGTACCACAATATCCCCATACCTGTTCTTTTGGCAAACTTCACAGGAAATAGAGCAACAGGTAACCGACGGCAAAACTTCTATAGCCTCACGGCTTGGGGCCAAGAAAAAAGAAATCAAATCTATGCGGGTAGATGTTTGGAGTGGCATGTTTTTGTCTAACCTTGTGATGTTCTTTATCATTGCGGCCTGTGGGGCCATCCTGTTTAGCCACGGCATTACAAAAATTACTTCAGCAGCTCAGGCCGCAGAGGCACTTAGGCCATTTGCAGGTAACGCTACCTACTGGCTATTTGCCATTGGCATAATTGGCACGGGGATGTTAGCTATACCAGTACTGGCTGGCTCTAGCAGTTATGCTCTAGCTGAAAGCTTGGGCTGGAAGGGCGGGCTAAACCGCAAGCTAACACAAGCCTACGCTTTTTACGGAGTAATCATTATATCTATGTTGGTAGGGCTTGGGCTCAACTTTATTGGCCTTGACCCTATAAAAGCGCTGATTTACTCAGCTATTGGTAACGGTATTGTGGCGCCACTCGTACTGTTTTTAATCGTGGTAATTAGTAGCAACAAAAAGATAATGGGCGAATGGGTCAACCGCCGCCCTGTAACTATTCTTGGTTGGATCGTAACCCTGCTAATGGGCGTAGCCGGTGTAGCAGCAATAATTTCACTGTTCTAGTTTGCGCTACTCGTAGCGCAGTGCATCAATGGGGTCTTTGCGAGCAGCTTTGATGGCAGGCGTAATGCCAAAGATTATGCCGACTGCCAGGGAGACTCCAGTGGCCAACACAACAATTTGCCAAGTTATTACAGGCTGCATATCACTTAATAGGCGTATTAGCACCTCAATTATAAAAGATAGGCCGATGCCAATAATTCCACCGACTAGACTTAGCATAGTAGCCTCAATCAGAAACTGACCCAAAATTTGCCGATTGGTTGCGCCGACTGCCTTACGGATACCAATTTCGCGCGTACGTTCTGTTACCGCCACAAGCATGATGTTAACAATTCCAATGCCACCCACAAGCAGCGAGATAGCCCCAATTCCTGCTACAAACGCCGTAAATAGACTGAGTATGTCTCCTGTAACTACCAGGTTTTCATCTGGTTTTAGGATTGTAAAATCACTCTGCCCGCCATGAGCTTTATATAACCGGGAATTAAGCGCAGCAATTGTACTACCGGACGCATCTACATTGTTCGGACGCACTAGAACTTGCGTAAGCTGGCTATTGCTACCCGTGACGGCATCGGCGGCTTGGTATGGAACAAAAATAACATTGTTAAAATCAGGCCCCAGAGGCAAAGGTGAGGTAGAAAAACGTTCAAATACACCGCGTACAACAAAATCCTGGCCATGAATGGACAACGTCATGCCAATCGGTGCGTTTTCGCCAAAAAGTCCGGTAGCTAAGTTTTGGCCAATAACAGCTACTTGCTGGTTGTCCTCCCCAGCAGTAAAGAACACGCCATACGCCAGTTTCTGTTTGATGATAGCTGGCAAATCTTGGTTAGTGCCAATTATGGTTTTGTCATCATATTCTTGGCCATTCACTCTTATTCCACCTCCGACCACAGTTATTGGTACAGCCAGTTGCACACCAGATGTTTTTTGGATTATTCCTAAGTCACTAATAGGCAGGCTGCCGCTCGTAAACCCAACCCCCCGAGCAGCATCAATTTTAGTAATGTTGCCAGCTTGGTCACGCGTAACAAGTTTGCCTGGCCGTACGGTGATTAAGTTATTGCCTAGGCGGTTAATTTGGCCAACTACTTGTTGCTTAATCCCTTGTCCAAGACTAACAGTAGTAACTACGGAAACAATTCCTATAATGACACCAAACATTGTCAGTAGGCTGCGACCTTTCGAAGCCCGCAGTGATGCCAGCGCCATCTTTACGTTGCCACTGAACATTATTTTTTACTCCTGGTAGTCGTCTTTTTGGCTCGAGGTTTGCGAGCTTTTGTTTTACGTTTAGGTCTTAGCGCCGCTGGTTTGTCAGGAATAGTTCGCATAAGTGCAGAGACACCAGCTAGTTCATCTTCTTCTGTTTTGCGAGGGAACAACGCCATTGCCCGGCGGGCAAGCTTTGGCACTTCGCCAATTGGTGTGCTCTGGTCGTGAACAATTGAGCCGTCGTGCATATAAACTACGCGGTTGGCATAGCGAGTTAGTTCAGGGTTGTGTGTAACCAGCAGAATAGTATTGCCAGATTTGTGGACCTCGCTGAGCAGCTCCATGACCACGCGACTATTACTGCTATCTAGGTTACCGGTGGGTTCGTCTGCAATAATGATACTGGGGTCGTTAATGAGCGCTCTGGCAATCGCCACACGCTGAATCTGCCCGCCGCTGAGTTGGCGAGGCATAAAGTACTCACGGTCGCCAAGGCCCACTTGCTCTAGCATAACTCCCGCTCGTTTAAGACGGCGAACCATTGGCACGTTTTTGTAGGCCAGCGGCAAAGCCACGTTTTCAAGTACATTCAAGCGGGGAAGTAGGCTAAAGGATTGAAAGATAAATCCTATGCGATCACGGCGTGCTTTGGCCCGTTGATTTGGACGCAGTCTAGCGACAGCGCGGCCTCCAAGGTTATAGCCTCCATGAGTAGGGTGATCAAGCAGACCAATAATG
Source organism: Patescibacteria group bacterium (assembly GCA_035480855.1). Classification (GTDB taxonomy): domain Bacteria; phylum Patescibacteriota; class Saccharimonadia; order Saccharimonadales; family JANWIN01; genus DATIHJ01. Next base: position 11,150 of record DATIHJ010000012.1, read on the forward strand.
TTCATTAGGGTAGATTTGCCTGAGCCGCTAGGACCCATAACAGCTACAAATTCTCCCTGTTCTATGTCTAAGCTAACCTCGTCTAATGCGACGGTGCTAGCGTCCCCAAAACCATACAATTTACTGACATCTTTGAGGGAAATCACTGGCTGGCGCTTGGGTCTTGCATTCATAGTTGTACCGCTTATGGTTTTTGATAAGTTATATAAGAGGTGTGCCTCTTTCGAAGCACACCTCTAGTTTTACGACTCTGTTAATTAGTTTAACCTTAGGGTTGTAATTCACGCAAGGAAAATTTGTAGTATTTTTGAGTATAATGGGGCAGTTAGCTACGGTTATTCATGGAGGGATCGCATAGTTGGTCTAGTGCGCCATCTTGGAAAGGTGGTATGGGGGCAACTCCATCGAGGGTTCGAATCCCTCTCCCTCCGCCACGATTTAAAGCGAACATAAAAAATTTATTAGTATATCTTAAACGCGCTAGCGTTCAGATTCGGTATGGACTGATTTTTCCTGACGCTCTATTAACGGTAAATCAATAGGTGGGCCGTCCGGATATAGCCCCTGAATAGGTTCCTCACAGTAGGTTGCAACCGGATATATACCTAACCGTTTAAGTCGAGTTAGATCCTTAAATTCTTCACTACTTAGTGCTTCGTGCAAAACGCTCGCAGGGCCTTTAAAAGTCATAAGATATTCTGCGTCACCACCAACCGATTTTGCTTGACTGCTTCGGGAACCCCTTATCCTAGGGACTATCTGATTATTGCTAGCATCAATCAGATAGCGCATGGCAAAATGTAATCCATTTTCATCCATAGGGGCCTTCGGGGCTACAATGCCTGTAACTAAAGCCGTTTCATTAGGCCGGAAATATGATTCTAAAAGTTGTAGCTTGGGAGCTGCCTCATTATGAGCACGAATAATAACGAATGTAGTGCGATTATCGCCCTCCGGATCCCATCCAACTGTATGAGTTAAAACGTTCAAACCATAAAGTTGCGCCGCACTCAGTGAGCATAATGCTGCCTGTTCAGGATCACCTAATTCAGCTACTTCTCTTGCAGCTGCGGATGTACTAGATGTAGGTATTGGATGAAGGTCAAGTTCATTAATAAAACGAGCACCGCGGGTGATGCCCTTGAAATGTGAACGTACATGTTTAACGGTACCAAGTTTACCTACACCTGCTAGCACGTATCTTACTAGAAACCTTGTTTCACCAAGGATTACAAAGTCTTTACTAAATAGGGCAGTTTGGACTTCGTTAACTGGCTCACTATCGGGATCCTCTAAAGGAAGTAGCCCAGCGGCTGTGTGGTCAGGATCGTGACTAATAAAAAAACCAATACCGTTAAAACCGTCGTGTTCGATAAGATCCGGGGGCAGTTTAGAAGACCCAGGCATATGTATGCCTTGTTTAGTTAAAGCTATTGCAGCGAGGTGACTAAATGACGCTTTTGGTCCAAGATAGTGAAGTTCAGCAGCTTCAATTCCAGACATATGTGAATCTATCTGGCTTGAGTCATATTCATTTCCTGTTGACATTTAAATCACCTCATAAGTTTGAGTATTTTTATAGTACACTTCTTTGCCAAGCTGTCAAAATATATTATGCTATAGCATTTTACGCATAAACGCTACATATGCTCCCCAGATTGTACTATACTACACTACATAAGGAGGATGAATGAAGATTACTAAGTATGAACACGCATGTTTAGTAGTAGAAGAGCAGGGCAAACTTCTGGTAATTGACCCTGGTAGTTATAGTACCTCTTTGCCAGAGAACCTCACAAATGTCAGTGCTATTGTTATAACCCACGTGCATGCTGATCATTTTGACCCTACACATATCAAAAATCTTCTTGAGCAAAACAACACAGCTCAAGTTTATTGCACCAACGAAGTTGCAAAGCAGCTCACAGCTCCAAACATACAACCTGTAACAGGCGGTGATTTGGGCAATGCTGGGCCTTTCCACCTTAAGTTCTTTGGCGGGCAGCACGCTATTATTCACGCTTCGTATCCTACGGCTCAAAATGTGGGTGTGCTAGTTAATGACAAGCTGTACTACCCTGGAGATTCGTTTACAGAACCAAGCGCTAGTGTACAGCTACTAGCGCTACCAGTCAGTGCACCGTGGCTCAAACTAGCAGAAGTCATGGACTATTTGACTGCCGTGAAGCCTAAACGAGCTTTTCCCACCCATAACGCGCTACTTTCTGACATTGGCGAAAACATGGTAGAGAATATGCTCGGTGGTATAACAAAAACTTACGGTGGTTCGCTGCAGCCCATTCCAGTTGGCGAGACTATAGAAGTCTAGTTTTTTATAAGTGTGCCGACAGGATCGCTCTGGGCAGCTTTGAGCAATTGCCCAGGTTTCATAGCGTCAAAGATAATGAGTGGGATTTTGTGCTCCATGGCCATTCCCATTGCTGCTTTGTCCATAACGCTTATAGCGGAGTTTTCTACAGCTTGCTGGTAGGTAACATTTTCTAACTTGTGGGCATCACTGTGCTTTGCTGGATCTTTGTCGTATACGCCGTCCACCTTGGTCGCCTTTAGAACTACATCGCAGTCAAGCTCCAAGGCTAGAGATACCGACCCGGTATCAGTTGTCATATATGGGCGACCGATACCGCCGCAAACAATAACCACACGACCTTTTTCTAAATGCTTGAGAGCCAGGCGGTTTACGAAAGGTTCGGCCACTTGCTCTGCGAATATATTAGAAAGGCAGCGAGTCCTAACACCTTCAGTCTCAAAGATATCGGTCAGGGCTAACGCGTTGATCATGGTTCCAAGCATACCCATATAATCAGCAGTTGTACGCTTAATCCCATGGCCAGCAATTTGTGCACCGCGCACAAAATTGCCTCCACCCACCATAATAACTACCTGAATCTGCTTGTCTGTAAGTTTTTTTACTTCCTGTGCGAGCCAGCTGCCCAGTTCAGGATCAAAGCCGCCATCTGACTTACCAGCAAGTTGCTCACCTGATAACTTCAGTAAAATTCGCTTATACATTGTGGTCTAGTCTAGCAGATTACTCCCCAGACACGCTATACTTATTAGTATGAGGAATTCGGGAAACTGTAATGAGTAAGTTAAGGATTTATTCGTGGAATGTTAATGGAATTCGGGCAGTCCACAATAAAGGACTATTTACACCTTTTATCGAGAATGAAAAACCTGACATTCTCTGTTTGCAAGAAACAAAAGCTCAGCAGCATCAATCCGAAGTAAACTTGCCTGGATATGAAGAGTATTGGAACTCGGCAGAGAAAAAGGGCTATTCTGGCACCGCAATCTTCACCAAAGTAAAACCACTCAACCTTATTAATGGATTTCCTGAAGACATTATTAAAAAATACAAGGTGACAGGCGATGTATACGGAGACCCAAACAAAGAGGGTAGGATGATAACGGCTGAGTTTAAGGATTTTTACCTAGTGACAGTCTATACCCCAAATGCCAAAGATGATCTGAGCCGCGTGGAGCTAAGGCACAAGCATTGGGACCCGGCGTTTTTGGCATATTGTAAGCAGTTGGAAAAAACCAAACCAGTAATCTTTTGTGGAGATCTAAATGTTGCTCACTCTGCGGACGACCTGGCACGGCCCAAAGAAAACGAAGGCAAAAAAGGTTATACAACGGAAGAACGTGAGGGCTTTCAGAACTTTTTAGATGCAGGTTTTGTGGACACTCTACGCATGTTTGAAAAGGGAAACGGCCATTATACATGGTGGACGCATTGGGCAAATGCCCGAGCCCGAAACGTAGGTTGGCGCATAGACTATATGCTTGTGTCGGATGATCTAAAAGCCATAGTTAAATCAGCAAAAATACACGCGGACATAATGGGTTCTGATCACTGTCCAGTGAGTATAGAGCTGAGTCTCTAGCATGCAGCAGAAAAAGTTTGCAGTATTCGATATAGATGGCACGCTTGTACGTTGGCAACTTTACCATGCCGTAGCAGACAACCTGGTTAAATTGGGGCATATAGACGAGACGGCGTATGCGGGCGTTCAGAGTGCAAGAATGAGTTGGAAACGACGCACAGATCCAGAAGCATTCAAGCAGTACGAAATACGCCTAGTTAAGGCCTACGAGGCTCTGCTGCAACAACTAACTTTTGAACAGTTTCAGGAGGCCGCAAATTTAGTATTCGAAGAATATAAAGACCAAGTCTATACCTATACCCGCGATCTAATACGAAACCTCAAAAACCGTGGCTATTTGTTGTTTGCAATATCTAATTCACAGATAGAAATTGTAGAAAAAATTGCAAAGTACTATGGGTTTGATGATTGTGTCGGGGCGGTATATGAGAAAAAAGGAAATCAGTTTACGGGCAAAGTTACTATACATTTGAATGATAAAGATGAAGTTCTGCGGCGGTTAGCATTAAAGAATAAGGCGGACTGGGAAGATAGTATCGCAGTTGGCGACAGTGTCAGCGATATACCAATGCTTAAAATAGTAGAGCAACCCATAGCCTTTAATCCAGAACAAAAACTATTTAATATAGCCAAGCAGCAAAACTGGAAAATTGTGGTTGAGCGCAAAAACGTAACTTATGAACTGGAGCCAAATGATGGCAGATACTTTTTGGCACAAACAGGGAAGTAGCCCACTATTTCCCGATCTAGCGTGGAGCCGTCCTGAAACCAAGCTGACAGCTGGTAAACTGCTCATAATTGGCGGAAATGTTCACGGATTCTCATCTGTTGGTAACACATACTCTGAAGCCGTTAAAGCAAGTATAGGCACGCTTCGGGTTATCTTGCCGGGCGCGCTAAGAAAAACTGTCAGTAAACTTTTGCCGGAGGCAGACTTTACCTCAAGTACTCCAAGTGGCAGCTTTGGGCAAAAAGCTTTGGCAGATTTGCTAGATCATGCAGCGTGGGCAAATGGAGTGATAATAGCAGGTGACCTTGGCCGCAACAGTGAGACCGCTGTTCTGTTAGAAAAATTTGTCACCAAATACATGGGACAGCTCACCTTGACCAAAGATTCTGTAGACTACTTTTTACAGGTTCCCTCACCAGTTTTACTGCGCCCAGACACCACTATAGTTCTAAGCCTAGCTCAACTACAAAAGCTAGTTTCTTCCGCCCATTTTGTCATGCCAATTACATTTGATATGGGTCTGCCTAAATTAGTAGACACATTGCACTCATTCACAACAGAGTTTGCGTCGCATATTGTAGTTAAACATTTAGATAATATATTTGTGGCAGTAAATGGAGAGGTAAGCACCACAAAAGTTGACAATGACTTAACAGACGTATGGCGAGTCCCAACAGCCGCCCACGCGAGCGTATGGTGGCTACAGAACCCAACGAAACCATTTGAAGCCTTGACAACATCTATCTTAAAATCTGAGTAATATGAGCTTGGTGCCGGGGGAGGGACTTGAACCCTCATGATGTTGCCACCACCGGATTTTGAGTCCGGCGCGTCTACCAATTCCGCCACCCCGGCGTCTGTAAATACCTACCTCTGTTAACAGGTAGGAGAACAGCGGTTATTATACTATACTTGAGGCATCAACGTTATGCATAACCTCTATGAACCCCCAAAGCAACGCTAACCATCACCCGTCCGATGATTATTTGGTATCTGGGCAAAAGCCCAAAGCCCACGTACAGCCGCTGCATGATCCACGTGATGAACCAAACGATTCCCAGCTGGCCGCCAAGCTGATACGCGAAAAGCTAGATACTCTATACGCCAAAGAGCCAAATGCCAAGGCAGAGGTAGTGGAAGTACTTGAAGCAACCAAACCTCGTTCGAAACATCAAACATTTATGTTCAATCTGCAAAATTCTGGTCAACCCATGGAAGAAATCCAGCACCAGTGGCATGAATACTACACTCATTTGCCAGAAAAAGAGCAGCATGAAGTCTGGAACGAATTCTATGCATCACAGGGCAAAACACCTTTGGCTGTCGTCCAGCCCACCCAAGCTGCAAAGCCAGAACCAGAGTTCAAAATAGCACCCATGCAGCCTATCAGGACAAAGAGCCATACCACCAAACGCCCAACTGCCCATTCTGTAGCTGATGTCAAAAAGCAGCTGCTGGGCAAAAGCAACCGGTCTGGAAAACTTAAGGCGCGACAACACCTCAAGTCGCTCGTTTTTGGTCTTAGTATGGGTGCAGTAGTTGTGTTGATATTATTATTTGGCTTTTTTAATGAGCGGTTCATAGCACCCTTTATCAGTCCCAGCCGCCATGTTAGCTCTACGCCCATTATTGTTGATCCCGGAACTGCCGTAAGTCCAAATCCGGAAGTTGTTATTCCCAAAATTAATGTAGAGATTCCAGTCGTATATGACGAGCCATCAATAGCCGATAATGCCGTAGAAACAGCCCTGGAGCGAGGAGTGGTACACTACGCCACCACACCTTATCCTGGCCAAGAAGGCAACGTGGTTATTTTTGGTCACTCCAGCAACAACATCCTAAACCCAGGCAAGTACAAGTTCGCCTTTGTCCTGCTCAGTCGGATGGATGTAGGCGATACGTTTTACCTTACCAAAGATGGCAAACAATATGTATATCAGGTGTACAAAAAAAACATTGTAAAGCCAACAGATGTAGGTGTGATGGGCCCAACCGACAAACCAGACACCGCTACACTAATAACCTGCGATCCGCCAGGAACATCTATCAACCGCTTGGTGGTGGTAGGGCAGCAAGTTAGCCCCAGCCCAACTGCAAATGTTGCCAGCACCGCCACACCAGCAAATGCCCAGCCCGCCATCATACCTAGCAACGCACCGAGCCTTTGGCAGCGCATCAAAAACTGGCTGTAGCTACGGTCTTTACTTAGCAACTAGTTCTGTACGGGTGAGTGCAAAATGTCCGGGTACATCCACAGATGGTGCAATGTTATAAAGACCTGAGTATGCCTGGTTAAAAAACGGTAGTACGTCGGGTTGTGAAGCAGATAATGTTTGTTTGTTGATTCCGTCATAATCAAACACAACTGTTTTGCCAGCCAGTACCATCACAAGCCTGTTGCCATCCATCCAAGTAGCTTGCTGCGTAGGTTCTATTTGATCTTTAAGTTCATAGTAATAGCGCTGGTTGGTCTGGGCGTCATAGGCCGCAAAATGGTCTCCATTTTGGGCCAGAATAAACTGTGCAGTGTCAGAAAAAGAGACAAAGCCAGGCTGGTCCAAGCGCAGATCGATAAATGGGGCTGGTATTAACTTACTACTGCGTTTGGCTTGTTCTAATGCATTCTTATAAATGTAGACCTGGCCGCCGTTTTTCGGGGCAACCACCATATACGTATCGCCATTATAGCCAGCCATATCTAACGCGTAACCACTTGCAGCAGGGTAGTAGTGAATCAAATAACTCTGCTTGCCATCCCATACCCGAATGGCATTTTTGCCCGGAGTAGCACTGTCGTCTGTAGCATAAAGCACTGTATTCGCTCCGTAGGCTTTAAAATCTATAACTTTGTCCAGGATTGGGGCAGTTAGTTTAGCTTTTACGTCTGCCGTTTGCAGAGTCTTGGACGAGCCATCATATAGATACAATTGATCATAGTGTTTATTACGCAGTGCAACATTTGTCGGACTAAGTCCAAATAACTTGTTTACATTAAATGAGCTAGCCGGATCTTGGCGATCAATCATTATAAACTCAGTTCCACCACTGTAATCGTGCTGCACTAACACGTGACGGTTATCTGTGGACCACTCCACCGTCTTAAGTGTTTGCGCGCCTGTTGAGGCGCTAAGTACATCTTTGGGCAGCGAAACAAGTGTGGAAACTTTGGTGGGGTCGCCAAGATCAAAATTATCAAACTCCGTCAGCGAACCCGGCTGCTCTACTAACAGCCAATGATGGTCAGGGCTAGAGGTAGCAAACACAGGTGCCTCTCCATAAAGCTGCAGGTCTTTAGTAGTTAACTTGACTGGGAATAGCACTGGATAGCTCAGCCTTTCAATGCCGCCGCCATCCAGCGTAAACGTTCGCTTCCAATCACGGTAGCCAGGCTGAGTAAGGCTTATAGTGTACTGTGCAGCCGGTATAGTTAGCCTAAGGTCAGTGCGACCTTTGTTTACACCATTTAGTGAAACATTTGCGCCGGCAGGATGAGCAGACACAAACACTAAGCCGTTCTGAATTACCTGGCCGGTTTGCCGGTTTACATCGTAGCCATAGGCCTGCAGTAGCAATATAAGAGAGGCTGCAGCAACTGCTATGGCAACAAGAATATAGCCAACGAAGAGGCGTATAGAGCGCGCACGTTTTTTTGATGGGTCAAGAAAGTCCATATTTTTGTCCTGCGTTATAGTTATACCACAACAGGGCTTGTAAAGTGTGAGGGCGGCGGGTAAAATATAAGCATAACTGGACGATTGTCCAAGGACATAACAAACAGTGAGCAATCAAAAAAACACTATTACCCTCAATGGTAAGCGTTATGATGCCGTAACCGGCAGGTTGTTAGAGTCTGCTCAACGTGTCCAGCAGGTAGTAGACAATGTAGTACAAGCCGCTCACGGTGCGAATCACCCTGCAAAAACCTCTCATCAGCGCACACCCAACCACCCGTCCCATATTGCCCGTCACAAACCACAACACACCCAAACCCTAATGCGCCACGCCGTGCAAAAGCCTAAACCCACAGATAACTCGAACTCGCACTCCTTGCATTTACCGAGTAGAAACGAGCGTTTGGCTCGAGCCACGGCCATTCCCAAAAGTAAGCTTGTGAGACGTTTTAACTCTGCGCCATCATCCACACTACAACCTAGTATGGTCAAAAAAACTGCAGCATTACCTGTCAGAGCCGCCCCAGTAGAAGCTTCCAACTCGCATGTATCATCCAGCAACCCCGTTAGCGCTACGGAAGATTTTTTGTCTAGTGCGCTAAGCCGAGCTACTGGTCATGAGCAAAAGAGGGTCAATGTAGCACGCCACAGTCGTAAACGTTTAGGCTTGAGCGCAAAGGCCTTTAACGTCGGTGCTGCTATGGCTGTGTTCATTTTACTTAGCGGCTTTATAGCCTACCAAAACATGGCTTATGTTTCGCTGCGTCTTGCCAGTGCCAAAGCAGGTATTAGTGGAGTATTGCCCGGATACCAGCCTTCGGGTTTTGCACTCAGTCGGTCCATTGCCAGCCAACCGGGACAAATTGTACTGAGCTTTCACAGCAATAGTGATAATCGCAACTTTCATATTACCCAGGCGGCATCCGAATGGGATAGCCAAACTCTATTTGATAGTTATGTAGCCCCTGCCAGCAACACCCACCAGACAATTAGTGAGCCAAACGGTCAAATTGTCTATTTGTATGGTGACAACAATGCAACTTGGGTAAACGGCGGTGTATGGTACCGCGTAGAAGGCAAGTCTGCACTCAGTAGCACTCAACTTCTAAAACTCGCCAACAGCCTTTAGCCACACGGCACTTTGTAAATACTAGGCGTTTTCATTACAATACCCCTGATGAGTAAAGTTACCCGAACCAGGTTTGCACCCAGCCCGACTGGTTTTTTGCATGTCGGCGGCGTTCGAACTGCATTATTCGCTTGGTTAGTTGCCAAGCAAGCTAATGGGAAATTTTTACTCAGAATTGAGGACACGGATAAAGCCCGTGAGGTTAAAGGTTCAGAGCAACATATTATAGATTCGCTGAAATGGCTTGGGATAAATCCAGACGAAGAGGTGTACAAACAAAGTGACCGCCTAGAATTATACGAAAAGAAAGCATATGAGCTTGTAGGTAGCGGACGGGCATATGCTGATAATCGAACACCAGCAGAACTTGATGAGATTAGAAACGATGCCGTAGCTAAAAAGCGACCAATCTTGTTCCGCGAATACCGTCCAGATAATCCACCAGCCTGGAAAAAGGGTATGCCACTGAGATTTAAATCGGAGCCAAAAGATTACGCCTGGACTGATGCAGTCATGGGACAGCTTAACACTGGCCCAGAAGTTGTTGATGATTTTATTTTAATGAAGTCCGATGGTTTCCCGACATATAACTTTGCACATATTGTTGATGATGATGACATGGAAATTACCCATGTTATTAGAAGCCAGGAGTTTTTGGCTTCTGTACCTAAATATTTGAATTTGTACGAGGCTTTGGGTGTGCAAGTGCCCATTTTTGCAACATTGCCTTATGTTATGGGGGACGATGGACACAAGAAATTAAGTAAACGCGATGGCGCTAAGGATGTTTTAGAATACCGAACAGATGGCTATCTACCTGATGCGCTAGTTAATTTTTTAGCGACCCTGGGTTGGAATGATGGAACAGAACAAGAAATATTTACTACTGCTGAGCTTATAGCGAAATTTGACTTATCACGAGTGCAAAAGAGCGGGGCAAAGTTTGATCCCCGGCGGCTTGAATGGATGAATGGTGCTCACCTACGCAAGCTCAGTCTAGACGAGCTCTATAAGCGTGCTGAGGACTTTTGGCCCAAAGAAGCAGAGAAAGCTGACGAAACATACAAAAGACGGGTGCTAGGGTTAGTACAAGAGCGATTGAAATATCTGGCTGAGCTGCCAGAGCTAACCAAATTTTTCTTTGTGGATTTACCAGCTGACCCTAACCTCATTAGCAATCACAAACAACTCAAAAAACTATCCACTAGCGAATTAAAGAAACTACTAGAACAGAGTAGGGACGCACTAAAAGACAGTGACTTTTCTCAAAGAGACCTAAGCGACAAGCTTAATGGATTACTAGAAAAAACCGGCCAAAAACCAGCTGTATTATTTAGCCTAATTCGTATTGCCACCACCCAAGCCCCGGCCAGCCCTGAGCTTTCCGCCACATTAGCCGTCCTTGGTAGAGACCGCAGTCTATACCGTATAGATGCAATGCTTAGCGAAGTGAAATAACTGTATCGTGCTGTAGGTCGTCTTCGCTGGTTTGCATAGATTGCGTCGCTACAGTTTTTGCTTTTTTACGGTGACGAATACGTTTGCGCTTGTTTTTGACAATTGCTTGTATCTCAATCACGCCAGCCGCACCTATGTGCCTTGAGCTAGGAGTGCTTGCTTCTAGGGTTACTACAGATACAGGGGACGAAGATTCTAACACTAGAGGTTCCTGTGCTACCGTCTTGGCCAGCTTTTCGGGCGTTATGTAACGTGATTGCACCATAGTTTCTATTTCTTCGCGTTGCCGGGCATACAAACGGCGGCTATGCTCAATAATTGGGGCGGTCTGGTCTGAGTAGGTCTCTGGCAAGTCCTTGGTAGTAGCAGAGAAGGCCTGAACCTTTTCACCATCAATGGTCATGCTAAGAGCAAAGTGCCGATTGTGCATATGCACCAAGTCGTGTTCGACAAAGGTTGGTTCAAAGTAACGCTTCATACCACCAGCGTCATCTGCGCTCATACGAAAGGCAATAATGGAGCCGACATTACCAAACACCGCATCGCGCACTGTTGGGCCCATCTGGGCAATGTACTGGTTGGCTACTGTTAGGTTTAGGCCATATTTGCGAGCCTCACTTAGAATGGTTGCAAATGAATCGGTGGCAAAGTTCTGGAATTCGTCAACGTATAGGTAAAATGGTGCACGCTGTTCTACTGGCATATCGGCTCGGCTCATGGCCGCCATCTGGATCTTAGTAACCAGCAATGCGCCAAGCAGCGCTGCATTATCTTCGCCAATTAATCCGCGCGATAAGTTTACAATAAGGATTTTGCGTTCATCCATTATCTGACGGATATTAAAACTGCTCTTGGGCTGACCAATTATGTTGCGTACAGTGGGGTTAGCTGTAAAGGCACCGACTTTATTAAGTACTGGCGCTACAGCTTCAGCGGCAAACTTGTCATTCCAACTAGCAAACTCTACTAACCAAAAATTACGAACCACTGGATCTTCTACGTAAGTTAGCACCTCCTGGCGGAACTTTTTGTCTGTCAAAATCCGGGTAATATCGAGCATTGTCGCATCTGGGTAATCCAGTAGAGCCAATATGCAGTAACGAAGAATGTACTCCAGGCGAGGGCCCCAACTGTCAAACATCCGCTTGAGCACACCAATAAGCTCTGAGCACGTATGAGTTTTGAGCTTTGGGTCATAGACTTCCATAGGGTTAAAGGCTACTGGAAAATCAGTGTCAGCTGGATTGAAATATATAACGTCGTTTGCGCGCTCAGCTGGTATACGCCGCAGAATGTTTTGGGCATAGTCGCCATGAGGATCAACTACTGCAAAGCCATATGGACTATCAATATCAGATAGAGTCAAAAGCTCCAGCAATGCAGATTTTCCCACACCGGTCTGGCCAATAATATACAGATGCCGGCCACGTTCACTGCGCGGCATGCCAAATACGGTGTTGTGATCGCGAAAGTTAGTAAGGGCTATGGGGCTAATGTCTGGGTTCTTTTCATCTGATACTACAGGCAAATTTGCAGGCGGCTCGGCAGTTATGGCCGATGCCCAAAGTATGTTGGGCGTTTCAACGTTTGTATGAGGCAGGTGATAGAGACTGGCAATTTCTTCAATATTGCAAACAAAACCTTGGTGAATAAACTTACGTTCACGGAATCTATCTACAAACTTTTGGTCATCCCCCAGAAACTTATAAGTAAAGCCGTTTAA
>DATIHJ010000013.1:0-120566 GCA_035480855.1 Patescibacteria group bacterium
AGGTATCCAGGATAGTTCGTAAAGCATATGGTTCACCAATGTGCGACAATCCCAATCAGTGCACGGCGTGGAATTATGGAAATGGGACTCGTTAACACATTTGACCGCGTTGGTGGCCTGCTGTAGTGCGCTGATAAACAACTCTTTGGCACCCATAGACTCTCCTATGTTCTGCTTCTATGATAGCACCAACTGGAAGTCAGCTAATCTAGAGACTTTTTGAATTTTTCAATAAGATCCACAGGGGTGGGATTTATATTGTTTAGAAGCGCTAAATAAATGCTTACAAAATCTCCCAAGGCGATAGTCCAAAGTAGCTGCTGCAATATTGTTTTGCCCTCAGCCTGGACCACGATGGGTTTAGGGCGTTTGCCGGATAGAAGCTGTTCCGTAACCTCAAAGCGTTTCTGAACCCTTGGGTGTTCCAAATTGCTACGAAGGTCAATTACGCCGTATGGTTTCTGAACCGGTTGTTCAGTCCAGCCCATAAACTCATTATGGTTGAACTCCGGTAACTGGTTGCACCAGGCTATGTGCTTGGCATTTTCGTTAAAGTTAATCTTCCACTTATAAGCTGCTGGGAATAGTTTGGGTCCACCATAAATCACCACCGATTTACCCATGAGTTCTTGTGCTATTTGCTTGGCTTGATTGTTAGTCGTTGGTGAAGTTGGAAGCCATGAGGCGGTCTGTTCACCCAGCCATTGCCCTGCTAGCCTCAGTTCGTTGACTGAACCCTTGCGAGCGAGGCCAGATAGTTCAAGCAACTGAATCAGGGCGGCAAGGTTATAAAACACAGCCATTCGTGGCTGCAGGCCATCAGGTATACGCATAAGCGGGTACTTATTGGCAGCGGCCGCTTCTGCTAGTTTGCCGCCTGCCGCAATCACAGCAATTTGTGCGCTTAGTTTACCAGCTTCCTCGAGGCAAGATACAGTCTCTTCAGTATTGCCAGAGTAGCTAGAGGCTATTACTAGCGTGTGTGCATCTACGTAATCTGGCAGCGTATAGTCGCGAACTACCTCAAGCGGAATGTTTAGGCCGGGCCAGACATGTATGATTGTGGCTGCAAGCGCTGAGCCACCCATGCCCGCAACTACAATATTCTTACAATCATTTTTTTTTAAATCACTGTTTTCGAACTTAAAGCTATGAGCCAGCTGCTTGGGTTGATTACTAACTACGCTCAATGCGCCTTGTGGATCACGCTGTTTGATATATTGCTCGTCGTCCAACATGTACTAGCCCCCAAATCATGCTTTTGCTTATATTCTAAATTTGCTACTATACCCATTGTAGATTGAATCTTGTTAATTGAACATTGCTGTATCTGCAGCACCGGGGGTGGTATGTTTGGGGACAACAATCAGAACGATCAAGCACAAAGCGCGGCACCAGCAAACCCGCCAACTGCTGATGATCATGCCGTTATAGGAACGCCCTTTACTATGGATAGTTCACCTCCGCAAGACACCACAGCCGCCCCAGCCGAGCCCACAAGCGCGCCCGTACCGGATATTTCAACTGCAGCCCCAGATGAGCCTGCTGCTCCTGCAGCAGACGAACCATCTCCCTCAGCCGCACCTTCTGATCCAGAACCTGTCGCACCGGACAGCGGTGGAACCAGCGATGATTTGATTAATATCAAGCAGCAAGCGCTGCAGCAGTTGCAACCCCTAGTTAGTCACCTAGAACAAACGCCAGAGGAAAAGTTTAAGACCACTATGATGATGCTCCAGGCAAGCGACGACCAGAGCTTAGTTAAGACCGCCTATGACACAGCCCAACAAATTAAAGACGAAAAACAGCGCGCCCAAGCCCTACTTGATATCATCAACGAGATAAATTACTTCACAAACCAAAAAGAAAACTAAGCTTCGTTATTTAGCTTTCGCTTACGATAGCTGGCATGAGCTATTGTGGCTACGGCTGACACTCCTACAAAAACGGCAACTGTGTTGCCTGGCCCAGTATTGGACAAGTTTTGCGAGGAGTTTGAAGTAGCAGGCTTGGCCGGCTGTGTAGCTGGAGTGCTTGTCTGAGGGGTTGGAGAAGTAGTAGTTACAGGAGTGGGGGTAGTTGTTTGGTTTGGTTTGGGGGTAGCCGGAGTCGCTGTCTGGCTAGGCTGGGTGGTAGTAGCTGGCGGAGTTGTTTTAGTTGGCGCTGGATTTTGATTAGCTGGCTTGGGTGAAGTTTTGGGCTGTGACTTGCTGGTAGAAGTAGCAGTCTGGCTAGTAGAAGGCTGGGCCTGCTTTTTTGCCAGTTTGCGGTATGCCCATCGTCCGCCAAAAAACAATCCTACAACTACAGCCATGGTGACAATTAACGATACAAACGCTAGCAGCCAGGCCATGCCCAAGTGTTCCCGGCGTTCTGCCTGGTAATAATCTTGGACTTCCTTTGGTACCTTGTTGGTATCAGAGGTTTTTGCTTCCTTGCTTTTACGCTTGAATAACGCCATTGCTGCTCCCCTTATATCTCTACCATAGTACAAACTGGCAAGTTTTGCAACTTAGCTTGCTGCTAAGCTTAAGCAACGGCGCTTACTTCTTGGAAGCAGTTTTGGACTTGTACATATATAGGGCAACGAGCACGCCAATTGATAGGAACCAGCCAATGCCGTTTAGCTGTACAATAATATTTTCGCGCTTTTCTACCTCACGCAGATTACGTCCGCTGGCCACATAATATTGATTGGCGGCTGCCACAACTGTAGCTATGCGAACATCGCTGCGCGGCTGCCAGGTTACAGAATTATTGTGCTCGCTAGTGGCATGTTGCAAAACACCGTATGAGATGGTTGGCACCTTGCCGTCTAGCATGCCCGAACCCGTTACAACCCTGCCCGCTTTGTCATAAATAATCACAAAAGGTGCCAAGCTAGCGGCCATATCTACTCTGCTTGTAACCAGTTGAGTTGGAGCTGTACCAACATTTAGCTGAGCAGCAGTATCTTCTGCCAACTGGATTTGTGGATCGTTTGCGCTCAGGCGCAAACTCTGCTGCACTGAGGTATAAATTGTGCCGAAAATGATAGTTATAATCAAGTATGCCGCAAACCAAGGTATGAACTTTTTCATACTATCATCATACCAAAAGAAGACTTCTCTATCTGTGACCTATACGTGCTTGAAGGTCATGCTCCAAAACGACGCGATCCCACTCTGATTCCAATGCAAGTCTTACGACAGATGAGGACGCACTAACTGTTTTGCTTGAGTCTGGCCCTGCCTCAGTTATGTCTCCTTCTGTGCTACTGATTTGAGGATCTACTCCAGAAGCTTGATCTGTAGCTACATCTCTCAGATCAATTATTTGCTCTCGATTTTGATTTGAAACCATTACAATTTTATTTTAGCAGACAGCGCAAGGCTGCTACATCATTCCGCCCATGTCCATGCCACCGCCGCCAGGCATTGCTGGAGGAGTCTTTTCTGGCACATCGGCTACCAGTGCACCCATTGTCATGGCTGTGCCGGCAATTGAAGTTGCGTTTAGTAGTGCTTCTTTGGTAACGCGGCTCGGGTCAATAATGCCCTTAGCCTTTAGGTCAACAAGCTTGATGGGATCATTTACATCCACGCCCTGCCCTGCCTTGGCTTTCAGAATTTGAGGCAGCCATTCATCTGCGTTCAATCCGGCGTTAGACAGCAAAATGCGGAAAGGTTGCTCAAGTGCGCTTTTAAGAATAGTCCTGCCTGCGGTTACAGAGGCATCGTCGGACGTTGAAGTTGTTACAAAAGTTGCTAGGTTTACGAGCGTTACCCCACCACCAGGCACTATGCCTTCGTCCAGAGCAGCCTTCACGGCTGCTACGGCATCATCTACACGAAATTTCTTTTCTTCAATCTCTGTCTCTGTAGCTCCGCCAACTTTGATGACGGCAACTTTGCCCTCAAGCGCTGCCCGGCGCTTTTCTAGGTTCTCTTTGTCATATTCGCTGGTTGCCTGTCGGATTTGCTCGTTGATCTGGGCTATGCGGCTTTTGACATCACTGGCTCGGCCACCACCTTCAATGATGGTGGTGTTATCCTTGTCTACAATTATCCTACGGGCACTGCCTATTACGTCTAGCTCGACATTTTCAAACGTCATGCCTCGTTCTTCGGCAATGACTGCGCCACCAGTGAGTACGGCAATGTCTTCTAGGATTTCTTTGCGACGGTCGCCAAAGGCTGGAGCCTTGACGGCTATGGTGTTAAACACACCTTTTAGCTTGTTTAGAACCAAAGTTGCTAGGGCTTCACCCTCTACATCTTCGGCAATAAGTACTAAGTCTTTTTTACCGGCTTGAGCCATTTTTTCTAGTAAAGGCAGGAATTCTTGAATAGAAGTAATCTTTTTGTCAGTAATGACAATGGCGGGCTTGTCTGCTACGGCTTCCATGCGGGCAGGATCACTAACCATGTAGGGGCTTACAAAGCCCTTGTCCATAGTAAAGCCCTCTACCACTTCGCTCTCTAGTGCTAGGCCCTGACCTTCCTCTACTGTAACTACACCTTCTTTACCAACGGTATCTATAACATCGGCAATTAGGTTGCCAATTTCGCTGTCACCGGCGCTAATTGTAGCGACTTCTGCTACGCGCTGTTTATTAGACTTAATGTCTTCACTCATGCCAGATAGCTTGCCAATTGCGTCCTGGGCAGCAGATTCTAAACCTTTGCGAAGTTGCATTGGATTATGGCCAGCAGCTATCAGTTTGTTGGCTTCGTTCAAAATGTGGTAGGTCAGCACAGTCACAGTTGTAGTGCCGTCACCGGCTACGTCGTTCATTTTGCTAGCTGCTTGCTTTATAAGTTCTGCGCCAACTTTGTAGCCCAGGGTTTCATCATCAACATCGGCAATTTCGACACCTTTGGCTACTGTTACACCATCGTGTGTGACGGTTGGGCTACCATAGCTCTTGCTAATAACTACGTTACGGCCTTTTGGGCCCATAGTAGTTTTAACTGCGTCATAGAGTATCTGCGCTCCGCCTAGTACTCGTCGGCGGGCGTCATCGTCATAAAATACTTTCTTGGCCATATAAGTTCCCCTTATTTATTAAACGTCGCGTAGACGTTTTCTAGCTTGATTAAAATATATTCTTTGCCGTCAATTTTGACGTCTTCGTTGCTGTAGCCACCGTAAACAATGCGGTCACCAGCTTTGATATCTTTTACTTCGCTGCCAACTGCTAATACTTTTGCAATTTTTGGTTTTTCTTTGGCGCCTTCAGGCAAATATAGACCACTAGCAGTCTTACTTTCGGCTGCTTCCTGCTGAACTAATACATACTCGCCTCGGGGCTGAATAGGTGCTGCCATGATATAAACCTCCTTAAATTCACTGTAGATTGCATTAGCACTTACATACTGAGAGTGCTAACTATCAGGCCTAATAGTACCGAATCCCCAGATTCCCTGTCAAGTTTGATTAGAAGGCGCTAATTGAAATAGTTCCATAGTCTGCTCTAGGCTTGTGGCAAGATGACCTAACTCTTTTTGCGTTTCCGCTTCTGTTTTATTAGTTTCTGCGAAAGCCAACCTATAAGAAGCGTATTCATCAAAAAATATTCTCTTAAATGCTCCCCACCAATCGCCTTCCTTACCTGTAAATATACCAATTCCTCCTCCATATTTCGGATCAGGAAGAACACACATTGAAGCTATCAATCTATCTATGTCTGAGTGTGCAAACGCCCAGCTTGTTAAGGAGCCGTGGGTTTTTTGTTTGGAAATATTTGCCATTTCCCAGTCTATAAAGAAGGCTGTGTCATCAACAGTTGTTGCAATATTACGTGCTGCTAAATCTCCATGCATTATGTTTCCTATGCTGTGGAGCATAGCCGCTTGTCTAGCTACTTGTGACCATATATCTATCATTCCTGGATCTTTATCTATATCTGGGTAGAAATTTCTCCAGTCAATGCTGTCCAGAGTTGTAATGTCCTCGTCAAGAAGCGTTAATGAATAAGCTCTTTTTCTACCATTTATAATGCCAACGGGCTGTAATGTATAAACTCCCATTTCGGCTACAGCCAATGTGTTTACGTATTCTAGAAGACAGCTATCATTTGCTTCACCAGCATCATCTTCATGCGGTTTCACTGCTACTGGAATTTCTTCTACAACGCCGTTATTTGTCTCTATTCTCAAATCACCAAAGAATACTCCATGCGCCGAAAACTTCCCTGATCTATACTTACGAGGAATAAAGTCTGAACTTTTCAAAGTTTGGTTTATCGCATCGCTGCCTATTGCCTTATTTAGATACAGTCTATGTGGAGTATGGGGCGAGTCTACAACTTCTTCTTGCCTGAAAAAACGGATCGAATAATCTGTTGGGTCTGGAAGATCAAGATTTATTACTACATTTTGGTCTGACCTTACATCGTGTAAATCGAGTAATGTCCGTTTAAAATCATCAATCCTTTCAACCAACGGTTTTTGTTCAACTCCTTCAAAAGAAGGCTGGAATGATTGGGCTTCACCAAATTTATCAGAATGATTGGGGGTTGAAAGTCCTATATTGTGTGTAAATTCTTTGGACATTATTAGGCACCACTATTTGTACAAGCTTCTGCGAAGCCAATCCTTAAGTTTATTGAGCTATCATAAAACCTGTCTCCAAATTCGTTTCTAAGTGATTCAGCATAGAAGCCCATAGCGTTTAGGTCATCTGGAAGAGGCTCAATGTCGGCTTCAACACCAGGTACCAATCTTAAACTAGATTCATTAAATTTTACAAACTCAACAATGGCAATTGATTTTCCTAGCGGTGCACGTAACACCAAACCACCATCAATTGTGAATAATTTGCCAAGGATTGATCCTAATTCATAAAAAAGTTCTCGGTCGCCATATGCACTTTCCCCACTACTTGTTTGGGCCGACTCATAGGCCAAGGGCCTAGAAGATTTTGGAACTTCAAATACAGTTTTACCAGGCTGATTTAATCGGGGGCTTTCTTCGCCCAGTATTAATCCTAGTGAGGTTAATTTTTCTCTTATGTCCGAGCGTTCTTCGCTGGTTTTAGGATAAGTTATGACTCTAGTAACACCGTCAGGAAAGGTTACTTGTCGATCTTCTCTACCTGACTTAAAGTCAGCAAAACTATACCTTAAAGCAGTAGGTCTTTCTGGCAAGGTGCTGTGATGATGAGAATAGCGTTCCGGTGAAATAACTTAATCTCCTTGATTAAGTGTAAATTATAACACTTTTATATTGTTTTTACAATATTATATCTGGTGTTACAATTAGCTCAGTATTAGTACAAATATCAACAAACTATAATTAGAAAATGCTTACTATAAACAAAACCGTCTTGATGTCTGGAGCTGAATATTTTAGTGACCAGTTTGCTATAAACGCCCATATGGATGCGCGTGTGCCTGTAAATGTAGATAAAGCCATTGCTGAGCACAAAGCCATACAAGAGGCACTAGAATCTGCAGGTATTAAAGTTATCAAGACTCCTGCTCCAGTGGACTGCCAGGACGGCGTTTATACCGCTAACTGGGCTCTTTGCCGTGGCAACAAAGCCCTGCTATCTCTTTTGCCCAACAAACGCCAGGCAGAATCCCCTTATGCGGAGCGAGCTCTACGCAAACTGGGCAAAGAGGTCATCACCCTGCCCAAGGGTATCCATTTTAGCGGCCAGGGTGATGCCCTGCCCTGCGGTAATCGTGTGTTTGTGGGCAGCAATTACCGTACAAGCATAGCTGCCTGGATGCACATCCATGACTTGCTTGCATTTGAAGTAATTGGTTTACAAACTATCCCCAAACGCAGTATGTTCGGTTTTGGCAAACGGGTTATTAACACCGAAACAGGGTGGCCGGACAGTTATTATTACGATATTGATTTGGCCCTGGCTGTGCTAAGGGAAGACCTAATTGCCTACTGTCCAGATGTATTTGTGCCCAGCAGCCGTAAACTGCTGGCAAGCTTGCCTATCCAAAAGATAATAGTATCGCGCCGGGAAGCTACTAAGGGGTTTGCCTGCAATCTTGTATCTACTGGCGAAACGGTCATTATGAGCGCTCGTGCACCAAAGCTAAAGGCAGCTATTGAGGCCCACGGTCTCAAGACCATTACCCCAGAAGTAAATGAGCTGGGCAAAGGCGGCGGTTACATTCGCTGCACCACACTTACGCTGGACAACGCCTAGGTTTTAGCCAGGCGTGTTTTGACTGACTGGTGGGCAGTAGCTATTTCATCCCAGGGGTGTTCGCCGTCAGCGTGCTCTATGGTTTTTTCATGACCCTTGCCAAGTAGTAACACCGTGTCACCCTTGCCAGCCTTGTCTATTGCAAACTGAATGGCTTGAGGACGGTCGTGCACCAAAAATAAATTCTTATCACGTATTTTGCCGGCTTTCTCAGCACCTTGGGCAATATCATTCATGATGGTCTGGGGATCTTCTTGCCTATCGTCTTCCTCGCACACAATTACTTCATCTGCATATTTGCCTGCAAGTTCACCCTGCAATGGACGTTTGCTTTTGTCGCCGCCGCCTAGACTGCCAAACAAAGCTATAATTTTTCCCTTGGCGACTGGACGGAGATCTTTAAATAACTTCTCGAAACTATCTGGGGTGTGGGCATAATCTACGATTACGTCAAAATCTTGTCCCTCATCTATACGGGTCATACGCCCCTCTACACTCTTTAGCGCCGCAATTCCCTGCTCTATTTGCTCAATGCTAAGCCCAAGTACATGCCCAACTCCTACGGCTGCCAGCGAATTTTCTACATTGAAACTACCTGGCAAATTACATTTTATGTGTAGTTCATCATCATTGATAGTTGCTGTATACTCGCTACCGCTGGGTGATAGCTTCACATTCTTTGCGACTAAATCACCTTGGTTCTGACCATATAAAAAGCTGTGAGTAATAGCCTTGGCGAAATACGAAGCACTAGGATCCTGGGCATTTATAATTCCAGTTTGCAGCCCACGTGTATTCTTGTTTGTCAGACGGAATAGCTTGACCTTGGCATCGCGGTAACGCTCAAAGGTTTTATGAAAGCTAAGATGCTCGTGAGTAACGTTGGTCATGACAGCCAAGCTATATGGAACGCCCCATGTCCTATTTTGGGCTAGTGCCTGGCTGGTAGTTTCTAGCACCAGCCACTCTACTCCTTGGTTTTTCATCCACTTAAGTCGGCGCATAAGCTCTGGCATAGGTTGGCTAGTCATATGGTGCACTTGTTGGCGAATATCATCATCTATACCGTAGGCCACTGTGGTCATCAGTCCCGTTTTGAAGCCAGCGGTCCGCAGCATGTGATAGATCATAAAACTAGTGGTAGTTTTGCCATTGGTACCTGTTACGCCTATTACTTTCATGCCATGGGCGGGAAAACCGTTGATCGTATTGAATAGCACACCTTCGGCCAAGTGGCCGTATGGCTCAATAGCCGGGAATAATCCCTTGGGAATAAACTTCTTAACTACTGTGCGAAAACCCATTACACCCTAGTATACTAAGTTTTAATGAGAATTTTAGGGATTGAGACTAGTTGCGACGAGACGGCTGCTGCCGTAGTGGAGATTGACGACAAGCTCCAGTGCACACTGCTGAGCAATGTGGTTGCCAGCTCTATGGACTTGCACATAGCCTACGGTGGTGTCGTGCCAGAAATTGCCGCCCGCAGCCACATAGAATTCATCAATCCTGTCATCGATCAAGCTTTGCAAGAAGCAAATATGCAAAAGGAGGGCGACCTTTGGGAGCAGATTGACTCAATTGCAGTAACATATGGTGCTGGGCTAGGTGGAAGTTTGCTAATTGGTGTACTAGCCGCCCGTACGCTGGCCATAACTAAAAGTAAGCCGCTTTACGCCATCAATCACGTCGAAGGTCACGTGTATGCGAATTTTATTACCTCTATCAGCCCTTCTTTGCAAGACTATGTTTTGCCTAAAAAGCAGCCCGAATTTCCTATGCTGGCGCTTATTGTTAGCGGCGGGCATAGTCAGCTAGCACTTTTCCGAGACCACTTTAACTACACCTTGCTTGGACAAACCCAGGATGATGCAATTGGCGAAGCTTTCGACAAGGTGGCCAAACTGCTGGGGCTCCCCTACCCTGGCGGTCCTAGCATTGGCAAAAAAGCACTGGAGGGCGACCCAAATAAATACGCCTTGCCCAAGGCCAAAATGCCTGGAAAATATGACTTTAGCTTTTCTGGGCCAAAAACAGCCGTTTTAAGGCTCGCCCAGCAAATATGTGCCGTAAGCTATGATTTTCCGTCTTATGAGCTTTCTGGACTATTAAATGAGGCTCAGAAGGCAGATATTGCTGCAAGCTTCCAGCGTGTTGCCATAGAAACGGTCGTAGATAAGACATTAATGGCATGCAAAGAGTTTGGCCCCGCCTCTGTTGTAATAGCCGGTGGTGTGGCTGCCAGCTCGGAGCTCAGACAGCAACTTTCTGAGCGTCTCCCCTTGCCTATACAGTTTCCGGATATGAAATTATGCACAGACAACGGCGCTATGGTTGCTACTTTAGGATGCTATAAAGCTAAGCTCAATCAACCCCTGTCTGACCCCTATAAATTAGATATTGCACCTAATTTATCTATGTAATAACATTAGCATTTTGTCAATATTGCAATACTTATGCTTTGTGGCGTATGCTGGCTACGAAAACAAACATCCACGCAGTCCAGCTCCTTGCCCGTGAGGCGGGGGCTGAACTGCATTAAAGTCAATCCACCATTTTGGTGGAGGAAAACCAGTTAGAGCAGTTGAAACGAGGGTTTTGAAACAGACAAACTCTGGTTTTTATTTGCTCTCTTTCACGTGAACCCTACCCCTGTTAGTGTCTTTTTGTCTTAGAGGTGTTATGATGGGTGGTATTGAGAAGGGAATTGGATGAAGCTACCCAAGGCTTACGAGCCCAGTAAATACGAGACAGATATCTATGCCATCTGGGAAAAGAGTAAGGCTTTTGAGCCTAAGAACAGAGGCGCTAAAGGCACCTACAGCATTGTGGTTCCACCGCCCAACGCCAATGGTAATTTGCACTTGGGTCACGGGCTTACCTTGGCATTAGAAGATATTGCAGTGCGTTATCACCGAATGAAAGGCGAGGCAGCATTACTGCTACCAGGAGCTGATCACGCAGGCTTCGAGACACAAGTAGTGTATGAAAAGGAGCTGGCCAAACAGGGTAAAAGCCGTTTTGATCTGAGCAGGGAAGAGCTATATGCTCAAATTTGGGATTTTGTAGCTGCTAACCGTGAGAATTATGAATCACAGTTCCGTAAGTTAGGGGCAAGTGTAGACTGGACGCGCTATGTGTTTACCCTAGATGAAAAAATTGTAAAACGCGCCTATACCACATTCAAAAAAATGTGGGACGAAAAGCTAATTTACAGGGGCGAACGACTTGTAAATTTCTGTACATTCCATGGCACAGCCTTTGCAGATATTGAAGTTGCGCACAGGCAAGAGCCTGGACATTTATGGTACATAAAATACCCTCTGACCGACGGCAGTGGTAGCGTAACAGTAGCCACTACTAGGCCCGAAACCATGTTGGGCGACACGGCTGTGGCCGTGCACCCTGACGACAAGCGCTACGCCAAGTTTGTGGGCAAAACTATTAAACTACCCCTGACTAAACGGGAAATTCCCGTTATTGCCGATCGCTTTGTAGACACCAGTTTTGGTACAGGTGCAGTTAAAATTACACCCGCCCATGACCAAAACGACTTTGAGGCCGGGGAGCGCCACGATCTGCCCAAAATCTCTGTCATAGACCACGAAGGCAAGCTCACTGACGATGCGGGCGAAGCTTACCGAGGATTAACGGTAGATGAAGCTCGCAAAAAGGTGGTAGAAGACCTAGATAAGTTGGGAGTACTTACAAAAACAGAGGCGATTACCCATAGCGTTGGCCACTGCTATAAGTGTGATACCGTCATTCAGCCACTACTGCGCGAACAGTGGTTTGTGGACATGCAACCCCTGGCAAGTGAGGCCATAAAAGCATTAAAAGCTGGCAAAATTAAGTTTTATCCAGCCAACAAAAAACAGCAACTTATAAAGTACCTGGAAGGATTAAAAGATTGGAACATTAGCCGACAAATTGCCTGGGGCATTCCTATACCGGCGTTCCAAAACATGGATGACAGTGATGATTGGATTTATGACGAACGGGTAGGGGAGCAGGAGCTTAAAATTGGCAGCAAAATCTACCGTCGTGACCCGGACGTGTTTGATACGTGGTTCTCTAGCGGTCAGTGGCCATATGCTACCCTCAATTACCCGGATGGGAAAGACTTTAACCAGTTTTACCCCTTAAGCGTGATGGAAACTGCAGCAGATATACTTTACCCATGGGTATCGCGAATGATCATGTTTGGTCTATATATAACTGGCAAAGTTCCGTTTGAGGAAGTCTATTTACATGGGCTAATTCAGGACGAAAAAGGCCAGAAAATGAGCAAGTCTAAAGGCAATGTGCTGGACCCGATTGAGCTATGCGAAAAGTTTGGCTCAGACGCTTTTAGAATGGGTATTATTGCCGACGAAACTGCTGGCGGAAACAGACCGTATGACCAAAGCAAAATGGTGGGAGCTCGCAACTTTGCTAACAAGCTTTGGAATGTAGCACGCTATGTTGAGGACACGGTAGGTAGTGATTATAAGCAGGCTGACATGCCCGAGCCTACAAGCTTAGCCGATCATTGGATATTGACAAAATTACAACATTTTACAGAGGTGATTTCTACAGATTTGGATAATTACCGCTTTGCCGATGCCTATGATAAGCTCTATCACGCGGTCTGGGACGACTTTGCAGACTGGTACATAGAGGCCTCAAAAGTTGAGCCAAATAATAGTGTTCTGGCCTACAGCTTGGAGACAATACTCAAACTGGCTCATCCTTTTGCCCCATTTGTAACCGAGGCAATTTGGCAAAACCTGAAATGGAACGATGAGTTACTGATAGTCAGCGCTTGGCCCGTTTCAAAAGACGCCGACAAAGCCGGGACTAAAGCTTTTGAGGAAGTCAAAAATATTGTTGGTGAAATTCGCTACTTGTCCACCGAGCTCAAGCTATCCAATCCTACCCTGCACTACCATGAATCGTCTGTGATTGAACAGAATAGGGAAATGATAAAGCGGCTAGCCAAGATTGGAGACATTGAGCCCGGTAAAACAGACGGTTTACAGCTAATTCAAACTAGTCACAAAGTTTGGCTAGATGTCGATAAGAATCAGATTAAATGGTATATTTCGCGGCTGGCGGAGCAGGGAAGAGAGCAGGCAGGCGTAGTAAAAATGCTTGAAGATAGATTAGACAACAAAAACTACGTTCAGAACGCACCAAAAGTGGTAGTAGAGCAAACCCACGAGCAGCTAAACCAGGCCAGGGAACAGCTAGCAAAATTAGAATCAGAACAGAAGAGATTTAGTAGCTAGCGCTCTAGTCTGATGGTTCGAGAACGGCGCGTATGCGTTTGGCGGATTCGCTAGGGCGGTAATCATCAAACCAGAGCACGTGCCAGCCCATCTTTTCTGCAGCCATGACGTTTGTGCGGCTATCGTCTACTAGTAGAATCTGGTCTGATGGGCAGTTGGCCATTTGCTGCGCAACCTCGTAAATCTGCCGATCTGGCTTTATACATCCAACTTTGGAAGAATCCACTATAGCCGCGTAATTTGCCTCCGGTATAAGGCCCTTACTACGCATAACATCTATAAAACCGGGCATAATGTTGCTGAGCAGACCGACGCGGTAGTTTTTGGAAGCCCAACGTACTAGCTCCTGCATTTCTGTGATCGGGTCAATCGCCTCCAAATAGTATTGCTGCCAGTATAGCTTAGGGACACCTAGGCGCTTAGCTAAGACGTGATTGAAAGCAGCCACGGTCATTTCTCCCTTACAAACAGCATCGTTGTAGTGCCAAAAAGTAGTCTCTATAACATCAGCAGGTGCACCAGTCTCTTCTGCCAGTTTGGTAAAAGCCCGGTGAAAAAACCGCACCAAACAGCCGTTAATATCAAAAAAGGCAAAGCTAATGCCGCTTTTGGATAACCGAGGACCGTCCGCGGTTGTAGGAGAGTTGCCAACTAAACTGTCTAGTGAGGTGCCAAGCGCACCGGCAATTTGACCAATAGTGAAGATAGAAGGTGATTTGATGGCCCCGCGCTCAATCTTGGCCAGCGTGGAATAGCTAAGACCTGCCCTATGGCATAAACCTTGTTGCGTTAGCCCGGCGGCCTGACGCGCCTCTTGCAAGCGCCTACCGAGGCTTTTCTCGTCCACCTTATCCATACGCCATATAATACCAATTTACTGGAATAATAACGAGAAAATAGCACCAAACGGCTAGCTTTTACTTCTTAAGCACGCTGTTGAGAGTCAAGTAGAGAATGATAAAAAGCACCAGGCCAGAGATAGCCGCACCAATAATAGCCGGCTTTGTGTTTCCACCACCGCTACGACGGGCAAATTTGCTATAAAGCCACGCACTCACGCCTAAGGACAAGAGCAGGGAAATGATAAGAGGCGACGACATACTTATAGTTTAACAGTTAAAACGCTAGCTTTTTGGCCATTTCTGCCAGAGCTGCGTGGTCAGGTTCGGAGTTTGGGTCTGCTATATGATGGTATTCTTCAACAGTTTCGAATGGGAAAACGTGAACATGCGTGTGTGGTACAGCTATCCCTTCTACTGCCATCCCCACAAATTTTGGCTTCAATACCTCACGAATCCGGCTTCCAACCTTTTTTACAGTTCCCATTAGTGCCTGGTAATCCTCCTCTGGTAAGTCCCAGATAAACTCAACCTGCATCTTAGGTATTACTAGAGTATGGCCAGGTTTTGTGGGATGAATGTCTAAAAACGCTAGGGTTTTATCATCCTCATATACTTTGTGGGCAGGAATCTCACCCTTTACGATCTTTGTAAAAATACTATCGTTCATAGCCTTATTTTATCCTACTTACTTAGAATTCTAGTTCAATAGTATAAATGGCGGAGAGGGTGGGATTCGAACCCACGGTACCCTTGCGAGCACTCTGCTTTTCGAGAGCAGTGCACTAGACCAACTATGCGACCTCTCCCCTAGAGGGCTATTGTACCGTAGTTGAGGTAGTAGTTAGAGACTGTAATTAAGGTTTCGCAACGTGAAAGCCGCTTACGCCGTCACCAGTGACTTTACCTGCGCTGTCGCTGGCAAAGTAGTAAAGTGGCATGTTTTTGTATGTGTACTGTGTGGTGTCGTCGTCTGAACGCTTAATGGTAGAGACGTTTGCTGGCAGGGAAGCTGTTGATGATTTAGCGGTATAGGCAGGCCAGGCCGAAAGGCATGAGCCCGTACAATTACTAGTGCCAGGATTATCGCCATCATATGTATACAAGGTATTGCCGCTGCCATCTGCCAAGTATTCGCCAATTCCAGAAGTGGTTTTGGTTTGTATGATAGCTCCGCTTGATGCTGGAGCAGTACTAGAAGTGCTATTTGTTGAGGTTGTAGTCGAACTTGTAGTTTTTGCGGGAGATTTATGGAAAATAAGGTATCCACCTACTCCTAGAACAATTACTGCTATAACTGCGATAATAACTTTTTTGTTCATAGTCTAAATTCCTCCATTACTTTACAAATTATACCAGACGATCATTTATGCTTGGTTTTATTGGGTTGTGGCTTAGATGATAGTTTTTGGTTGTAGATATAGGCTAGGCAAAGCACCAAGCTGGCGCCATAAAACAACCATACACCCCTGAACCATCCATGCTGCAACTGGGTGCCTAGACGCAACGAATGGATAAAAATTGACAGCATGGTAGCATCTACCAAGTAAGACATATACTTCCACCAAGGGCGTTTAGCAAACGCACGGCGAAGCTCAAACAAAAGTAAAATTGTAAGGTTTATTATGCCTAAGATTACAAAGGCCTTCAGGCCAGGCATTACATAAGACAGTTCGCTGCCCGGTGGCAGTCCGCCGCCATTACGCCATAGCTGCCAAGTTAATAGGCCAGGATGAAGTAATATACATGCTAAAACCAAATAGCCTGTTACGTTGTAATACAGCTTTAAGGCAGAGCTATTTACCTTTAGCAGTTGCCGGCCAGCACTTACCATGTATTGCGCCCACATTGTACTAAAGGCTATTAGCCCAAAAATAGGGAAAAGATGGAGCGTAGAGATAGGCACAATCTGCCAATTAACTCCTTGCCCCCAGGCAAGTACAGCCAAAAGTATTACTAGGCCAGTAAGCGCCCAGGCAAAGACTTGTAGTTTAGTTGACGTAGTTTTCAACATTTAAGCCTATCACTTTACGATTATTTGAAAGCCAACCATAAACACGCCAAAGCACAGGCAATAGATTGCAAATGGTCTTAGGCTTTTGTTTTTAAAATACTTATCCAAAAATCGCACGGATAGGTAGGCTGCAATACCGGCTGCAAGTGCTCCAGCTAGCATTTGCGGGCGGGCACCGTTGCCATTAGGTCCAATGAAATCATGTAGTTTATAAACACCGGCTGCCAGAATTATTGGAGTTGCCAATAAAAACGAAAAACGGGCTGAATCTTCGTAATCCAGACCACTGTATAGACCGCTGACCATAGTAATTCCAGAGCGACTAATGCCAGCAAAAAAGGCAAATATCTGGGCTGTGCCGATAATGCCGGCTCGTTTGTATCCGATCTTACTGGCGTTTTGGGCGGATTTGTCTAGACTAAAATCGCTTCGATCATGATTAGCTTTGCGAGCACGGTCACCAGCCAGCAATATAAACCCGTTAATTATCAAGAAAACCGCTGCTGCCATCGGCTTGGCAAACTGTGTTCGAAGTTCGTGTTCAAATAGTAACCCGATAATACCGGCTGGAATGGTAGCGATTATGAGCAGCCATGCTAACTTTTCATAAGGTGCTTCCGCACGACGACGTTTGATAGAGCCAAAAAAACCAACTATAATTTTGCGCCACTCACTACGGTAAAAAATCAGCAGAGCCAGTGCAGTAGCTACATGCAAAACTACCAAAAAGGCCAGAAAGCTTGATTCGCTACTAGTCTCTTGGGCTAGCAGATTGTGCCAGCCAAACAGTGAAGATAGTAGCACTGAATGGCCTAGACTTGAGATAGGGAATAGTTCAGTTACTCCCTGTATGATACCGATGATAATTGCTTGGAAAAAGGTAATCACTGACTATATTTTAACTCTCTATATCCTTGGCCCAAAATAGTACCAAAAATGATTCAGTATTAGTCCCGTAATTATCAAAAGCCAAAGTACTATAAGATCTACATGATGACGCTGCAAAAAAGCTACCGGTTTCTCTAACTTTTTAGGCGTTGATATATGCCCATGGCGAAGATTGTATAGAGTGACATATACAAACAGAATAATAGTAGCCGCCCAGACCATCATGCAATAGATGCAAAGGGCCTTAATACGATACACGCTTTGGAAAAATAAATAGTGAACAAACCCTATTCCAAAAATTGTTCCAGCCTCTAGACCTAGCCAAAACCAACGCTTAAACTTTGCTCCGGCAAGCATGGCCATGCCTATGGTAAGCAAAGAGCCAAATGCAGCCAGCCCTACAAAAGGATTAGGAAAACCAAAGGTGGCTGCTTGTTTGCTTTTCATAACTGGTCCACAGCTAAGGACTGGGTTTAGGCTGCACGGCGGAATATAGTTGGGGTTTTCAAGTAACTTAATTTTGTCGGTCATAATTATAAACGATGCAAATAGGCCAACAATACTCATTACAATAAACAGATAAGGAAGTACTTTATCTAGCTTACTTTGGGGTGTCTTGGGTTGTTTCACTTACTCTATGATAACAAAAGCTAGCGTAAGATGTTGACAGCCCGGGCAGCTACCAGGGCAACAGCTATTAGCGACACTGTGGCTTGGGCTAACATTAGTATTTTTGCGCGGCGGCTCATGGGCATAGTATCTGTGGGGCTAAAGGCCATGGCATTAGTTGAGGATACATATAGATAATCTGTAAAGGTAGGTTTCCATTCAGGATGCTTGTAAGCTTCGTTTTGATGCTGAGGGAATAAAAAGTCTTGTTCATACTTGGCAATTTGTTGGCGCTCGCCTGGACCACCACCGTCCATTTCCCAATAAAGTAGCGCAAAAATAATCAGGTTGGTCAGGTATATATTAATAGCAGCCGTTATGAGTGTCCGGCCATTAGAAACCTGACCTCCCTTTAATAACTCATTTGCAACTACGCCTAATGAATAGATATTGCCAAGCCCAGCAAGCGACAATAGAGCAATCACGTTTACTCTGCGGGCAAGAGATTTATAGACTGGTTGGCGGGGTGTTGTAATAGGCAGGGCAATGATTAGTAGAAGTTCAATTACGGGCAAAACAAAACTCGAACCCACAGAAAATTGGTTAGGTAAAGCCAGCTGAAAACCTATGGCTATAAGCATGGCTATTTGGACGTGCCAGACTGGATCGGTTTTATGGTGTTTGTTACGTAAGATACTGGGCATATTGCTCTGCTTGCTACTTGTCATCAATATAGCACAGAATTAGCATAAGAAGTTAGGGGTCGAGAATTGGTGTACCCGATAGGATTCGAACCTACGACCTTCGGCTCCGCAAGCCGACGCTCTATCCAGCTGAGCTACGGGTACTTGGCACAATCAAAGAACAGGGGTAAGTTTAGCATACCGTATCTGTTATTGCTAGTTAGTTTATATCAGAAGCGCAATCTTTGCATAAGTCGGTCTATTGGGTCTAGTTTGTGGTTTTCTACTGGCAAAAACTGCGCCATCATATTTACAATTTTTGGGCCATCTTTGGGATCAAAATATATGGTCAAAATGGGCATAAATCGCTTAAGCGGCATCAGCCAGATAGATTCTATTGCTCCCTCATCCACAATAGAAAATGATCTAAAAGTGCCATATGGGTATGCTTTGGGTCCAATTTGGAGCCCGTGGGAATCTACCTGATAATCTAGCTCACGGGGTTTACGGGCAGCAAAAACGGCAAATATTAACGCCGCGATTACAATCATAACCGACGAAATTTTGTCCTTTGTAAGCAAGAATACAAGGCCAGCAACTACTAATGCAGCTATAACTAGCAGTATGTACCAGCCGGCTGTTTTGCTGTGACCAATAAATTCTGAGGCTGTCCAGTGGACTTCTCCTGCTACATTCGTCGGCTGGGCGGCCGCAGTTGGCTGTGGCTGTTCATCTGCATGAAATTGCCAGCTAGCATCTGGCTGTGCTGCCCCTGGTGAAATAACGTTCCCTGGTTGACTCTCTGCCATAAGCGCTATTTTACAGCTATTAGTCAGTAGCTGAAAGACCTGCTTGTCAAATAAAGTTCGTGTATCAGGGGTAAAATGCTATAATTCTAATCTGTTTGGAAGGGTCGCATAGTCCGGTCTAGTGCACCTGTCTTGAAAACAGGAGACCTGCAAGGGTCCGTGGGTTCGAATCCCACCCCTTCCGCCATGCTATAATTGCCCTGCCCAGGAGAGGTACCCAAGAGGCTGAAGGGGTCGGTTTGCTAAATCGATAGGGGGGCGCAAGCTCTCGCGAGGGTTCGAATCCCTCCCTCTCCGCCATTTATTGTCATTTATTGCTTAATCAAAGCCATATAGCGAGTGCAGACGTGTTGTGTATATTGTGTTGTAAATATGTACCGGTGACGGTTGCTGCCTACTATAACGTAGGATATACTTGCCTTAAGACAAAAACTCTAAATGCTAACAGCCGTTAGCTATTTGCTGACAGCTTAAACGGAGGGTAACAGCTATGGCTCGACGAAGCCGTGATGATGATTTATTGATGGAAGATGAACTAACCGCTGCCTTTTTGGGCGACGAAGATGAGGCGCCTGCAGATGATGCACAGGCTGCCGCAGCCCCTACAAGTGATGATTGGGACGAAGAAGAAGCAGTACCAGGCCAGCTAGCCGTTGATGTCTACGAAACCAAAGAAAAGCTAGTAGTTAAAGGCCGTGTAGCTGGTGTTAACAAAGCAGATCTAGATGTGAGCATTGCAGACAATACGCTCAGCATACGTGGCACATTATCTGCCGGTAACGAAGATGATGTAGAGAACTATTTTGTACAGGAATGTTATTGGGGCGAATTTTCGCGCAGTATTACCTTACCGGTACCTGTTAAGGAAGATCAGATAGAGGCTGTGTTAAAAGATGGTGTTTTGACAATAAGCTTCACCAAGCTCAAGCAAGACACAGTTAAGAAGATACAGATTCTCTAGAGAATCAAACATTGGTAATTTAAAAACCGCCGGAACTATCGGCGGTTTTTTTGTGAACGTTAATTAACTATTATCTACTAAGCGTTTGGTGCTACTTTTGTCAGGACAAAGTGCACAATTATTTGGGCAAGTGCCACTATTACTAGTCCGACAATGGCATAGAGTATGGTGTTCTTGGCACTAGTTACGCTGCCAGCTTCCCCACCAGAAGTTATGTATTTAAGGCCTCCAACAATTATCATGATGACAGCTACAACACCCACTACCAGAGAAAATATGTTAATGACTGTGGTTAGTATGTTGTTAATACTTGTGCTGGCGTCGTTATTTGACGGACAGCTGCTGCTGTCTGTAGACAAACAGGCACCGGTGCTAAGACATCCTTGAATATTTGCGGAGCCGGTCGTCGAACAATCGGCAGCCAAGGCAGATGATTGCATGGCAAATGGTGCCAAAAGCGCAGTCGCAAGGAGAGAAAACATAAGTAACTTTTTAATTTTATTGATCATTTATTAAACCTTTCTATGTAGTATAGCTTTACTTATACCATAACGGCTTTACGACTATCAAGCCTGGTCACCGTATTTCAGTTATAGCTTCTGAATCACAAAATGCACGATTGCCTGGGCCAATGCCACTATGACCAGTCCTACAAGGGCATAAAGAATGGTATTTTTGGCGCTAGTTACACTCGCAGCTTCACCTCCCGATGTTATATATTTGAAGCCGCCTATCATAATCATAATGACGGCCACAACACCAATAACTAGGCTCAGTATATTCACAACAGATCGCATAAGACTTGTCACAGAAGTGCCACCAGGAGCTGGTGCGCAACCAGATGTGCCACTAGCCAAACCCACGCCAGCACAAACATCAGACTTTGCATCTGCTAAAACTTTTGTACTGGGTAACGCCACACTAAATCCGACCATAGCCACTATTATGGCGAGTAACAACAAAGGACGAATAAATGCTTTCATAGTATATATATTCTCATACTCTATTTAATACAAAGCTAATAATAAGTTGGGCAGAACCTGCAATTACAAGGCCTAAAAGGGCAAACAATATAGTGTTTTTTGCAGAATTAACTGCGTTAGGATCACCCTGTGAAACTACATATTTAAAACCACCTACTATGACCATGACCACAGCAGCTACACCAGTTGCTAGAACTATAATTTGGACTGCATCCATTACTACACTGCCCTTTCCAGTAATGGGATTGGAATTACCTGGTGTTTGACATACGCTTGAGGTTTTGGCAGATCCATTACATACGTCTTGAAAAGGCTGTAATTGCTGGGCGGCGATCGGGCTAGACATAAAAAGTATAGTTGCAACTAATGCAAATACAGCCAGTATTGATAAAAAATACCTATGCACTTCTACAGTCTCCCCACTACAAAACTTACAATAGCGAATGCTGAGATAGAAATAACCAAGCCAATAGCTGCATATATAATGGTGTTCCGTGCCCGAGTAGTTGCCTGGGGGTCGCCGTTTGAGAGAGTGTATCGAAACCCGGCAATAGTAATGATAAGTACTGAGATAGCGCCAGTTACTACAAAGACTATGCTTAGAATTTTATTTAGCTCGGCAGGATCGGCGGGAACTTTTGGCAAAGGGTTGCTAACACTGGGTAGATTTGGATTAGCCGCGGCTATTATATGAAGAAGGTTCATGATACTCATGTTAATCGATTAGCAACAAAAGCAACAAGCGCTGAAGCAATTACGGCGATACCCACACCTACAAGCGCATTGATAACGGTGTGTAGCGCCTTGGTGGTATTTTCCGGCTCACCTTGGCTCAATACATATTTGATGCCGCCGTATATGACAAAGCCTACAGATATAAGCCCGACGAGCCTGAGTAGGATATCTATTACACCTAGCCCGATTAGCCAATAGTCATTTAGGTGCGCAACGGTTACTTTGCAATTGCCAAGGGCGTCTGTTCCTTTGTGCAAATACTTATACCAAGTAGGTAGCCCAAAAAACGATGGATTGCCACAAGCCGCGGCGAACTGGGTAAATAATCCACTAAACATTATTTAAATATCCCCCCTGGCACCAACCACTGCAGAAACGCGAACAAGAAAATGTAGGCAACTAGTGCCAATAAGGCATTGAATACACGCGATCGTGCAGCTGCCACACGCTGAGGGTCATCCTCAGCAGAAGCGTATTGGATGCCGCCAATAATAATCATGGCAACTACTACTATGCCAACGCCTGCACTTAAAAAGTTTATGCCTAGGTTTATATAGGTATAGATTTGGTTGCAGTTACCACCTTGCTGGGCACACACTTCTGCCGGATCCTGGACATTCGTAGCAGCCCCACCATGGGATTGGCAAACCGAATCAGGTGTAGCGGACGTAGAATCGATAACTGTTGCACCATCACTGCAGGTAATAACTCTAGCCTGATTAAAGGGTGGTTGTGAACAATCAGCATTGTAGTAGAGCAGCCCAAAACCGGTTGATTTCGTAGTGTAGCAATGGCCTGCCTCCGGACTAGTACCTTTGTCTTGATTGTCCGCTACTGGGTAGAATGACTTGCCGCTAGAATCAAAACAAGAGCCAGCACTTCCATTGCCAGCCCCTACTTGGGGCGGTTGGCACAAAGCAGGAGGAGGATCTGCCGCAACAATATGCGGGACAACCATGACAGCGGTAGTCATCAAAGCACCTACAAGGAATATGGCCAGGCCGAAATGGAAGAATTTTTTACGTTTGTTTTTTAGTAATGGCATTTAGATTAGATTATAGAGCTGAGCCATGTTTTGGGCAAGTCTTCAAGCCAGCTAGCTGAACGGCTTGTCTACTTCTTACATACAGTGGTATTATGCTATAGTTTAATAAAAATGAAACAGCGAATATTAATTATTGGGTTTACTTTTCTACTGCTTGTTTCTATTGGTATGAGTATTTGGAGGCCTAATGCCGTCAAAGCCGATACGATCGCTTATAACTACACCAATAGTCAGTATAAAACTATAACTGGACCAGAAGGAACCTTCAATGAACAAAGTTCCGGCATTTATACTGCAAACGGTTCATATGTAATTAGAACATCCAACAATAAGGATGGTGGTACCAGTGGTACCATTACTAATACAACTACAAATATCACACGAGATATATCTATCGGCTTACCTCAACCATATTCTGGGGTATGGCTAGACCACAGCACTATTAAGGCCGACAATGGCAAGTTAACCTTTGTTGATGGCCAAATCGATAAAAATTTAAGTTTTGCCATCACCAATGGAGCAGACACATGCCAGAATAAAGATAGTATAGATAACTTTCTCCATGGCGTATCGGCAAGTGACAATAGAAATGCTACTGCTACTGCTCAGATTCATATATTCACAACCCCTGGCGGAGGTAATAACAACTGCGTGGGACAAACCTACGATATAAAGATGTCTGACCCGAGCAAAGCTTTTGAAACATACTTTGTCTGGCAGGACGCTGGAACTATAACTACAAGCGATAGTAGAGTGATATTTACTCAATCAAATGGCAGCGGTCCTTTTTATGGGACATCAGGGCCAAGTGGTGATTCTAATTGTGTTTCTTCAATTACCGCAACTGCACAGGCTACTAGTGGCCAACTGATACTACGTAATGGGAATTTGAAAGAGGGCTGGCCAACCAATATTTCAGATGCAACGCTAACTGATGATGGCAAAGGTTGTAGCGCGAGTAGTGCCATAACAGAGCCCATAGGCCATCCCGAAAATGCTAAAAAGCCTGTTGGGAGTAGTGGACTAGGAAGTTCCGGGAGTAATGTTGCTCAACCACAGTTAAGCTGTAGTACTCAAATAACTAATCCACTGACCTGGTTTATTTGCCCGATTATCGATCTAGCCAACGGAGCTATATCTGCCTTTGATAACGAGATTAACAGTCAGCTAAATATTAATACCGACAAATACTTAAACGAGAACAACCACAGCTCTAGTGCAGCCGGGCCACAATATTACGCTGTCTGGAGTTCTATGCGATATTTGGCACTCTCCCTGCTAGTTATCACTGGCCTAGTTATGGTTATATCCCAAGCTTTATCCATCGGGGTGTTTGATGCGTATACCATTAGAAAAGTTTTGCCCAGAATGGTACTGGCGGTGATATTTATATCTTTGTCTTGGGAGTTACTCAGGCTACTTGTAGACGTATCTAATGCATTGGGTAATGGTATTCGAACACTTATATATGCTCCATTCGTTGGCGGAAAGACCGGTATAGATAGTGCTATTGGTGTTGGTGCTGCGGCGACTGGTGTGCAGGGACTAGTGGCCATTGGTGGACTTGGTATTGGCATTGCCTTTGGGCTTGTGGGCATGCTTACGTTTGCACTTACGGGCCTCATAGCCGTATTCACCGCCATTGCAGTGCTAGTTTTCAGACAGATATTAATATTATTACTTATAGCCACGGCACCCCTTGCCATTGTCTGCTTCATACTACCCAACACCCAGAAAGTCTGGAAGATGTGGTGGGAAAACTTAATTAAAGCACTACTGATGTTTGTGATGATAGAGGCGCTCATAGCGGCTGGTAGAGTGTTTGCCGCCACAGCTAAAACTACAGGTAATAGTGAAAGTTTGCTCACTCAACTAATAGTGTTTGTAGCATATTTTGGCCCATACTTTTTACTGCCAGCAACCTTCCGCTTGGCAGGCGGCATAATGTCCAGTGTGGGTAGCTTTGCTACTAGCAGCACCTCCGGCCTGCGCAAAGGCCTTTCCAGCTTCAGGTCGAACAGGGCAGGCGATCGAGTCAAGAAATTCCGCGCTGGTGGTGTATATAACCAAACCACTAAAAGAGGTAGATTTGGTAATTCGCTTGGTGGCTACCTATTTAATCCTGATGAGAAGGTACCGTATAAACTTGGCACTAAGGGTGGAGCAGTTGGTAGAGCTCTATTTGGTGGAACTGCAACAAGATTAGGCTCTGAAATTGAAGAAAAAAAGTTGGAGCATTCTGGAAAGGTATTTGAAATGCTCAATAAGTCAGGGATGAATGATAAAGGATATCGGGCAATTTCCGGAGCAATAGATGGGTTAAGTGAACCCGTAAGGAAAAAATTTATTGAAAATGGTTTGCAAAATGGGTTGCAGACTGAGGCAGATTATCATACTGCAGCAGAAATACTTCAGAGTAGTGATGTGGACACGGAACGGAAAGCAGCTAGCGCACTCGAACGAGCAGCACCGATTGTTATGAACAAGCAGCGCTACGGCCTTGGATATGGCGATGCCCGCGCGGCAGGCTTGATGGGATTATCTGCCCACGGCTTTACGACTGGTCAGGATCTAGGGCGTGTTGGTAATCTCATGGCTGGCTATTCATACGATGAAGACAACAACCTTGTCAAGAAAGGAGCAACGCACGGATCTGTTGCCTTTTCTGAAGCTGCAATAGTCCAATCTGAGCTGTACGGAGTCAAGGGTAGTCCAGATGTTAAAGCAGGTTATGGACATGTCATGAAGCGCGATGCTAATGGGAATTTTGATGGGTTTGTTAGTGGTGTCTCTGACGAAGGTGGCAGGGGTTGGGACTTGCTGGGTTCAATTGGGCAAGGAGAATGGGCCGGTGCGAAAGCAGGCATGTTTAAAGCAGATCGTCTTGGAGGTGTGATTCAGGATGTTATCGATGTAGGTGGTACCGATGCAACTAAAAGAGATGCTGTTGTACAAAAGTGGCGCACTCAAGGAGCAAGCCAAGATACTATTGATAAACGACTCAATATTGCCCAAACCCAAAGAAATGTAGTTCTTGGTGAACTCTCACAAATGGCAGGTAGCTATTCATATGGTCCGGCCGACTCACGAGTTGCAGCAACAGAAATCCTTAAATCGAATGGGCTGGAACATCTAGCAAATCAACTTCCAACTGCTGAAGAGGCAGCACGCCAAGCAAGGCTAGGAGGCCCTGGAGGAGGAGGCGGTAATCAAACTCCGGGCACTCCACAGATACCCGAAACTGGATATAGGCCACCAGGACCCCCTACTCAGGGACCCCCCAGTTGATACCATCCACTTAATGGGTGATAATTAAGCTAATGGCAACATACAAAGTACTACAAGATATCGAGGCGGAGGATAAGTTTGTTGGACCGCTTACGCTCAAGCAATTTATATTGGCTTGCATTGCGTTTGTCTGTACCTATCTAAGTTTCTTTTTTCTGACCAAGCATCTTTGGATTTTATCCATACCGCTGTTGCCAGTTATACTTGTGGCCGGGTTTTTAGCCTTTCCGTGGGGGCGCGACCAACCCACGGAAACTTGGTTGCTGGCAAAGATACGTTTCTTTCTGAAGCCGCGTCGACGCATTTGGGACCAAAGCGGCATACAAGAACTTGTGACAATTACTGTGCCCAAAAAACTAGAAGAATTTATTACCAATAGCCTAAGCCAGACGGAGGTAAAAAGTCGGCTGAGAGCACTGGCAGATACCATAGATAGTCGCGGCTGGGCAGTAAAGAATGTAAATGTAAACATGTTCGCGGAGCCGTCCGCACTAATGGGTGGAGTAGAACAGTCCGACCGGTTAATTGACGTTGCAGCAATGCCCAAGGATGTAGCCACTACAGATATACAGGCAGCAGACGATATAATGGACGAACATAGCAATCCTACTGCACAGCATCTGGAGCAAATGATAAATGCTTCTTCGCAGGCTCACCGAGACCAGACACTTCAACATATGAAACAAGTCAGTGGTCACAGCCAAGATAGGACCATACCAGGCCCAGCATCTAGCCAGAGTCCACCGCCAGACTTCTGGTTTATGAGCCAGCCGCCCGCTCGCAAAACACCTAAGGGCTACTCTACATTCTCTGGTAAAACTGTATTGCCAGGAGAAGATGACAGCGCGTATCAATCAACCAATAATGGTCCGCTTACACCGAGTGAGACAGCCTTACTTAGCCAGCTGCACAGCCAGGCAAGTCAACCATCAGCTGCCTACGGACACACCAAGGTAATTGACCCGGCAGGCCCTCACAAACCTCATTCCAAAAAACAGCATAAACACCAGCAGGATTTACCCCAACAGCCTGTGACACAGACCCCTGATCCTGCTATACTAAACCTTGCTAATAACGACGATTTGACAGTGGCGACCATCGCCCGAGAAGCGAACAAAAAAAGCGGACAGCAACCACCTGATGACGAAGTTGTCATTACACTCCGCTAGACATTGTTAATATCGTCAGATAAGAGAGTGGGCCGACACACATATGAATCCATCGACACCAAACCCGTTGCCGCCGCCAGTTAATAATGGACCATTGCCACCATCTCCAACTCCTGGCGCACAACCCCCGCCTCAAAACGCTCCAGCAGCCAATTATGCACAGTTGCCAAGTGCGAATAGTGATTTTGGTTTGCCGCCACAACAGCCCTTGGCTGGGCAGCCACTCGTGCCTCTAGGTGCCGCATCTGGTAATCCAGTAGTGCCAGGAACTCCGCCTCCAGTTGCTATTGCTCCTCGTATTAACCCTAACAGCACTCAAAACGCCCTACAGATTGCAGAAATTCGCGATGGGCTAGTTATCATGAATGACGGTTCTTTTCGTTCGGTGATAATGGTCAAATCAATAAACTTTGACCTTATGAGCCCTCAGGAGCGCGAGGCTGTGGAGTTTAGCTATCAAGGGTTTTTAAACTCTCTTTATTTCCCGATCCAAATTTTTATACACTCCCGTAAGGTTGATCTGGGTCCCTACATAGATAAACTGGATAAAATCCGGACAGAGCATGAAAACATGCTTCTGGCCTTGCTTATGGAAGACTATATAACTTTTATGGATCAGATTGCCCAGCAAACAAACATCATGGATAAAAAGTTTTATTTAGTCATACCGTATTTTCCTACTGTTGACGTACAAAAAGCGCTAACTGCCAGCAAGAACCTATTTACTGGAGTTGTTGGACTGTTCAATAACAAACCTCAGCACGTTGTCATTAACGAGCCAGACCTGGAAAAAGCCAAAGCGGAGCTACGAAACCGCGTACAGGCAACGCTTGCTGGCCTCATGCAGTGTGGTGTACAGGGTTTGCCTCTGGCTACCCAAGAGTTGATTGAGCTTTATTATGATGTCTATAACCCAGACACGGCTACCCGCCAGGAACTGAAAAACTTTAATGATTTAAGCGCTCCTGTGGTCACTAAAGGTGAGGGTATGGCTCCCCAGCCAAACCTAGACAAGGAACTTCAATGAGCTTTTTTCGATTTTCAATATATTCTAGCTTTAGTGGGGGTAATGTCTGATGGCTTTTGGACGTAGACCTAAAGTTGATCCTGTAGTCTTGGCCCAGCAGCAAAGCCAGCGTGAGCAGCAAGAGGTAACTGCAGCTTTCCAAAAAGGTATTACTGCCCTGCGTGATTTTATTGCCCCTAGCTCCCTTCAATTCGAAAATGGCTTTTTCCACCTTGGTACTCGCTTTGCACGAACATTTTATGTCTATGGCTATCCTAGGCAAGTTTTTACTGGCTGGCTTAGTAGTATGGTCAACTTGGATGAGGTTATGGATCTGTCCATTTATGTTTATCCGGTAGAAAGCCAAGTGGTACTTGAAAACCTGCGCAAAAAAGTAACACAGCTTGAGGCAGGCATACAGATAGATTCCGAAAAAGGCAGGGTGCGTGACCCAGGCAAGCAAGCAGCCATTACTGATGCCGAGGAAATGCGTGACAAATTACAAGTTGGCGAGGAACGTTTCTTCCGTTTTGGACTGTACTTTACTGTCTATGCCAGTTCAATGGATGAGCTAGAGTTTATTACTCACAAGGTAGAATCCATTTTGGGCCAGCAGCTAGTATATTCTAAAGCTGCCAGCTCACAGCAAGAGCAAGGATTCAATAGCACAGTTCCGCAGTTTACTGACCAGCTGCAAATCCGACGCAACATGAACACTGGTGCAATTAGCACTAGTTTTCCCTTTACAAGTGCCGACCTAAGCCAGGAAAGCGGTATTTTATACGGTATCAATATGCATAACTCGGGTCTGGTCATATTTGATCGTTTTAGCCTGGAAAACGGTAACTCAGTGGTATTTGCCAAGTCTGGTGCAGGTAAATCTTTTACCGTAAAACTTGAAGCCCTGCGGAGTCTGATGTTTGGCACTGAAATATTCATTATAGATCCAGAAAACGAGTACGAACGTATGAGTGATGCTGTTGGTGGAGCCTATGTGCGTCTTAGTCTGAATTCTGCTACACGCATTAACCCCTTTGACCTGCCAAAAGTGGTAGACAGCGACGAGGCCGACAATGCCCTCCGTAGTAACCTAATTACCCTTCATGGCTTGCTACGGCTCATGATGGGCGGAGCCCAGACCCAGATGGTAGGTGGCACAGCTGCGCTTATGCCGGCCCTCAACCCTGCAGAGGAGGCCGATCTAGACGCTGCCTTAATAGAAACCTATGCCAAGGCAGGTATTACTAATGATCCGCTAACTCACAACGCCGTCCCGCCAACTATTGCTGACCTCTACGATACCTTGCTGCACATGGGCGGTAGTGGACCGCAATTAGGCCAAAGATTGCGCAAATACACAACCGGTACGTTTGCTGGCATATTCTCGCAGCAATCCAACATTGATATTAATAACCCTCTAGTAGTATTTAATATTCGCGACCTTGAGGACGAACTGCGTCCGGTAGCTATGTATATTGTGCTGAACTTTATTTGGAATAAGACAAAGAGCGACAAGAAACGCCGTATCTTAATTGTTGATGAAGCCTGGCAGCTAATGAAGTATGAGGATTCGGCCAACTTTTTATTTAGCCTCGCTAAACGGGCTCGCAAATATAACCTTGGAATTACCACTATTTCTCAGGACGTAGAAGATTTTATGGGTAGCCGCATGGGCCGGGCAATTGTAGCAAACGCATCAATGCAGATTTTGCTCAAACAATCTCCGTCTGCTGTGGACGTTTTAACTGACGTATTCAAACTAACAAGCGAGGAACGTAAAAGGTTAAGCCAATTTCCTGTTGGCCAGGGGCTTTTCTTTGCCGGACAAAGCCACGTACATATACAAATTACTGCTAGCCCCACAGAAATGCGTCTGATTACTACCAACCCCGACCAAGTACGCCAAATTGAGCAACAACAGGGCGACATAAACCAACCCCAAGGCACTATTGACCTCAACAACCGCCTAGCTCCAGGTGTGTAAACTAGAGTTAGAGCTAGTTATTTATGGATACCAAAACACAGCTACCCAAAGACGATCAACCTGACATCCGTCCTGATTTAGGTTCTGAAGCTTTGGATACTAATGAAGGCCAGCATGATAATCTTGGCGTTCATCCTGAGCGCCGTGAGGCCGAAGCAGATGATTTAGAGCGTGCTTATAATGCGCCAGCTGCTGGCGAGGAAGGCGAATCCGCCAACCCAGATGGTGCGTCTGCAGCAACACCTGAACAATTAGCAGATGCAGAGGAAAAGGGTGGAATACCCGAGGACATAAAACATAACCGTGATATACCCGAAAGCGCCAGACGTCATGGTGGAGTTTTAGACGAGGAAGGCCCTGGAAAATTTGTTTTTAAGCCAGATGGTAAACCGGTTAAAGCAAAATCTAAGAACCGCAAACGTTTGCTCATAATAGCCGGGAGTGGAGGTGGACTTGTAGCTGTTATAGCGGTTGTGGTCATATTGGCTCTTTTGAGTGGGCTTAAACTACAGAATCTGGCAGCCCACGTAGCAGAATATAACTTTGCCCGGATAGCCAGGACCGATAGCCAGAGTGCTAGCGATTTGACATCTGAACGCTTTGCCGTTGATGCTGCTGATGAGAGCGTTCTCACAAATCTAAAAGGCAATGCTAGTGATTTTTTTGCCCGTTTTGATAAATTCCGGCCTGCCAAGGTGATAGATAACCTCAAGACTGACGGTAATCTGCAGTTTGTCTACAACGAGGTGCCAAGAGGAGGAATACTTGGTGATCTAGGTTGGACCAAACTTCAACTAGATTCTGTGCGAGTTAACGGCAGTGACATTGCTATTCCAGATCACCAATTTGGGCGGTTTTTTTCCAATACCAGCAATGACATCAACTTCAGTGCAGAGCTAAATTCTTCGATAGCAAACGCCTATCCAGACGCCGGCATAGTGGTGAGGTCTCAAGTAGCCCAAAATATTCGGGAGGAAATTGGGCTGGATAGTCTTGTTTGGTGGAAAAACGCTGCGGCTGCTTGGAAAGGTAAAAGCCAGGTTGATGCAGTTAAACTAGAACAGCAAACAGACTACGAGCTAGTTCATGGTCCACCAGTATCAGATCCACTATCACCAGATGGTAGTGATAGGGCGAATCAAAGTTCTGATACTGTAGACAAAGCCGTTAAAGACGGCACGGCCCCAGAAGAAAACCTAGCTAATATTCAAGCCCAAGGAGCGGGTTCAGCAGCCGCCGACGAAATAGTGCCTTCAGCTGAAGCAGCTCTTGAAAAATCGTTTCAACAAAGTGCTGGTGATACCATTAAAGGCCTAATAAAAAGCCAAGCGTTAGTTACTCAAATTGCAATTCCGGTTTGCATTATCTACGACGGATCAGTTGTGTCATCACCCAATACTATTGACGCTAAAAATGCAGCTCTGCAAAAAGAATATTACGGACTCGAGATATCGGCTGACCAGCAAAAATTCGGACAAACTG
Organism: Patescibacteria group bacterium; assembly: GCA_035480855.1. Classification (GTDB taxonomy): domain Bacteria; phylum Patescibacteriota; class Saccharimonadia; order Saccharimonadales; family JANWIN01; genus DATIHJ01. The sequence goes on from DATIHJ010000013.1 coordinate 31,920, forward strand.
TTGGTGAAGCCGTGGGGGCCGCCAATGATAAGTATGGAAATATCTCAAACTCCGTGCCCGAACTTCGAGCACAAGGAAAAATACCTGATACAACTCAGGGATTGTTTGGTCCAGGCTTGCCGCAAACGGGAGCTACTGGGCAATACAATATAGCTAATACCTTATTAGGCAACGGGTATATTGCAAACTTTGTACATAGTACAGCTAGCTCAGTCTGTCCAAAGATACTAGATTTTAAAGTTATTGTTGCTCAAGTGGTATTTGGCAAGATCATTGAGGGCCTTGGTGACATCTTTAGCTTTGGCGGTGCCACAGCTGCAGAAACTGGAGCGGTTGATGCTGCTAATGTGGCAGCCGATGAAGCAGCTAATGAAGTGGGTAACGTTGTTGCAAATAATGTTGCCGATGAGGTAGCTCAGCAGGCGGGGAAAACAGTAACAGACCAGGCTCTGCAAACATTGCGGCAAAAGGCTTGGGGTGTTACTCAAAAATTCGGCAAAGACTTGGCGCTTTATGGTGGTCTCTCATTGCTAGCGCGTCTGACTGTCATAGATCATATGAACCAAACATATAACGGGCTAAGTACTAATACCAGCGCTGCTAATGAGGCTGATATGGGTGGCAACCTGAATGCCCAACGTCAGCTTCAGGTTGGGACTATGGCTGCACCCATGACCGCCCAAGATACCTCCTCCAGTGAAAAGGCTGATACAGCTTACCTAAACAATCAGCATTCCAAGCAAAGCGTTGGACAGCGATACTTCGCAATTAGAAACCCCGATTCTATGATTAGCAAAGTTGGTTTTGCCACACTGGGTCAGCTGCAGACTATACGTTTTAGCATTCCAACCATTCTTACTGGTTTTATTAAGCAAGTAGGAAGCCTACTTTCAGGCCGCACGATTTCTAACATATTTAACTTTGCCCGACCAGCCTACGCAGCTGCAGGTACGCAGTCTCATGATTATGGCATTGTGCAGTGGGGCTGGACCGAGAATGAACTGGGTATAATACGTAGTAACGACTCATATAACCCTGTCAATAATGCAACTACCATTGGCAGATATCCTGTTACTTATAAAGCTATTAGCGATAAATATGGTAAATGTTTTACAGCCACAATGGGTACGCTGCTTGCTGACCAAGACATCCAGCGTAATGATGACGGCTCAGTTGCTCCAGACAAAGGCTTATGCTCCCCCAACAATTTGGGTGTAAACAATACCGATCCTAACGGACCTTGTGGAAGTGGTGGCTGTGGTGATAAGGTTTTTCGTTGGAGGATCAATGGGTTGAATAATAATGAGTTAAATAACCTCTTGGGCGTACAAGAACCGTCCGCAAGTCCTGAAGCCACACCCACTGTTCCACCTCAATAACAAGATTATGAATATACGTAAAAAATTACTTAAAAATATAGTGCCCGGACTTACTCTGGTTACTAGCATGGTGCTGCTATTGCAAGTCAGCATGCCAGGTGTGCTTGCTCTGTCCCAAAATGATTTGAATAGCATTATCCAACATACGCCTTTTTATGACGACTCATCTAGCGCAACTTGTTCAACAGGAACAAATACAACAGGTACAACCAGTAGTGGAGCATCTCAAAATACGGCCCCCTGGTCCAGTGGACTTCAGCCACCATATTACCTTGAGGCGTTTGCTATAGAAGTCCTCAAAGATGTTGCTGCCAAACAAGGCGTTCCTCAATCCGATGCTGTTACGCCCCAGCATGTAGTATCAATGGTTGGATGGGCGTGGTCAGAAGGTGGCGATATAACGAACGATGACCTGTTTAATCCATACAATACCGGGCAGGGAGATCCAGGATTCTTGGCTACCGCCCACAGTGTTAGCGGTGTTCAATCGTATGTGTCGTTTGATGCTGGGGTTGAAGAAACTAGCCGCGCTATTGTGGGTTCATACCAAAATAGGATCGCAAGTGTTCTTACTAAACCAACCAGTACTGCCACAGATTTTGTGCAGGCCCTAACGTATTTTCAAAAATATCCAGGTAACTTGGCATGGGCCAGTGCAGATAACCCTTCGTCAGGAAATGCACAGCAGAATTACTACAATAGTGTTCTTACCCAAGTCCAACAGGCAGCCACTAATTACCAGGATGAGGCAGCTACTATAATTGGCACGGCGGCACACGAAGGAAATTCTAACCAAAAAGTTCCAAGTAGCGAATTGAAGTTTAATGGTACAACTGTAACTGCCTCTGCCAGTAGTGCGACTACAAACTGCACTTCCAGTAACTCGGGAGTGGTGTCTGGAAACATAGTTCAAACTGCCATAAATTTCTCTTGGCCCGATAGGTCCCCTCAAAGCATTGCGCTACAGCCAAAACCCGAATATGAAGCTGCTCTCCAGAAATATAACCCCGATGCACCTTATAATGGGGCTGATTGTGGTGCTTTTGTCGGAACCGTTATGCACGCGAGCGGGGCTGACACTAGTTACCCGCTGTCCTTCACTGTCTCTCAAGCTCAGTATGTTCTAGCTCACCCCGAAAAGTATGACGTTGCTTATACTGTTACTGATACATCTCAGCTGCAGCCCGGTGACATTCTTATCCTTAATGCTGGTAGTTATGTTGATGCTAGTGGTTATCATGTTGGCAATGGTGCAGGCGGTGAGGGTCATACATTCATATGGGTCGGTCCACAGCCGCCAAATGGATATAATGAAGCCAGCGCATCCGGTGGTGACAGGATGGCTAACCTTGGTCCGGCAGAGTTATCCGATTCACGAGGTATTTACATGAGAGCGAGACTGAAGCAATGAGGTACGCATAGCCATGAAACTAAATAGCAAAATTATTAGCATCATTGTGGTTCTTGTACTGGTAGTTGTAGGTTGGTTAATATTCTCTTCGATCAAAGACCGACCTTTGACTGCCAAAATTAACATTGAAGCTGTGCCGAGCGACTTATCTCTAACAATAAACGGTAATAATGCCCGCCAAGGCATTAATAAAGTCAGGCCAGGCACTTATAAGGTTGTTGGTGTACGAAGTGGTTTTGCTGATCAATCTATAACTATTACTGTGAATAAAGGAGATAATAAATTTGCTGGTATAGCACTTTTGTCTAATAGCCCGCTTACAATTAATTGGTATAGTGACCATCCCTCGGATCGGCAAAAATCACAAGATATATCAAGCCGAAATGCCGATATTACCGCTACGGCCGCTACCCAAAATGTTCCTATAATAAAAAAGTTGCCGTATTTAGGACCGGGTAACGAGTTTAGGATTGATTATAGTTTTCCGCCTGGTTCGGATCCAAATAAACCAACTATTGTAATAAGCAGCTCATCTGATGGAGGAAAGCAGGATGCTTTGGCTTGGATAAAGTCGCAGGGCTATAACACTTCTAAGTTATCTATTGTTTATAAAGGACAGTAGATTTAGGTTCCCAGAGCAATAACGTTGCATACGTTTGTGAAGTGTTGAATTACGACGTCTGCATCTGTGGTGGTGATAAAGGTTTGATAATCTTTAAGAAAATCGGTCAGAGCGCGGCGGCGGGCACCATCAAGCTCACTAAAGACATCGTCTAGTAGCAGAAGAGGTTTTTGGCCTCGTTTTTCCTCTAGCAACCTCATCTCTAAGATTTTTAGAGTTAACAGCAGAGTTCGGATTTCGCCGCGTGAAGCACTGGCTTGAGCTGGATGAGCATTTAATAGCACTTCTAGATCGTCACGGTGCGGCCCGTAGGCAGTAAAACCACGGGCAAAATCTAGCTGGGTGGATGACTCTAGCTTTTTGAGCAATTGGCTGCTGTAGGTGTCGGTTGGCCAAGCCGCTTGGTAGCTCAGCTCCACTTTTGCTTTGCTGCTTGCAAGCCGCTGGTATAACTTTTGAGCCTGCGAGTTTAGTACTTCAATCAGATCATAACGGTGAGTTGCTATTTGGCCCCCCAGCTCACTAAGTCTAATATTCCAAGCAAACAGTTGGTTCGTTGCTGCTGGCCCTTGTTTAAGAAGGCTGTTACGTTGCGCTAGTGTCCGGCGGTAATCGCGCCGCATTTTACTGTAGTCAACAATGGTTTGTTCTAATAAATCGTCTAGATAGTCTCGTCGTAGATCTGGCCGTCCCGTAAGGAGTTGCAAGTGCTGTGGTTCAAACAATACAACCGGAACAGATTTGTCTAAGGATAGGCGAGTATAGGTTTGACCATTAATCTCAAAGCTTTTTTTGGATGTATCACCAGGGGATTCAATTTTTACACTTCGAGTGCCATTTGGTGTGTGGGCATCCAACCGGGCCCACGGTTTTTTAAACTCAACTAGCTCATTAATAGTTCCACGGTAAGAATTGCCTCGGGCTAAAACTAACAAAGCTTCTAATAGATTGGTTTTGCCACTGGCATTAGGACCAACAATAATGTTTACTCCTGGACTTAGCTCAAAGGCCGCCTCTGGGTAGGAGCGAAAATGCTGCAGCCGAATATCGGTTATCATCAATGTTATTGTAGCGGACGCGCTAGCTCTTCAGAGGCATAATGACGTGAGTGTAGTCAGCAGACTTAGGGTCTTTGAGTATGCACGGCTCAAGCTTACCGTTAAAACTAAACTGCACTTCATCGCCACTTAGTACGCCTAGAGCGTCAAGTACATAGCGCGAATTAAGTGTAATATCGCCGCCTCCAACAACCGTCGCGCTAGCTGAGGCAGTATTTTCGCCCAGTTGTGAAGCCACTGAGCGGATACTAACTGCTTTGGCTTCTTCGTCTACGTTTATAGTAATACTTCCAGCGCTTTCGCGGGCAAACAGACTAGACACTTTAGTAATGTTTACAAAATCCGCTTTGTTTAGTGTAGCGGTTGTTGCAAATGTGCTGGGGATAAGTTTACGGTAATCTGGGTAGCTGCCCTCAATAAGCCTGGTAACAAGTTCGACATCGCCTGCCTTAAACAAGACTTGTTGCTCATCGTATGTAACAGATACGTTTTCGTCTAGATCGGCTGTAATCCTTAGCAAATCGTGCATGGCAGAGGCGGGTACTAGTAGGTTTGTTTCCTGGGCAGTTTTAGTAAGAGCTTTTTCTGCCAGTCGATAACTATCGGTGGCAACAACGTAGCATTTGCCGCCACTAGTGTGAAAATATACCCCTGTTAGAGTTGGTCGGGCTTCGTCGCTAGAGGCCGCCACGACTACCTGTCCCAGACCGGCTTTAAGGGTTTTTGCAGGCATGGTCCAAGTCTTACCCTTTGTAATTGCAGGCATGACAGGAAATTCCTCGGCGGCAACACCGTTTATAACAGATTGGTATTTGTCCGCGTTAATGTGTAGTTTATAGTCTTCAAGTTCCAGACTAATTACACCTGAAGGTAGGCTGCTTATAAAATCTTGCATAAGGCGGGCTGGTACAGTAATCGCGCCTTCTTCACTTACTTTTGAACCGATGAAATGAGTAATAGCAATATCGAGGTTTGTAGCAGCAATACTGAGACGAGTACCGACAGTTTTTAGCATGACATTAGATAGTATTGGCAGGGTGTTACGTCCTGTCGCAACTCGGCTAACGCTAGCTAGCGCTTTGGCAAGATTTTCTTGGGTTACTTGTAGCTTCATAATAACTCCTTTAATTTGTTGTTATTGTTATAAGGCCTGGGGAAAGTGGGGATAGAAACGAAAATAACAGGGGAGAAAATACATGTTTACGTGTGGGTAAAGCTGTGCGATAAACTTGTGTAAGCTGGGTAGAAACTAGCAGGTTATACCCATGCAAAATAGTAGAATTAAAGAGCCTGGGCATAAACCGATAGATCCGCACATGTTCTACACAGTCGGTGCACAACTCAGCCACATGCCTACGCATACAAACGCTCCTTAATATCTGCAATTGCAGAACGGATATCGGCATCAAAAACCGACTCTTTCTCTATCTTGCCGACCGAATGTATGGCAGTGGTGTGGTCTTTACGGCCTAGCTCCCGGGCTATTTTAGGGAAACTAAGGTGTAGTTCGCTCCTTAGTATATACATGGCTACTTGGCGCGGAACTACAATGTCTTTGTCACGCTTAGGTCCTAAAATATCCTCCATAGGGATTTGGAAGTGTCTGGCGGTGCGCTCAATGATTTGCCGGGCACTAATGTGTTTTGGCCGGCTTTTGCCTGCACCTAGTAAGCTAGTTGCAATCTCTAGGTTAGGTTCAAGGCCGCGCATTTCACAGAATGCTAGCAGCTGGTTAAGGGCTCCCTCTAGTTCACGGATGTTCGTCTGAATATGAGTAGACAAGTACTCAACGACTGCAGTAGGCAGGGTAACCTCATGGCTATGAGCCTTGTTTTGGATAATTGCACAGCGGGTTTCAAAATCTGGAGTTTGCATATCAATGCTCATGCCCCAAGCAAACCTCGATCGTAGCCGCTCCTCGAGCGTTGGGATGTCTTTGGGAGGCTTGTCACTGCTGATAATAATCTGCCGATTGCCTTGATGGAGTGCGTTAAAGGTATGGAAAAACTCCTCTTGTAGCTTTTCTTTGCCAGCAATAAACTGGATATCGTCAACAATCAGTACATCGGCGCTTCGGTAGTGTTTGGCAAAATCGGTCGTCTTTTTAAATCGCAACGCATCCACAAACTCTTGCAAAAACTGTTCAGTAGAAGCGTATACAACCCGAGCCTTTTGGTCTTTAGCAATTACGGCGTTACCGACGGCCTGAATAAGGTGCGTTTTGCCAATCCCAACTCCACCATACACAAACATCGGGTTGTATTTGGTGCCGGGGTGCTGGGCAATGGCTTGGCAGGCAGCATATGCTAGCTCATTGCCTGACCCAACTACAAAATTTTCAAATGTATAACGTTCGTTGAGTCCTTGGCGGTAGTTATGGGCCAGCGAATTAGTTGTTCTACCCATGCGCTCAGAAGAAGGGGCCAAGATCACGGCATCGTCTTCAACTTTTCTATGGAGGGTACCCGGCAAGGCGTGGATTTTGTATTCAATCTTTACTGGCTCTACACCGTTTTTTTTGAGAGTATCAACCACGAGTTGGTTAAATTTGCGTTCTAGCTGCTGCTTTATAAAGACGTTTGGCACACCAACTATCAAAACTTCGTCCGTTTGACGGATAAGACGGGTGTTTTTGAACCATGTAACGTAGCTGGCGCGCGAAACCGACAGCTCGATTTCACCCAACACCGCTTGCCACAAACCGTCTCCCATTACTCTACCCTCTCGCCTCGTAGTCAGCTTTAGTACTCTCACTATACAAAAAATAACGAGTTTTCCACAAGCCCAAAACTGAGCTGAGAAAGTTTTTATGCAAAACCACGCGAACAGAGACTGATTTGTACACAGGTGACGGGCCTATCTGGTAATCTGTGGAAAATACTTGGCGTAAGGTGGAAAACTTGTTAGGATTGATAGGGTAACTATTGTCAATTTAACCTATGCACAAAAACACTAGGTGCTACAGTCCACTTGCTAGTGTAGAATTGAAAGACTATGCCAAAACGAACCTATCAACCAAAAAAACGCCATCGTGCCCGTGAGCACGGGTTCTTTAAGCGCATGGCTACCAAGTCTGGTCAGCGGGTGCTAAAAAGTCGCCGCTTAAAAGGCCGCGCTAAGTTATCAGCCTAGAGCAGCTATTAGTATAAGGTTGTTCGGCTAACGCAATGTCTGGGAGTTTATATGCTTACAAAATCACACCGCTTTCATGGTTATGGTAGCTTACGCTCTGTTTACCGCCAGGGGCGAACTGTGCGTAGCCCCATGCTGGCCCTGAGGTTTTCTAAGAACGAAAACCGAGCTACTTGGCGCTGTGCAGTAGTTGTAGCAAAAAAAGTTAGTCGATCCGCCGTGACACGCAACCGCATCCGCCGCCGCCTTTATGAGGCTGTTAGGACTGAGTCTGCAAACCTTAACGGCTCATATGATCTTGTACTAACGGTTTTTAGCGAACAGCTGGCCACCTCGCCGGCAGACGAGCTACAACAAGCTGTCACTAAATTGCTTGATCAAGCCGGGCTCATTACCAAAACAACCCATGCTATCATAGAGCCAAAGGAGCGCTAAATGTTTACCACCCTTATAATCCAACCTATCTTTAATATGTTGGTGCTAGTCTATGCTTTCTTGCCAGGACATAACTTTGGCGTAGCCATCATTGTATTTACTGTTCTTGTTCGATTACTAATGTGGCCTCTAGTTAAAAAGCAATTACACCAAGCCAAAGCTATGCGCGAGCTCCAGCCAGAGCTAAAGCGCATCAAAGCCCAAACTAAAGGTGATCGCCAAAAAGAATCTGTCATGGTCATGGAGCTGTATAAAGAGCGCGGTATCAACCCCTTTGCCAGCCTTGGGCTTGTACTACTTCAATTGCCTATATTTATTGCCCTCTACAGTTGTCTACGCAGAATCGTAAATGATCCTCATACCCTCATCACTTTTTCTTATAGCTGGGTACAGAATCTGCCCTGGATGAAAACCTTAGCACAGGATATTACTAAGTTTGATAGCACTCTGTTCGGATTTATAAAACTCACTGAACCGGCGCTTAAAAAAGGTCAGGGTATATACTGGCCAGCCATGTTAATTGTTATCGGTAGTGCCATTGCACAATACTTTCAAAGTAAGCAGCTTTTGCCCGACAACGCAGACAGCCGGGGGCTTCGTAAAATCCTAAAAGACGCCGGTTCTGGCAAGCAGGCTGATCAAGGCGAAGTTAATGCCGCAGTAGGTCGTAGCACGCGTTACTTCCTGCCCGTATTAATCTTTTTTATAACGGTTGGGTTACCAGCGGCCTTGCCGCTGTACTGGCTAACAAGTGGCGTAGTGGCCTACATCCAACAGGCTAGAGTGCTTGGTAAGGACGAAACAGAGCTAGAGGCGGTTGCCGATAAACCTAGCAAAAAACAAGTAATAGAAGGGGAAGTTATTCCCCCTAAGAAAAAGGCAAAAAAAGCCAAAAAGGGTAAGGCTGGCCACAAGCGAAAGAGGCGCTGATGGAAGAAGCAATACTCTTTGCGAAAAAGTATCTAGAAGACCTGCTGTCATTTTTTGGGCTAAACACCGAAGTTTATGCCACCAGTAGCGACGATGAGGTTATTGAGCTAGAGGTCCCCTCTACCCACTTAAACGGCTTCTTAATTGGTCAGAGGGGAGATACCCTGCGAGCTATACAATTTATGGTTGGAAGTGCACTCAAGAATAACGGACATAGCGTAACACGGGTAAATGTGGATATCGCCGAATATAAAAAGGCCAGGACCGATAGGCTCATCCGCAGGCTCAAGTATGGATCGACCAGGTTAAAAGCTTGGGAGAGTCAATGGACTTGCAACCTATGCATGCAGCTGACCGGCGAACTATTCACAAACTAGCTGGAGATGCTGGAATTACAACCGAGTCCGTAGGCGATGGTCCAAATCGTCACATTGTGCTCAAGCCAGCCTCAAAAGTATAGTTACGCTCACTAGATTGTTTAATACTTAACTCAGATTGCAATAATTTTATCATGAATAAACTTAAAACTTTTGGCCGAAGAAGAGGGTAAAGTCTTCTGGTCAAGCTCGTCCCAGCCGAGGACATTCATTTCAGAAATTGTCCAACTGCCATCAGCCGGATTTACAAATTCAACATATGCCACGTGGCCCAAAGCTCCAGCATCGGTTTGCATTATTGCACCATCAGCCGGGCTATGATCAACTAAATAATTATCCAGAATTGCGTGATCATCCCAGGTATTGGCGTTGCCCCATGTGTTTGGAATAGGGTTGCCTGTCTGAATGCGTCTAAGCGCTGCCCAATATGTACAATTGCCGTAATCGTAAAGATCCGTGGATACTACGGGCTCCTCAAATAAGCTATGTGCAGCAGCTGAAGGTATATTGGCAGCTGAGGCTAGCACTATAATCGGCATAAAGAATAGCGCCGATATAATTAAGCATATAATTATGATCTCCGACTTCAAAGAAGAATCGGACTTCATGAATAGCAAGGGATTCATAGACGATAGAGGTCTGCAGGGTTAGTAGTAATAAGAGGATGTTCTTTAGCTGAGGCTACCACCTTGACAGCAACATGATTCTGATCAGCAATAATCAGGGCATCACCTTTCTCGCAAGTTAGTAAAAAGTTTTCTTCGTATTCGCTGAGATTAAACTCCGATACGACATTCTTAATGGTAGTCGTATCTTGTCGCATCAAAATTCGTAAGCTGCTTTGGGAAGCAATGGCTCGTCCATAGTCACTTTTCAAAAAGTCGTTGGCTTGTTGGGAGATTATTGATACTCCCAAGTAATATTTACGAGCCCGTCTGACCAAACTTGACACAAAACGAGCGCTTTCTTCATGTTCAAGTAATAGCCAGCCCTCGTCAATTACTAATAAACGTTTTTCGGGCTTGGCCTTTACTTGGTTACCGACAAAGTTAGAGATAATCAGCATCATGATTTGCCGCAAAGATTCTGGTAAATCTTTAATATCAAAAATGACCAGACGATTCTCAAGTTTGATATTGGTATGCGCATTAAATACTCCAGCCAACGATCCAGTAATGTATTTCTCCAACCTATCACACAACTTGGTTTGTCCGAGGTCATCAAGCTTTAGGTAAAGATCTGTGAGTAACGGCGGTTTATTCTTTTGCTCGTTATAAATTGCCAATATAGCTTTATCGACAGCTGCCTTATCGCGAGCAGAGAGACCATCTACCATCAATGAGATAACCTCAGTTAGGTCTTGAGCATGCTCTGATAAGTCAGATTTAGTATGAAATGTAGTAGACAGATCAAAAGGGTTAATCTTTTCTTTTGATTTAGCCGATAACTTGATGTAAGTGCCTTTAACTGATTCAGCCAGGCGTTTATATTCGCGTTCTGGATCGATCACTAAAACTTTAGTGCCTTGCATCAACTGACGCAGTATCTCAACCTTGGTAGCGTAGCTTTTACCGCTACCTGATTGGGCAAAAACAATACTGTTGGCATTGTGCAAGCTAAAACGATCTAGAATAACCAAAGAGTTATTAGATTTATTGACTCCGTAGAGAATTCCAGCCTCGTGAACTAATTCAGATGACATAAATGGGAAGGTTAGGGCCGCTGAACTACTGTCTAAGTTTCTTCTCTGGTTTAATATATCCTCACCTCGAGGCAAAATTGACTGTAGCCCTTCAAGTTGTTGAAACCGAGCCGACTTAATATAAAACAGTCGAGCAGACATCACGGTTTCTAGTAATTTGGCTGTTTTATCTAGTTCAGTTTCTGAATCGGCTACAATAGTTATATAGATTGATACTTGAAACAACTTTTCTTGGCCACGTAGGATTTTATCCCTGAGAGTTATAGCTGACTCTAATGGATCAGTCACTTCAGAGTCGATAATCTTTCCGGAGCGCATCATAGCCCGTTTAGTAGACTCTAGTTCAGTTATCTTACGATGCAATTTAGGTAAAGCTAAGTTGGCATTGACTTCTGTGACATGGTAAGAAATGTCGGCATCGTGGTTAAAATTAATCAAGCTATTTAACCAGCCCGAGTTAGCGACAAAAGGATAACCAGAGATAAGCAGAGTCCGCACGTACTTATCATCTATGATTAAGTAATTAGGTTGTTCTTCTAACCCTGCATAGGACAATAAATCCATTAAGTCTTGCTCGCCAAGTGTTAAGTGTAGTTCTTTAGGGCGTTCATTACGTCGCCTTTTCCATTTAGCGGCTTTAACTAGTGGTTTAGTCGCTATAGCCCTAACATCTTTCATATGTAACTCCTGGTTAGTAGCTCAAGTGTTTGGTTAGTGATTGGCTGACGCTTTGCTTGTCCAGGGTTATAGAAGCTATAAAACAGATCAAGTATCTCTAAGCTACTTAGTTGACGGCTCTGCATACCTAAGCGAGAAAGCCCTTTAGCCACAATGTCCGTATTAAGGGCTAGTTGTTCTTTAACTATCTCAAAGTCAGTTTCATTACCGACAAATGGTATGACTACATAAAAATGCCTGGCAAGAATTTTATTTGTAAAAATCAGACTCTTAACAAATTCCGTGTAATTTTTAATCTCTTGCTTATAGACTTCCTCTTTCTCATCAACCAATCTAGAGTGAAAATCCTCCAAGTACTTGTCCATATCCATCTCACGAATTCGTACCAGAATCTGTAAGGGGCAGCCCAATGAATTTAAAAAACTCTGGTAAGTTTCAATTAAGGCGTCTTGCTCGTCTTCACTCTTTAACTCAAAGTTCACCGATGAAATTTGTAGCACTACTCGGTACTGGTTTTTTGGTAGTAAAAGTATGCTATCCCGAACGCCCACAATGTCAATTTGTCGGCGTGAGCTAACCTTCTTGCTTGATTTCTGTAATATGAACATCCAAGCCTCCCTTCCGCTTAGTCAAAAACTGTAATTTTGATCGCGGGTCAGCAATTGCGACTTCTAACCTTACGCGTTCAGGTACATCCAGTGTAGAAACTGGTAATGATATAGCTTGTGCCACTTCAGCCTTCTTAACCTCATCGATTACATGAAGTTGTTTGGCCTGAGTACTTATCCTTAAATGTGCATCATTCTTGTTATAAAGAAAATAACGAGGCCGGACATTGTAACGTACTATCACGAATAACCAGATTAGTATGATTTTGCCTCTGATACGAATAGCCAGAGCAAAGAATATTACTAACAGTAAACTACACAGCACTAACTTAGGAATCGTCAAGCTTATAAAAGGTGGAAACATAACGTATAAGACTCCACCTAGAAATACAGGTGCAGCCATTAAGGTGAGCTGAGACATACTTAAGTTACCTGCGATCTTATCTTCGACGGTAGTTATTTGAGCGGGGACAGTAGAAGTCTTCATTCAATTGCCCCGGAGCGTACAGTCTTAACCTTAGCGGTTGCATAACTCATACCGTTTGCGAACTGCCCACCAAGTTTTCGAATAGCCTTTGGCCCAATACTGACATAGGACAGTTGCATCAAGACACCCTGAGTTTTGAGAAGAGCTACTAAGGTAGCCACTCCGACCACCGTTGCCATAACAGGATCAAGAGAACCTCTGCTTGACACCATACCAGCAAAAATTGAAGCTGCTAAAAGCAGAATTATAACATGCACAAAGAGCACGAAGATGGTTGTCAGGTATACCTTAATTGCTGCCAATACAAAGTCCTTAAATCCAGGCACCATCCAAAGTAGTACCAAAACAGGCGCCAAAATAGCACCAAGATATAGAGTGACAAGCCTGCCAACGTAGTAGACAAGGAGAATGATTGAAAATGCCAAGAACACCACCATGATAAGCAATGCTGCTAGTCCCATTGAGGCAGATTGTTTGGTGACGTCAGATAAGACTGTCCAGACTGAAGTTGTGGGAAAAGCTACCCCCAGAGCATGAATCAGGGCATTGGATAGACTAATAACAGCATCAATGACGAAAATGGAAGTGTTTATAAGTAGAAAAGCTAGCGCAGCTTGTGGAAGTAAATGTTTCAGTTCAAGTTCCTCTAGTCCTAGCGAAGTAGCGCTCATAACATGAAAACCTAGAAGTACTATGACGAGAACAAATAAAGCGTCTGCTATCCCAACCATCGCTAGCCAAATATTAAAGACACTGGAATTAGCCGCCATAAGTGGCGTAGCGTGTGTGAAGTAATCTAGTGCAGCCAGAAATGGTGCTCCAGCCGATTCTATAAGCTTAAGGAATAGCCCAGTAACCGCTTTTACAAGTACATCAACTAATCCGTTTGAGGTTGGGGCTGGTTGGATAGCGCTAAGGGCAGGCAAATTCTGTGCAGTATTGCCTCCGGAGCTTTGGTATGCACGTGATAGGATTGCTGTTAGTGTTCCGGCAGCTATAACAATAGCTAATCCAATTAAGGCATTCTTAATGACTTTCTTGGCATACTCAAGCTTATCTGGTTGGCCAGAGCTAGTAATGTAATGGTATCCACCATTAATTAGAAATAAAGTAGCGACCAGGCCAGCTGTAGTTGCCAGAGTTAATACCACAGGCGCTATAAAATTCTTCATGGCTATCCCGGCCGCAGATGCATCAGCCATCTTGGTATAGATGATGGCCGCAATGTTCACGCTGTTATTTCCCGAAGGCGTTGGTTGCGAGTGTAGTCACAATATTGCTGATGACAAAAGCGGCAATGGTGATGGCTAGTCCCATGCCAGAGTACATAATGGTACGTTTAGCTTTTTCTAAGTGTTCTGGATTGCCTGAGCTCGTTATATAGCTAAAACCACCTACCACAATAAAACCTGTAGCAACCAGGCCAGCTAGACTGGCCATAACGGTTATAACACTTCTAATAAAAGATTCAACACTGGTGACATCTCCAGCGGCAAGAGCTGTATGAGTGAAAACGATAGGCAATCCGATAGCAATGTATAGTGATAAAAGTTTGAGATGTACACGCCTGCGCATCGTTCCCTCCTATAATGTAGTTATATTTTTAGCACAATACTTGCAATTAATGCAAATACTTTTTATAGCATAAGAGGATTTAGTATTAATTTGTGAGAATTGTCTATAGCCTACTTCATCTTTAAAGATTTATTGATTTTTTCTTCGCTAAAGCCCCACTCTAAAAGTTTTTTGTATATCTTTAAATTCGCAATATTATAAAGGTCGTGTTGGATAGTGTATTTCTCTCCTGACAATGGACTTTTAACTAAAACATGACTACCTTTTCCTGCCTTTGTGTTAACTTCTAGCCCAAGGCGTCTACATGCCTTTATCCAATCCTTTTGTTTTTGATTGAAATTCGGCACTTATGCACCTACGTGTACTCTTTGTTCTACTTTAGCTGGCTCGTTGTCAGAGCGAAGCAACTCATCTCTGCATAACTTAGGGGGGATTTCGAAATAGGTAAACACAGCATCCTTAATCATCTCAGGGATATGACGGGGATCTTTACCGCCTGTCATTATCCCATCTATATTAGTAGACTCAGCTGACCAAGTACCATCAGGTGCAACTTCAGTCTTAAATTGGATAGCATGTTCATCAAGAGCAGTAATAATACGCTGCATTTCTAATACAAGCTCATTTTGTTCTTCATTAAAATGAACACCAAGCTTACGAAGTGTACTCGCAGTTGCATAGATTAACCGATTACTTAGTCTTTTCATGATTCACACACCATCTGTTGTTAGCGTTAGCATATTATATCACAATTGCTTATTATAATAAAGACCTAATGTTGAGGGTTCTCTTTGCCAATTGATATCATTTACTATTCGTATTATACAGTATAAGCATAACCATGCTGTGATGAATATATCAAAATAAACTAAGGGAATTGTTATCAGAATCTATAAAGTATCTAGGCTCGTTAGTGAGCTTGGTATTGGCGAGGCAGGTATGCCCCATATGCTGGATTAGCGCTGCACTGGGCAATTGTTTGGCAGACTGAGCCATCAAACTTAGAGTAGGCGTACCAAGCTGCTTCTTTGGCGGCTAGATCAGCGCCAAATACATTTACTGGCATCTGATGTATAGGGTAGCCGATATAAAAGTGCAGAGGTATAGTTACGTTGTTATCGTATTGTTGCTTCTCATATTCTTTGTAGGTTCGCTGTACATAGCGCCCCACCGCCATATGATCACTATGGTCAGGATACTGAGTACTCGCATTCACAGGGTTTTGGGTTCGAATTTCAGTTGGCTGATAGGTGAACATTAACGTTTTGAGCCCATTAATTAACTGCTCGGAGCTATAGCTAGACTGCCCGTCTACTGCATGTATTATTCTAACCTTGCCTGCTTCTAAATTAGCCAAACTTTCATTGTGTGATCCTTGAAAACCCTGGCCTTTCACATTACCGTCAGGTAGATGCATAAATATAAGCGAAATTTTAGAATTTCCTCTGGGGTTTGCAACTGTTATAAACTGGTTATCTGCAAGTTTAACAATCCGCTGAACCCAAATAGAATCCGCATGAGCCATTTGTGAATAGGCCACCTCAGATCCTCGCTCGCGACCCAACCAATAGAGCTCACCAGTACCAGCATCACCAGCTGTAATATAAACTGTTCTTACACAGTCACCTGCATTAATACTGTGCAGGGTATCCGGGTTTATAAATAATAGGTCGTCGTCCTCATGGGCGACAATATTCATAATAGTGGGCACAGGACAAGACGTATAAGGCAATTCATCTGGCGCAATCGGAACAACCGTTGAGGGTCCAGCGGCGGGTTGCGCTGTAGTAGGTGCGCTGTTTTGAATACCATGATCATAAAAAAGTAGCAACTCCTCGGGCTTGTCCAATGTGCCGGCAATAAGGCTACTGGCATTAGGCCGCCCATAGTAACTAAGAACTTGTTTTAGTGAACAATTAGGAAAATCAGTCATGCTGCCGCTTAGAGTTAGCAAGTATGCAAAGCCGTGATTGGTCAAATCCGGTTGCCAAGCCTGGCTCGTAAGAGTATTGCGGGCTTCTGTGCAAGAAGATAGCGGCAGTACATTTATATTTATATTAGCCGTTAGTTTTGTTGGGATAACCCTCCAATAATCGCCCACCAGTGTGCTCTCGGGATGATGCGCCAAGACTTGGGCAACTTTAGAATTGCGCTGGGTTATGGTGTCAAAAGCGGCGTTCTGCTGCTTATAAATCTTGTTAACCGAATACATACCTAGCAGCATGCCAATAACTAATACAGCACCTACCACTACAAGTCTGACAGCCTTCCAGTTCTTTTGGCGAGTATAGGTAGCGCCAGATACAAAGAATGCAAAAATTATAATGGTCAGGTAGCGGGCATCAACAGCAAAGTAGTGGTTGGTGGCTATAAAGGCTCCAACTGCCACCACGCTAGACCAAATAAGCATGATGGATAACTTGGAAGCATCATCCAGTTTATTTTTTCTGCTGCGAGTGTGCGCAAAACTGGGACGTAAAACATACCAGCAGGCCACCAAGCCAACAAGCAAAATCGCCAGATTAATAACATAACTAATACCGCTTGGGCCAATTAGCCCTTCAAGTATTTGATGGGGAACATTTCTAAGTACCGTGGCATCAAAGCCTGGGTTTGCTCCAAAATTTGTTGCCAAACTTAGAACTGCATAAGCACTACCCAAAAGCCATTGATGGACACTGTGTGTCACTGCATATGGCCCGGTCGTTGACTGACTTACGATATGAGTTATATGAGCGGCTTGAATAAACCACAAAATCACCAGAGACCCAACCGCCGCCGCCAAGCTACCTAACAGCCAGTTTACGGACAGAGTAACCATGTGCCAGGCTTGAGCTACAGCGTAGATAAGCAGTGCAAACAGTGCACCCCCAAGCGATAGTGTTAAAAACAGTTTATCGCTGGCAAAAAGCAGCGCCAAGCAACCCGTGCCTAGCCAGAAGCTCCAGCTTTTTAAATGCTCAGATCGAACTAACAAGTATAGTCCAAGGATATAGATAATATATTCAATGTTCCGAGTAGTGAGCATAGCCATATTGATGGGCAGCAAACCACCTGTGTATGGCTGAGCGGGTATTAGTAATAAAGTAGAAGCAAGTGCCAGGCAAAGCGTCCCAAATACAATTGGACGGCGCTCAATGCGGTAAAGCAATAATGCTAGCAGCGAGACTGTTAACAAGCTTATAGCCGCGGTAAAAGTAGCGAAAGTAGATTGAGAATAGCCAAATAGCTTAATAAGCCAAAACATAGGCCATTTTATTAATGAGCTATGTTGCCCAGGAAACATTGCACCACGGAAAGTACCTGTATGGTCAAACAGCAGTGAGTTAACTGTTTGATCGGCATTATTCCACTGCACATGGGCACTTAGGGTCGCCCAGACGGCGGTAGTAATTAGCAATATAGCAATTGCTAACAGCATATATGCATTGCCAAAGTCTGGTTTTTGCACAAACTTTCTAAACCCTTTAGTTGAGGGGGCGGTTGCTGGTTTGGATCGTTTAACTTTGGATGATTTTGTCATAAATATTAGTCATCGACCGGTCTATTATTAATAGCCGGGCATTGTGTCTTACATGCTTATAATCAGTATACAGGGTTGTTCTCTGTCTTAAAAATCCGGGTTTTGTATAAATAAAAATTCCAAATAGTAGTGATGCCCAAGGCTAGCGTCCGTGTAGCTGCAGCTGGAATCACCCCAGATAATAAATTAGCCATCAGCAGCGTGAAGCCAAAGTTAAACAGTACTAGTAGTGAAAATGCCAAAAGTTGAGGTAAAAGTACCCGGTGGTGCAAGCGCTTATCGCCAAAAGTAACAAGTTTTTGCAATATAAATGATACAAATAGGCCAAGCCAAAAACTTAGTGCAATTGCCCAGACTGGGCTGGCACCAAGCCACTGGGCTAACTCAATTACAGCGAGCTCAAACACATACACGCTCAAACCAATAACTATATACCGGTAGCCAGGCCTACTCAGAGGAGTGCGTATTTTAGCTTTCATCAAGACGCGACTAATCCTTAATGCCAAGTGAGCCGCTACGGTCAATCACATAAAGGGGACGCTGCTTGGACTGAGAGTGGATGCGCGATATATAAAGAGACAATATGCCTTGTGACATAAGTACAATACCTACCAAAAACAGTACCAATATGCCTAGCATGGCTGTACCGGTAAAGTTCCAGTTCCAAGGATCACTAAGCAGTAGCTGCTCAATAAAAACTGCTACTCCTAATATGAACGAACTAATAGTTATAAAAACTCCTAGATAGCCAAACAAGTACAGCGGAGTAGGGGATAATGACACAAAGCTATTGGTTGCCAGTTTTACAAGGCTACTAAAGCTGTATCCAGGCGTGCCAGTAGTACGTAACTTCTCTGTATATTCAATGTATTCACGCTTGAAGCCTAGCCAGTCAATCAGCCCCCTCGTAACACGGTCAACCTCACTAAGTTTTACAAACTCTTTTTGTACCGCTCGGTCAATTAAACGGTAGTCAGTCATACCTGAAATAAGCTTTTGGCCTGTTAGAAGGTTAAAGGTCTTGTAAAACAGCCGTGAACCAAGCCGTTTCACAGTGCTTTCACTTTTTCGGTTAGTGGAAATGCCCACAACCACTTGCGCACCACCCTGCCACTTTTTAACAAAATCAGGTATAAGCTCTACAGGATGCTGCCCGTCACCATCAATTGTCAAAATGGCTTGGCCATTTGCCTCAGCAATACCAGCGGACAGAGCGCTTTCTTTGCCAAAGTGTCTAGATAGTTTGATTAGCTTAATGCGTGGATTGTCTGAACGAAGTTTTTTAACTAATCCCGCTGTATCATCGGTACTGCCATCGTCACAATAAATAATTTCATAGTTTTCGGCTGCAGTTTTTGCGGCCGTCTCTAGCGATGTGTTAAAAGCCAG
Source organism: Patescibacteria group bacterium (assembly GCA_035480855.1). GTDB lineage: Bacteria > Patescibacteriota > Saccharimonadia > Saccharimonadales > JANWIN01 > DATIHJ01. Next base: position 51,226 of record DATIHJ010000013.1, read on the forward strand.
TAGTCCATCTGCTTCATTGTGCAGCGGTACTACAACAGATAGAATTAAGTTTTCTTGCTCACTCATATATTCACTCAAGTATAACAGAGAGAGCTAGACCTTAGGATAGATTAAAACCTAGATTACAATTTTGAATCAAGATGATGCCGATACTCTTCTACGGCTTGGGAATGTATCGCATCCATCATCACCTCATGGCTGAAGTAATCACGGAAGAACTGTCTAACTGGGGGGAGAAACTCTGTTTTATCAATTTTCTCTGGGTCAAACCACTTACCGCTTTCGCCGTCATATTCGTCACTTAACTTGCCCTCATTCAACTTTTGAATTTCTTCTGGGGTTAAGTCAATAACTAGTACTGTATTTTGGCAGTGCCGAACATCTGGTCCTTCTTCTCCTTCGCTTGGAGTTACGTGAGTAATCGTCCAGTGTGATACCTCTTGGAAACGACCTGGACCAGCCTTTATCCCAGTATCTTTTTCTAGGTGTTCTGCTGCACTTTCGCCATTAGTTTTGCCGGGAGTGATTCGCCCGCCAATAAACCACGAGGCGCCTTTTTGTGGTTCGATAGCTCGTTTCACAAAGAACAATTTTCCAGTTTTTGGGTCTCGTGGCACTAGATCAGTGTAGCCAATAGCAAAGTTAGCGTGAGCGGCTTTATATAGCTCAAGAGAGGCTCTCTCGGTAGGAATAGGGAAGGGTTCATTCTCGTCTTGAAAAAAGGACATATAACTATATAATAGCACTAAACATACAAAAAGTCAATGTAGCTAGACCTGTTAATCAGTCTAAGTAAAGGACTATGTTTCTAGAACTTCTTTATAGACTTCTAAGGTTTGTGCTGCCATACGACGCCAGGAATAACTGCCGGACACAGCTTTACCACGGGCTATTAAGTGTTTACGTAGCCGTTCATCTCGTAGCACATTTCCAATAGAACTGGCCATTTCTTCTACGTTTGTTGGGTCAAAATATACAGCTGCGTCCTTATATACTTCTGGTAACGACGTGGTATCGCTTGATGCCACTGGTGCGCCATGTACCATGGCCTCAAGACCAGGCAAGCCAAACCCCTCACTGAGCGATGGAAACACATAGACGCCGGTGTGTTCATAAAGCCAACGCAGCTGTCCTTCACTGACAAAATCTGTAAAAATCACATTTTTGAGACCCTTTTGTTGAACGTATTTTTCCAATCTGCGGTACAGAACATCTTTTTTTCCAGCTAGCACTAGACGCAGGCTAGGATTGGTTTGGCGCAGAAGCGCAAAGGCATCAACTAACATTTCCAAATTCTTATGCGGCTGTGGACGACCCACATACATTATGAAGTCCTTGTCCTCAAGCTCTTCGATCGGCTCAGGCTTTTCTGTAATCTCATCAGCTGCCTCAAGCGTTACAGTAATCTTGCGGCTGTTTATTGACGCGTAACGAGCCACGTCCTCTTTGACGAACTGGGTTGGTGTAATGACGACTGCAGATTTATGAGCAGTCCAATAAATGACAAATTTGTAGACCTGCTGCTTGATAGTAAACACTAGCCAGTTTTTAGCGGTGTTACGGAAACGAGCTGTCGTGAGATCTTGCATGGTCGTCACGACTTTACCCTGGTAGCCAATTGGCTGCTGGACCATAACAAAATGTACTAGGTCTGCATTTAAGTCATGAATCTGTTTCCACATGCCCAATTGTTCGCCCAGGCTAAATTCTTTATAGCGGCAGCTGACTTTTTTGAAATTATTGCTGCTGGGTTTCCAGCCATCCATATCCGCTGGCTTCAAAAGCACAAAGTAATTGTTTTTAGTATCGATTTGCTGCAAATAGAGCAGCATACGCTCAACGTATCGCCCTGTGCTTGTACGCAGTTCACGTGCGTCGATAACAATTTTAGCCATTAGCTATACTATACGTAATTTTGAACTTTCTAGAAATATATCAATACTCACCGGTGTAGCTGATATACTAATCTTACAATTAATAAAAGACGTAAAAGGGGCTAGATGTCTAAAAAAGCGCTAATAACTGGCATAACAGGGCAAGACGGTGGACACCTGGCAGAATTGCTTCATAAAAAGGGTTATGAAATACACGGAATTATTCGCGGCCAACAAAATCCACGCCGCCGGGCAATTGAACAAGAGTTTCCCTATGTAAATATTATAGAAGCCGACCTGACTGACCCATCCTCCTTATTCAGAGCCGTTAAGACGTCAAAGCCAGATGAAGTTTATAACCTAGGCGCAATCAGCCATGTAGGCTACTCTTTTAAAAACCCTCAATTAACAGCAACAGTCACAGGTATAGGAACGCTTAATATGCTTGAAGCAATTCGCATGAATAATAAGGAGAACTCCATACGTTTTTACCAAGCATCAACGTCTGAGATGTTTGGTGGCCTAGACTACAATCGCCCAGGTAAGGGCTATAACGAAGAGGCCTTGTTTCATCCGCGCAGTCCTTACGGTGTATCCAAGCTGTACGCTCACTGGATTACTAAAAACTATCGGGAAAGCTATGACATGTATGCCAGCTGCGGTATTTTATTCAACCACGAAGGTCCACGCCGTGGTCTAGAATTCGTGACTAGAAAAATTAGCAACGCTGTGGCGCGAATACACCTCGGTAAACAAAGTCACATTGAGCTTGGTAATCTAGAGTCTAAACGTGATTGGGGTTATGCCGGTGATTATGTCGAAGGTATGTGGCGCATGCTACAGCAGGACAAACCAGGCGACTATGTACTAGCTACAGGTGAAACGCACTCAATTCGTGAATTTTTAGAACTTGCTTTTAAAGAAGTTGGCATAAATGACTGGAAGCCTTACGTAAAACAAAACCCGGCTTTTATGCGCCCAGCTGAAGTGGATATTCTACTCGGCGATCCTTCAAAGGCAGAAAAGGATCTAGGCTGGAAGCGGGATGTTGATTTTCCGGGACTTGTCAAAATGATGGTGCAACACGATTTAGGTGTTGAAGCCGAAAAAGCCGACCTCTAGGACTGTTTACTTGTGACAAAATCGGCTATGGTTTGCTCTAGTGGTATTTCTGGATGCCAATTTGTGTCACGTACAAGTAGCGTATTGTCACCAATAAGTTCTTTTGGATCATTTGGGCGCACCAGCTTGGGATCAGTTTTGATTTCTACTTTGTCTGATCCTGGCACATGCTTTTTTAGTTCGTGCAATATATCTTCTCCGCTTCGAGACACGCCGCTACATACGTTATATATGGGGCTGCCCAGGGAGCTAATATCCGATAGCGCAAGCAATGAATAAGCCCTTGCTACATCACGAACATCTGTATAATCACGGCGCGTAGTCAGATTTCCTACTTCAATAGATGTACCGTCTTGGACAGCTTGAAGTAGTTTTTGGTATAAATCTGGAACTATAAAGCCTTGTTTTTGGCCGGGCCCAACATGGTTGAATGGCCGGGCTACGATACACTGCGGCAATCCATTTTTTCTAAATTTTTCAGTAACTTTCTCCATGGCTATCTTGCTCTTAGAGTATGGAGATCCTTCTTTGACCAAACTAGATGATTCTTTTAAAGGCATGGGCTGGTTGCTTTCATAAATTGCGCCACTACTTATGACTATAACGCGAGGAGAAAGCCGCTGCTTAACCAACTGATCACATAAATTACTTATAACAGAAACATTAATGTGCATAAAAAGCTCTGGCTCTTGGAAAGACATTCCCATTTGCGCTAACCCTGCCAGATTAATAATTGCATCGTATGGTGCTAAATTTAATTTTGCTACTTGGTCGCTGTCACTAAGATCACATGAGAATGTATTTTCTAAGAGTCCACTTATATCTTCTGAAACGGTTCCCTTATATGTAATACCGCTAACGCTGCAGCCAAGCTTATCTAAAGTACGTGTAACGTGACCACCTACGAACCCATTTATGCCCGTTACTAGTACATGATGCATGTCCAAACTATACCAGAGTCCAGCCTATATAATCAGCATATGTTGTATTATGAATAGTCCCCTTAGGTAAAAGAGTTCAATAAATTATAATAGGGGCAGTCACACCATTATGCTCAATCGTATCAAATCCACATCCAAGAAAATTACTCAAAGCACCGGAAAAGTGCTCCGTAAAGCTAAAGGAAGTTCTTTTAGTAATTTTTATAAAGGCCAATCGCTGCCGGTTGTGATTTATAAAGGCGGACGTTTTGTAGTCAGACATGGTCCGGTAAGCACCTATAAAGTTTTAAGACGGGAGCTACTTAGTGACGGGATAGTACGTTTTCCAAATGGGCTTGTTAGCGACGTAGATCTAGAGCGCATAAACATATGGTATAGGAAGCACGCCCGAAAGGTATCAATTGTTATACCTAGCTACAATGACTATCCTCTTTTGAAAGCTTGCTTGGATAGTATAGCCCAGACTGTTGAAGGGAAATTTTACAATGTCATTGTTGTCGATGACTATTGCATGGAACCAAACCGCAAACTTTTAAGAGGACTGGAATCAGAAAATGTTGAAGTCATTTATAGAGACAAGAATGGTGGATTTGCGAAAGCGGTAAATACGGGATTTAAATTAGCAACTAAGAAATATCCAAAGCAAGATATAGTCTTGCTAAATAGCGATACCGTTGCTCATAAAAGCTGGCTTGCCAGCCTACAACATGGAGCCTATGAGTTTGATAAAAAGGTAGGTATTGTCGGACCAAAGTTGCTTTACCCAGATGGCAGAATTCAGAGCGGAGGGTCCTTTCGCAACACAGATTTGCCAGAGTGGTTTGACCATTACTATCGCTTTCAGCCATCAGACTATGGTCCGGCAAATGTAGCCCAATACTGCATTGGTGTAACTGGGGCCTGTTGGTATGTAAAAGCAACTACTATGCGCAAAATAGGATTATTGGATGAAGGTTTTCCATTTGCTTTTGAAGACATGGACTACTGTGTTCGTGCCTGGGACCAAGGTATAAGAGTGCTTTACTACCCAGCAGCAACTATGACACATGTTGAATCAGCGATCCGCGGTAAAGACAGGCCCATGACTGACAGAGAAAAAGCCTCACTTCGCTATTTCTGGAAAAAGTGGGGTGCCTGGTTTGATGATCGTAAAGTCACAAATCAAAAAGGTCAGACACGAATTATATATGTCTTACAAAGCACAGGTATAAGTGGCGGCATCAGAGTAGTTTTTGAGCACCTTAACCGCTTGCAAGCTAGGGGATATGACACAGAGCTGTGGGCCCTAGACAACGCACCTACCTGGATGAAACTTGATGTACCAGTCAAAACTTTTAAGAACTATCAGCAAATGATCAAATCTCTTGAAACAGAGGATGCTATTAAGGTAGCGACCTGGTGGGAAACTGCCTTGCCCGTCTGGTTGTCATCAGTCAAGCATGGCATTCCAGTATTTGTAGTCCAAGAAATTGAGTCGTCTTTTTATCCCGGTCAGCCTGAGATTCAAAAATCGGTTGTGTCATGTTACCGGAAAGAATTTAATAATATTACATCGGCTGAGTTCACACTAGATGAAATTAGAGCGCTTGGACTTGATGCCAAACTTATCCCCTGTGGTTATGATGACAATGTCTATAAGCAGTTGCCAAATACTAAACATGATTCTGCAACGTTACTAGCGCTGGGTCGAAGCTTTTTCCAAAAAAACTTTAAACAGATTTTTGAGGCATGGAAATCTATGGGCGCCGACCCTTCTAGCCAACCGCATCTACTATTATTTGGTTCAGAACCACAAATAAGTAAATGGGATAAAGCCATCGAATACATCAATCGGCCGACTGACAACGAGGCCAATGAGCTTTATAACCGCGCTACAATATTTGCCCAAACGTCTTACCATGAAGGATTTTGCCTTCCTATAATAGAAGCCATGGCCGCAGGCTGCCCCGTAATTTGTACGGATTCAAACGGTAATCGAGGCTTCAGCGATGATGGTAAAAACTGTATCATGGTAGAGGCAGACGACGTTGCCGGTTTAGCTGCAGCCATCAAGAGAGTTATTGGCGATCCTAAACTTCAAAAAAAACTGATATCTGCCGGTCTTAAGACAGCACAAAGCTATACGTGGGATAATGTGATCGGCCAATTAGATAGTTTTTATAAAAAAACATCTAAGCAGCCCAAGCAAGAATACATGAAGAAAGCCGTTAAAAAATATGTCTAACAACTCATTAGTCCAAAAGACAAAAGCCATATTTAGCAAACGCAACCGGTCACTAATCAGTGAGTTAGTACGTAGTGACTTCAAGCTTCGCTATCAAGGATCAGTTTTAGGGTATCTATGGTCACTGCTCAGGCCACTACTCTTGTTTGGGGTACTATACGTAGTCTTTACTAAAGTCATAAAGGTTGGCGCGGGCATACCCCATTATCCCGCTTATCTACTGCTTGGTTTAGTTCTGTGGACCTTTTTTGTTGAAGCTACTATGTCAGGACTCAACGCAATAACTGGACGCGGCGATATGATACGCAAAGTCAGCATACCAAAATATACAATCGTAATTAGCACCACAGCCTCGGCATTCGTTAACTTCATATTCAATATGATGGTAGTGCTAATTTTTATGGTTCTTGGCCATGTAGCTTTTCGACCGACACTTATTTTTGTACCATTATTTATTGCTGAGCTTGTACTATTTAGTATTGGAGTTTCGTTTCTGCTGGCAACCTTATTCGTAAAATATAGGGACTTCAGTCATATATGGGAAGTTACCTTGCAGATTTTGTTCTATGCTACTCCTATAATCTATTCGTTGGCGATTGTACCAATACGACTGAGGAAATTTATGAGCCTCAACCCACTTACCCAAATTTTTCAGGACACTCGTTCAGTCATGATTACGCCGCAGACTCTTACTACCAAACAAGTATTTGATTCTCAACTTGGCAGAGTATTTCCATTTCTGATAGTTATAGCTGTCCTAGTGCTCGGCAGTTGGTATTTCCGTCGTAACTCACGTAAATTTGCGGAGGAACTATAATGAGTGAACCTCGAGAAGTAGCTCTTAGAGTCGACGGACTATATAAGGATTTTTTGCTTCCACACGAGCAAAAGAATTCCATTAAGGAAAAAATATTGCATCCTGGCAAGTCAGGTGTCGAACACTTGCATGCCCTAAAAGATATTAACCTCGAAGTTAAACGCGGCGAATTTTTTGGGATAGTTGGAAGAAATGGGTCGGGAAAAAGTACGTTACTAAAGATTATTGGCGGTATCTATGAGCCGACCAGGGGCAAAGTAATAGTTAATGGTACCCTGACCCCATTTATTGAACTTGGAATTGGTTTTAGCCCAAATTTAACTGGGCGCGAAAATGTGTTTCTAAACGGTGCCATTCTGGGCCTTAGTCGCAAGGAAGTAAAGAAGCTATACCCTGAAATTGTAGCTTTTGCTGAACTAGAGAGATTCATGGATCAAAAGCTTAAAAATTACTCCTCTGGAATGCAAGTTCGTTTGGCATTCTCAATAGCCATGCAGGCGCATAACGACATACTACTCATCGATGAGGTTCTAGCTGTTGGCGATGCAAATTTTCAACGTAAATGTTTCCAAGTCTTCAACGATATCAAAAAAGAGGGCACTAAGACAGTAATTTTTGTAACGCATGACATGGGTGCCGTCCAAAAATTTTGTGACCGAGCTATGATGATTCAAGACTCAGAAATATTGAAAGTTGGTAATCCACGCGAAATAGCTTTGTTCTATGAAGTAGCCAACGCCAAAGCTGAAGCCAAGAGTGCCGGAAGTTCAGCCCGACCAGAAAACCCAGTCGTTAAGCTAAACAGTATGCGCTTCAATGGCGGTACCAAGGATAGCCACAGCATTCATCTCAAGGACACCATAGTCATTGATGTTGACTTCACAGTACGAGAGGAAACACCGATCCAAGTCAATCTCTTCCTGGTTACGCCTGATGGTCGATACCTTGCCGGCATTAATACCACCAAAGACCTCAAGAAATACACACCCAAACCCGGCAAACACACCATTACCTGCAAGCTCCCAGCTTCTCAACTTACCAAAGGAATGTATCGAGTCAACGCGGCGCTATATACCTATTCAGAGCTCTATTCCAGTGAAATGCCCGAGTTGATTGATATTCTCGATACGACATATGGCGCTGACACTCCAGAATTCAAAATTATGGAGGATGGTCCAAATACTAGCGGTGAATTTAATATGCAGGGCGCATGGTCCGATGAGTAAGTAAATGAAATCGAAGAAAATTGCCAAGCGCGTAGTTTATCGGTTACCAAAAGTTGGTCCTTATATCATTCGTAAACAGGATGAGTTAGCTGGACTTTATGAGTCCGTTGCCCGACTGGAGCTTCGTAATGAACAGTGGGCAGAAGAAGTACGTACACTACGTGGTGATCCAGAGTCGCTGAAGATTGTCTGGCCGGTCCGCAAAAAAGACATTGTAGAGGCTGACTGGCAAAATCCGGTGAAAGCACCACCGAGGAATGGGCATAAACCCCCTTTTAAAATTACTTGGGTTATACCACCAATGGGACCAGTCTCTGGCGGACATTTGGACATCTTTCGAGCGGTTAAATATCTAGAGTCACAGGGCCATCGTTGCCAAGTTCATTTCTACGATCCGCTAGAAACGTCGTCTATGAAGGCTATTCGTGAGAATCTTCCCAAATATGACCCAATTAAGGCCGAACTATTTTATAACCAGATAGATAACATTGCGGACTGCGACGCGATATTTGCGACCAATTGGCACACTGCCTACCCAGTATTTAATTACAAAGGGAGTGCCAAAAAATACTACTTCGTGCAAGATTTTGAACCGTATTTTGATCCGGTGGGTAGCTACAGTACATTCGCCGAGAATACTTATCGTTTTGGTTTTCGAGGTCTGACGCTTGGTCGATGGCTTACTGAGAAACTAAGCACTGAGTACGGCATGAAGTGTGATTACTTTGATCAGGGTGTTAATCCAGCGTATTATAATTTGACCAATCCTCGTGGCGCAAGAAAGCGAATTTTATTCTACGCTCGTCCGGTTACGCCCCGACGTGGCTTTGAACTTGGGGTTTCCGCCCTTGAAATATTTCATAAGGCGCACCCAGACTATGAGATTGTGTTTGTGGGTTGGGATATCACCCCCTATGAAGTTCCTTTCCCCTACGTGAACAAAAGCATCCTTAACGCTGAGCAGCTGAATAATCTTTATAATAACAGTGCCGCTGGTATGGTTTTGTCCCTGACAAATATGTCATTGCTTCCGCTCGAAATGATGGCTGCCGGTTGTTCGCCAATTGTAAACGATGCTCCGCAGACTAAACTGGTTCCTTACTCTAAGCATATTCGCTATGCTGCAGCACAGCCAAAAACACTCGCCAAAGCCTTGCACGAGGCTGTCAGTGTAGCCTCACCGACCAAACAAGTGAAGGAGCTGGCTACCTACGCCGAAAAATTCCAATGGAACGACGCTTTCAAAAAGATTAATGACATCTTGATCGACGAACTGAGCTAACTTTGGTTTTGAGCCCAGCACTAGGTTTGCTATCATATTACCCTAATGACTGAGTATAAAAAGAGTGTTGTTTCGGGGGGGAAGCTTGAGCCCCTTTTTAGTTTAGGGGACCTATATGTTTCTGATTTTTTAAAAGTTGGTGAAGAACCCAAAGGTCCCCCTTGTGAGCTTGAACTTGGCTTTGATCCGATCAGCAAAGCTGTACAGCTAACCAAACAACCTGATGCTGATTTGATGTGGGGCAGCATGTACTATTATCGTAGCGCGGTTAATCCTTCGATGATGATTGCTCTTGCTGACCTAGCCGACAAGACATGCAAATCAGTCCCCGAGAAAGTAGGCAAGGCAGTTTATCTAGATATTGCCTCTAATGACGGCTACCTTTTATCTACCGTCGACGCAAGTAAGTATCACCGTGTAGGCATTGATCCCTCTGATTATCCCGAAGCCATGGAAAACGGCGATGTTATTATCAGAGACTACTTTTCGGCCAAAGCTTTTCGAAAGGCTGGCTTCAAAAAAGCAGATCGCATTAGCTGTGCGGCATGTTTCTATGACCTAAATGAGCCCAAGAAGTTTCTAGAAGATGTACATGCAATTATGGCTGACGATGGTCTATTTACCTTGCAGCTTTCGTATACACCTGCAAATATTATGCAGACAGAAATTGGTGTTATCTGCCATGAGCATCTTTGCTATTACAATCTAACTTCACTCAAATGGCTGCTTGATAGAACTGGTTTTATTATTAAAGATGTTGAGTTAAATGATGTAAATGGCGGTTCAATTCGTCTTTATATTCAAAAAGTTGGTGCACCAGATAATTACCTAACTGCTGCTGACCGCGATATATGCAAAATTCGCGTAGACTCGCTTTTAGAATGGGAACAAAACAATGGCTTTAACGATAAAAAAGTCTATATGGAATTCTATAAAAGAATTCTAAAACTCAAAAAACAAACCAAAAGCTTTATAAAAAATGTTAAATCCGAAGGCAAGACAGTTTGGGGCTATGCTGCCAGTACAAAAGGCAATACACTGCTGCAGCTATTTGAAATTGATAACAATTTAATTGATGGCATTGCTGAGAAGCAAGCAGTTAAATGGGGTCGCCGTACGATTGGTACAAATATAAATATATACTCCGAAGATGAAATGCGCGTTGCGCAGCCCGACTACCTGCTTATTTTGCCCTGGTTTTTTAAACAAACCTTCATTGAGCGTGAGCATGAGTATTTGCGTAAGGGCGGTACTATGATTTTCCCTGCACCTGAATTTTCAACTTACTCGCACAAAGTGACAAAGCCAAAATCAAAGCCTAGACAAAAAGCCACCACAAAAAAGAAATAACTTGGCCCTATTTATTAGACGAGGAAAATCTTAACTTTGGCACCAGGGCTAAGTTAAGAAATATAATATTTTTTGAAATCTTTGATTGCCCATGTTGGCGCCCATACAATGTAATGGGTATTTGCACATAATTTTTAGAGAGCCGCAGAGCTTTATACTTAAGTTCAATAAAGAATCCGTAACCTGCAGAATTCAAAGAGTTTACATCAATTTTTTTAAGCAGATCTACACTAAAAAGATTTAGTCCATTTGTATAATCTGTAAGCCCACTGCCTAGAAATATTCTGGTGTATATATTGCCGCCTCGGCTTAGAATTTTTCTATGCAATCCCCAGCCCTCAATCTTTCCGCCCTTCATGTAGCGCGAAGCAGCAACAAAATCTCTACCTTTTTGCGCTTCGGCAACTAAGTCTTTTATATATATTGGATTATGTTGCAAATCTGCATCGATTTGAATAATAAAGTCAAAATTCTCCTTCAGCAGAACATTAAAGGCGTTGATATAGGCTTTGCCTATGCCATCCTTTTTTTTACGGACTAGTATGCGCACAGTAAAATCCTTGGATTTAAGCTTTTGGCCGATATTATCCGCAAGCTTGGCAGTCCCGTCTGGCGAATTGTCATCAGCTACAAGTAACATAAAATTAACTCCGGGTATTTTTTTACATACTCCAGCAATTTGACTGATCAATTTTTCAATATTACCAGCCTCATTATAGGTAGGAGTCACTATGGCAACCTGCATAAATACGTCTCTTTTAGGTTAAAGTCTTGTACAATAGTACCAAGTTATCTAAATAAAAGAGAGTTGATTTTACAGATGGTATTAAGTTTTGTTAAGAACTTGTGGGAAAAGCGAATAGTACGCTTTTTGGTGGTTGGCACATTCAATACTTTCTTAGATATATCACTTCTATTGTTTTTATATGAAGTTGTCGGACTACCAAAAGTTCTAGCAAATACTATCTCTGTGCCAACAGCTATTACAGTATCTTACTTTTTGAATCACAGGATTGTTTTTAGGCAGAAACAAGGATACTCGCTGAGCGCCTATCTAAAGTTTTTGGCAATTACTGGCTTCAGTGCAGTTGTTATTCAAGATGCAGTTATCTTCATTATCACTGATCATTTGCTGCACCCAGGCAATAAAATGATAAGTATAGCTGGAAACAGTATATCCCTTGCGACCGTGGAGCTAATAGGAGCGAAAATAGTAGGTATAGGAATTGGATTATTCTGGAATTTTGTACTATACAAATACATTGTATTTAACAATGACAACAATCATGATAAAGCTGACGAAATAATTGTTGCCTAGGGTTCGACTTATAACTGATTGAAGGTGACAGTATTCCAGACTGCTCGTCCAGAACTGCCATAAAGTACTAAGTTGCCATCAGCCTGCATTACCAGTCTCGAGGAACCGTTGCCAAAAGTTACAGTGTTCCACAGTGGGTGATTATTGCCGTCGTATATTACCAGATTGCCATCGCCCTGCAACTTAACGTATTTGGAGCCTCTAGTTTGTGTATTACTTGACCAAAGAGCGCGGTTTGGTGAGTAAAGAACCAAGTTGCCATCAGTCTGAAAAACTAATCTATAGCGTCTATCGGCTGTTTGTAATTGCTGACCCGGGAACATGGTAGCCGTGTGCAAAGTTGTATTTACATAGCTTAAGTTGTCAGGAGTTTGAAAAGTTACAGTGTTCCAAAGTGGTGCATTATTTGCGTCATAAAGTACTAAGTTGCCATCAGTTTGCAGTTTTAAATAAGCGCCTGGGTTACCCTGGGTGTTTGTTGACCACGTAGTACCATTCTTAAAGTAAAGTACCAAATTACCGTCTATGCCCATTTCTAGACGATCGATAGCTTTGCCAAAAGTCACGGTATTCCAAGTGGATTTGAAGTCGCTATACAAAACTAAGTTTCCATCGTCCTGAACGTTAAGTGTCGATTGTCCATCGGGCGAGAGTAAAAATTCTGATGGATGTAAGACTTCTCCGGGTTGTAAAATAGAATGATTGGCATTATTTGGGGCTGCCGGAGAAACCACATTCATTATTATCGACGAGCCTAAATCATTAAGCCAGGTGATATTCTCGGCAACAAGATCAAAATATTCCTGGTAAGTGCCTGGTGTAGAAGGGGCGCTTAATGTAAATTCGAAGGTACCTGTGCTTCCTGGGGGCACTGAAGATTCTACTAGCTGGGCTGGCCTGTAGGGATTCAACCAACTTGAGTCGTAAAACTGACTAGTATGCTGAGCTGGACGATAAGTGCCAAGATGTAGCGTTGATTGGTTCCAAGTCTGGTTGCCGGTATTAGTGGCGACTATACGGACATATACTTTGCCACCTGGAGCAACCGTAGTGTCATTAGAGAAGCCCTGAGTCATTTGGGGGTTGGCATATATTTGAACGGAACTTTGAGTCCATGCATAAGGTATGGTTGTTTGAGTTGAGCCAAACCAAGATTCAAAAATTGAAACAAATAGTTGGTTGCCATGTAAATGAGGAGTGTAGTTATAGAATGAAGCAGTTGAACCAGTGTCTACGTGTACGCTTACGCCATCAATTGTTGTAAAGCCGTCATAGCAAACAACAGGCGCATCATACTTACGCTGCTTACAGCCCTGCGTCATTGGCCCGGAGTAATTTATGGCAGGATCGCCACCAGCACCATCATTTGCTGTCCAACCGACATTGCCATTGGCGCGCTCTTTACCAAATTTTAAAAGCCATGTTCCTTTAGTAACTTGCTGTGAGAAGCCTTCGAATCCGGGAGCTGGGCAAGCCCCGCCATCGGGACAACCCATGCCCATAGCGGTGTTAATATAAGTACAATCGCCGGTAACAACAGAAGACTCTTTTTGCAAAGTTGCTAGAATTACCTCGGGGTTTACGCCATATATATCTGCTGCCCGCCTTATTACTGTTGCCGCGGAGACGTTTCCGCCATAACTGTTATATCCATTGGGAAAAGGCGCCTGGTAAGTTCTTAGGCAGCTACTGGGAAACTGGTTCAAGAAATTCTGTATATCACCAATGTTCATCGTGCCTGAATTATCAAATACGGGATCTACGATTATATTGTTTTGATTCCAACTAGCTTTAGCCAAGGGGCTGTTAATAAGCAAAAGTCCTGCAGACAATACAACAGTTAAACCAGCCAAGAGTATTTTTTTAATGCTCATGGACTTATCTCTAGTGTTAGAGGATCATCTGTTGCTGCAGTATTGCTGCCAGATTTTGCAACGGCCTGAACGTGCCAAGAACCAGCAGTCAAACCAATTTTTTGAAGATCCCATTCCCAGCTAATGGTGCCGTCGCTGCCGACCGTATCGGGTCCGAGAGTTTTTACTTCGCTGCCCATCGTAAAGTTAATTTGACAAGTTATACCAGCGTTAGTTCGACATATTGAATTCATAGTATTCCCAGGAGCGGAAAGAGTAGGGTGATGGTTGCTAACAAATGACCCAGAAGGAGCTATAACGTCGGTTGTGGGTGTAGTATTCCCGTAGGTTGTAGAAGGTTTAGTATTTCCGGTATCAGGGGCTGTATTTATTAATACGCCCGGCTGTGTAGTGCTTTTTCTTGTGGTTGTCGGTCCCTGGCCGCTCTGTTCCGGAGTGTTTTTATGTATTAGATAGCCACCAACAAGTAAAACAATAACCAGCGCGGCGCCGACGATAATCAATCTTTTACGTGGTAACTTCATGCTTCTTATTTTACCAATAACTGTATTTTTGTTTTAAATTTATACATAAAGCATATTACCACAAGCGGCATACTAAATCAAGCCCTAGGACCCCTTAAATTCAACGCTTAATGACTATACGCTAGGAGGCTGGATTAAGCAGAATTACCACGTTTTTGAGGAGCCTTAATTGTGGTGTTATATTTAAGAACGTCGCGCAAACCTTCCATTGCTGGTAGTCGGGCAAAAATCTCTGCTCTAGGTAAGCCAATGACATCTGGTCGTGTCTCTTTGGCCAGTTCATAAACAGTTCGTACGCCGGTACCGATGTAGGTAATTCCGCCGTCCATTGGCAAATCATCAATCGCAGCATCAATAAGCGGGGCGATCTTGGCAACCGTGTCACCTATAGTCAACATGTCAGTAGGTGCTTTGGGATACTCAAATGGGTCATAACGAAAACTGGTGCGGATAATATGGCAACCTTGTTTGTTCAGCCGGACCTCGATCTCACCCTGTATTTTTGTCAAAATATAGAAGTTATAAGGCTCCACAGCACTCTCTGTGCTTATGTAGATAATCGGACAGTATGCTTGAGCAACTAGGTTGCGTGTACCCATTACATTAACCTTAAAACACTTCACTGCTTCATTGGGATCGTTATCAGGCTTAAGGGTCTCCGTATAGGCAGCTGAGTGCACAATCAAGTCAATAGAGTGCTTACCGATATACCGAAGTATGCTGTCCGGATCGGTGATATCCATATCTTGGTGGCTTGGAGCGATATATTTGCGGTGTTTTTGCAGTACTTGGCCTAGTTGGCCAGATCCACCGGTCAATAAGATATTCATTATCATTCTCCTTTAAAAGTTATTTAGTGAGAGTCATATACCAACTCGTAGGGTTGACCGGAATTGTAACTGATTTTTGCTTGCCAGACTCAAAGTCGCTTATTCCTTTATTGTACTGGGGTCGGTAATCAACAAACTGTTTTTCTATATAAAAATTTTGGTAATGCAGGGAAGTTAAAAGCCCAAAAGCCACAAAGAGTACTAAGAATATATAACGAGCTTTTGGGGCTAGAGCCAGGTAGGTAGATTTTATAAAAATAAGGTTAACCGCCAAGACTCCGTATACGAAGTAACGATTAGCACCTACTATGACTGACATAACCTTTAATGCGTCAACGGCCGTTTTGGCAGTTAGGCTAGGACCTTTAACAGACGCAAAAGACATTGCAGCCAGGAAGAACAGCAAATACCAAACTTGTTTATTGCTTTTTCTTACAACTGCGTAAGTCGCGATTAGCATTGCAATAACAGTAAAGAAAACTGTAAAAACCTGGTAATGATGCAGGGAGTAATCTTGCACTAGAATGTCTATACGGGCAAAACGGATGCCCGGGATAATCATTTGATTATAAATTTCCAGTAACGTCCATTTGGAGAACATTGACAATATCGTGATGTGCGCGCGCTCAATATGGTTGAAAAAATAACATATGAGTTGGGCAACAGATGCAAAGGCTGAAGTGATCAAGAAGAACCACTCTTTTCTTTTGTACTTGAACCGTTCGACCAGAGTAAGGGGTAAATAGAACCAGGCAAAAGGCAACGTTAAACAAGATAATAAGAAAAAGGTTCTCTCGGCGATAATTCCTATTCTGTTTTTTGGAGGTCGGGCCAACAAAATCAAAACTCCAATTATGCCCATCAAAAACACAGAGTTAGAGAAGTTAAAGAACAGTTCATACATATTAGCTACTAGACACAAAGAAGCTGTCATAAAAAGTCGTTCATAGTTATTTGTTAATATCTTAGTTCTCGACGACAAAAGATAATAAGCTAGCAAAATAAATAAACCCCACGCGGTTAATACAAAGATAAGTGGAGCATAGTGCAATGACACATGTGCTACCAGATAACCAAATAGACGTTCAGGAACATGAAAAAAGCCGTTCACAGGTTGCGCTAACGCGGTAATGCTTTTATTGTGTCCTTGCGCCAGCCAAACATTGCCATCTTCCGCAAAGAGCTGTGGCTTAAAAAGATACTGACTAGAGCGATATAAATAGCCTGTTGCAGCAACGGCAACAAGTGCTGCGGTTTGCCAAGCAGACGAAGGACTCTTCAAACTATTGATAATATTTTGCTTGTTCAGCTTCACAAAATCACTATAGCAATTGCTTGAATATTCACAAACCGAGAAAGCTTATTCTGCGAACTGAATTAAGCTATAATGCGTACTAATAATGGCAACCAAACAAAGTAAACGGCCAGTTTCAAAAAAGCTGGCAGCCTCGCTGAAGCGAAAAAATCCAATGCTTCGCAAGCTCTTTTTTATGGCTGTTCTGCCAGCCCTTGTCTATTTTTTGTTTTTTACTGTCTATAGCTGGCCATGGATGTCGCATTTTAATACGCATATATTTACCGATTCAGGTGATGGCTTCCAAAATGTTTGGAATATATGGTGGGTTAATAAGTCTATAACCCAGCTACATCAATTACCCTGGCATACCACCTTCGTACACTATCCATACGGTACGACTCTTATTGCTCAAACACTGAACCCCTTTAACGGCTTTGTTGGCATTGGGCTACTCAAGATATTTAGCTTGGCTCAGACATATAACATTATGGTGATTTTCTCGTTTTTGTCAGCCGGAGTCACAATGTTCTGGCTATGTAACTTCTTTACCCGTCGCTACCTACCTAGTCTTATAGGCGGCTTTATATATACGTTCTCAAGCTATCATTTTGCGCACGCAATTGGGCATATGCAATTAGTCTCACTAGAGTGGATACCTTTGTTTGTCTTACTATGGTGGAAGCTAGTTACCAAGCCGCGCTATCGTTTGGCAGTAGGGGCTGCGCTGGTACTGCTGCTTGTCTTACTCTGTGACTATTATTATTTCCTATATTCAGTTGTACTGGCAGTACTTATCTTTATATATCTGGCTTGGCGCAAAGAGATTCCGCCTTGGCGTTCTAAGCAAACCTGGCGACCATATTTGACGTTTACGGCCTTAAGCGCGCTGTTTGTATTACCGCTTCCACTGCTTCTAACCATCACCAACGCTCGTGACCCACTGCAGGGATCACATCCAGGTCGTGTCTATAGTACAGATATATTCACCCCCTTCATTGATGGCAGTTTTTGGCATTTTCACTCTTGGACTGACGGATATTGGCGAAAAATAAAAGCAGGTATGGCAGAGGGCAGCATATACCTTACTCTATCGGTGACAGTTCTAATGATTGTGGCAGTTTGGAAACGAACTAAAATTCATCGAGACACCGTTCTTTGGCTAGTAATTGCGGTACTCTTTGGGGTTATGAGTCTTGGCGAGCGTCTTATGGTTTTTGGCTACAGTATTAACCACGCTCCAATGCCCTATGCCTTACTTGAAAAGATCCTACCGCAATTAAAACTATCGGGTGTACCAGTGCGTATGATGATTATGGTAATTTTTGCCTCCGCCATAATCTCAGCTATGGTACTCAGTAAAATAAATCTTAAGCAGAGAAAAGGTCAAATACTAATGGCTGCTTTCACGCTCCTACTTATTTTTGAACTATGGCCTGCACCACTTCCAAACAACACCGGAATTCATGCTCCCTACGTATATGCCTTAAGCAAGTTACCGGCTACAGGCGGTGTTTTAGATAATGCTGCAATTAGTGAAACAACCCAGCTATATGATCAAACTATCTCCAACAAGCCAATGGTTCTTGGCTATATATCTCGAACACCACTAAGTGTCACCGCCAAGGATAATCAATTGATTGCGAGCTTAAATTCTCCTAAAGGCTATCAGCAGTTATGTGCTGTCTATAAGGTTCGCTATTACACGACACCAGCATATCGCCCACTTGAGGGTGTTTCTTTTCCGGTAGTATATCGGGATAGTAACTCCCTAATATACGACCTCAAAAACTCACCCAACTGCTAGTTCTTAGTTTTTTTGCTGTTGCTTCTTACAGTTGCATTAAAATAAATGATTTCCCATACGTTTTTAACACCATCGCGCATTCCTATTTTTTTACCTTCTTCTTTGCTTCGCCCATAGTATGAAATACCGACTTCATAAACACGAGCACCCTTTTTGGCAATCCGAGCGGTAATTTCCGCTTCAAATCCAAATCTCTGAGCCCTAAGATCTTTAGCGAGCTCTCGCACTAAATCTCCACGAATCATTTTGTAGCAAGTCTCCATATCAGTTAGATTTAAGCCAGATAAGATATTAGACAGTGTCGTTAAGAGTTTATTTGCAATCTTATTACGGTAATAGATAGTTCGGTGCGGTTCACCACCAATGAAACGAGAGCCATATACTACATCAGCCTGACCGCGGTTAAAGGGATGTAATAACCTCAAATAATCTTGCGGGTCATATTCTAAATCTGCGTCTTGAATTACTACAATATCACCAGTTGATTCTAAGATACCTCTTTTTAGTGCCGCTCCCTTACCTTGATTTGTTTTTTGAAACAAAAGTTTGAGCGAAGGGTTTTTCTTTGATAGTTTTTTTACTATTTCGCGAGTGTTATCTTTAGAGCCATCATCAACAATTAGTATCTCTTTTTTAATAGACCCAAGGTCTACAGCCATAACTTCTTCAATTATTTTTTCAATAGTATCTTTTTCGTTATAGCACGGTATGATTATCGATAACTTTTTGATTTCCACAAAAACTCCATTTGCGTTTAGTGCATTCAATCAACATCTCAGCCACCTTCTGATCTGCTAGTATTGTACGATGCATCATGGTGAAACTACAATAAAAACCAAAGTCCTTTCTTTATTTCTAAAAAGATATAGTAGAATAATCTAAGTCGAGGGTGCTCATACTAAAACGGTGGGTAGTAAAAAAGGAGAGACGTGTGAAAGTTTTAATGACCGGGGCAGATGGATTTATAGGCTCAAACGTTTTGGAGTTTTTACTAGAGCACACCGATTGGGATTTTACTTGCATTTGCTCATGGCGACATAAGGGCAATCCACTCAATGTTAAACCAGATCCACGAGTCCACATAGTTACCCATGACCTAACTGGGGTAATACCTGATCTTGGAAATTTTGATTATATTTTAAATCTCGCCAGCGAAAGCCATGTTGATCGCTCAATTTCCGAGCCGGTGCACTTTGTTGAAAATAATGTTTCCAGCACTTTACAAGTTTTAGAATACGCTCGTAAACACAAACCAAAGGTTTTTATACAGTTCTCCACAGATGAAGTCTATGGTGCGACAAATCATGCTGAATGGGATGTCCTGCTGCCTAGTAATCCATACTCCGCTAGCAAAGCGGCACAGGAAATGATAGCAATTGCTTACTGGAAGACATACGGGCTACCCATAGTCATTACAAACAGCAATAATATAGTGGGCAGAAACCAGGATCCCGAAAAGTTTGTTCCCAAGATAGTAAGATTGATTCGTGATGGTAAACAAGTAATCATACATACTTCTAAGGGAAAGCCCGGAACGCGTTACTATAATCCTGTAGAAAATGTAGCCGACGCTCTGCTATTTATTATTAATAACTACCCATTTAAGAAACTTCAAAAAGACCGGCCAACCCGCTTTAATCTGCCGGGTGGAGAAGAACTTAACAATCTAGAAATGGCCAAACTAATTGCTCAGCAACTTAAAAAACCTTTGAAATATAAGTTAGTTGATGTCGCATCAATTCGACCTGGGTATGACGAGTTTTACCCCAAAACGGCCGGAGAAATTACCAAGCTTGGCTGGAAGCCACCCCTAACTCTTCAAAAAAGTTTAGAATGGCTCACGACTTAGCAAACAAGTGCTAACTTTTTCCATCTGACGACGTCGGCAAAAGGCCTAGTAAGTATTGGCCATAGCCAGATTTTTTAAGCGGCTCAGCTAGGGCTTCTAACTGGGTGGCATTTATAAAGCCTTGCCTAAAAGCGACCTCCTCTATACAGCCAATTTTCATACCCTGGCGTTCTTCTATAACTTGCACATATTGGGCAGCCTGGGTCATAGAAGCAAAGGTACCAGTATCTAACCAAGCGGTGCCACGATCAAGTAAAGATACTTTTAGCTTGCCAGCTTTTAGATAGGCATTCATAACTTCCGTAATCTCTACTTCGCCACGCTCACTTGGCTGGACCTGCTTGGCATACCCTACAACTGCGTTATCAAAGAAATATAATCCCGGAATAGCGTAGTTAGACTTTGGCTGGGCCGGTTTTTCCTCAATCGAGATTACCTTCATCTGCTCATCAAACTCCACAATTCCATAGCGCTCAGGATCGACTACCTGTTGTCCAAAAATTACACCACCATCTAATTCATTAGCTGCCTTACGGACCTTGCCATCAAAATCACTGCCGTAAAATATGTTATCACCAAGTACCATAGCAACGGAGTCACTGCCTATAAACTCTTCACCGACAATGTAGGCGTCAGCCAGTCCGCGAGGTTGCTCCTGGACTTTGTAGCTAAACGTGCAGCCTATTTGTGAACCGTCACCAAGCAGTTGCTGGAAGCGAGGCAAATCGTCTGGCGTAGAAATAATAAGTATCTCTTTAATGCCCGCACCCATTAGCGTGCTTAGGGGGTAATATATCATTGGTTTGTCATAAATGGGCATTAGCTGTTTGCTGACTGCTTTGGTCAATGGGTATAAGCGAGTTCCACTTCCGCCCGCTAAAATTATTCCCTTCATGCTAACTCCTTTTTAACGTAGGTTGCTAAATCTTCCTGCCAATTACGGGGCGTAAAACCAGTTGCCTTAATTTTGGCAAGGTCTAAGCTGCTTTGTAATGGACGAGCTGCAATACCGGTTTTGCCTGCATAATATTGCTCAGTTGTTACCTCACTAACCGTATTGCTTAACTGAGCATATTTGAAAACCTCGCGCGCAATCTCTGACCAACTCATTGGCTCGCCGTCGTTAGATACGTTGTATGTACCGTACTGACTTTTTGATGAAAGTAAATGATGTATGGCATCTACTAAGGTGCTTGTGAAGGTCAAACGGCCGACTTGATCATTAACTACAGATGGATTAACACCATTTTGCGCAAGCTCTAGCATGGTCCGGACAAAGTTCTTGCCTTCACCAATTACCCAGGAAGTTCGCAAAATGTAGTGCTTGGGCGCCAGTCCAACCACAATATCTCCAGCAGCCTTGCTGGAACCATAGACACTCAGAGGACTAAATGCTTCATATTCGCTATGAGGGTTTTTAACACCGTCAAATACATAATCTGTTGAAATGTGCACAAGCGTAATATCATTTTTAACAGCAACTTGTTGCAAGTACCCCGGAGAGACAGCATTAACTAGCCAAGCAGTACGACGACCTTCACTCGACTCCGCACCATCCACGTTGGTATAAGCAGCAGCGTTTAAGATGACTTTGACACTTGACCAGTCAAATGCTTCTACAGATTTTTGATCGGTAATATCTAGTTCGCCTATATCGGCATTTTTAGATCCAGGGTATCTTTGCAGCAATGCTGTGCCTAGTTGACCTTTTGCGCCAAGGATAAAAATTTCTGAATCGTTCACATTGTCTCCGATGGATGAATATCTTTAAAAGCAGGATGGGCTTTGTCGCGGTCACTAATGATGGCTTTAGTTAAGTCAATCGGCCACTTAATATTTAGATCCGGATCCCCTAGGTTCACAAACTTATACTTTGTATAATCCTCTGCATTCCAGTGTTTATTAACACTATATAAATAGTAAGTATCTGATTCTAGGGTTTGAAAAGCGTTTGCAATACCCTGGGGCAAAAACACTGCAGTAGTCGGAGTGATAGTAGTAGTAACAACTTTGCCAAAGCTGGGTCCCTCTCTAAGGTCTAGGTAGGCCGCAAATACTTTGCCGGTAACGATTGTTATATATTTATCCCAAGGCTCAGCGTGTAGACCACGAGTGACTCCAACCTGTTTGTTGTAAGACAGGCTATTTTGAACGACATTAAATTCCTCGGGCATTCCGGCTGCCACGAGCTTGGCCTTTTGATACTTTTCCTGAAAATAGCCACGCTCATCGCCAACATAGTTAACGTCAAAAAATATTAAGCCTGGAATGTCGGTTTGGTGAGCGGTATATTCGGTTGTTGGTAGCAGGGCCATTATTTATCTTCCTAATTCTTTATACTTGGCTTCAGTGGCTTCTTTTTGTGGCTTCCACCAAGCCTCGTTATCCTTATACCATTTTATTGTATCGGCAAGTCCCGACTTAAAGTCTACATATTTTGGCTGCCAACCCAGCTCACTTTTAATTTTACTAGCGTCAATAGCATAACGAAGGTCATGCCCAGGCCTGTCCTTCACAAAATCAAAATCATCAGTACTCTTGCCCATAAGTTCGAGTATAAGCTGGATCAACTCTTTATTATTCTTTTCGCCATTAGCACCAACCATGTAGGTTTCACCGATTTTGCCTTTTTCTAGGATGGTCAAAATTGCTGATGAATGATCCTCGGCGTGTATCCAATCCCGCACGTTTTTGCCTTCACCATAAAGCTTAGGTTTGATACCTGTAAGTATGTTTGTGATGTTGCGCGGAATGAGTTTTTCAACATGTTGGTATGGACCGTAGTTGTTAGAGCAGTTGCTTATTGTAGCCTGAACACCAAAAGAGCGTACCCAAGCCTGTACCAAGTGATCAGAACCAGCTTTGGTTGCAGAGTAGGGACTAGACGGATTATAGGCCGTCTTTTCATTGAATTTGCTAGGATCATCTAGCTCCAGGTCTCCATAGACCTCGTCTGTCGATATGTGATGAAGTCGTTTGCTGTGTTTACGAACAGCCTCAAGGATTCTGAACGTACCAACGACATTTGTTTCTACAAACGGCCAGGGAGAGTGAACTGAATTATCTACGTGAGATTCGGCCGCAAAGTGCACAACCACGTCTGATTCACTTACTAACTTATCTACAGTCTGCTCATCAATAATGTTGCCTTTAACAAACGCAAAGCGGGAAGCATCAAGCCCGTCAAGATTATGCTCATCACCAGCGTAAGTGAGTGCATCCAGCACTGTAATCTGCCAATCAGGTCTCTCACGATATAAAAGATGTACAAAGTTTGAGCCGATGAAGCCGGCACCACCTGTGACTAAGATTTTCATATACACTTTAGTATACCAAGATTGGCACCCAGGGCTAATTGCTCTATTATCAATAACATGATTTCAGTTATTGTTGCCGGAGGGTCGGGTACCCGTTTGTGGCCTTTGTCTATGCCTTCCTACCCAAAGCACCTTCTTAAACTAACTGGTAAACAATCGTTAATTTATTACACATTAGAACGTGCCAAAACTATCAGCCATAGCATTTATGTTGTCACTGATGCAAGTCACGCCCATCTTGTAAAAGAACAGCTGCCCTCACTAAAGGACAGCGCATTTATTATTGAGCCAGCCAGACGCGGAACTGCAAGCTGCATTGTGGCGGCACTGGATTACATTAATAAACAGGGACATGATAAGAATGAACCAATTTCATTTCTAGCAGCCGATCATTACATCCGAGACATAGCCGGCTTTACCCATTCCTTTAAGCTAGCTGAAACAGTTTCAAAAAAAGAAGAGAAAATCGTTTTAGTTGGGGCTGAGCCTTATTATCCAGCTACTGGTTTTGGCTATATTGAGAAGGACGGGCTGGTCGATAAACAAAGCCTAGTTTGCAAAGTTAATTCATTTAAAGAAAAGCCGACTTTTGAAGTTGCAAAGAGATATGTAAAAAGCGGCAATTATCTTTGGAACTGTGGTTACTTTGTTGGTTCACTAAATACCTTCTTAGGTGAAATGAAAAACAACTCACCAGAACTTTTAAAAAACTACGTCGCACTTCAGCAAACACATAAATCTAGCGAATATGAAAAAATATATCTTGGTTTTGAAAACAATTCAATTGACTATGCGCTTATAGAAAAGGTTAAAGATTTACTAGTAGTGCCGGCCAGTTTTGACTGGATGGATCTAGGATCTTATTCCGATTTACATAAAGCTTCTGAGAGCGACGAAAAAGGCAACCATGTACAGGGGCAAGCCGTTGAAGTTGAAGGCGTTGAGCAATCATTTATCCAAAACCACGAAGACAAACCAGTAGTAGTCATAGGTCTAGACAATGTAGTCGTAGTAAATACTAAGGACGGGCTCTTGGTAGCCAGAAAAGACCTAGCACAGCAAGTTGGTGAAGTCAGTAAAAGATTAAAAAAGGGATAGGCATGAAAAAAGTAATAGCTTTTGATTTAGACGAAACGCTCACAGAAACCCGTACTCTGATGACCGACGAAATGGCGGAGCTGCTTGGTGAGCTACTCAAAAAATATCATGTTTGTGTTATATCTGGTGGAAGTTTTGAGCAGTTTCAAAAACAGTTTATTGCCAACTTAAAGGTTGGTCCGGCCCAGCTAGCATCACTTCATCTTATGCCAACTTGCGGCACACGTTATTACAGATTCAATGCAACTAAAAAAGACTGGCAACAAGTCTATGCAGAAAACTTCACAGCCTCGGAAAAGGCAACTATTATTGAAGCCCTAAACGAAGGACTCGACGAAGCAGGTTACCGCATTAAGAATCCAAAAGGAGCGTTGATTGAGGACCGCGGAAGCCAAGTGACATATTCGGCGCTCGGTCAGGATGCAGGTGCAGTAGAAAAAAAAGCTTGGGATGCGTCTGGCGAAAAAAAGCGCAGAATCCGCGATATTGTGGCAATAAAAATCCCCCAATTTGAGGTGCGGGTAGGCGGCACTACATCGATAGATGTGACTAAGCAGGGCATTGATAAAGCTTACGGCATGAAAAAGCTAATTGAGATACTGAACATCGCTAAAGAAGACATTTTATTTATTGGTGACCGTTTGTGGGAAGGTGGCAACGACTATCCCGTGAAGCTTATGGGAATAGATTCAATTGCCGTCGGTGGTTATGAACACACGCCTTGGGTAGTCCGCGGTATTATTGCTGCTTCTTAGCGAATAAAGTTTTTCTGATATAGCCCTGCATGGCTTGGTGAAAGTGTGAGGCATCAAATAGTTCTGCTTCACCGCGAATACGGCTTTCACTAAATTTATCGGATTTAAACTTTTTAAGACTTGATACCAATGACTCCACGTTTTGCTTGTCGAAAAACTCACCTGTCTTAGTAGGCACTATGTAATCTAGGGCTCCTCCGCCTTTATAGGCAATTACGGGCATGCCCGCGGCCATCCCCTCAACAGCTACAATGCCAAAATCATCTAAACCAGGAAAAATAAAAGCTTCGGACGTGTGAAAGTATTCAACCACGTCACTATCTGATGTATCAGTCAGAAATTTTACGGTCGGACCAGCTAGTTTAACAAGATTGGCATGCTCCGGTCCGTCACCAATAACTGTTAGGGGCAGGCTAAGACGCGTGCAAGCCGCAATAGCCAAATCAATCCGCTTGTAAGAAACTTGCCGACCGGTAACTACAAAACCATGCCTAAGATTTTGGGGTTTAGCTTTTGAAGACTGGAATCTTTCAATATTTACAGGTGGGTGGATAAGGCCAGCGTCACGCCCATAGTATTTCTTAATCTCATTTTGAATATATGTAGATATACCAATTAAGTGATCAGGACGCTGGGCAGCTTTTTTGTCCCAACGGCGCATTGGCCCGACTAATGTCCTAAGACCAAGTCGTGCCAGCCAGTTAAAGGCTCCAAAACCAGGACTATCTATGTACTGGTCGTAGCGGCTCCAGTAATAATGTGTGGGTGCAAAACAATAACATAGATGCACAGTTTTAGACCCCGTCCTAACAGACTTGGCTTCCGCCCCAGTTGCAGAAATCACAAAGTCATAATCACTCAGGTCTAGGTGGCTAAATGTCCAGGCCCTAAGCACTGGCAGAAACTTTTTTAATCCACTGGGCAATTTTTGGAGCCAAGTAGTGCGAACATCAGCATTATCAAACAAGTTAATTTTTTTGGGATTATATTGGGAAGTATAAATTGGCGCGTCAGGAAACATCTTATGAAGTTCTAGTACTACTCGCTCAGCTCCGCCAATACCAAGTAGCCAATCACAAACTATCGCCACCTTTAAGTTAGGTGCATCATTCATTAGCTGCCCTGCAGAACCACCCTGATGGTTTTAAGCAAGATGACAATATCCTGCCAAAAGCTCCAGTTTTGGACATAATACATATCTAGCTGACGTCGCTCATCAAAACTAATATTATTGCGTCCTGAAACCTGGGCAAGACCGGTCAGGCCAGATTTTACACTTAAAATCGTGTGCCTTTTAGCATAGACGTCAAGATCCTGGGGGATTAACGCACGGGGTCCTACAAGGCTGATGTCGCCTTTGATTACATTGAATAGCTGCGGCAGCTCATCTAGGCTGGTTCTACGCAAAAATCGTCCAACTGGCGTAATCCGGGGATCATCAGCTAAATAGTTACCATTTTCCCGGAATTTTTTGGCGAGTTCAGGTTTGCCAATTAATTCAAAATCATCTTCTGGCGTTCCTTTCCCAAACTTTCTGTACTGAGTCCTGAATTTAAAAACTCTAAACCTATTGTTAAATCTAGTTAGTCGTTCCTGTCTAAAGAAAACAGGCCCTATGCTTGTAAGCTTTACTAGCAAAGCCACTAAAACCATTATTGGTGAGACAACAATTAGCATTAGCGATCCCAAAGTCAGATCAAAGAGCCTTTTGACTATCCGTCCCCAGCCCAGTAAAGGTGTTTGGTGTACGGCAATAACTGGTATAGAAGAGCGAAACAGCTCAACACTAATATTTCCGACAAATAGTTCGGTATTACCGGGTATAAATCGGAATGAAATGTGGTTCTTTTGAGCAAAACCTAGAATCTCATCATTTTTTTCTGGCGTGGTATAAAGCTCAGTCTGGACAATGCTGTGGATGTCTTCAGTGCCAATAGCCTGGCAAGCTTCTTTAAAGCTATGAAATACCTTGAGATGAGCATTGCGTGGGACGTTATGCTGACTGCCAACCACTCCTACTATCCTATAACCCGTTTGCTGGCTTGGCTGCAGCGATTCAATAAGTTCGGCCGCCACAACTGTATTACCAATCAGTAAGATATTTGTAATGCCAATGTCATAGTGAAAAAGTCTAGTACGGATAAAACGGGCTATGTTACGGAATAAGAGCAAAAATAAGTAGGCTAAAATAAAACCATAAACAGGTACTAGTTTGCCCGGGAAAATAATCTGGTTAGAGGCATAGGCATAACTGGTCACAAATAACAGCCCAATAAAAGAGCCTATAAACAGTCTGCCAGCCTCAGAAAAACGTTTTGTGTAGATAGTGCTGTTATATAGGCCAAGTAAGCCAAAAATGATAATCCAAAACGGTGTAACAAGCAGGAATATACGCAAATAAGTGGCAGCCTCAACTGGATGGGCAACACTGGTGGCGCCAAAAGTTAGTCCAAAAGTAACACGCAGAACATAGGCACCGACAAAGGCTAGAACTAGTGATAAAAAGTCGCCAATAACCAAAAACAGGTTATAAACGAGCGAAGCATTACTTTTCATCTATACTAGATTGTAGCATTTATGAGTAAAACATCAGGGCAAGCCAAACTAACTAGGATATTGGGATACGGAATTGTAATCATTCTGGTTCTAATGCCATTCCATGCTGTATTGACTACTTGGCCTGCTAGTCATTTTGGCCATTTTGATTTGTTTAGAATCTGGAAAGATTTACTACTGGTACCGTTAGGTCTCGGGGGCCTTTATCTTATTAGCAAGGACGCTAAAACGCGTAAGTGGCTTAATGGTACTGGGCTGCTAAAAGTAATAGCAGCCTATATTGCGCTTTTTGTTTTAGCCGGTCTAGTTGCTCTTGTGCGCCATAAAGTAAATGCTAGCGCGCTTATTTACGCTCTGCTATCTGATCTACGTTTCCCTGTATTCTTTATAATTTGTTTAATCGTAGCAACACATCAGAAGTGGCTTAAGGCGCATTGGCGCCAGCTACTTTTAATACCAGCAACTGTGGTTATAGGCTTTGGGCTATTGCAACATTATGTGCTTCCTGCAAATATTCTCTCACACGTTGGCTACAGTCCTAAAACAATTGTGGCCTACCAGACCGTTGATCAAAAGCCCCAGTATGTACGTGTTCAGTCAACACTGCGTGGCCCAAACCCCTTAGGAGCCTACCTAGTCTTAATAACAACTGCTCTTGTTGCACTACTAGTAACAGATAAAAAGCGACGTGGCTGGTGGGCCGCACTACTGGCAGCAGATGTAGTGGTGCTGTTTTATACCTACTCCAGAAGCGCCTGGCTTGGGGCAGCACTAGCGGTAGGATTACTACTTTGGTGGCAAATTAAAAAATCATCAGTTCGTAAGGTGCTTCTTATAAGCGCAGCGGCAATGTTTGTCCTAGCGGCTGGCACCACATTTGCACTGCGCCACAACGATCGTTTTCAAAACACCTTTTTTCATACAGATGAACACTCTAGGTCTCCTGACAGCTCTAATTTTGACCGGGCAAGGGCACTTAAAAGTGGCCTCCATGACATAGTCCATCAGCCATGGGGAAGCGGTCCCGGTACAGCCGGTCCAGCTTCAGTTCGGAATAACGGCCAAGCCCGACTTGCTGAAAATTATTATCTTCAGATAGGTCAAGAAGTCGGCATACTGGGAATGCTACTTTTTGTAGCTATAAACATTCTGGTAGCTGCAGCTCTCTGGCGGCAAGGCGGGGAACTTAGCCTGATTTTACTAGCTAGCCTGATTGGTTTAACACTAGTTAACCTTTTGTCCCATGCCTGGGCCGATGACACATTGGCACTTTTGTGGTGGGGTCTGGCCGGCATTTCCCTCGGAGATGCTATACTAAATACGAACAAGCATAAGCCTGATGAAAAAACTAAAAAAACAGCAACGACGTGAGATAACCCGTTTTGTAGAATACATGGTCAGTGGTGGGGCCTATTTCTGGACCGGCTACCTTATCCTGGACTATCTATACTACGGTTTGCACTGGAGCCTATGGTGGTCAACTATTATCAGCAACGTAATTGGCTGGACGGTTAATTACTTACTGCAACGGTTCTGGGTATTTAACAACACATCGCTTCAAAAGCACAAAACTCAAGTTACTTACCGCTATATCTTTATCACTCTAGTAGATTTTGTCCTCAACTACTTTATTTTATACGGACTCAAAGCCGTCGGTATTACGCCTGCCATTGGCCAGTTTGTTTCAGCTGGATTTTTCACAGTCTGGAACTATCTATGGTACCGGTTCTGGGTCTTCCCAGATAACTTCAAAAAGAATCGAAAACCAGCTAAATTAACACCTACCAGGGTGCTTGCACACCGAGCTCACGGCCATAGTGCCTACCAGAGGATTGGATAGGTTATGGCCAAAACAGAACCAGTCCGTCCCACCAAAAAGCAGCGAGAACTACTTAGTTTTATTGAGGCCTTTATTGCCGAGCATGGCTACAGCCCAAGTTATCGTGAGATTATGAGCGGACTAAAATATACCTCTGTTGCCACCGTAGCTCTACATGTAAACAATTTGATTGCCCGAGGCCATCTGCGTAAGCGTGATCGCTCTGCTCGTTCTCTAGAAGTAGTCAAAGTTGCAGCTGATGACAAGGCGCTTGCTACCAACCAAATTAAGGCCGGCGAAGAAAAGTGGCTAGTTCAAAAAGTCCAACTCTTTTTTACACTAGCCGAACAAAATAGCCAACTTCCTCAGAACCAGCTTGATGAGCTTTATGTACTAATCGGCGCCCTCAAAGTCTTAGGTCTGGATGGTGCCGCTCAATCTTTTATGCCCAAACTTAGTGAGCTCAAAAAACGTCAGTAATTTTACTACATCCGCGCACAAACTGTTTGTGCTACCATGAGGCTATTAACAAGTCATGAAGCTGGAATCCCGTGCAATTCGGGAACTGTGCCGCAACGGTAATCCTACATTGTAGGAAAGTCCGATACAGCTGTTAAAGACTCCCGAGCAGGAGCGAAAAACCCAGTTTAGTGACCCCTGCCCGCGAGCAGGGGTTTTATATGCATCTCCAGGGCAATCAATTGCCTCAAAACCAAGAAAAACCTGAGCAATTCAAATCATTTGATGTACTCGCTAGTATAGACTTGTTGCGTTTTGACCTGCAAACAAGTGACAAAATTTCGCCTGAAACTTGGAATCGAGTTCGTGACGAGGAAATGAGCTATATAGCTGAGGGCATAAACAGGCCACTGCATACTGAATTTGTGTTGCATGAAGAGAACGGAACACTAGTTTATTTTCATGAAGGACAATGGAAGCCCTATATGTCAACTCTTTTTAAAGGCTTGGAAACTGCTGTCCATGAAAAAGCTATTGATTCGCGCCGGGCTTTTATGGCTGATAGGGCAGCTTATGATTTACAAATTGGCTACCAGTTGTTAGGACTGTCGCCAGGTCAGAAATTAGTTTGGCATTCATCGTTTCCGCACGAAGCGCATAAGCAGTTCGGCGATAAATTTATAAGCGATCTTGGTTTTTGGCCATCTCGCAAAATGGGATTTATTTATCAAGCACAAAAGAACTCAGACGAAAGCCTATTACTGAGCACACAATCAGTAGACGGTAGCGACGAGGATGGGTTTAGAGCGGCTTTGGAACGTGCAAATGACAAGCAATTTTCTATTGAAGACTTAAGAAATGCTTACGACGAAGTCATGGAAAATAAATATGCTCACAAATTTTACGCTGGTCGTCGAATTGATAGTGAATTACCCGAGCAAAATGCCTGGGAAGCAATTGCCCAGCACGATGATTTGCTACAGTACTATTTTACAAACCTTGAGTCACTTGCCAGGCAGAATGGGTCACGCGCAGAACTAGACAAATCCAAAAAACGCCTGACATACGGGGTTTGGGCAGCCATAAAAGAGCGACTTTCAGTGGCGGCTAGATCATCCAACTACCGGGACGTAACTAAAAATATTGAGTACAATCCCAGATCACTAGATAATGAGATCAATCAGGCTTATCGATTATTGAGTGCGCGTGGAGAGATATTATTTGGCTGCGGAGGTTCAATAACAGGAGAGGATGCACTGCTTGAGGGCGAAGCCAAAGACGTGTTTGAGTCAATTTTCGGTAGCAAAGACGAAACGCTCAAATGTGTAACCTGTCCACTTTGCAAGGAGGAAGGGGTAGATGCACACGTGCATCGTGATGATGCGTCCAAAACTAAAACGATAACTTGTTCCAAATGTAAGCAGTCCAAAAGCTATTCTTTGTGAAATAATAAAACTATGAGCAAGATTGGGATTTTTAGCGGAGCCTTTGATCCTGTTCATGCAGGCCATATTGCCTTTGCCCTAGCTGCCATGCAAGAAGCTGGGCTAAATCAGGTGTATTTTTTGGTAGAGCCCAAGCCCCGGCAAAAAATCGGCGTGACCCATCTGGCTCACCGCCACGCCATGATTAAGCTTGCAACTCAACCCTACCCGGGTCTCAAACTTCTAGATTTGCCCGACAAACAATTTTCTGTGGCCAAAACGCTGCCCCGTCTACATCAGCGCTTTCCAGTTGATGAGCTCTACTTTCTAGCTGGCTCTGACTTACTGGAGCATATGGCAAAATGGCCACTAATTAACAGGTTGCTATTTGACATGGGCCTTATTATTGGTTTTCGTAGCTCCAATGTCGTTAAAACGCCGCAACAACTAGTCGGTATGCTGCCAGTTCCAGCTAAAGAATTGCACGTGCTTCCAAGTCCAATGCCTACGGTATCATCAGGACTTATTCGTGCTGCTGTCGCTCAAGGAATGCCTTGCGAAGGACTACTAGCAAGTATCCAACCCTACATTGCCAGCCACTGGCTCTATTCGTCGCCTTCCTCATCTGTTTCTGTTTCGTAATGGCTGTGTAGCCAGGCTAGGTG
This sequence comes from Patescibacteria group bacterium, assembly GCA_035480855.1. Lineage (GTDB taxonomy): Bacteria > Patescibacteriota > Saccharimonadia > Saccharimonadales > JANWIN01 > DATIHJ01. Next base: position 83,651 of record DATIHJ010000013.1, read on the forward strand.
CTTTTCGCGGAAGCGTTTGAACTCACTCTTCTTGAGTCCACTACGGCGGATAAGTGCACTAATCTTTTCGCTGCCAATATAGTGAGGCATCATGACATAGCTAGCACCAAGTTCGTAGAGCTCATCGGCCTGTTCGACAGTCTCAGCGTGGCAAATGATAACCGCCGATGAATGTATATCCGCCAGGTGTTTGACTAGAAATAGAGTAATGTCGTAGTCGGTGATGGCCGATACCACTAGCTTGGTTTTCTGCAGGCCAATTTCCTCAAGTAACTCCGCATCACTAACATCGCCATAAAGGAAATTTGCCTTTTGTTGCTCCAACATATCAATGACTTCTGGGTCATAATCTACCACCACATAGCTTCGCTCTAGGCTTTCAAAAAGCTTTAGGAACTCCTGGCCACCTTTGCGGTAGCCAAATAACACCATAGCGTAGCTATGACGGCGTTCATGTTCTTGGTCGCGGCCCTTACGCTCAAAAACACTCAAATCCTCCTTAAGACCCTCAAATAGTTTGTCTGCGTAAATAATTAGATAGGCAGAGCAGGCAATAGTTACGAGGGCAATTATAGTAATGATGGACACTACATCATTTGATATCAGGTGCAGCTTGCTGCCCAAAATAACAAATACTAATGAAAACTCACTAATCTGGGCAGTAGATACTGCTGTTTTAAAACTGGTGCGCTTGGTATAACCGAGCAGCCCCATAAAACCCATTACTACTAGGGGCTTTAGAACAATAACGGCAAACGTGCCAAAAATAATGGCTGGCAGAATAAGCGCAAAATGGTCAAAGCTTAGCCGAGTTCCAAGCGTAATAAAGAACACAATAATAAAGAAATCACGTAGAGGCCGCAGCCGTGAGGCTATTTCCTGGGCATATGGCAGGGAAGCCAGGGCTATCCCAGCCAACAGGGCACCCACCTCCAGTGAAAATCCAGCTTGGTCAAATAGTGCAGCTGCCCCAAAGCCCCAGCCAATTGCAAACAAAAACAAAAACTCCTGGCTACCGGCAATAAACTTATGCAAGCGTGGCAACACAAAATTGCCAATTAGAAGCAGCGGTACGGCTATAAAGCTACCCTTTAGCACTAGCCAGCCTACTTGATGCACACCAATGCCACCGTGGCTTTTAGCGGTAATAAATAACAGCGCTACGGCCGCGATTATATCCTGGACCAGCAAGATTCCAGTAGTGACCTTGCCGTACAGTCGGGTTTGCTCCTTTTTGTCACTGAGTAACTTCAAGATAATAATGGTGCTGCTAAAAGCTAGCGCAACTCCAAAAAACAGAGCTTCAGTTCTAGTCATGCCAAGTACCAACCCGCCGCCGTAGCCCACCATAGTAATAAAGGCTACTTGTACAACTCCTGTAATAGAGGCAACTTTGCCAACCTCCTTTACGACTCTTGGGTTTAGGCCAAGCCCAATAATAAACAGAAGTAGGGCAATGCCGATGCTAGAAAAGACATTAATAGTATCAGCAGATTGCACCAAATGAAGCACTGATGGCCCGACAATAACACCAGTTAGAATATGGCCAATAATTAAGGGTTGACGGATAAGCCGCATCAACAGTGCCACACCGGCAGCAATGGCTATAATTAGGCTAAGCTCGGCAAAAACAGTCTCGTGCATTGGGTACTTTGAATCCTCTTGTGCTTAATTGTATACCAAAATGCTCGACTGGCTTCATAACAGACATAAAAATGTTGACATTACGCTCACGCTTATGTAATATAAGGGGACTTCATGCAGTAAGCGAGATACTGCCAAAGAAGACAAAAACAATTCAACAAAAAACACTACCGTGTGAGGGTAGATGTGAAAGGGTTAGGGAGGTATAGGCTATGCCTATCAAAATAAAAATAATATCAAGAGGTTATAAAGTGGAAGTCAAAATACGCCGACCGCGCTGGCAGCAATTTATAAGTTATTAGCTTGCTGAACACTGTGTTTTAAATAATAGGGCTGCAACTTATGCGCCCTATTTATTTTTGGCTGCAATCTCTGCATTGATAACTTGGGCAAATTTGGCAGCACTGGGCTGACCATTTGCATCATATAGATTGGTAAGTGGCACAAATTTACCATCTATGAAAAAGCTAGGAGTGGCTTCTTGTTGACCTGTCTTTTTAAATGCCGCTAGATCTGCCTGAATGGTGTCGTTTACAGCCGAACTGCTATAGTCCTGCGTGAACTTGTTAGTATCCAGCCCCAATTGCTGGGCGAAGCTTGTGAAAAATGTCAGAGGAGTGCTGCTGACAACCCAGCCAGTACTTTCGCTCTGGTTTTCATATAACATATCATGCATTTCCCAGAATTTACCTTGCAGACTAGCGGCTTCGGCTGCGCGGGCACCTGCTATGGCATTATTGTGAATCTGGAAAAGCGGCAAATTACTAAACTGGAAGAAAATGTCGTTGTTATACTGGGCTGCAACCTGCTTGACGACTGGGTAGAAAGCGCCACAGAATGGACATTGGTAATCGCCGTATTCCTGCAAGGTTACGTTTTTGGCACCTTTGCCTTGTATATGTTTACTTGTCTGGCCATTTGAGTTAGTACCTGATGTAGTATTTTTTGGTTTGGTAAAAGTAAAAAGCGCTATAAGTCCCACCACAATAACGGCTACTATTAACAGAAATTGCTTGCTCATAAAACTACCTCTTTCTTGGTGTAATTCCTATAGTAATGGAATTAGGCTAAAAAATCACTTAGAATTATGAAGTAAACATAAGGTGAATGCCCCATGCTGAAGTTCCTTGCCATTATTGTCTTAGCTGTTATAACGCTACTGGCTATAGCTTTGCAAAAGGCCTATACAAATATTCCTCGCACCGAGTTAAAACGTCGCGCCCAGCGCGGTGACCAGTTTGCTGACTTACTTTATCGTGCCGCCAGTTATGGCCTGAGCCTACAAATATTTATGTGGGCGATTATTGGTCTGTCGGCTGCAGGCTTTTTTGTAATGCTTACGCTAAGCGTGCCAGGATGGCTTGCACTACTAGGGTCTTTGGCGCTATTGTGGTTTGGCTTTGCCTGGCTGCCTAATACACGCGTAAGTAAGCTTAGCAATCTGGCAGCCCGATTTCTGACACCACCAATTGCCTGGCTCCTGGATCATCTTTATCCGCTCCTAAACCGTATAGCGCACCTTTTGCGTAAACACACCCACATAAAAGTTCATAGCGGTCTATACGAAAAAGAAGACTTGTTAGCCCTACTTGATCGCCAAACTTCTCAGGCAGGCAACCGACTTAGTGCGGAAGAGCTACGGATTGCGGCTGGGGCACTCACTTTTGGCGACAAACTAGTGCGCGATGTCATGACACCCAGACGCATCGTTAAGTCCGTTGCTACAACTGATGCTATGGGCCCGCACCTTATGGATGAGCTTCATGCCAGCGGTCATTCTCGCTGGCCTGTTTACCAGGACAAACCAGATAATATTGTCGGTATGCTTTATGCACGCGATTTAATGTCTGCCGGCAATGGCGGGCAGGTCCGCGACCTCATGAAAAAACACGTTTATTACGTGCACGAAGAGCAGAGTCTAAGCCAGGTTCTAGGCGCGTTCCTCAAGACCAAGCACCACTTGTTTATTGTGGTCAACGCCTTTGAAGAGATTGTGGGTATCATAACTATCGAGGACATTTTAGAGCAAATATTAGGTAAACCAATTGTCGACGAGTTTGATAAATACGATGACATGCGGGCAGTTGCCGCACTGGGCGCCAAAGCCGAGCACAAAAACCAAGTTCCAGAAGAGACTTCTGCAGATAAGCCATAGGTGTTAGAATAGTCAAATGACCCGAGTTTTAGCAGCCGATGTTGCCAAGCATGCCGGCAAAACTGTAGACGTGCAGGGCTGGCTGCACAAAAAGCGCCTCATGGGCGGCCTTACTTTTATTGTAGTCCGCGACCGTAGTGGTCTAATTCAAGTTGTAATCAAAGACGAAAAAGAAGTAGAAAAACTGCGTGGCCTTCAGATTGGCACAGTTCTATCTGTTAGTGGAACTGCTAAAACCGAGTCCCGAGCATCAGGTGGCGCAGAGATCCATGATCCAAATATAGAGGTACTAGTGCCTGTTGCAGACGAACCACCAATTGAAATAGATAAGCCACTTGATCATAAATCCGAAAACCTCGATACACTTTTTGAGTATCGTCCAATCGGGCTGCGTAATATACAAGAAACAGCTATTTTCAAAGTGCGTGCTGGCATTGCCAAAGCTCTCCGTGAGTTTTTTGATCAAAATGAATTTACTGAAGTGCACACACCTAAATTGCTGGCCGCAGCAACAGAGGGCGGAGCAGAAGTTTTTAAGATTGATTACTTTGGCCAAGAGGCTACTCTGGCCCAAAGCCCGCAGTTCTATAAGCAGATGCTAGTTGGAGTTTTTGAGCGTGTGTATGAAATAGCACCAGTTTATCGGGCAGAACCCAGTGCAACCACGCGGCATATGACTGAATATACATCTGTAGACGGCGAAATGGGATTTGTTACTATCACTGATCTTGAAGAGCTATTAAGTGGTCTACTAAATTTTGTAAGTGATTTTGTATGGAAACATTACAAAACTGAACTTACTCTACTCAAAGCCACCAAGCCTGAACTGCCTGAAAAAATTCCTACAATGTCCATGACAGAAATACATGAGAAATACAGCAAAGCGAACTCAGAAAATACCGTTGGAGAAAAAGATTTACGCCCTGATGAAGAACGATGGATTTGTGAGTACGCAATAGAACACCTAAAAAGTGAAGCCATCTTTGTTAGTGATTGGCCTGCGGATGACATGAAGTTTTACCATAAAGCCCAAGTCGACAAACCTGAGCTTGCTGATAGAATTGATCTGTTATTTCGTGGACTTGAGGTTGTAACTGGTTCTATGCGTGAGAATAACTACGACAAGCTAGTTAAACAGCTCAAGGAAAAAGCCAAGGGCAATCCTAATGATCCTGGTTTCAAGTACTTCCTTATGTCTATGAAGGCTGGAATGCCTCCACATGGTGGTTTTGGAATGGGCCTAGACCGTTTGGTAGAAAAATTCATCGGTCTAAAAAACGTAAAAGAAGCCACACTCTTCCCAAGAGACATAAATCGATTAGCCCCATAGGAGAAAATATGAAAGTTAAAGTAATAGATTTACAAGAAAAAGTTCTAAAAGGTGTCACAAAGCTTGGTTATAAAAACGAAGACGCTCGGATTATTTCAGATGTGCTGATTTATGCACAAATGCGCGGCAATAACCAAGGGATTACAAAAATAGCCACCGGCGGAGTACCTAAGGCCAGCGATGTACAGGAACTTAAATTGGTTAAAGAAAACAAGTGTGGCGCTCTCATTTCGGGCGGTCATTCTATGGTTGCAGCTGCTAAGGCAGCAGAAATGGCAGTCGAACTAGCAGAAAAACATGGGGTTGGAGTAGTTTGCTCAAATCGTACCTTCACTTCATCCGGAGCAATTGGATATTTTTCAAGACAGATATCCAAGAAGGGTTACATTGGATTTGTATGTGTAGGTAATGGCTCGTTTTCTTTTGTAGCGCCTAGTGGATCTGCAGAGCCTAAACTAGGTACTAATCCGTTTTCCTATGCTTTCCCATATACTGGTGGCGAAGTAGTCTTTGATAATGCAACAGCTGCTATGGCTTTCTTTGGAATAGTTGAAGCTAAGATAAAGGGTGAGCCAATCCCTAAAGGAATTGGCTTCGATAAGGATGGTAAACCTAGTACGAATGCAGCCGAAGTATTAAACGGTTCTATAGCAACTTTCGCAGGCCACAAAGGTTTTGGTCTTTCTCTATTTGTGCAGCTACTTGGTAGCGCTTTTTCGCTGGCAGGTATTCCTGGCGTACATGAAGATGATGGTTCTGGAACATTTGTACTGGCCATTGATCCTGGGCTGCTTGCAGGTAAGGAAGAATTTATGAAGCGTAGCACAGAACTTATACAGCACATTAAGTCCGCCAAACCACTTTCCGGTCAGAAAGTAGTATTGCCAGGTGAGCAAGGTGATGCCGTGGCCAAACAAGCTGAAGATAGCGGGGAAATTGAAATTGCAGATGCCATCTGGAACGAGCTCTGCCAGTTCGTGGATAAATACTGATTCCTGCTAGATCCAGTGGTATAATCGCGAGATGAAACAGGCTCAGGCGCTTTCGGTGATGCTTGGTGGGGCATCAACCTTTCTTACAGGCCCTCCAGGCTCTGGCAAAACCTATGTGCTCAACCGCTACGTTCGACAGTCAACTCGGGCTGGCAAAGTGGTGGCTGTTACTGCTAGTACAGGTATTGCCGCCACTCATATTGGTGGCACTACCGTTCACTCATGGTCTGGCCTAGGTATTCGCGACCAACTGCAGCCGCGTGATCGCCAACAGTTGGCTGGCAATGCCCGTCTCGTTAAACGCTACAACGCCACAGACGTGCTAGTAATAGACGAAGTCTCAATGCTGCACGGACAACGTCTAGATATGATCAATGAAGTTTGCAAACTTCTGCGCAAAAGCGATGCTCCGTTTGGCGGACTGCAAGTTATATTAGTGGGTGATCTGTTCCAGCTGCCACCAGTTTCAAGGGGCACTGATGTACTAGATTTTGTACATTTATCTGCCGCCTGGGCTGAACTGAACCCACAAATTTGCTATTTGTCTGAGCAACACCGACTGCAGGAGGACGGCCTGCTTGACGCGCTAGAGGCCATGCGCCGCGGTGATCTAAACGAATCACATGAAGATTTGCTACGCCAACGTCTACACTCCAAACCTGGCTTTGGCGAGGAGGTTACCCGTTTGTATGCTCACAACATTGACATTGATGCCCTCAATCAACAGCGTCTAGATTCTCTAAAAAATAGACCGCACATATTCCAGATGCAGACAAAAGGTCGTGCCGCTAAGCTAGAACAGCTGCGCCGCGGTGTGCTTGCACCAGATGTTTTGGAACTTAAAAAGGGTGCAGAGGTCATGTTTGTCGCCAACAACCCCACGGCAGGTTTTGTGAATGGTAGCCGCGGACAAGTAGTGAAGTTTCAAGATGGCCTACCAGTGGTAAAACTGGCAGGCAATGGTCGCCAGATAAAGGTACTGGCTCACAGCTGGAAGCTAGAGGAAGACGATCGTGTCATGGCGGAAGTCAGTCAAATACCCTTGCGTCTAGCCTGGGCCATTACTATCCATAAAAGCCAAGGTATGAGCCTAGATGGTGCAGAAATTGACCTCAGCAAATCCTTTACTCCTGGTATGGGTTATGTTGCTCTGTCTCGTGTACGCAGTGCCAAGGGCTTATACCTAAGTGGTATCAACTCAATGGCCCTAAGAATGCATCCGCAAATCTATGAGCTAGATAGGGAACTGCGTCGGCTCTCCGCTACTTTAGCTGCCACTACAGCCGATTACGTTGCCCCAAATAAAGAAGATAAACCAACAGCTCACGTCGTGGATAAGGATCTACTAAAACGTCTCAAACAGTGGCGTATGCAGCGTGCTATTAAGGGTAAAGTCCCAGCCTATATAGTTGCTCACGACAGTGTACTTGAGACCATTGCCACCAGGCTACCGCAGACCCCTGGGGCACTTCTGGGAATAAAAGGCTTTGGACCCAGCAAACTAGACGCTTACGGCGACGAAATCCTAGCCATTACTAAAGAGACACACAAATAAAAAACACCTTATTGCTCGATTCACAATAATTTGTTCTAATAGAATAATATCTTTAAGTTTTTATATAGTTTAGGAAGTAAAGATGTCTAGGCAAGAAGTTGATTGGACAGCGTTAGAAGGTGGAACTACAGGACATGATCCGTTTGAGGTTTATGTACCTCAAATTGAAGGTACAATCACCAGACTTGAAGTGAGCATCTCAGCGATAGAAAGACAGTTAGAAGCAACTCAATCAAGGCTTTTTTCTTTCTCCTCAAAATCTAATGCTGAGGATAGTTTTGTTAGACACATGGCGATGCTTGGTATTTTGGATAAACATGGTTTATTGGACGCTTACTATGAGCCGGTACCTGGTGTTACAACAATCGACGAATCAGAAACTACCTGGTCCATGCGTCTACAACATCCCGGGAAGCCTTCATATTTTTTCATAACTTACTCAAGATATAAAAAGGATGGACCAGGTGTTCAATCGTTATACTACGGAAGAACCAATTGACTGCCCCAGATCTATATACACTTAACGTGCTAAGCATACAAGCACTATAGATATAATAAAAATTCCATTATGATACTTTACATGTTAAGTTAAGTGCGCTAAAGTAGAATTAATGAACACCGAATTTGCCTTTGAAGTTAAAGATTTAGCCAAATATTTTGGTGATGTCAAAGCCCTAGATGGTGTGACGCTCAAGGCTGAGCAAGGCAAAGTCTTTGGCCTATTGGGTCCTAACGGCGCTGGCAAAACAACTATCGTAAATATGTTGGCTACCCTATCTGAACCTACCAAGGGCAGTCTAAAGGTTTTGGGCGTAGACGTTATGGAGCATCCAGATAGAGTCCGTAAGCTTATTGGGCTTGCTGGCCAATTTGCTGCCGTGGACGAGTACCTAACTGGCGAGGAAAATCTCTACATGGTGGGGCGCCTTTATCACCTCAGTGCCAAAGAGTCCAAAAGACGCACTAAAGAGATTTTAGAGCAACTTAAACTCACAGAAGCTGCTGGTCGTCTGGCAAAAACTTACTCTGGTGGCATGCGCCGTCGTTTAGACCTGGGCGCTAGCCTAGTGGGACACCCCAAGATTTTATTCCTAGATGAGCCCACTACAGGGCTTGACCCGCGTACCCGACTTGATCTTTGGGAAACCATCCGCCAACTAGTACGCGAGGGCACTAGTATACTTCTAACCACTCAGTACCTAGAGGAAGCAGATGAACTAGCAGACAAAATTGCCGTAATTGACCGTGGCAAGCTTATAGCCGAAGGCACCAGCAGCCAACTCAAGGCAAGAATGGGTGGCGATGTGATCGAGTTTGAACTGGAGAACGCCAAACAAAAGGACAAAGCTTTGCAGGCAGTGTCAAGTGTCAGCAAAAAGGCACCAACCTATGATGAAGCTACCAATACAGTAACCGTACCCGTCGGCAGCGATGGCTCTCGCAAATTGGCCGAAGTTGTACGTAAGCTTGACCAAGCAAGTGTGGCGCCACACACCTTGTCACTCCACCAACCATCATTAGACGATGTATTCCTAACTCTAACCGGTAATAAAGCCTCAGAGCTAGAAGAGGAAAAGCCCAAACCAAAGAAGCGAGGGCGAAGCTAATGTGGAATAAGCTTTACTACGAGGCTACCGATACATGGGCCATCACCCGGCGCAACCTGCTGCGCTATATCCGCCTTCCCCAACTAGTGTTCTTTAGCTCCATTCAACCCATTATCTTTTTGACGCTGTTCAACTTTGTATTTGGTGGTGCCCTTAGCCACTCCGGAGCAGCCATACATGGCAGATACATTAACTACTTGTTACCAGGCATTATGGTGCAGGTGACGTTATTTGGAGGCTTGCAAACAGGCATTGGCCTAGCCCGCGACATTAACAGCGGTATAATTGATCGCTTTCGTAGCCTGCCCATGAGCCGGGCGGCTGTACTAGCCGGTCGCACCCTTGCAGATATGTTGCGCAACGTCACCGTTGTGGCCATTATGCTAGTAGTTGGCTATCTCTATGGCTTCCGCTTTTCAAATGGTTTTCTAGGAGCCATTGGCATGGTGTCTGTATTACTTCTGTTTGGTTTTGCATTCTCATGGTTTGCGGCCTTTTTAGGTATGACACTTAAAGACGAGGAAACGGCCCAGCTGGCTGGCTTTGTGTTTGTTTTTCCACTGGTGTTTGCCAGTGCAGCCTTTGTGCCAGTAGCCAGTATGGCTAGCTGGTTGCAGCATTTTGCCAACAACCAACCTATAACTTTTGCGGCCAGCGGCGCGCGTGAACTTGCGCTTGGAATTCCCAGTCATGGGGCTATTTGGAAACTGCTTGTATGGGCAGTTGGGATTTTGTTAGTTTTTGTACCTCTATCTGTTATGGCTTATCGCCGTCGCACCTAACCTAGCTGGTATACTTAAGCGGTAATGGATAGTAATCAAGGTTTGGGGGCGAGCAACGCCAATCAATTAAATACCACTGGTAATCCGCAAGATGTGGGTAGTCCTGTTTTGCTGCCTAGTAGCGGCAATATACAAGGGCTGGCCGTCACCAGCAACAACCTCAATACTAGTGGTACTACTGGCATACATCTTTCAAACTCTACCCAGGCTATATTTACACCAGATAGTTCTACTTCTGCCACTCAAACGCACAAAGCCTCACCACTTCTAATAGTTGGCAGCATACTCTTACTGCTAACTGCAATTGCCGTTTTCGTGGCTGTTTGGCGAGGTGGTCGTACTTCAAAATCCAAGACTTAAGAAGCCGTTTTCTGCTATGCTATTAAGCATATGCACGATACCCCACCAGATGACGTTGACACTCCACCGGGTAATGAAGCCCTAGATCACCATGTCAAAGAATTGATGGGCCCATCACCCACAGAAACTGAACCTACTCCGCCAGAAACTGCCAAAAATGACGATGAACCGGTACCACCTGCACCACAATCTGTAATTGAGCCAGACAGCCCGCCAGAAGACGTTGCCACTGAGGGCGCGGTAGACGACATTGCCGCCAAAGAAGGCGATGAAGTACTTGCGGCAGAAGATGCTGAAGTTGCCAAAGCCTTTGAACAGCCCAAAAAGAGCAAGCTAGTTGCCGTTAAACAGTTTTTTAAAAAGTGGTGGGACAACCCCAAAGCCCGCTGGGCAACCATTGCCGGGCTGGTAGCAGTTTTAATACTAATAATTGCCCTACCTGTCACACGTTATTTTTTGCTTAACAGTGTTGGCGTACGTGGCAAGGCCTCCGTAATCGTGCTGGATGACTCGACTCAGCTGCCGCTTAAAAATGTCCAAGTTAGCGTTGGTGGCCAGTCGTCAAAAACTGATAGTAACGGTGTAGCAAACCTTGCCCATGTCAAATTAGGGCATTCTGAGCTGGTTATCAGCAAACCGGCCTTTGCTACCGAGAAGCAAGGTGTGACACTGGGCTGGGGAAGCAATCCGCTTGGCAGTCGTCCTATAACGGCTGTAGGTGCCCAATACACCTTTGTGGTCAAGGATTGGCTAAGCGGCAAGCCAGTACCTAAAGCTGAAGCTGCCAGTGGCGACGCCAACGCCCAGTCAGACAAAAACGGCAAAATTGTTCTTACAGTAGATGTTAAGGGTGATGTTACCAGCCTACCCGTAAGTATTTCTGCTAGCAATTACCGCACAGAAAAGCTTGCGCTCGACCTAAGCCTCAAGGCTCCTCAAGCTGTCAATATGGTGCCTGGCAGGCGGCAAGTGTTTGTGTCTAACCGTTCTGGCAAGGACGACCTGTACAAAATAGATGTAGACGGCAAAAATGAAAAGCTAATCCTAGCTGGAACTGGCAGCGAGCAAGATAACATTGCCTTAGTGCCACACCCCACAGACGAAGTTGCGGCCATGGTCTCTACTAGAGATAATGTTCATAACGGCGACGGATTTTTGTTAAGCACACTAACACTCGTAGATCTCAGTGACGACACTACCTCAACTTTAGCCCAATCTGAGCGAATTCAGCTAGTTGGATGGGTTGGCAGTAGGCTTATTTATGTACAGATTGCAGCTGGTGCTAGTGCCACGAACCCCAAACGCTACCTACTCATTTCCTACGATTACAAAGACAAAGTCAAAGACGAGCTAGCATCTGCTAACTCTTTTAACGATGTTATTTTAGTTGGAGGTAACATTTATTATTCTCAGGCAAGTACTTTTGCCACTGATCCTAATACCGGACTTTATAAAACTAGTGCTGATGGCAAAATCAAAAAACCATTACTCAGCCAAGAGGTTTGGAACATATTCCGGGTTAGTTATTCTACATTCGATTTGTCAGTGCAGCAGAACTGGTACCAATATAACCTCAGTGACTTATTGCCCACTAAGCTAAGTACAGTACCGGCTAACCCCAAGAGCCGAGTCTACCTAGATAGCCCAGATGGCAAACATAGCTTGTGGGTGGACCAGCGCGATGGCAAGGGTGTATTGCTTTCATATGATACAACTGCTAAAACAGACAAAGTTTTGCTGAGCCAAAGCGGCCTAAGCTATCCAGTGCGCTGGCTGAGCAACAATACACTTATCTACAGAATCCATACCCCATCAGAAACAACTGACTATGTTCTAAACACCGATGGCGGCCAACCCCACAAAATACGTGACGTCTTCAATACCGCCGGCTTAGAGCTGTGGTACTACTACTAAATTTGGATGTACTTTTCTATTGGTCCAAGAGAATTGCTACAATTGAGCCATGTATATTGACCTATCAATGCCGGTTAATGAAAAAACTGTAGTTTTTCCTGGGGACACCAAGCCTGTTTTTGAGCAGGCTGGAACTCTTGCCAAAGATGGATTTGTCGATCATGTAATTCATATCAATAACCACTTGGGTACACACATTGATGCCCCTGACCACATGCTTGAAAATATAAAAATGCTAAATGAATATCCAGTAGATAGATTTATATGTGACGCTATCTGTATAGATGCTCGTGGCCACGCAAGACTGGGAGTAGACCTGCTCAATGGTGTAGAAATGAGCCCCAGACAAGCTGTTCTTTTCTATACGGGACAAGGAGATAACTACAAAGAGCAGGCTTATGCCACAGACTACCCACCCATAGATATAGAGTTGGCCACCAAACTTGCAGACAGCAAAGTCTCCATGGTTGGTGTTGATATGATTAGTTTTGACCATGATGCACCGTTCCCAATCCACAAAGCCTTGTTATCAAAAGATGTTTTACTCATAGAAAACTTAGTAAACCTGGGCAGCGTTGTGGGCAAAAACTTTAAATTGTACGCGCTGCCAATCAAACTAGAACTTCACGCTGCACCCGCCCGTGTTATGGCGCAGGTTAGCTAAATCACTTTGGTATAATTAGGGCATATGACAAAACGCAAAAATATAAAAGTTCGCAAAGGTGCATGGTTTATCAAGGTTAGAGGGAGTTATTTGCCCTATAGCTGGCAGGGCTGGCTAAGCTACATTCCTTTTGTAGGCTTTCTGGTTTGGTCCATCATCTGGGCTTTTAATACCTCCCAGCCTGTTAGCCAGACGGCACTACTCCTATTTCCGTCCTGGATAGCAGCTGCTGTGGTTATGACCTGGCTAGCCGCAAGAACATCTTAAATCGCTTATGATACAATACAATTATAAGTAACAAAAAGCCGTAACCTATTAATCCTAGAACCATAAGGAGCCCACGCTATGGACGAGCAACCCACAACCCCACCAGCAACACCTAATCCCACACCAGAACCCAGTAGTCCGCCAGCTACAGATATGCCGTCATCACAACCACCAGCTCCTAGTGCTGCCCCTGTAGAAGACACAATCTCACCAGAGACTCCACCATCTAGTCAGCCTTCTAGTCCAACTTTAGGCTACAGCTCAGAGCCTTCGTCTACCTCTGCTTCTGCCCCATCAGGCGCTACTCCCTCAAGTGCTCCTACCTCTCCTATGGGACAAGCTCCATCTGCCAGTTCTGCCAAATCGCATGGTGACAGCAAAAAGATGGGCAAAATTGTAGCGATTGCAGTAGTTGCTATCATTTTGATTGTTGTCGTAGTCGTTCTCATGTCCAAGTAATTAATCCCTGTTACTCTTTAGCCTCAGCGATGTTAATATAGAGACCAATGGCTGCTCTATTTGATTCGCTTAATGACAAACAGCTGATACAACTTCTGAAAGATGGGGCAGTAGGTGTATTACCAACAGATACTGTCTATGGACTAGTCTGTGTAGCCAGCAATCCAGAAGCAGTAGAGCGCCTCTATAAACTCAAAAACCGATATGACAGACCCGGTACACTTATTGCCGCTAATATTGATCAACTTGTAGAGCTTGGTTTCAAGAGGCGTTACCTAAAAGCCGTGGAGCAATTCTGGCCGGGTCCAGTTAGTGTGGAAACACCATATAGCGAGTCATCAGGAGCATATATCAGGCAGACGCAACCAACTATTGCTGTACGCATCCCTGCAGATAAGAAAGTAATTGCGCTGTTGCTTCAGACCGGGCCTTTATTGACATCTAGTGCCAATGCTCCAGAGCAACCAACCTCTAAAACAATCGAGGAGGCTGAAGTGTATTTTCAAGACAATGTGGATTTTTATGTCGATGGTGGTGACCTAAAAGACCGTAAGTCTTCCACTATAATCCGGATTGTTGATGACGAGATTGAAGTTCTACGCGAAGGCGCTGTTAAAATTGATGCCAACAAGGGGATAGTTAAATGACGTTTGATGAGTATCAGAAAAAGGCTCTAACTACAGCGGTTATCAATCCAGATCCTTTAATGGATAAAACCATCTGGGCTATGGGTGTAGCTGGTGAGGCTGGCGAAGTGGTAGAAAAGTGGAAAAAGATTGTTGCCTACAAAGATGGCAAGGTAAGCTCAGAGGACCTAGCTGAGCTCAAAAAAGAGCTAGGCGACGTTGTCTGGTACATTGCCGTGCTAGCTAACAGCTTGGGACTCACGCTAGAGGAGGTTATGCGGCTAAATGTAGAAAAACTAGCCAGCCGCAAAAAACGTGGGGTCATAAAAGGTAAGGGCGATAACCGTTGAATTATAATACTGCTCAGCCGCACATAGCTTGCTATGTAGTTTTGCGCATGGGATCCAAAATTGCCTTTGTATTACGAAGTAACACTGATTATATGAACGGCTGTTATGGCTTACCTTCTGGAAAAGTCGAAAAGAACGAGTCGTTTGTACAGGGAGCTGTAAGGGAAGCGAAAGAAGAAGTGGGCATAGAAGTAAAACCAAGTGACCTTAAACAACTAATAACTGTACATCGCTTTGACAATACTTCTCACATAAACGATTGGGTTGATGTATATTTTGAGGCAACAAAGTGGAAAGGCAAGCCGTACAATGCCGAGCCACATTTGCATAGCAAATTAGAATGGCTAGATCCTGTCAATTTGCCAGAAAATATAGTACCAGCTGTACTGTTTACGCTTAGTGAAATCAAAAAGGGTAAAAGATATAGTGAATACGGCTGGGGAAGTAAGATAGATAAAAAGGAGAAATTATGAACGCGGAAGAAGCAATCAGGGAATATTTGCCAACAGGTAATGTTATGCAGTTGGCTACCTCTGTTGATGGGCAACCTTGGGTCTGTACTGTGCACTTCTATTCAGACGATAATCTTAACCTTTATTGGATTAGCATGCCTGATCGCCGGCACTCCAAAGAGATTACGCAAAACCCTAAAGTTGCTGCAACCATTATGGTGCATGAAAATACTAAGGATGAGCCATATGTGATTGGCATAACTATTGAGGGGACAGCTGAATTTATAGGCGAATATGCCAATGAGCAAATAGGCAAGGGCTACGTAGAAAAGCACCACATAGGTCCAGAGTTTTTATCAGACATCCAGAGCGGCAAAAACCCTAACAAATTCTACAAACTTAAGCCTTCAAACATAGTAATGTTCAACAACAAAGATTTCCCAGACAACCCGCGCCAAGAATGGACACCAACCTCCTAAAGGGAGTCAATAAATTCTTCTATTACTTTCTTTGTTTGTTTAATGTCGTTGTACTCAAAAACATGGATGTAGGGATTGCCAGTTATCATTGGTGATAACCACCTATCGTATCCTGTATAAAAAAGGGCCAAGACAGGTGTACCGCTTTGTTCGGCTATGGCAATTTCATATCCTACACCCAGGCTAGGCTGGGTAACCTCTGCAATGAATGCATCGGCCTTTTGTACCCACTGCACATCACGTTTATAAACCTTGGCGGGGTTTTTCTTCATCCCTACCTCTGGTTTTAGTTCCATATCGGCAAACATTTCGCTAATTACTTCTGCTCCGGCTTCTTTTATGTATTTAACAATATCTGCATATACATGAGCGTGGTCACGACCACCGGCAATTGAACAACCAAAATAGACTCGCTTCACTGACCAAATTCCTCACGGATCCATTCGTCCAGGCTATCGCCGCCTCCACCGGCCATACATACCACCATATCTCCACCATCAAGATGCTCCTGGATAGCTTTAACCAGCTTTTTATCACGTTGGGCAGGCTCAGCAATAGATGGGTCATCCAGCTGCTTGACTAGCTCGTCTGGTCGCAGTACGTGTTGGGCCGGATCCTCGCGCGCCAGATAGCTAGGTACCCAGTAGACTTTTTTAGCACCCTTGAAGCAATCTTTGTAATCAGCAGCCATATAATGCTGACGGCGATTAGTCAGAGGCTCATAAACCACCACAACGTTTTGCTTTTTGTCTTTGGCCATTTCAAGCGCTACACTCATGGCCCCACGTATTTTCTCTGGTGTGTGAGCGTAATCACTGTAGAGTCCCGGCACAATCTCTTCCATGCGGCGCTGTAAGCCAGGGAACTTGTTCATATGCTCCACTAGTTTTTTAACGGGCTCATTAGTAACTTCATGCACAGCCTGAATTGCAAGCCAAGCATCTAGGCGGGTATAGAGGCCAGGAAGTTGTATATCGTATTTAGAACTCCGTATAACGCCTGAATCCTGGATAGATAGGCTAGCATTTGTCTCCAGACCCAGATAATTGGCGTCTTCTTGCCATAGAATAGTCCACTTACTTTGACTAATGAATTCTTTGAACGCTTCCTTGTAATCTTCACGGGTAGGGAAGATCTCGTGATGGTCCCAGCTAACGCCGCTAATAAGGCTAATGTAGGGCTCAAAGGCCAGAAAGTTACGGTCAAACTCATCACACTCGTATACAAAGTACTCGCTTTTTGGCTCAAACTCGCCCATATCACCAAAGCTAATCTTTGCTCCCAAGGAATAGCTAACTGGGTGCTCTAGCTGCTTAAATAGCCAGACTACCATGGTGGTGGTAGTAGTTTTGCCATGCGTGCCAGCAATGGCTATCATTTTAAGGTGTTTTTCGTCTAGGATTGCATTAATTAGACCGTCACGTTTACTAGTCTTGATGTCCTGTTCACTCACAAATCTGAGCTCTTCTGCGTCGGCGTTTTCTTTTTCAATCGCAGAGGAATATACATACCAATCTATTGGTTTTTTGTCATGAATGGCGGCGATATATTCCCGGCTTTGGCCTATATGAATGTCAGGTATGCCGTGTTTTTTAAGATAAGCCACATACTGAGAATCTTGTTTATCAGAGCCAGACACCTCATGTCCAGCTTGTTTGGCTACCAGTGCCAGGGGTCCAATGCCGGCACCACCTATACCACTAAAGAAGATATGCATGCTCATAAGTATAAAGTTAAAAGTGAAAAGTCTAAAGAGTACAGGGTATAATCGTAAGCAAGATGACAAAAAAGCTTCCACACCGCATCTTGGCCAAGCTCCGGCCTATTAGCCCGTGGTATTTATTGGTGGCCGCAGTTATTTGTGGTTCAGTCTGTGTGTACAGTCTACGTAATAACAACTTGAATATGGTCAAGCTGCGCGCTGACGTGTTTCAAGCAGATAAGTCAGGTAATGGCGTAGAGGCAGCCCTCAAGAATTTGCGCGAGTATGTGTATGCCCACATGAATACAAGCTTAGATAGCGGAACAAGCGTTAGACCGCCCATACAGCTCAAATATACCTATGACCGGCTTGTTAAGGCCCAAAACGCCCAAGCGGGCCTCAGCAGTGACCAAGTGTATACCGATGCCCAGACCTACTGCCAGCAGCAGATACCTCAGGGTCTTTCCGGCCGCGGCCGGGTACCCTGTATTACCGAATATGTAAGTACTCACGGCGCTGCCGCTCCCAAGCAGACTATTCCCACGAGTCTGTATCAGTTCGATTTTGTCTCACCTGCCTGGTCACCAGACCTGGCCGGCTGGAGTATGTTACTAACTATTATCTTCTTCGTGCTATTTGTAGTCCGCTACGGATTAGATCGCTGGCTTAAGGCCGAACTTCACGATCAGCTATAAAAGTAGGATATAAAAAGAGCGCCTCATCTGGGCGCTCTTATTTATGCTTGTCTAGTGTTACTTTCGCTTGACAGTCAAAAACCCGTTGCGTGGGTTCTCGTTGACCTCAAAGCCATCTGGCAAATCAGCGGCTTCTGGACGTGAGTCCTTGCTAAAGTAATAAATGGTTTGCTCTTTGCCACCCCGTAATGTTACCTTCTTGGAATTTAGGTGGTATGTGACACCTTTAGAGTTTGTGTGCTTGTATGCCATGCTACAACGCTCCCTCTCTTATCTTTAGTAGTACCCCTAACATACTCTGCCTTGTTTTACCTTGTCAACCCCGTAGTCGGCTTTTGTACCCCGTTATCATCTGTAAATACTACGTTTGTCAGGGGTGAATTGACGTTAAATTTACGGAGCTAGTTAATGATTGTGTATCAGGTATAAAGCCAGCGGTTGCACTCTAAGCCGCTTATGTATTACACTAAAAGCCGTAGTTATTTCTAAAACATAAGGTGGTTAGCTCATGGATTTCACGCAGCGCAATGCGCAACACAACCAATCTAGTAATTCAGACGTTGCTCCTAGTGGCAGTAGCACACATCATAAGGGTAACCGTAGACGAGGATTTAGCTGGCTACGAGGCGCCAGCGTCCTATTACTGTTTTCCTCGACTATTCTGGTTGTAGCACTGCTTATTTCTATTGTACATAGTACCCCCACTAACCAGTTTAAATATGTAAATGACACAGAAAACCAAGCAGTCTTCCTCAGTAACGGCCAGGTCTACTTCGGTCATATTAGATCAATAAACGACAAATACATGCGCCTCGACTCCATCTATTATCTGCAGGTTAACCAACAGGTTCAGCCAGACGGTAAAACACAGACCGGTAACCCCACATTGGTACCTCTAGGTTGTGAGCTCCATCGCCCAGAAAACGAGATGCTCTTAAACACTTCTCAAGTGACATTCTGGGAGAACCTCAAGAATGATGCTAACGAAAACACTGTGCCAGGTGCAATCAAGAAAGATCTAGCTGCTAACCCCAATGGCCACACTTGCTCCAGCACTCCAACATCTAGCACTCCAAACACTTCAACCAGCAAACAATAGTAGGCAAAACTAAGCCACCTGGACTTAGTCGGCATTTAATAGGTATTTAACTTAACCCGTTAACTATTATTTGTTATAGTATTTGGCAATGGCACAATCAATGTTGGAGGTAAAAGATCTAACTAAGCGCTACGATGATAAAAAAGTCGTAGACGGCATTAGCTTTAGCGTAAACAAGGGCGAAATTTTTGGCATACTAGGGCCCAATGGTGCTGGCAAAACCACCACCCTTGAGATGATAGAGACCATACGTACTATTGATGGCGGACAGGCCATAGTAGACGGTCTGAACGTGGCTGAGCACCCCCAGGCAGTCAAACGTATTATTGGGGTCCAGCCCCAAAGTCCAGCCTTCATGGACAAGGTCAAGCTTACAGAGCAGCTAGAGCAAATGGCTGCAGCCTACGGACAACGAGTTAATGCTAAGCAACTTCTAAAAGAAGTTGGACTAAGCGGAAAGGCAAGCAGCTATGTAGAACAACTATCTGGCGGGCAAAAACAGCGCTTTAGTATAGTTGCATCTTTAGTACACAAACCCAAAGTATTTTTTATGGATGAGCCAACTACAGGCTTAGACCCCCAGGCCCGCCGTAACTTATGGGAATTAGTGCAGAACATCCGTAACAAAGGAACAACTGTTATTGTGACCACGCACTATATGGAAGAGGCTCAGCTATTATGCGACAGAGTAGCTATCATGGATAATGGCCAGATTGTAGCCTTAGATTCACCCAAAAACCTTGTCAAAAAGCTGCTGGCACGCGGTTTTAAGAAATCGCAGCATGTAGAGCAGGCTGATCTGGAAGATGTGTTTATTGATCTTACCGGCAAGGAGCTACGCTCGTGAGAATGGGCAAAAAATTATTACCGGTATGGGTCTTTGGCAAAGTGGCTATCCGCAGAGCTTTTCGCGACAAAACCGCTATGTTCTTTCTTTTCATGTTCCCACTAATCTTTCTATTCATATTCGGCGGTATCTTTGGCAAAAACAGTAGTGTTAGCTTCCATGTAGCCCTTATAAACCAATCAGATGCAGCCTTTTCCAAGCAGTTTGTGAGCCAATTAGAGCAGAATAAAGCCTTTAAAATTGACGTTAAAGCCACCAGCCTGGACCAAGCGAGAGAAAAATTAAGCAGAGGGCAACTAGATGCCGCAATTGTACTTCCACCGAATTTTGGAGATGTTAAGGACCAAAGTTACCCCAGCGGACAAGCCAAAATTTACTACACTAACAATAGCCAGCAAGCTGCTCAAACACTTCAATCGGTGCTTAGTGCGGTATTTGGAAGCATTAACCAGACTTATGTTAAAGCACAGGTTCCTTTTAGTGTGACTAGCCAGGAGCTAAACACTAAAAGTTTGAGGCCTTTTGACTACACGTTTGCTGGACTTCTCGGGTTTACGATTATTGGGCTTGGTATATTTGGGCCGGTCAATTACTTTCCTGAGCTTAAAAAGCAAGGCGTGCTTAGGCGCCTGCACACAACTCCGCTCAGAGTTTGGCAATTCTTCTCAGCAAACGTTTTTTCCCAATCTGTTATTGGACTGTTATCTGTACTTCTAATGTTCATAGCAGCAATAATATTCTTTCATCTTAAGGTCAGCGGCAATGTCATTGATCTAGTGCTGTTTACCGTATTTAGTATTATCACTATTTTAGGTATTGGACTGGCAATAGGTGGCTGGGCCAAGGACCAGAATCAGTCTGCACCCTTAACTAACATAATTGTATTCCCTATGTTTTTCTTATCTGGTACTTTCTTTCCACGCTTTTTGATGCCTCAATGGCTGCAAAAAGTTTCAACATTTTTGCCATTAACGCCGGTAATCGATGGCATGAGGCTAATTATTACCGAGGGCAAACATTTGTGGCAAATTGGCCCCCAGCTGGGGTTGATGGCAATATGGACAATAGTTATTTACTTTATAGCTTTCAAAATATTCCGCTGGGAATAGCCCGGAGATTGCAATATAAGCATAAGTGTGATATAATCTTTACTATGTCTCCAAAAAACCCTAATATTAATCAAGAACCTCAGCAAGGATTTCTTTTTAAAGACGTCAGACCTGGAACAACAGAGCCTGACCAAATCGCTAATCAAACTCAGCATTTTGAATTAACTCCTGAAGGTGAATTTCCTGAAGCGATTGAACCAACTATTCCCGAAACTGATCCAGCTACTCACTCAGCTGTAGTCACCAATAGGCGCCACAGAGCCCAATTAGGTAAACATTCGCCGTTAGAGCGAGACGGTAACTACTCAAATGTAAAAGTCGGAGATGTTTTACCTGGATTTGGTCCAGTAACTCATACAAATCGTAGTGCTGCCGAACAATATGCCCATAAGCTTGATTCTGAAAGATCTAATAAAAAATAGATATTTAACGTTCCTATCCAAAACACTTCAATATCGACATTTCCAGGGGTAAGGTGTAAAATAACCAATCCAATGGCTGAGTCGCATGGAAGAGAACTACCAGAATATTTAAGCGAAGCTGACCAAAAGCGTTTTATTGAAGATGCAGATTTTCGGGAAGAGCGTCGTGAAAGAAAACGAGGCGATATTCCCAATCCGAAGCTAGATAGTATACTTAGGGGCTATAAACGCACTTGGTTATATGATGGTAGTACGCCAGTTCCACCCATAGAAGCTCTACCTGATGAACTAGCACATCGACTTGAAGTTAAGATGCGTCGTATGCGTCCTGTAGTTGATGAAATAACACGACATTATAACCTAGGTATTGCAAACAAAGTAGCCCTTAGGCCCTATATAGAAGTTCCGGCAGAACGATTCAAGTCCAAAGTTAGCGAAGAAGGTCATGATGAGACCGCATTGGAAATATTGGAACAAGCGACTATACGCATTCCAATCCATGTTGGCGACAACCTACAGCGCAACCTCTGGCTCAAAACTAGGATTTCTCAGCTACGTTTAGCTAACCTAGAAAGGTTTGCCGCTCATTCGGATGCAGATTGGTCAGAAGAAGGCAATGTGTTAGCGGTTGTCTCTGATGCAATAGCGGACTTCGGCTACTGTTTACGTAACGATGATGGAATAGGCAGAAAGTTACAAGGCGATGAAAACGATATTCAAAGAAAAATTCAAACTGGAAATAGAAAAGCTTCGGACAAACTGTTAGTTGATGGACTACTTAGAAATGTGGGTGTTGATAGAACGATGGGAAATACTATTGAACATATTGGCTTATATATCTCAGATGGACACTCTGATTTTTTATCAGAAAATCTAGGACTCGTAGCTCTAGTAAGATCACAACAGCAAGTGCGAAGTGATTACTGGGGTAGTAGGTTAGCAACAACCATGGAAGAGTTAGGTGAAGTTTTACCCGAGACTGAACGTGAAACTGATCGCATATTAGTGGGTTGGCTTGAAGAACTTTACGGTAGCCCAGAACCAAGACCAGAACTTTCTCAATGACAGACTTGCCCAAACCGTTCTTTGTATTGGCTCCCATGGAAGATGTTACCGACACTGTTTTTCGGCAGGTTGTAGCTAGCACAGCTTCTCCAGACCTATTTTTCACCGAATTTGTAAACGTAGATGGTTTGCAGAGTCCGGGCAGGGAAAAGCTATTGCCTAAATTTTGGTTTACAGATAAGGAACGACCAATTATTGCCCAAATTTGGGGCAAAATACCAGAAAATTTCTACAAAACCGCTAAGGAATTGGTAAAAATGGGTTACGACGGAGTGGACATTAACTTTGGCTGTCCAGAAAGAGGCGTAATCAAGAATGGCTGTTGCATCGCCATGATAAATAACAGGGAACTAGCAGGGGAGATAATCCAAGCCGTAAGGGAAGGGGTTGGCGATTCCCTTCCCGTCTCTGTCAAAACTAGGCTGGGGCTAAGCGAAGTGGACTATAGCTGGCACGAGTTCCTTCTGGGACACAAACTTAACATGTTAAGTATCCATGGGCGAACAGCTAAACAAATGAGCAAAGTTCCCGCAGACTGGTACGCTATACAGCACATACGGGAAATGCGCGACCGTCTCTTCCCTGCTACTTTGATTGTTGGCAATGGCGATGTTATGGACCGCGCTCAAGGCTTAACGATGGCTAAAAAACATGGTCTTGATGGAATCATGATTGGCAGAGGTATTTTTAATGACCCATTTGCCTTTGCCAACAAAAGCCCGTGGGCAGGTTATAGCAAACAGCAAAAAATCTCTCTCTACAAAGCCCATGTGGAGTTATTTGCCAAAACTTGGAAGAATAATGAACGCAAAGTCTACACCCTAAATAAGTTTTGTAAGGTTTATATAAACGGTTTTGACGGCGCCAAAGAACTCCGAGAGCAACTAATGAAGGCAGGTTCCACAGAAGAACTCTTAAATATCTTAAGTGATTAGATTATAGAGACTACTTATATCAGAATTTAAGAAGCAGGAGGGTGGCCGTGCGCTTCATCAAAAGCTCTTAACTCTGCAATAAGACCAACATGTTCTTCGCTATCATAAAATACTCGATCTCTATGAGTTGCAAGTGCATTACTGACTACACGACTTATGGGGTTACTTGCTGATGCTCGCCACTGATATGCCCTATCCCGTGCTGCCTCAGCAGTTTTACTCGCTTGTATCGCTTCAAAGAATGTGTCGTCGTCCGTAGCTTGTTCTTTACCCATATCAAATTTTATACCATACTAACAGATAAGAAACAAACAAAATGCAAGCCTGGTGGGGCAGGTTGGAGTTGAACCAACCACCAAGCGATTATGAGTCGCCTGCTCTAACCGATGAGCTACTGCCCCGTTTTGTTACCCAGTAACAGATGAGAGTATAGCAGAATATGACAGAAGTTATATAATAGATGATGTAGTGTTTGAAAAAATAAAAAAGTATCACAAACATCCATTTGTTTCGCAGCTGCGCGATATGCGATCGCTGGGGCTAATTGTATTTGGCGTAATTGCCCTGATGGTCACCTGGAGCGGTATTAAGGCCGTTCAGGCCAACTACGCCCTACAAAAGCAGATCTCTACCCTCCAGCAGCAAACAAGTATTCAGACGCTTCAAAACAACAATCTAAAGCTCCAAAACCAATACCTAAACACTCCTCAATTTTTGGAACTATCAGCTCGGCGTAACTTTGGCCTAGCTGCTCCTGGTGAAAAAGAACTTATAGTACCCAAAAGTGTGGCCCTGGCCCATATAGTGAGCGTACCCGGCGCAAAAGTAGGCGACGTAACTTCAGATGTAATTGTGCCCAGGCCTGCCTATCAGGAAAACTTCCAAGCTTGGATTAACTTTTTCCTCCACCGCCCAACAAGCCAATAGATTTAGATTCTGCTTCTGTGAGTGAAGTAGAGTACGTACACTCACGCCTTAATTCTCCCCAGCTTGGTGATCGTGAAATTTGTCCCACTGGGCATTTACCAGAAAGGTCCTCTTCTAGTTCTAGAAGTGCATCTGTAAGTGTAAACCGGGCAACTGATTGATCTGCCCGTGCGTTCTGTGCTGCAGTTACTGAGTCTATAACTCTCCTTGCAAGCGTAGCGCTTTTGGAAAACACATTCTCACAACCTCTGCAACGGGCAGGGGCAGTATCCATAATTTGCTGGGTTATACTGGAGTCTAGACTCTCTACCATAGTTGCCTTTAGGGTACTCCCATCACATTTTTTTGCAAGTTGCAACCTATGCTTACTGGCAATATCTTTATCTAATACTCAGCAGATCTTAAAGTTTTTACGCTAGTATATAAACATTAGTAACCATAAAAGTTGATAATGTATCCCGAAGAACCCACTAATGCTAAACAGAAAACTTTAGCAGCCATAACCATTGGTATTGCTGTATTTTTAGTTACTATTGGAGTAAAAGCATACAACGAAAAACAAAAGCCAACTTCTTCGTCAAATAATATTACTTCTACTCAAACTCCTACCACTATCACTAGCAAACCAAGCAGCACTAGTCCAACTTCCTCTTCTTCGCCTTCAAGCTTCAAGGACGGTACATATACTGCATCTGTAGACTATTTTGTCCCACCCGGACAAGAAACCATCCAGATCAACCTTACGATAAAAGGTGGAATAGTTACCGGCTCCTCTGTTCAAAACAGTGAGAACAACCCTACTTCTGCACAGTTTCAGCAAGATTTTGCCGCAGAATATAAAAGTATGGTTGTTGGTAAAAACATTAATGGTCTGCGGCTATTTAGTGTGGCAGGCGCATCCGATACTACCCAAGGCTTTAATAACGCTGTGCAGCAAATTCAAAACCAAGCGGCTGTATAGGCGAAATGTCGTCTCGCAAAACATCCTTCACTGCAATTGGCACAAAATGGTCTATAACAGTTCACGATAGTGTAACTACTGATAAATGGCAAAAACTTCTTACTACTATCCAAAAACGCATAGATATTTTTGATAAAACCTATTCAAGATTTATGCCCGACTCTTTGGTGAGCAGAATGTCCAAAAAAGCCGGTATTTACCCACTGCCTATCGATGCCAATAAGCTTCTTAAGTTCTACGAACAACTCTACCTGGCCACATCTGGCCAAGTCACACCGCTAATAGGACAGGCACTCTCTGATGCTGGATACGACGCCAAATATTCATTTGCAAGTAAGCCTTTAACAAAGCCTCCAACATGGGAAGATACCATAAAATATGACCACAAAAAATTAGAACTTAGTCGTCCTGCTTTGCTTGATTTTGGGGCAGCTGGTAAGGGGTATCTTGTAGACATACTTAGCGCCATAATAGCCAAGGCTGGCATTCATGATTACGTGATTGATGCTAGTGGCGATATACTTCACCGCAGCTCATTTAATAAGCCTATATCGATAGGTTTGGAAAACCCCATGAATTTAAAACAAGTTATAGGTATAGCAAGACTAAGTAATGCGAGTCTGTGCGCATCATCTGGTGCCCGCCGTGTTTGGGGAAAATATACTCACATACTAGATCCAACTACTCTTTTATCACCACAAAATATTATAGCGACGTGGGTTGTTGCCAAAGATGCTATGACAGCAGATGGTCTGTCGACTGCTCTGTTTTTTACTTCACCTAAAAAGCTGGACAAGTTTAATTTTTCATATGCCATTCTTCACAATGATATGCAGCTTGAGTATTCCAAAAGTTTTCCGGCAGAGATCTTTGGGGCAACTAGCGCATGAAATTTATAGACTCCATCCTAAACCGGATTGCTATGTATCGGCTGGTTGTTTATGGACTGGCGTCATTAGCAGTTGCTGGCATTTTATTAGCTGCTATTGGACGAATTTCTCTAAATCCAGTTTCTATGACAGCATCCCTAACTTTACTATTGGGTGCGTGTTATTTTACTGAACAACAACTTTCAAAAATCTGGCAAATTCCCTACAACAAAGATTCTTGGTTGATTACCGCACTGATAATGTTTCTAATTATCCGTCCTCCTCACTCCGTAATACAAGGTTTGGTGATAGCCACTGCAGGTGTAATAGCAATCTCCTCTAAATATTTGATAACTTGGCATGGCAGACATGTCTTTAATCCAGCGGCACTTGGGGCGGCTTATTTGAGCTTAGGTGCACTCCAAACTACGTCATGGTGGGTTGGTAATTCAACGCTCTGGCCCCTAACTCTTGTTATTGGACTGGCTATCGTCAGAAAGATTAGGCGATTTCCTATGGTATTAACCTTTGTAATTGTAAGTATGGCATTGCAACTAGTGTTAATAATTCACACCCACCAATCAATTCATGCCAGTATGCAAAATGCCTTGATTGCCTCACCGCTAATTTTTCTTTCTACAATAATGCTGTCTGATCCAGCTACTATGCCCCCCAGAAGAACTCAGCAAATTGTTTTTGCTAGCATAGTTGCAATTCTCTACATTACGGCTTGGAAGGTTGGAGAACTTTATATTTACCCCGAAGTAGCTCTGCTTATAGGTACAGGTTTTGCCTTTTTGATATCGCCAAAATTTAAAGCCACGCTCAAGCTTCAAGAAATTCATAAAATTTCCGACCAAGTTTATGATTTTATTTTTAAACCAGACAAAAAATTTGCATTCATTCCCGGCCAGTATATGGAATGGACGCTGCCAGATGTAGCTTTTGATAGTAGGGGCAATAGGCGAACCTTTACAATTGCATCATCGCCTACAGAGGACAAGGTTCATCTAGGAGTTAAGTTTTATAACCCATCTAGCACTTTTAAATACACAATGTCCAAACTAAAACCAGGCGATCCAATCTTTGCCAGTCAATTAGCGGGTAATTTTACTCTAAATAACAATGAAAAAAATAAACTGGCGTTTATAGCCGGCGGGATCGGCATTACCCCGTTTCGAAGCATGGTCAAATATATTACAGATAAAAACATTAAGTGTGACATAACAATTATCTACATTGTAAGTAAACCTGAAGAACTAGCATATAAAGAAGAGTTTTTGGCAGCAAAAAGTATAGGTGTTAAGCTGATTCCAATCTTGAGCAACGGGAACCAAAAGGTTCCTGGTATGATAAGCGCTAATCTAAGCAGTAACCTGATTGAGCAGACTATACCTGACTATGAGAGCCGAATATTCTACATCTCCGGTCCGGATGCCATGGTAAATAGTGCTAAACACTTACTTCGTAGTATGAATTTAGAAATTAAAAATATTAAAACCGATCACTTTTCTGGCTACTAAAACTTAAACGCTTATATCCCGCCTGTTGAAATGCCAGGCGGCAAGGAAAGTACCAGCAATAATTACTAAACTAAATACTAGATATGATCCAAGTTTAATATGCCCAGTAGATAACACCTCTAGAGTATTAAAATAGTAAAACAGTGAGTAATATTTAAGGCCGTTTAAATTGTTAGAAATAAGAGACAGGATGTAGGCCACATAGCTCAAAAGAACAATCCCGCCGGCAATTGCATATACTTTTCCCTTGTCGCTTACCCAAGACGATATAGCCAGCCCAATGCAGTAAATAGACCACATAAATAGGCTGGTTAGCACCCAAGCACTTAACAATATATGCCAATGTGAGGGTATGTTGTAAGCCTTTGCCAAGGGAATGACACCAAACACCGATATGCCTGTAAATGCCACAATGGTTATGATTCCAGCTGAATATTTAGATGCAAATATTTGCAATCTCTTAAGGGGAAGGGAAAGAAGTAGGCCCATTGTGCCGTTTTGAATATCGCCAGCTATTTGGCTGCCTGCCCTTGAAATAGCCAGTATTATAGCCACCAGTGGCCACAGCAGACTAAAGTGTTTGGCGTTTAAGTATTTTTCTATTGTATCGAGCGATAGATTGTTTAGCCCAAAGGCATCCAAAAAGCCCTTGGGATAGTTCTTGACCAGATCCTGTAACTGTTTAGTGCTGCTTTGCGAAGATCTAAAGGTCGCCACATATATCCACAGCATTAACAGTGAACCCAAACAATAGGCAAGAAGGGACCATTTTCTATCTTTTAGCTCGCGCAGTGTAATTCGCCACATCTCAGTAGTACTCCATAAATACGTCTTCTAGATTGACGTGGGATATCTCAAGGTTTGTCAGGCTGTATTTCGACAAAGTTTTTACAATAAAGTCTAGCTTGCCGTGTGTTTTAAGTGAGATGCTTTTACCACTACCGCCAATAATCTCTACACCTTCAACCCGAAAATCTGCACGGTCAATGGTCGTTGTGGCCACAGCCTGAATCATGTGTACGCTCATTTGAAGAATGTCTTTCATGGCCTCAGTGGCAACTATTTTGCCTTCTTTAATGACCGCCACGCTATCGCATAGTTGTTGGACTTCGCCCAGGTTATGAGAAGACAAAAAGACAGTCCCGCCAGCTGTCGAAAATTCCCGCAGCAGTTGGTACAACTGGTTTTGGAGCAGAGGGTCCAGCCCACGGGTTGGCTCGTCCATAATTAGTAGCTTTGGGTTGCCCAGGAAAGCTAGAATAATTGCCAGTTTTTGCTTATTGCCGGAAGATAACTTGCTGACTTTAGTGCCAATATCTAGGTTAAACTTTTTAACCAACTCATCTGCCTGTCCATTTCCCTTTATGCCACCCATAAAATCTATATGCATCTTAGCCGTCCAACCGGAATGTAGTTGCATATCTGACGAAAGATAGCCCACCTGGCTTTTGAGAAGTGGTCCATCTACATGAGAATCGTGCCCTAGTAAGCTCATATGACCACCTGAAACGTGAATATAATCCATAAGGCAGCGGATCATAGTGGTCTTACCAGCCCCGTTTGGCCCCAAAAACCCAAAAATGTGTCCTTTGGTAACGTCTAGGGATACGTTGTCTAGCGCCCGTTTGGCCCCAAATGTTTTGCTAACGTTTTTTATAGATATTGCTGTGGCCATGTAGATACAATAGCAAACCGTTACGGACAAGTTAAAACAATCCTTGACCTTTGCTTCGCCACGTTATACATTAACACCTATGCTTTTAATATATCGGGATTCAGTAGCAGTGGCACCAGCCATAATTACGACCCAAATGGGGAGTTCTTTAGTTTTATAACATAACACTAAAAGCAGCAGACATCTCCCCACCACAAATGGGGAGTTTTTATTGCCAGAAAGGATAAACATGACAGCAGTACTAGAATCACAACCACAATTAGTGGATCAGCCAGCAGAAATAATTTACATAGCCGGGGGCCATGGTGGTTCTAATTTGCCGCCACGTGATTTTGATGATGGCGGTGGCAATAACGAAAGCAATAATGGTCCAGTGCCAGCCAGACATCCAAACCGGTTCCTAGAGATAGCTTCATTCATGTTGGGGCGGCCCCTACAACTTTTAAGAAGAAATAATGTACCAAGACATATGAGTAGCTACTTCGACGAAAGCATGAAATAAATCTCTACAGTTTTTAATGCCTAACTTGCAGAACTTGAAACCTGGTATTAGATTCATGCAAATTGAATTATTTTAAAGTGAAGCATATGATGAGACTAATCACTTAGCGCGAGGTGACTATGTCCAAACAGGTTAGCAAAATGCTGGTGTGGGTAATGGCCCTTGGCACTTTTGTTGTGGTGCTCGATAACACCATTATGAATGTCTCCATTTCTTCCTTAGTGCCCGACCTGCACACTACTGTTTCTGGCGTCCAAGCTGCTATATCTTTAAATGCCTTGATGATGGCCGCCTTTGTACTAATGGGCGGCAAACTAGCCGACATTATTGGCATGAAAAAGACTTTTCTGCTGGGTGCTATGCTATACGTTAGCGGCAGTTTGCTAGCCTCATTTAGCAATAATCTGACAATCTTTATCTTGGGCTGGTGTGCCATTCAAGGCTTAGGTGCGGCTATGATGCTGCCCAATGTCAACACTATTATTCGCGCAAATGTTACTGGTAAGTCGAGGACTCAAGCATATGGTTTAATGGCTGGAGTCAACGCTCTTGGTACAGCTATTGGGCCGCTTGTTGGCGGATTTCTAACCACTTATTTCTCTTGGCGCTGGGCATTTAGACTTGAGGTGTTTATATTGGGCTTTGTTTTGATCATGAGTGGAGTTATACCAAAAGACAAACTTGCTAAAAAGGTTCCCAAACTTGATAAAGTTGGGGTCGCCTGGCAGTCTGCTGCAATGATGTTCCTTGTACTTGGCACTCTACTAATATCTGATTACGGACTCATTATGGCTAAGCAACCACTTGTTATATTTGGAAAAGATTTTGCACCGCTTGGTTTGTCAATTGTACCTATTCTTTGGATCCTTGGCCTTTTGTGCCTATGGAAGTTTGTCGGGCATGAAAAGAGAGTTGAAAAATCTGGTAAAAACCCACTGGTCAACTTGCAACTATTTGCAAATAAAATATTCACAAGAGGGCTAAGTATAAGGTTTATCCAGGTTTCACTTATAGCGGGTACAACCTTTGCCGTTCCACTTTTCTTGCAAGTAACCTATGGGTTAAGTGCGTTTGAGACTGGCCTTATTCTGCTTGGACTTACTGCCGGGTTGTTAATTACGGCCCTTGGCGGTGCCAAAAGAGGTCTTCAGTATCTACCAAAGCAAAAGATCGAGTGGGGGTTTATGGTATCGATTCTAGGGCTCATTGTTATGGGTGTATATATGCTAGTTGGTAATGCGCCCGTCGGGCTATTGCCCGGACTGTTTATATACGGACTTGGTCTTGGATTAATTGCATCTCAGATTGTAAATTTAATATTGTCGTCCATTCCTCCAAAAGATACTGCAGAGGCTTCTGGTGTAACATCGACACTTGAAACTCTAGGAAGTTCGGTTGGAACAGCGATAGTCGGAACCTTACTGGTTGTGGCCATTACTGGCGGAGCCACGCGACTTGTAAGCCAGAGCACCGGATTTACTCCGGCAGAAAAGACTCAAGTATCTCAAAGTATACCCGCCAGTGTTGAGATAGTTTCTAATAGCGTGGTATCAGAAAAAGTACAAGCAACCGGTGCCAAAGAAGCAGAAATTGTTAACATTTATGATCAAGCCAGACAAAACGCGTTTGTTATAACTGTTAGCTTTATGGCTTTTGCAGCCTTTGTGGCTTATCTACTTGCCAGGCGATTGCCGGACATAGCAGCAAATCCTGAAAGTGTCACCACTGTCTAATCAAACACGATAACCTATGTCGCTTGATTAAGAATTCCTGCAAACTCTTCGCGAACTATCTCTGGTACATCTCTAATCATGTCCTCATAACGCCGGAAACTCATATCTACGAAATGAGGAGCACCTAGTGCTAGCCTTGTAATCTTTGATGCTACATGAGCTACTAACAGTGTAGGTTTTCCTTTTTCAACTGCTTCATGTGACTCCCATCCGAGACCCCAGCTCGGTTCGTCCATTACACCTACAAAAGCGTCGCAATTACCAACGTTTCGAATGATATCTACTTCATAGACGTCTACTTCTGTACCAGCAGTAGTTCCTAGAAACTGCATTACTTCCCAGTCTCGTCCTAATTCTTCTTTGGTTCTTTCTACTTCATCTTTAAATGCTTGAGGGGCAAGTGTTAGGCCGCAACCTACGTACAATTTTTTCTTTTCAACTATCTTTAAGTTTTCTTGGGCTGCCATTTATACTCCTCAATTTAATTAACAGAATACAAAAGACATTTACAAATAACAAGCATGAGATAAATACTTTAGGCGGTAGGCAATGAACCAAGATCGTGTAAACTAGATTTGTAATACTTGACTTTATATACTACCTTGTATAGCATAGTAGTATATGGATAGCACTACTCCTTATACGGCAGGCCAATCTGCTTCTCAAATGCGAAAAGGTATATTAACTTACGCTGTTCTGCTATTACTAAGAAACGGCAAAGTCTATTCTTCCGAGATCATACAGGCTCTCAGAAAAGCTGAGTTGATCGTAGTTGAAGGAACCTTATACCCACTCTTAAGTCGCCTGACTAAGGAAGGACTACTAGAGTACGAATGGCAAGAAAGTGAACAGGGTCCACCTAGAAAATACTATTGGCTAACCGAAGACGGTAAAAAATTACTTATTAAATTGAAGGATACATATCAAAAATTGCACAGTTCAATCCAAGCTCTAGAGAAAGGGGTTATAAAATGAACGAGATAACTAAAATTCATCTTGGACGGCAAGCCTTTACAATTGCAAATGACGCCCATAAAGAGCTCAAAACCTATCTAGAAGCTATAAAAAAGCAGGTAAAAGATGCAGAAGTGGTTGATGAAATAGAACTGCGTATGGCAGAGCTGCTACTGGAGCGCGATATTAACGACAATAAAGTGGTTCTATCTAAAGACGTTGAATTTTTAAAGTCACAACTTGGCACACCAGAAGATTTTGGAGACGAAATAGAAGACATTGAAGAAACTAAAGAAAAAGAATCATCCAGTAAGCGGTTGTTTCGCGATAAAGACAATGGCTTGGTGGCCGGTGTAGCAGCTGGGTTAGCCCAATATTTTGGACTTGATGTAGTGCTTGTACGCATCGCTTTTGTACTGTTAGCTATTTTTGGTGGCGGTAGTGGCATTATATTGTACTTAATTCTATGGCTAGTGGTTCCTCCAGCTATCAGTACTAGTGAAAAACTGCAAATGCAAGGTAAGCCGGTCACACTTGAAGCTCTCAAAGCCTCAGTCAAACAAGCGGATGTAGCAAATACAGCTCGGCGACTAAACAGCACACTACTATCGGCTATTGATAGGATTTTTAAGGCTATTATAAAACTGGCAGGTGTTGGCTTTATATTAACTGGCTTAGCAATGATTATGGGCGTTGCGGTCACAAGGGCATATATTTTCCTTCATAACGGTAGGTTGTTCCAAGAGAACATTTTCCCAATCGGCATCCGAGAAAAATGGTTACTATCACTCATTATGGGCATTGTGGTAACCGTAGCTACTTTCTTAATTTTGGCTGGTGTTGCCATATTTAAGCGTAAATGGCCAGTACGCGGCTGGATAACTGGCACTTTAGTGGGCCTATTCTTACTTTGCTCAGTCGCGGCTGGAGCATTAGCTGCCGATGTTGCGCCGCACATCCAGCAACGTTACCAAGAATCTTTGCATACAACAGCAATTAAAAATATCCAGCCTTTCACAAAAGTAGCTACTAGCGGCCAAATTGATATTGAATATGTGCAGTCACCTGATTACGCGGTCAACGTACATTACGTAGATCATCCTGACTTATCAAAGCTCAAGATTAGTGTAAGTAATAATACGTTGTACATTGATTCACAAGCACTTGACGATGTAAATCATTGCGATATGTTGTGCTTGTTTCCTCACTACAATATGACCGTACAAATCTATGCACCTAATGTTGAAGATTTTAAGACCCCACGCAATACTGATATATTCTACCCTGACATTCCCCCTCTACCCAGCAAACAGTAACAGGGTAGTTTACAATTAGGGTTATGGCAGAGAAACTACCCAATAATACACCTGTCACGGATGATGCATTTAAGATTACGCTATATCTTAAAGCTGCCGATGGAATATTAGAGTGTCTAGGCGGTTTACTGCTACTTTTCTTAAAGCCGGTGCAACTTAATAATCTTGCAAGAATACTTACGCAGCATGAGTTGTCGACTGACCCAAAAGACTTTATAGCAAATCACATCTTAAAGTCAGCTCACGGCATTACCTCGGCTTCTTTAGTATTTGGTGCTTTCTATTTGCTATCACATGGAATTCTTAAGGTAGTACTTGTTATAGAGGTGTTCCGACAACATCTATGGGCCTATGTAGGCTTAATAGTTGTAACGGCTGGTTTTATTGTCTACCAGGCTTATAGGCTTACTTACAAGTTCTCTATAGGCTTATTGCTGCTTACTTTATTTGACGCACTTGTAGTCTACTTAACACAAAAAGAATACAGAAAGCGTAGACAAATAGTGAATGATGTTAAGAAGGAAACCGCTGCTAGAGGTTAGGGATTTGCTATAACCGCCCACCATGGAATTTGTTTAACAATATAGTTGTCTAGAGACCAGCTACTTTGACCAGCTTGTCGCTCTAGTCCATATAATGATAAAAACACTACAGCATATATAATTCCTGTGCCAATATCAGTTGACGCGGCACTGTAAGGTCCACCAAAGCCTTCGGCTACGGCCCAAATAAGCAAACTAAAAACAGCTGCAGATAAATATGTTGCTCTACGAGCCACACCAAATATTAAGGCTAGAGCAATTAGTGTTTCAACCAAAGCTATTAATATGGCAAAGGCGTGGGGATTATGTGAAAATAACTGAATCCAAAAATTAAACCAGCCATGCAGCCAACTAGGCTGCCCGTCTGCTGCCGATTTGATTTGATCAAGAAAGCCCTCTTTAAAAGCAGGCTGCCATTTAAATAATGCGTTTATAAGCCACATTAGACCAAATATTATCCGTAATATGGCTACATGCTTAGATAAATTTTTTGTCGCATTTTTAGCTGCCATCTTAATGTAAGGATAAAGGTTGTCCAACAGATTATCAATAGTGCTTATGCTACAAAATACTAGAATCTAAGTCTAACTGTTACAATTTGATGCATGGGATATATATTTATTCTTGGTTATATAATTTTAGTTGGTGTAGCTACATTTTTGATGAAGGTCACCCTAAAGAGCCTAAGCCCTTACCAGCTTAATTTTCTTATGGGTATCGGCATGCTTATAACTGGAATTCCAGCCCTATTAATTGCCCACAGGTCTTTTAAAATGCCAATCAAAGAACTACCGGCCGGAATTACAATCGGAATAATGATGGCTGCTGGTTCAATTCTCTACGTTTTAGCACTCAATAAACTCACTGCTAGTGTTGCATCTGTTTTAGCAGCAACTTATGTTGGAATAGTAATAATATTATCTGTGCTGTTTTTAAAAGAAAGTTTCGACACAATAAAAATTATTGGTATTGCACTTACTTTTATTGGCACCTTACTTCTTATTTACAAGTCCTGAAATGTTGAGGAAGAAAAATTCTGTGTGTTTTGTAATTTATTGCTAGCTACTTAGGGCAGCCGTAAATCGGGTCACAGTGGTATTGTTGTGCTGAGTCGTCAAAGGCTGAATTTAGCCAAATTAAGTTATTCTCATTAGTTTGGACGTTAGTTATATAGGTAGTGGCAGGTGTAGAGTGCCAATCACCTGAGTACCAAGCTCCCATACATCCCCAAAGATCACCTGCTGCATAAGTTTTTGTACCAGTATTTTTAAGCCAAGACTCCCATCCTTCGTAGCAACCGCGAATCTGTGCTCCCCAATAATCAGCCGCCGCAGCAGTTGAGTCACGAGTAAACGGGAAGGTTCCATTTTGATTGCCCTGGTAGGCGGGGTAGGGTGCCTCCCAAGCCGGGTCATCCCATGACATGACGCCCAGTATAGAATATGTTTTTGGACAAAGTCCGGTGCCGGGGGTATATGGATAGCCACCATACGTTGTTATCGGATCTTTTTGGTAATCGTGTATATCTGTGGAAAGAATTGCCTGCGAAGCTATGCCCTGACAAAAGGTTGTCGATGCGGCAGAAGCTGCGGAGAAGGCGTCACCGCTTCCACGGTTCCAGTAAGAGCTGCCTCCACCACCTCCACCGAAAGAGGCATTATTAGGAAAGTGCAGATACTCGAACCAAGTTGACTCATCAGCCGCGTCAGCGCGAATCAGATTGTCGGGCAAACCCCATTTGCAAGCTGCCCATTGTAGTATCTCATCTGTGGTACCCGTAAATTGGCCGTCTACCCGTGGCAAGAGCCATGAATCCCACCTTGAATCGTATGTATTGCCCTGGTCGCGCGGGCGGATCGCAAACGACTGCGCCATTGCTCCTGGGGCTGGCATTGTATTGTTTTGCTGAAAATTTTCTAGTCGGGGTTCCCAGGTTGAATTATGTACACTTGCTGCACACTGGCTATCGTTAGGTAGTGACGACCATGACCCAACGGGCTGTAGAGTGAAATAGCCGGCTGGCGATGGAGGAGCACTATTTATATTTGCGTTACTTACTGTAACATTCTCATTTGCACTCATAGAGTTATTTGCCGCATCGTAGGCTTTAGCTGTCACAATATGTGAACCATTTGTAGCAGTAGCCGTATTCCAACTGTAGTTATACGGACTAGCTGTAACGGTTGAGACTAAAGTACTATCTATGTAGAACTCAACCTTAGCTACCCCAACATTGTCACTAGCAGCAGCCCCAATATTGACCACACCAGATACAGTTGCTCCACTAGCTGGTGTAGCAATAGATACAGTTGGCGGTGTGGAATCTGAAGGTGGTGGCGGCGGAGTAGTATCTTGGACCTGTACGTAGTCTAGATAAAGCTCTCGCACACAGGCTCCATTGTGG
>DATIHJ010000014.1:0-9830 GCA_035480855.1 Patescibacteria group bacterium
GGCTTGTATTAAGCACCTTTATGTCTGCGTCCCGATGAGCGCGAGAAAACTCAATCATATCTAATAGCATTAGTTGGGACTTGTCTTGGTTTTTGTGTTCTCTCAGGTGTTGGCGCAGCACAGTAAGGTTAGATAGTAATGCCCAAAAGCTAGACACACTCTGCTGGCGGATTCGTTTACCAAAATTGTATTCATAATATGGCGAGCGCAGCCCTGCTTTTTTAGCTTTAATAGGTAATTCATTAACTCCGACTAGGTAATCCAGCATGGTTTCTAATGTTTCAATCGAGACCATGGGAGCTAGCTGGGCAAAAAATAGCGCAATGTGGTGGGTAGCGGTGTCTGACATCAATAGTTCAGTCCAATTGCTTCGTTCCTCGCTTGCCTTCCACGATAATTTCCAAATATGTTCCGTTGGCAGTTGCCAAAATTCATAGCTAAGTATCTGTGGCCACAAATTGTTAGCAGTTGCGCTGTTGTTGTTGGCTAGGCTTAGTACTAGCTCGGCCATATGTAACAGTTGGGCTATATGCACATCCTCTAGCACATCTTCACGCTTGTCGTAGCGGACTGGTATTTTGAGCTGTCTGAGATATGGCACAATTGGTTCAAGGTATCTGTGCTGTGGTGCTAGTACTGCTATCTGGCTGGGATTCACGCCGTCTTTAATCAGTTTAGCAATGTGTTCACTGACCCAGCCGTACTGGGCAACATCGCTCTTAAACTCATGCCTCGCTACTTGAGACGTTGCAGGCAGCTCCTGGCTTTCGGCACTAAGTAGTTTGTCTATTTCTTTCAAGTGGTGATGCAAGCGGGTTTCAATCTGCTGGGCAATACCATGAGCTACATGGAGCACGTCTTTGTGTGAACGGTAATTCTTTGTCAGGCTAATAGTCTTCACATCCTTATACATATTTTTGAAAGCCAGCATATGCGAGTAGTCTGCACCTTGGAAAGCATAAATGGCCTGATCATCGTCACCAACTGCCAGAATATTAGGCTTACCCTCATATGCTGGATTATCTGTAAGTAGCTTGACGAGCTTAAGCTGGGCAGCATTAGTGTCCTGGAATTCATCCAGCAGGATGTACATGTATTGTTCCTGCAAGGTGTAACGAAGCTCTGTATTATTTTCTAAACCGTCAATGGCACGCAAAATCATATCGTCGTAGTCAAACAGTCCTTGGGTATTGAGTGCTTGTAAGTAAGATTCATAAATATCTGCCAGGGCCAAAAGCTTTTGGCATATATCTTTGCCCCGGGCTATAAACTCACCAGCCGCGTCACGAGCAAGCCAGGCGTTTTTCCAAGCAGTAATGCTTGTGGTTTTGCCAGATTTCTCGGCAGTTTGTACTGCCTCTGCTAGCTGTTCTTGCCACAAATAATCTAGGCTTATTACGCCGGGAATTGCAAACTGCTTGCCTGCTGGTTGTTTGGTGGCCTTTAGTAAAGCGCTAAAGGCAGGTATTGATTTTTTATCTATTCGCGCCACTGCATGCAAATGTTTTTTTGTTTGCATGCTTGTCTTTTCTATAAATGCTAAGTTGAGCCTGGCTACCTTTCTAATATCGTCTGGCTCAAATAATGACCGCTTAAAATCACTAATAGAGCTTATGACATCGCGCAAGTAATAGTCACTTTTTTTGAGTGCATTGCTGTATGGCAATGCGGCAACAATGTCTTGGATAGTGCTATGTATGCCAAGGTCATCAATGGCATGCATGTCTGGCATGTCACTGAAGTAATCTGGAAAACGGCCAATCAACTCCCTGCCAAAGGCATGATAGGTGCTGATGGTGATGTTATATGCCTGCTGGCCAACAATTCCTATAAGTCGTTCGCGCATTTCATAAGCGGCAGATTCAGTAAACGTTAAACATAGGATGTTTTGCGGCTGTGCGTCACTAATTCGCAAAATATTAGCCACCCGAGTAGTAAGTAACTGGGTTTTGCCAGTGCCAGGCCCTGCAATTACAAGCAGAGGGCCATCAATGCTATTAACGGCCTTTTTTTGCTCATCATTGAGCCTTTTGTACTCCTTTTCAAACCTCCCCATAGTCATATCATTGTAAACCGTTTCGGTTTACTTATACACAGCTCTCAGCTTGCGTTAAGAAATTGCGAAGTTTATGCTAAAGGTATAAAGAGGGGGACCGGATAATGAGTCTAAATAAAATTGAAGACATGCTAAGCGATGTCTTTGTAAAAAAGGCGCCAAAAATGCCAGAGAACGGCAAAAAAGCTCTTGTGCAGTACTTGCCCTGGATAGATCTAGTGCTAGGCATACTGACACTTTGGTCTGCTCTTGTGCTATGGCACTGGGCCCACTTAGCCAATGCATTTGTTAACTACGCAAACAGTATTAATCAGCTTTATGGCAACAACTTAGTACAAGCAAATCGCCTAACAGCGGGAGTATGGTTTGGTCTAATTGTGTTGATCGTTGAAGGCGTTTTGTACCTCGCAGCTTTCCCTGGCCTGCGCGAGCGCAAAAAGAGCGGCTGGAATCTATTGTTTTACGCTTCAATGGTAAATGTAGTTTACGCAATTGTCATATTTTTTACAGATTATGGCGGCATTGGTACTCTGCTAGGCAGCCTAATAGGTACAGCGATCGGCCTATATATCTTGTTCCAGGTTCGTAGTGCCTACAAAGGCCACAATACTGCCCAGTCCGAGTAGACCCTTGTCCCCAGCGCGTTTTACCTTTAAGCTTATGGTTAGAATGTGCGGTTTGAATAAACTGAAAGCCAGTTACTAAGCATGCCTCCAAACAAACAAAAACGTGGTGGACTAGTTCAAGATATAGTTAGGCAGGCGCCGAAACCGGCCAAATCGTCACCAATCGCTACAGAATCACAAACAGCAGACGAGGTAGAAAACGTTATACCGGCTTACGGTTCTACTTCTGAGCCTACTGTATCTTCATCAGAGCCAGATCTTAAACCTGCCCTGCAGACTATTATAAAAGGCGAAGTTGATTCTTCGCCCGCTACTCTAGAACTATATAGCCACGACGCAAGTATGTTTGAGCTTATGCCGCGGGTAGTAGTTGCTCCAAAAGATGCTGCGGATATAAAACAATTAGTACGGTATGTTACCGAGCAAAAGTCACTCAGTAAACAGCATATTTCGCTGACAGCCCGCTCAGGTGGAACAGATATGGGCGGCGGTGCTATTAGTCAATCCATTGTTATGGATATGAGTAAGCACTTTAATCGTATTTTAGAGGTTAACGCATTGAGTGCGCATGTACAGCCAGGCGTCTACTATCGTGATTTTGAGCCAGAGACACTTAAATACAAGGCATGGATGCCCAGCTTCCCTGCTAGCCGAGAAATCTGCACGGTGGGTGGAATGGTCGCAAACAATTCGGGTGGTGAACTGTCGCTACGGTACGGCAAAACAGAAAAATTTATTGAGGAGCTCAAAGTTGTACTGTCTGACGGAAACGAATACACCATAAAGCCCCTTGGCAAAAAGGATTTAGACGATAAAATGGCTCAAAAAGACTTTGAAGGTGAATTATACCGCAAGGTATTTGAGCTAGTGGATACCAATTATGACGAAATTAAGGATGCTAAGCCAAAAGTTTCTAAAGACTCTACCGCCTATCACCTGTGGAATGTTTGGGACCGAGAGACTGGTAAGTTTGATCTGACCCAAGTGATTGTAGGCTCACAGGGGACTCTAGGGATTGTGACTGACATTAAGTTCCGTTTAGTGCCCAAGGAGCCTTATGGCGGAGTGCTAGTGTGCTTTTTGAAGAATATGGATGGCCTCGGTGACATCATAAATACCGTTATGACCCAGCACCCGACTAGCTTCGAAAGTTTTGATAATTACACTCTTAACTTGTCTATCAAATTTTTTCCATATTTTCGTAAAAACTTGGGATGGAAAGGCCTTTTTAAACTAGGTCTGCAACTAATACCAGATGCATTTATCTTGCTGCGCGGCATACCCAAACTAATTCTATTAGTGGAATTTACTGGCCAGACCCAAGAAGAAGTAACTAAAAAGATTGATGACATGAGGGGGCTGCTGAAGCATTTTAATTTAGAAGCTATGGAAGAGGACGAGACGGAAGCCAAAGCCTGGAAGTTTCGCATAATGCGCCGAGAAAGCTTTAACTTGCTGCGCAAAAAAGTCAAAGACAAGCATACGGCTCCGTTCATAGATGACCTAGTGGTACCACCTCCAAACTTACCACAGTTCCTACCCAAACTGCGCGAAATTGTAAATAGCTACAAGTTGATGGCAACAGTAGCCGGGCATATGGGCGATGGCAACTTCCACGTTATACCTCTCATGAAGATAGAAGATAAAATGGAGCGTATAAAGCTTGCGCCAGCTATGCGCGAGGTTAATGAGCTGGTGTTAAAGTACGGGGGCTCAATATCTGGCGAGCACAACGACGGTATGATCCGCGGCCCCTGGCTTTATCTTATGTATTCCAAGAGTATGATGGTTCACTTTAAAGAACTCAAAAGCATTTTCGACCCCTTGAACATCTTTAACCCAGATAAAAAAACAGATGCACATTGGGAATTCACGGTCTCCCATATTCGCCAACACTTTTAAGCGCTTTGGTTACGACTCGGTTGCACGAAGCCCAATTAGACGCTCGAGTGTAGTACCTTCATTCTCGTAGCCTGGTACCCACAATCTACGGTCGGCGGCTGCATTATAAAATTCTGCTCTTACTCTGCAAAGCTCACCGAAAGTGAGGTTGTCCGGATTGTTTATTGCAGCTATGCGCTCAGAAGTTAGTCGTGACTCAAGGGCACCAACGGGCACATCTATGAATATACCTAAGCCAAACTGGCCCAGATGGCGCACGAGTTCCGGGTACATAGCGACACTTCCTCCTGTGGCTATTACCTCGGGAGTAGTCGGTATGTGAGCAGTTATTGCTGCGGTTTGGTGTACTCCAAAGTCTTTTCTTGGTGATGCTATAAGTTCTGCGCAACTTACACCAAAGGCCTTTTCAATAAGCTGGTCAGTATCAACAAATGGTTGCCCTAGATGCTCTGCAAGCCCTTGGCCTAAAGTCGATTTACCGCTTCCCATCATTCCCCAAAGAATTGTGCTTTGTTCAACCCCAGCCATCTATATCTCCGGTAGGTTAGTTTTGGAATAGTATCGTCGGGTTAAATAAAATTTGCAAGCATAAGCAAGTGTAGGCCGCTTATCGTATAATGGTTACGTATACTTAATGATAAAGTGGTGCCAGTGATAAAACCTAATAAGAAAAAAACCCCAGTATGGACTGTAATTATCTTTGTATTTGGGCTTATTGATCTAGCGCTGCTTATCCGCAGACTCCTACATGGCCATAACGTTGCACTGTTTAACCCAAAAGGCCAGATTGCTCACGAACAACATAGCCTTATGATTTTTACTCTGTCTGTGCTATTTGCAATTGCCATCCCTACCCTCTCACTTCTTTATTTTTTTGCATGGAGATATAGAGAATCGAACACTAAAGTAAACCATAATCCCCAGCCGCACCACAGTAAAATTCTTGCTCCGGGCATTTGGATGATACCTACAACTGTAATGCTCATACTTGTCAGTGTTATGGCACCAGCAACACATAAGTTGGTTCCGCAAAAAGTGATTGCCGCTGACGCTCAATCGCTAACAATCGAAGTCATATCATTACGATGGAAGTGGTTATTTATCTACCCAGACCAGGGTATTGCATCACTAAATTTCGTTCAGCTACCTGTTGATACACCAGTAACTTTTGAGATGACAGCCGACGAGACACCGATGAGTTCATTTTGGATTCCAAATCTTGGTGGTCAGCTGTATACGATGACTAGCCATGTTAATAGGCTTAACCTCATGGCTGTCACAGCAGGAGATTATCCGGGAAGTTCAGCAGAAATAAACGGCGCAGGTTTTGCGGGAATGAAATTCACGGCTCGCGCCGGTTCTATGGATTCGTTTGTTAATTGGGAGCAGACTGTAAAACAGTCTCCAAATAATCTTGATATTGTTACATACAAAAAACTGCTAGTGCCAAGCGAATATAACCGGGCTGTTTTCTACTCGTCATTTGATCCTAACTTATACGCTAGTGTGATAGGTAAATACGAAGGGCCGGGAGGGCATACGCACTAGTTATGCAAGGATTTCTGATTGGTAATTTACATTGGAGTTCGCTACCACACGAATGGTTTACTCTTGGTGGAACGGCTACATTTTTCTTATTAGGTCTAATCGTTGTTCTTGTGATTACTAAAATGAAAAGGTGGAAATGGCTCTGGAAGGAGTGGTTGACCTCAGTTGATCCAAAGAAGATTGGCATCATGTACTTTATTGCGAGTGGAGCTATGCTGCTTCGCGGTGGACTTGATGCCCTTATGATATGGCTCCAACAATCCTTATCGTCTGGCAGTTCGCATGGCTATCTCTCTTCAGATCATTTTCAGCAGATTTTTACAGCTCATGGCAACATAATGGTTTTCTTCGTGGCTATGGGCTTTGTTTTTGGACTCATAAACTACATTGTGCCTCTTCAGATTGGTGCCCGAGATCTTGCCTCACCTTTCTTGAACACGTTAGGATTTTGGCTATTTATTGGCGGAATAGTAATGGTGAACATGTTTTTTGTCTTTGGCGGGCACTATGCAGCCACAGGCTGGCTTGCAGTTCAGCCCCTGGCATCAAAGCAATTTAGCCCTGGAACTGGAGTCGACTACTGGATTTGGAGTTTGATGATTTCCGGAATTGGAACGACTCTTGGTGCTATTAACTTTATTATGACAATTCTAAAGATGAGAGCGCCTGGGATGACGCTTAAGAAAATGCCCCTATTTACCTGGGGATCATTATTTAGCATGTTAATGGCGGTCACCATATTCCCGCTGCTAACTGCGACACTATTTCTAGTCTATTTTGACAGGTCCCTAGGTACGCACTTCTTTACAACCCTTGGCGGCGGCGACCCCATGATGTATACCAATCTTATTTGGATGTGGGGACATCCTGAGGTCTATGTTTTGATTCTACCGGCCTTTGGAGTGTATTCGGAAGTAGTATCGACTTACAGTCGAAAGCCAATTGCTAGCTATATGTCGGCAGTGCTGGGAATGTTTGGTGTCTCGGCGCTGGCACTTTCGGTATGGCTGCATCAATTCTTCACCATGGGCGCTAGCGCAGATGTAGATGTATTCTTTGGAGTTATGACAATGGTTATTGCTGTTCCAACATCAGTTCTAGTGTTTAACTGGATTGCCACAATGTATAAAGGAAAGATACGGTTTGATACGCCTATGCTTTGGTTCCTTGGGTTTGTCTCCGTTTTTGCTCTTGGTGGTATAAGCGGTGTGTTGCTGGCCGTGCCACCAGTTGATTTCCAGCTTCATAACAGCCTGTTTTTGGTGGCGCATTTTCACTCAACTGTTATTGGCGGTGTGTTGTTTGGTATCTTTTGCGCCTTTTCATATTGGTTTCCGAAGTTCACAGGCATCAAGCTCAATGAGCGGATTGGTAAGTACGCCTTTTGGTGTTGGATAGTTGGCTTCTGTATGTCTTTTATCCCTATGTATGTACTAGGGCTTATGGGTGCTACTAGGAGACTTGATCATTACGATGCTTCAACGGGCTGGCAGCCGCTATTTATACTTATGTTACTAGGAGGGCTTGTTATTGCTACTGGTGTAGCCCTACAGCTTGCCCAAATCCTAGCCAGCTTTATTCAAAAGAATAGACTACGTGA
The DNA here is from genome assembly GCA_035480855.1 of Patescibacteria group bacterium. Lineage (GTDB taxonomy): Bacteria > Patescibacteriota > Saccharimonadia > Saccharimonadales > JANWIN01 > DATIHJ01. The sequence continues at coordinate 7,733 of DATIHJ010000014.1, forward strand.
TACATCGGGCGATCCATGGGATGGACGAACGCTAGAATGGGCTACGCCATCACCGCCACAATCTTACAACTACGCTGCCATCCCACACGTATCCTCTCGCGACGCATTTTGGGAGATGAAACAACGTGGCATGCCAAAGCCTACTTATGAAGATATACATGTACCCAGGAACACGGCAGCCGGTATCTATATTGCTGCTTTTGGAACTTTGGCCTGTTTTGGCTTTGTCTGGAATATTATCTGGCTAGTTGTTGTATCGATAATTGGCATCATTGCCACATTAATCATTAGAACCTATGACGAAGACACCGAATATGTTTTGTCGGCCGCTGAGGTGCAACATCTTGAGGAGGCCCGAATAAAGAAAGCTCGAGCTGAGGGTCCTGTAAAAGAATACGATTCAGATGAAGATATGGGGCTTAGAGAACTCCTAGCCGTCATAATCACATTTGTAATAGATGTAATACGAAACAAACGGTGGCGCACATGGTAGTTAATCACGAAACCGAGCATGAAGCGCAGTCTAACGATAGAGCCATGTTCGGCTTCTGGGTTTATTTGATGACTGACCTTCTGATGTTTTCGGTCTTGTTCGCTGTCTATGCAGTGTTGCACAACAACACTTTTGGCGGTGAGCCAGGTCGCAATCTCTTCAAGCTGCCGCTAGCATTGACCGAGACTCTAATACTTCTAACAAGCAGCTTTACGTGCGGAATTGCCATGATTTCTGTCCGACAGCTCAAAAAAACCCAAACTCTTATCTGGTTCGGGATTACGTTCGCACTGGGCTTGGCGTTTTTGGGCTTGGAGTTTAGTGAATTTTCAAAATTTATTCGTGAGGGTAACACATTTCACAGCAACGCCTTTCTGTCCTCATTCTTTGTGCTTTTAGGCACGCATGGGCTGCATATTATTGTTGGATTACTTTGGCTCGCTATCACCATGGTTTTTGTTATGAAACGAGGGCTTAACTCGCACTTGGTGCGGAAGCTTGCCATGCTGAGCCTGTTTTGGCATTTCCTAGATATAGTCTGGATCTTTATATTTACTATTGTCTACCTGAGGGCCTTCGTATGAGCAGCAAGAAAGATCATGAACATGGAACTGTTAGATCCTATGTAATAGGCTTCATATTGTCCCTGATATTTACATTTATACCCTACTATTTAGTAGTTAATCACAAAATCTCAGGAACAGCGTTACTTGTGACTATTATGGGGTTTGCTGTGATCCAAGCAATCATTCAGATAACCTTTTTTCTCCATCTGGGGCGAGGTCCAAAACCAAACTGGAACCTATTCTTTTTTATATCGACAGTAGGGATAATCTTGATTGTAGTAGGTGGGTCCATTGTGATTATTAACAACTTGCACTACAACATGCAGCCTTCAGATCAGGTAAAGAAGTTAATAACAGATGAAGGTATCTATCAGGTAGACGGCCAACTTACTGGTGCGTGCTATGGCCAACACTCCAGTCACCAAGTTACGATTAAAAACGGACAAGTAAGTCCATTGCACACGAATGCAAATAAGTGCGATACTCTGTCAATTATTAATGAAGATCATGAGGTGCGAGATATTGCTTTTGGGCCGCATCTTCATCATATTGTTTACGCCGGTGAATCGGAATTAACTGCATTAGGCGGGCAAAGTGTTACCATAACGCTTTCGCAAACGGGTACTTATACATTTCATGATCATTTACATGAAGAAACAGCTGGTGATTTTACCGTCAATCCCTAACATCAAGTAAATATTTTTTTAGGCTGCTAGAGCATATCTGCCGAGTTGGGCAGAAGGCAGTATTTTTTGCCTAAAGAAATGCACGATGCCATCAACAATGGAACTTTTACCGGCTAGCATATACTCATGAGTGCCTATGACATTGAGCTGATCGATAGGCATTTCTTTAGAATTGAAGGGTGATAAAAACTCATTTTGCATAATAGATTGTACATAACGCTCAACTAACTCTTTGCTATACTCAATTCCCAATAGATCAAACAGCTGCATGCTAAGCTCTATAAGTTCATCGGTAATTTCAAGGCTATTTTCACCCTCAAAGTGATCAGCTTTCTGTGCATCCACAACGGCTT
>DATIHJ010000015.1:0-45737 GCA_035480855.1 Patescibacteria group bacterium
AAGCGCATTGCTGCTTTGCTCCTTAGAGAATATGCGGTATTAGTCCACCTTTCGGTGGATTATCCCTCACTTCGGGGTACGTTCCTACGCGTTACTCAGCCGTCCGCCGCTCGTGTACTCTACACTCAGTATTCGACTTTAGTCTCTAGCCTGGAGACTAAAACGCAGGTAGTTTCCGAATAAACGGACTTACCTGGTCAAATAATGGGTGCAGAGCCTTACCGCTCGACTTGCATGTATTAGGCACGCCGCCAGCGTTCATCCTGAGCCAGGATCAAACTCTCCAAAAAAAGAATTTGCTCTGTATCAGTCGAACTTCAATCCTTGCGAATTTCATTTGACTTACTAAAAACAATTTCAAAAACTGACGTTGATTTGCACTATTCAATTTTTAAAGTCCAAACCGTTCAGAGCCCACATTCCCGTAACATCCGAACAAGCTCAAGACATAGTACCCTGTTGCAACAGATAATGCAATACTGTTTTGTGGCAATAAAGGTTGTGCTTATTACATCGACAGCTTAACTTGGTATTGGCACGGCTATAGGTACATCATCTTCATCAACTTCTTCTGTCTTATCTACTAGAGCTAGTGATACTACTTCATCTTTGCCGTTGAGGCGCATTATGCGAACACCCTGGGTAGCGCGACCTAGTGACGGTATGTTCTTGAGGCCCAGACGGATAGTTTGGCCCTGCTGTGAGATTATGATTACCTCTTGTGTGGCATCAGCTGTAAGCGTCTTTACGCCTATCAAGTTGCCAGTCTTGGTGTTAACTATAGCGCTGCGTATACCTACTCCTCCGCGAGCATGGGCGGTAAACTGCTCTACTTTGGTGCGTTTGCCATAGCCATACTTACTAATAACAAAAATGCTGGACTCTTTTTTGACCGTATCCATGCCTATGACCTCATCGTCTGGACGCAAGCGGATACCACGTACCCCGCGCGATACTCTGCCCATGGGCCGGACGCCTTTTTCATCAAACCGAATAGCTTGTCCCAAGGCGGTTGAAATAATGATCTCGTCGTCACCGCTGGTCATACGGATCCAACGAAGCTCATCACCATCGTCGAGGTTTATGGCAATTAAGCCAGTAGCACGAACGTTTTTGTACTGTTCAAAGGGCGTTTTCTTGACTACGCCGCGAACTGTGCACATAAACAGATGCCCAGCTTTATCGCCTTTGCTGATATTTATGATGGAGCTGACTCTTTCTTCTGGCTGCAGCTGCAGCAGGTTCACAAGCGCAATTCCCTTAGCACTTAGGCTGGCGGCTGGCACTTCATACGTCTTCAATCGAAACACACGGCCGCGGTTTGTGAAGAACAATAAGAAATCATGTGTAGAGGCATTTACAACGTGTTCTATCATATCTTCTTCACGTGTAACCATGCCCCGGCGACCCTTTCCGCCTCGTCCTTGGCGCTTATATTCACCTACGGATGAGCGTTTGATGTAATTTGCCGATGTAAGCGTTACAGCGACTTGTTCGTCAGGTACTAGGTCTTCATCGCTCATTTTGTTGAGTTCGCCTGCGATAATTTTTGTACGGCGCTCATCACCAAACTGCTTTTTCATATCAAGTAGTTCAGTTTTAATTATCTTGAGTATTTCCTTCTCGCTGGCCAGAATTTTTTCTAGCCCCGCAATAATTTTGAGTAGCTCGGCTAACTCATCCTCAATCTTTTGACGCTCAAGACCGGCTAGAGTGCGCAGTTGCATGGCCAGAATAGCCTTAGCCTGGATTTCCGAAAGTTTAAACTGTTTAATTAGGTTCTCTTGGGCTTCTTCTGTAGTTTGGCTTGCCCGGATAGTCTTAATAACCTCGTCAATATGGTCCAGTGCTATCTTAAGACCTTCCAGCACATGGGCACGATCCTTGGCCTTACGCAGCTCAAACTCTGTCCGGCGACGGACTACGGTCTGGCGGTGCTTTAGGTACTCCTGGAGTATGTCCTGAAGGCCAAGTATGCGCGGCTGAATGCCATCAACAAGCGCCAGCATATTGTAATGAAAAGCAGTCTGGAGAGGTGTTAGCTTATATAGTTGGTTAAGAATCTTCTTAGGGTATGCATCTTTGCGTAGATCAATGACAATACGTACTTCACCCCTGGCGGTTTCGTCACGGATGTCGCTGATCCCAGTAATTTTCTTTTCTTTTACCAGATCAGCGATCTTGAGAATCAAGCTTTCTTTGTTCAGAGCATAAGGAATTTCGCTAATAATAATCTGGTGCCTGCCTTTGGCACCTTCCTCAACAGCTGCCACTCCGCGTACAACGACTCCACCCCGACCAGTAGCAAAGGCGGTTCGTATAGAGTCACGCCCATAGACTATGCCGCCTGTTGGGAAGTCTGGGCCTTTAACATGTTGCAACAGATCATCTAACGTAGCTTGGGGGTTATCTATAAGTGTTACAGTGGCATCCACGATTTCGTTTAGGTTATGTGGAGGGATATTGGTTGCCATACCTACAGCAATACCAATTTGGCCATTTAGAAGTAAGTTAGGTAGTTTGGCTGGCAATACTTCTGGCTCCTGGCGGGTGCCATCGTAGTTGTCACGGAATGGCACAGTTTCTTTCTCAATATCCACCAGCATAGCCTCTGCTTGGTTAGTCATCTTGGCCTCAGTGTATCTATAGGCTGCGGCTGGATCACCATCCATACTACCAAAGTTACCCTGGCCATTTACCAGCATGTAGCGCATTGCCCATGGTTGCGCCATACGGACCATAGACTCATAAATAGCACTATCACCATGTGGGTGGTATTTACCCATGACTTCACCCACAATCTGGGCACTCTTAACAGTCTTGCCGCCGGGTGTGATGCCCATGCGGTTCATGACGTACAAAATACGGCGATGTACAGGCTTTAGACCATCACGCACATCTGGCAAAGCCCTAGCCACAATAACGCTCATGGAGTAGCGTAAGTAGCTGTTCTCCATGACGTCTTCTACCTTGCGGCGTTCTACAACCCTCGAATGTGTTAGGTCCAGAACTTCATCGTCTTCAGTTTGCTGGTTTACAACGATAGGCTCGTTAACATCTTCAATTGGGGTTACATCATCATCCATGCTAAACGTCTAAGTCCTTTACGAATTTGGCGTGCGCCTGTATAAAGTTTTTACGCAGCTCCACCTCTGTACCCATCAGCTTGTTGAATATTGCATCTGACTTTTCTGCATCGTTTACACGCACCTGCACAAGTACACGCTGAGCGGGGTTCATAGTGGTCTCAAACAGCTGCTCGGCATCCATTTCACCCAGTCCTTTATATCGCTTCTGCTCTGTAAAGCCTGCTTGCTTTATGCGATCGTCAGCTGGGTCAACCTTTAGCCCTTCCTTTTTGCGATCCTCGATGTTCTTAGAGACTACTGTTTCTAGTTCTTCTTCGTCATAAATAAAGGTACTGGATTTGCGACCACTCTTGACCAGCTCAAACAGGGGCGGTTTAGCGATATATAAATACCCTCCATCGATGATTGGCTTCATAAACCGGAAGAAAAACGTCAGCAAAAGTGTAGTGATGTGCGATCCGTCGACATCGGCATCGGTCATGATAATAATGCGGTGGTAGCGCAGACCTTCCATACTAAACTGCTCTTCTATACCAACTCCTAGTGCCTTGATGAGCGTCACAATCTCGTTATTGCCCAGCATGCGATCTAGACGAGCACGCTCCACATTGAGCACCTTACCTCTAAGCGGCAAAATGGCCTGGGTTTTGCTGTCCCGCCCACCTTTGGCGGAGCCACCGGCACTGTCGCCCTCTACAATGTAGAGTTCTGAATCTGCTGGGTTACGGCTAGAACAATCTGCTAGCTTGCCTGGGAGGCCCGATCCTTCCAGTACTCCTTTACGAATAATGTTGTCACGGGCAGCGCGGGCGGCCTTGCGGGCGCGGGCAGCAAGCAGTGACTTGCCTACAATTTTACGGGCAATAGCTGGGTGCTCCTCTAAGTAATAGGTCAGGTATTCGTTCATTACCTGTGTTACATAGCCTTGTACCTCTGGGTTTCCAAGCTTGTTTTTGGTCTGGCCCTCAAACTGCGGATCAGGCAATTTGACCAAAATAACGGCGGTCAGACCTTCCCTTGTGTCTTCTCCTGTTAGGTTTTCTTCTTTTTCTTTGACGAGACCGTTCTTGCGGGCATAGTCGTTAATAACTCGTGTCAAAGCAGTACGGAAGCCAGTCAGGTGCGTCCCACCATCTGGGTTAAAGACATTATTGGCAAAAGCTTTGACAGTTTCGGTGTAGGCATCGGCATACTGCAGGGCGATTTCTACTCCACTGTCTTCTATTACTTTATCTACATAAAATACGTCTTCATCTATGACATCCTTGCCTAGGTTAAGATGCTTCACGTATGATTGTATGCCGCCCTCAAAGTAAAAGCCGTAGCGCCTGCCCGTTGCTTCGTCTTCTAGAGAAGTACGAATGCCCTTGGTCAGATAGGCGGCGTGTCTTAGACGGTCTAGGATAGTCTCGTAATCGAACTTCACACTTTCTTTAAAGATAGACTCGTCTGGATAAAAAGTAATCTCTGTACCGGTTTTGTCAGTCTTGCCCACTACTTTTAGATCATATAAAGGTGCACCTACTTCGTATTCTTGTTGGTACATTTTGCCTTCACGGTGAACTGTTACCTTAAACTTGCTTGAAAGTGCATTTACTACGCTTGAACCAACACCGTGCAAACCACCAGATACCTTGTAGCCGCCACCGCCAAACTTACCGCCAGAGTGAAGTACCGTTAATATGGTTTCCACAGTGCTTTTGCCTGTTTTAGGGTGAATATCTGTTGGGATACCGCGACCATCGTCTATAACCGTTACACCACCGTCTGCCAGCAATTTAACAGATATATTTGTAGCGTGGCCAGCCAGTGCTTCATCTATACCGTTGTCTATAATTTCCCAAACAAGGTGGTGCAAGCCTTCTAGGCCTGTGCCGCCAATATACATACCTGGCCGTTTGCGGACCGGTTCCAGGCCTTCAAGGACCTGTATTTGATCAGAACCATAGTCTTTTTGTTTGGACTCTTTAGCCACTATTAGCAAACCCTCGCTTCACTACTTTTAGTCATCTTACCTATGTATATTATAGATGAAATTGCCGAAATGAACAAGCGTTTATGCAAGGTTAGACCCTGTAAAAAAGCACCTGTTTTTGTCTATTTTGTAAGTATAAGTTTTTAAGCCCAGTTACGGGCTTGTTTGAACACATAGTTTTGTGATTTAATAAGCACTAGTAGTTTTAAAGTACAAACATGTTTAAAAAACTCCTTAGTAATTTACCTTTCAATCCTAGCCTGATTAATCAGGTATCGTTCTATGCCAAACGACTCAAGCACGAGTCTTCCGTGCGGCGTTTGGGTTTTATCCTTGTAGTCTTAACTATGCTTCTGCAGCTGTTTGCGGTACTTTCGCCCTCCCAGCCATCTCTAGCAGAATCGCCTAACGATATTATCCGGGGCGGTGTGGCAAGCGTAGATGCCCTAAAATTCGATTACAATGCAAATGCGGGTGGTGATTTACAGGCAATTCTTAACTATTACGGTGTTGGCATTGACCAAATAAACCAAGCTGTTCCCGCTACAGTAGACACTACTACCCCCCATAACCCCGAATTTTATTCTATTGGCCGCACCATAGCCAACCGTAGTGACAGCATACAAATACCGATACCAAATACTGTAACCCCTATATATATGCGCACTCTCATTGGCTGGGATCATGCCGTTTGGCAAGCTTACCGAGTACCATCAACCAGGCTTGGCCAGATCTGGATACTCAAAGATTGTGGCAACGTGGTAACGGCGGGTATACCTCCAACCGGCAAGCCAAACCCACATATCATCAAGAACGCTAACCCCCGTAGTGGGTCCACTGTCCACCCTGGTGACCGCATTAACTATAAATTAATTTTTGATAACACTGGCCAGGCTCCGGCCATGAACTTTAAGATTACGGATAATGCGCCGTCTCAAGTAAACAATCTTCAACCTGGAGACACGGGTGTTACCCAAATCATCCAGGGCCAAACCTATATTGCCTTATGGGACAAGGCTCCAAATCCATCCAATTTAGGTCCTAACCCTACGCAAAATTACCAAGCCAATTTTTGGGTTACCGTACGGCCAGACGTGAAGCCAGGGACTTTCTGTAATAGTGCGCTTTTAACTGCTGAAGGTATATCTATAACCTCTAATCGGGTTTGCCATACCGTTCCGGCCTGCCCTTTCAATCCTGCCATTACCGATGTAAGCGCAGCCTGCAAACCACCACCTACACCAGGCGCAGTTTGCACTGTTTTGAACGCCAAATTTGTTAGCCGTACAAAGGTAGAGTTTGAGGCCCGCGCCGTTGCAACTGGCGGAGCCACAATTAGTGCCTTCGAGTTTACTCCTGGCACCGGCAAAGCACCCGAAACTGTTAAAGTGACCGCCTCAACTGGTGCCGTTGCCAAGAAGTTTACCTTTGATTATCCTGGCAGTCCGGCGCCCGCTACCTATCACGCTAAAGTTGCAGCCGTAAGTAGCGTGGGCACAAAAACCGCTACTACCTGTGCCCGCGATATAGTGATTGAAAAGCAAAAAACACCTCTAGTTACAATAGAGAAATCGGCATTTATTAGCTCGCCCCAGACAAAATCCGCGGAGATCAAGGCTGATCCGGGCCAGGAATTCAGTTTTGTATTCACGATTACAAACGCTGGTGATGCTGATGCAGTTAATTACGCCCTACCCCAAGACACCATAAACGATACTTTGGAATACGCCGATGTAGTCAACGCTAACGACGCTAAGGTTGTGACCCAAGGCAGCACTACTATATTACTTTGGAAGCCCGTAACTATTAAGGCTGGCAGCACAATTACCAAGACTGTAACATTCCGCATGAAAAACCCTATACCAGTTACCAATACTCCTCCTGGTGATCCGCAAAGTTTTGACTGCAAAATTCAGAACTCTATAGCTAGCAGTACTGTTATTGTAGATATTGATCAAACCCACTGTGTTAACAAGGTCATAGAGCAAACAGCCGCTAATCTACCCAATACAGGTCCAGGCGCCAGTCTGCTAATAGGTTTCAGCTTAACGGCAATCGTTGGATACTTCTTTGCTCGCAGCCGGCTGATGAGTAAAGAGCTAGAGATTGTAAGATCAGAATATACAACTAGTGGAGGTATGTGATGGCAGAGCACGAACCAATAATTCATTCACCAGAACATCATGAGCACGAGCATAGCGCCGAGCACTTACCAAAGCATGAGCAAGCTGAGAGCCAACCCAAGCACGAAAAAGCAGAGACTAAACCCTTAGAAGACGTAGAAACACTTCGCGCCAAAGCTGAGCATGAAGCTAAAAGCTCTAAAGAAACTACACCTAAAGTCACGCCCGAGACAGATGTTAAACAAGACTTCATGGTGAACAAAGATCTAAAGGCTGAAGCCTTCCAGCGCGCCTTAAACAGGACCCGCAAACACCTCTCTTCACCAGAGCGCGGCCTGAGCAAGGCTATACATCAACCTGTAGTGGACGCCATTAGTGGCGTGGCAGAGAAAACTATTGCACGCCCCACAGGGCTTCTGACGGGCGCCATTGTGGCTCTAATTGGTAGTAGTTACGTGTTTTATAGTGCCAAGCACTATGGCTGGCACTACAACTACCTAATTGTCTTTATCCTGTTTGTAGGTGGCTACGTAGTAGGGCTCATACTAGAAATAATCTGGTTCGCCCTTCGCCACCTCCGACCTGCCAAATAAAACTAATTTACTCGTCTTCGGGCTTGCTAAGTGTGCCGTCACGGTCAATGCTGATTACGTGCTCTGTAGGCGTAGTTGCTGGAGCTGTTTGACTAAGGTTAATCTCGCCATGGTGTTGCTGCAGGGACGGTGGAGTGGTGTTCTCTGCCTTAGGTGGCGTGTGCGCAAAGGTTTGGCGGAGTTCGTTTGCAACCTCAGCTATCTCTTGGTCTTCTAGTTTGTTGCTAGATATATTTGGCGGCGGTGCGAACGCTCCAGGCTGGCCCGCCAAGCTACTAGGCGGTGATGGCAGGCGCTCTGGTGAGCTTGGCTGGCCCGTTATAGCCGTCTGGGGCGCCACAGGGGCGTTAAATGGTGAAGTTGGTGGCAAAGTCTGCGTCATGGGAGTTGGTGCGCTTGTAGGGCCTACAGAGGGCTTAATGGGCTGGGCCGGAGCACGCCGTTTGGCCAGCCAATCATCTAAGAATGACGAGCCTGTGCCTGGAGTACTAGCGCCAGCTGGGCGCGGCGCACCAGGTGCTCCAATTCCAGCAGGTGCTGGTACTCCTGCCCTTGGTGCTGCTCCAAATGGGCTGGCTAGAGGTGAGCCTGGTGGCAGCCCACCTTCAGAGGTTGGATAGGCTGGACGCGGAATTTCCTTGGTAGTCAGGCGGGCAAAAATTTCGTTCTCTACGGTTTGCTTGGCGCGGCCATACTTGGCGGCAGAAAGCTGGCGCAGCGCCTGGCCTAATTGTTTATTGGGGGTACCCAAGGGAGGCATAGTAGCCATGCTAAAGGGTTGTGTGGGAATTCCGCCAATCAACATCTGAGTAATAGTATTGTAGTTGGGCAGCCGCAGCACGTCCTCGCGGTCAAAAATAGGCTGGAACTTTTTGCTCAAGGCGTCAGCGTCGGCATCTGCACCTACGCGGAAGGACACAATCGAGCCTACATTACCAAACACCGCGTCACGGATTTCATCGGTCAACTGGGTCGTAAACTGGTTGGCGACAATCAGGTTCAGACGATATTTACGTGCCTCGGATAGAATAGTGGCAAATGAATCTGTCGAGAAGTTCTGGAACTCATCTACGTACAGACAAAAGTCAGGCCGATCTTCCTCTGGTATGTTGGCCCGGCTCATAGCAGCTGCCTGGAACTTCATGATAAATATCATGCCCAGCAGATTAGAGTTAAGTTCGCCGGTGCGGCCTTTGCTAAGGTTCACAAACAGTATTTTCTTGTTATCCATGACTTCGCGCAGGTTAAAGGCACTCTTGCTCTGGCCTATGATGTTGCGCATCATCTCGTTACTCAGGAAAGCGCCAAACTTACTAACAAACCAGCCGAGTACCTCACTCTTGTGGTAATCACTAGTAGAGGCCATTTCTCGATCCCAAAAGTCTAAAACAGTTTTATCTGTCACATACTGCTTGAGCTGGCGCTCATAACCTTTATCTGTAAAGACTTTAGGTATATCTATGAATGTGCCGCCGTCTGGATTACTCATAACCGTCAACGCAGCATTACGGAACCAATGCTCGTAACGCGGCCCAATAATGCCCTGGTGCTGGGGATCGTATAGCTTATAAAGCATATTTATGGCTTCCTGGATCAGGAAGTCCTTTTGCTCGGGCATATAGAACTCAAACAGGTTTAGACCCATTGGGTAGTCCATCTCTGCTGGTGAGAAGTAAATAACGTCCTCTGTGCGCTCTTTTGGAACCATTGATATAAGCCGGTCCACCGTGTCGCCATGCGGATCCACAAAAGCAAAGCCACGACCACCTAGCATGTCTTGCAGGGCCAAGTTTTCTAAAAAGTTAGACTTACCAACACCTGTCTGCCCCACGACATACATATGGCGGCGTCGGTCCTCTAGGCTCAGGCGAATGGGCTTTTTGGCACCGCGGAAGACGTTGTAGCCCAGTAGTAGGCCATCTTCTGGTAGATTGCGCGGGCCATCAACTTGCTTGGAAGCCTGGCGTTCTAGTTGAGAGGTTGGAATGTTCTTTTGATCGGGAAAGTGAAAAATAGTAGCCAGTTCTACCGAGTTTAGGATGTTTTCTTTATATTCCTGTGGGAAAAAGCGCAGTATATACGCCGTCACAAACTCTTCTATATCCTTGGCTGGAGTAAATTTAAAGCCGTTTTTACCCTGGGCATCAAATAGAGCAAAAGCTGCCACCACGTTGTTTAAGATGGCTTGGGCACGCTGTGAAATGTTTGACGAAGCCACCACTCTTATTAGAACCTCGTAACCTGGGTAACGAGTTTTATCGTCAATAGAGTCATAGACCGACTGCTCCAGCGAGCTGTGATCTTTTTTATCGTCACCTGAGCTGTGGTCGCTTTTTTTGTCTTCAGGGGGTTGTGACAATGCAGTAATTAATTGTCGTCCCCACCAAAACAGTTGGTCTGGGCCAGACTTTTTCTCTTTGCCTTTGCGCTTTTTTGAAGCCAGTAGATGAGCATTTTTACGCCACGTAGGATCGGCTGGGCGCATTAATATCTGGATGCCAGCTCCGTCTTCTTTGTCTAGTGTAGACATAGCATTTAGGATGGACTGCAAAGCATCACGCTTTAGTTCCTGGTAGGTAGCTATGGGGTAGGCGTAGTTCTCTTTTAGGTTTAGTTCGCCACCCATTGTCCCGCTAATGCGCCCTACGGGGCTAAAAACATTGTGTTCAGCAACTTCCTCAAGCTGGGCGGAAGGATAGGCGCTAATAACTGCCTGCTTAACCACATCAACTAAGGCAACTGGTACAGCAGCATAGAATTTTACAAAGCCATGTGAGCCAATAATCTCGAACCCGAAATGCCGCTGGCCATAAAACTTGCTTTTGAAGCCCTTCTTAAGGGTGCTAGCAATAATACTGTAGAGAATCTGGGCTTTACTGATGTTTTCGTCTATAACATCACGTACGTCACGGCCATTTTCAGCTGTATCTGTACTGAGAGGGGGCAAATGTATATAGAGCGGGACCATTTTGAGCCCGCGCTCATAGTTTTTTTGCTCACGTAATAACTTACGTGAATGCAGGTAAAGAATAGTCCCAATTCCACATATGAGCAGCAACAGGATTGCAGTAATAAACAAAAACACGTTCATAATTATTCTTCAGTAACTTTAATCTCTCTGTTATAACGCTTCTTAATATAGTCTGCTTTGAATTTATTAATCTCTTTGTTTTGCAAATGGGGATCTTCACGGGTGCGGTCCACAATGGCTTTTGCCTTGTGCACCCATTCCTGCTCAATCAGGTCAGTATCGTCAGCACTAGCAGGCGAATTAGCACTAGTGGCAAGGTCTTGTGCCGGCGAGTTAACAGGTAGTGGTGGTGGTGCGGCAGGCACATAGGCTGGTGGAGCTACAGGTGCTGGCGGAGCTATAGAGTTTTGGGGTAGTTCTGCGGCCACACTAGCAGTTTCTGCGTGCGCATCCGGGGCCTTTACAGATGTATTGTGCTCTACTGTGCCCTCGCTTGTCCCAGGTGTTGGAGCTGGCAGATTAGGGCTAGGCTGGTAGTGGTTATTAGTGGGATTCACCTTCTTATTATAGCAGAATCAATCACGGATGAGCCCTTGGTATGTCACGTTTTTAGTCTGCTAACGTAAAACACAGCTCCTATGCCAATACCAACCAAAAGTAAGCCGTCTTTAGGTGTTAATTGGTCAACTGAGTCAAGTAATAGCATCACGCAAGGTAGCGCTGCCACAATTGCAATGGCGCTATAGCGTTTTCTACGTGACCCGGCTATTGAACTGGGACGTACTAGCCTTGTTAGCAGCAAAATTGTAAAAAATAAAGCTATAAATAGCCATACAAATGGTAATAGCAACCAGCCTATAGACAACTTATTTGGGTTAGTGGCTACTAAAAATACTATTAAACCGCCCCAGAGCAGTAAAAGAATGGATATTTTTTTCAGGTTTTTCATATGTTTTACTCTGTTAAGGACTTAAATAATTGAATACATAAAAGCACCCTACCTAGTATGGTGCATATAGTTATAATTTGGAAGCCGGACGGTAAATCCGCCGCATATATTATGACTTTTATGGCGCTTACCGTCCTAGGCTTTTGACTGACCGCCCTGCCCGCTGGTAAGCGAGTTAGACGACGTTGCGGTCGAGGGCCCGCTATTTGTGCCCTAATATGTGATAATTAGGGTCTTTTTTTGCTTGCTGATGGACAGCAAGGTTAACTAAAATGTAAGTTTTTGTGTTCGACTTACTCTGGATATGCTACTACACTAATACGCTTATGTCAATCATCTAGCGTAGCTATAAAAACAACGTATATCCTTATGCTTACATTGTTAATTAGATTTTGGATATAATAATGCTGTTATTAAAAACACTACGTATTTTTTGAATAAATACGTACATTTTACGAACAAATGTTTGAACACGTGGTTTTTAACAGATGCGGGTCTTTTTTGAGTCTTTTACAAGCTTTTTACTCAAAATAACTGTTGGTTTTAAGCCTAAATTAGATTGGGTAAGTAAAGTATATCTTCCTGCCTATCCTGCATACCTTGGCTCTGAACCACACACATTTCTAGGATTATGGTAAGGCCAAGAGTTCACGAAAATATTTGTCTTACCCTATTAGAGAGTTATTAGCACTACTAAGCTACACCTGAAAGACCTATTTAACCCGTTTTGGGCGCCATACTGGCTATTTGAAGGATTTGGTTATGTTTTTAGGTCTCCTGCTGCACTAAAGCAGCTTTTACGTGCCTGAGGCCTAATTTTAGGCTGCCTTGGCAAACTATATAGACAATAAGCACTTGAGATATAGCTGCCTTAACGTACGTGGCTGCCAAAATCATACAAAATATACCTATTTAGCGTTTCTATATAGCTATATTTAGTACTAGCTAGGCAAAATCTAGTTGCTCTAGCCTAAAGCAATTCAACTAGTGCTAAAAACCTGCGGGTTTGGAGGCTTTTGGGACACTAAAATTCAACGCGTAAGCAAAAGTTATACACAGGTTTATTAAAAAATTAACCACAATCGTATTGACAGCAAAAATCAGGGCTTATAAGATGTCTTTAGCACTTGAACAAAAAAAGTGCTCAAAAACAAAAACGTATCTGTAACAACGGCTTCTCGCAAGCCGTTGTTCCATGAAAACCAAGCCCAAAACTAATATCCAAAAAACACAATAAAACTTCACCAAGCGTAGCCCCCGGACAAAACCGGGGGCTATTTTTATATAAATAATCCTTTAATTTTTTACTGAAAATATACTTCCTGCCATGTTCAACGAAAGCTAATAATTATGCAGGTACCTAACAAAATGAATGTGGATGTAGGGTGGTCATTTTGGTAGTCTTTGAATTACGCACGATTAGTTACTTACCATCAATTGTAATGATTGTCTTTGCCGTCAAAGCGATTGATGAGTCAGAGGAGTTATAAAACTAGGATGCTTAAAAACTGTTGGTCTCATTTCTAGCTATATAGCCCCAGCTATCTAGTTTTTTGGGTATACTGCTTGCCATCTGTTCTCTCCTCTGTTAGAATGAGCCAAACGTAATGCACGTAAGGAGAAGTACAACATCGCGAGGACGACTCGTCTGAATCATGAGATTCGGGCACCCCAGCTAAGAGTTATTGGTGAAGACGGCCGCCAGGTTGGCGTTATCTCTAGAGCCGAAGCGCTAAGCCTGGCTGAGCAAGCAGGTTTGGACTTGGTTGAGATTTCACCAGAGGCCAATCCACCGGTGGTAAAGATTGTTGACTGGGGCAAGTTTAACTACCAGCGAACCAAGCAAATCCAAAAGAACAAGCGCAATACTAAGACGCTTGACCTCAAGCAAATGCGCTTTGGACTAAAGATTGGCGAGCATGACCTAGGGGTTAAACTGCGCAAGATTACCGAATTTCTGGAAGCTGGACACAAGGTCAAGATTACTGTGTTTTACAGAGGACGGGAACAGGCTCACAAAGAACTTGGGTTCCAGCTAGCAGACAAAGTTATAGCCAGTTTTGGAGAATCAATAGTGGTTGACCAATCTCCCCAGCTCTTTGGCAAGCAGCTAAACTTTGTTATCCGCACCAGCCCCTCAGCCAAAGCCGCACACGACAAAGCCAATGCCTCAGATGAAAATGTTGATACTACCCAAGAAAGCAAGATAGCAGGAGAATAATATGCCCAAACTAAAGACTCACAGCGGTACTAAAGACCGCATAAAGATTACCAAGAACGGCAAAGTTATGCGCCGCCACTCTATGCGTAGCCACTTTTTGCAAAAAAAGAGTGCTGCCCGTAAACGCCAAATGGATGGTGTTGAGCAAGTTACTGGCAAGAATGCTAAGAGCATTAAACGAAACCTAGGAGCTAAATAATGCGTGTTAAAAGAGGTGTAGCCGGCCACAAAAAGCATAATAAGATCCGAAAAGCCACTAAGGGCATGCAGCGGTCGCACCGCTCAAGCATTAAGCGTGGCAAACAGGCTGTTACCAAATCCCTCCAGTACGCCTACCGTGATCGCCGCAACAAAAAGCGCACCTTGCGTCAGGTGTGGAATGCCCGTATCAATGCTGCAGCCCGCTTACATGGCACAACCTACAGCGTTTTAATTGCTGGCCTCAAGAAAGCAAACATTACCCTGGACCGCAAAATCCTAGCTGAGCTAGCCGTCAACGAACCATCAGCCTTTGAGGCAGTTGTAAAAGCAGCAAAAAAGTAGGAGAAAAAACTTTCTATAAAAAACCACCTGTCTAGAGGTGGTTTTTTAATGCCAGATTATCTGTAAGCCGGGTTCTGTCAAGACTAGCCATCTATCTAGGCCATAAATTACTCCATGGCTCGAGCGGTTCTTGTAACATGCTCTGGCGGGAACCATAGTTGAGCACATCTCCTTGCAGTAGACAGGGTTTACCATTTTCCTATGTCACCATAAGAAATTGCGAGCTCTTACCTCGCTCTTTTCACCTTTTCCTCTGAAACAGAGGTAGTTTAGTTTCTGTGGCACTTTCCCTAGGGTCGCCCCCGGTTGCCGTTAACAACTGTCATTTCCCTACACTGCCCGGACTTTCCTCGATACCTTTAGGGTACCGCGACCAGTCAATAATCTGGCTTATATATTATACAACTTCTTAGGCGCTAGCGCTATCGAGAATTTCATTCACCATGGCATCTGCCAGTTTGTTAAGCTCACGCGGTACATGAGTAAAATCTACAGTTTTAAACTGTTTAAGGCTGGTCTGTACCTCTTGATAGATTGGCAATAGGTCGCGATTCTTGATCTTGTATGTACCCTTCATTTGATTGACTATGAGCAGACTGTCCATATAAATATGGATCGTCTCTACACCTCGTTTGAGAGCTGTTTCTAACCCAAGTTTAAGGGCTTTGTACTCAGCTTGGTTATTGGTGGTAATGCCTAGGTATGCGCCGTCTTCTAGCAACACTTTGTCGGCCATATCTAGCAATACATAGCCGCTAGCAGATGGGCCAGGATTGCCGCGAGAGCCACCATCGGTGAATAGTTTTACCTCTGTTAAAGTTTCTGTATCTTTAGTTTCGATAGTGTCTGTATCCTTTGCTTTGTATAATTTATCAATGTCAGCGGCTAGAGTTTGGTCTTTGGCAGTAACATGCCCTTTGGCTTCGTGCGTGCTAAGCCAAATCTCTACTTTGTTATACTCATTAGTCCATTTAGGATGGTGGTTTTGTTCTTCTGCTAGGGCCCCAACTTTAGTCATAAAAGCAAAAGCATGCTTGAAATCTGCGAAACTAAACTCCCTATAAAGTCCCTTGTTTGTCTCTTGCCACATGCTCTATATCTTAGCATGGTCGGGGTGACAGGGCTCGAACCTGCGACCTCACGGCCCCCAGCCGTACGCGCTACCAACTGCGCCACACCCCGACATACCCGTTATTCTAACTGAGTCTTATCAAGAAAACACCCCATAATTGGGGTGTTTGAGCTGAAGGCCGACTTGACAACCTGGATTTTTAAAGCCAGGTGGGTGTTCTCACGTGTAGGCCACGGCCTGCACAAATCTTGAACTCCCAAATGATAAGTATTCAGATTATCATTTATCGGCTTCCAGCCTGCCCTAAATTATATAGCACCTATAGATTGCGCTCAAGTTAAACCAGGCAGCAAGAAATGAATGACCGATGTGTTTAGGTTAATTAGTAGGTCAGAAAAGGCTGGGACCGCTACTAGTAAGCCAATAAGTATAAAAAACCCGTAGCGCTCCATTTGCGCCATAAAATCTTGTATGGCCTCTGGCGCAAAAGCATAGAGCAATCGCGATCCGTCCAGGGGTGGGATGGGTATCATATTGAAAACAAACAGGGCAACATTTATCTGCACAAAGATAAGTAGTGCTTGTGAGAAGCCAAAACTAGCAAATCCTAGACTAAGGTGAAGAATTCCCGTCCCCACCAGGGCAAGTAGCAGATTAGTTAGGGGTCCAGCTATGCCGACTAGTGCAGCGCCAAATTCGCCGTATTTAACACGATGGGGATTAAAAGGTACAGGTTTGGCCGCAAGCAATGGGAATTTAAACAGTATGATAGTGATAAACGGCAAAATGAGAGTGCCAAACGGGTCTATGTGTTTTAGGGGGTTTAGGCTAATACGACCCTCTCGCTTGGCTGTATCGTCACCCAACCAGAAGCCAGTGAAGGCGTGCATGGCTTCGTGCAGGGTTATAGATATGACTAGAGATATAAAAACTATAGCTAGTGTGGAGGCAGTAAAGTCAGCAAACATGTAAGAATAGTATAGCAAGTGATTAGGTTATTGACCTTAAGGAGTAAAACAGATACAATATGCCCTTATGCAAGTATGTGATCTCACCGGCAAAGGCAAACAGTATGGCAGTAATGTCAGCTTTTCGCAGCGCCATACCAAAAAAGTCTGGAAACCTAATCTACAGAACAAAACTATTACTGTTGATGGCAAAAAACTGAAACTAAAGGTTAGTACCCAGGCTATTCGCACCCTCAAAAAGAAGGGTTTGCTTGGTCAAACTGCTGAAAAACCCCCTGTTATTGCCGTTCAAGAATAACTAGTTGGGTGCCCTCTGCACTCAGATCCGTCACCTTTAACTTGAGTTTAGGTAGGCGTTCCCGGGGTTCCATGGCCAAAGCTTTGATGACTTCTTCTAGTCCTTGCTGTGGCACAGTATATTTAAGCTTGCTGTCTGCGTAATGCGTAGGTATTACAATCTTGGGCTCAATTTTTTTGATAACTTTTAGTGCACCTTCACCGTCCAGAGTATAGCCGTTCCCACCAACCGGTATCATCAACACGTCAATCACTCCAAGTGCTTCAAGCTGCTCGTCACTAAGCTCAGGGTAGATGTGCCCCACAGCTGCAAACCGGATGTCCTCTGCTAGGAGTTTAAACATTACTCCTGACATTTGATTGGCCTCGTCCATGTGTGCGCGGGCGCCTACACCTTGTATGGACACTCCGGATACTTCGTACTCGCCTGGCTGATCAATTACTAATTTAGTTTCTACGGCTGGCTGGCCATGTGGTCCACTAAAGAGTGCAATATCGCCGGGTTTAGTAACAGACTTGAGGCCCAGTTCTACTAGATTGTCATCAAAAGTCAGGCTAGCCTTTTTGGTTGTAACCCTAAAACAGTTTGCGCCATAATACTCTATCTCCATATTAGTCCTTATCTGTTGTTGCGCTGCCAAGTAGGCCATGCTTGTCTATTAAAATCTGTTTTTTTGCTGCCAATACGTTAGACAAAAATCGGTCTTTTACTTGGTCACGGTAGCGATATTCGCTAAGCGGCATTACTGTATAACGTATATCTTTGCCCTCTGCGGCTTCAAGGTCTGCAATAAATTTGCCTAGCTTAGTCTGGTTGATGTCGCCAACTATTAGCAAATCTACGCCACTGCTTTCATCACGCGTAAATTGGCCGGTGTATAGAGCCAGCTCAACGTTACCTAATGCTTTGAGTGAAAGTGTTTGGGGATCTTCCGCTGCTGGTTCCGCTTTTTTACCACCTTTTTTGGTCGCTGTTTCGGGCTTGCCGCCGCCAAAAATAGTTGATAGAGGTTCGTAGTATTCATATGATTGGTTTACTTCGTAATATAGACGGTTATTGTTAGTATCAGAGGCAATAATGCCAATGCTAAGCAAGTTAGCTAGCTCGCGCCGCACAGAGTTAATCTGTTCGTCTATTTTGCGCGTAATTTCGCGAACATAAAAAGAGCGGTTAGGGTTGCCATAAAACAGCTGCAATAGCTTTACGCGCGTTTTTGACCCAAACAATTGCTCAATCATTTTTTCTCCCAGCACACATTTAGTTCAAGAACACCTTTATTGTAGCAGACAATCCTACACCTATGCGTACTTATTTGGATAAGAATTTTTTAACGATTGGGCTGGCTTGTTTAGGATTTTGTAGCCGTTGAATACTATTGTTACGTTTAAACCAGGTGCGTTGTTTTTTAGCCAGTTGAATAGTAGAACGAATAATTCGCGCGCGGATTTGCTCTAGAGTCTGTGTACCTGCAAAATAAGCCTGGAATTCCCTGTAGCCAATGCCTTTCATGGGCTCCGCGCTCCAACCATACTTTGAAGAAAGCTGCCTGACCTCTTGCTCGAGTCCCTCCATCAGCATGGCGTCCACACGCTTGGTTATTTGCTCTTCTAACTCATCTGATGAGATTTGGAGCCCCAAAACCAGAGTATTTGGACGCAAGCTACTACGCAGTGGCCTTTGGCCCCCTGTTTCTAGCAAACGGATAAGGCGGCGCTTGTTACCCAGATCAATCCCAGAAGTATCGATCTTGGCGTTTTGTATTCTTGCCAGCAATTCTTCTAGGGTAAGTGTGCTCAATTCTTCACGCTGCCCTTGCACGCCTGCTGGCATAAAATGGTAATCAAACAAAACACTATCAATGTATAGCCCACTACCACCCACTAAAATGGGCAATTTACCCCTCCTAACAATGTCTTTAATAGCCGCTGTGGCACGGCGTTTAAAGACCGCTGCACTAAAGCCATCAGTTGGATTTGCTATGTCTAATAAGTGGTGGGGAACGGCGCGGCGTTCAGAGGCGGATGGTTTAGCCGTGCCAATATCAAAACCTTTATAAACCGTCCAGGAGTCTGCACAGATAATCTCGCCGCTATATTGTTTGGCTAACCTCAAGCCCAGTCGGCTCTTGCCAGAGGCGGTTTCACCCACAATTACTATTAGTTTTGCCGGGGATTCCAAAGTAGCTTTCCAATCTCCACCCGGTAATCATCTGATACAGCTATACCCTCGGCCTTTAGGACTTGGCTATGGCCCTCCACGCCACCAGGAAAACCAATCGCTAGGCTACCGTCCTTGTGCACTACCCGCTGCCAGGGTAAATCTTCTGGTCCAAAGTGAGCTATGCCCCCCACAATCCTAGCCGCCCGCGGACTGCCGCATAGCGCCGCAATTTGACCATAGGTCATTACCCTGCCTTTGGGTATCTGGGCCACTATTGCGTATACCCTGTCGTTGAAGCCTTTATCTACTCTTGGCATTGAAATACTCCAGAACCTCTTGCCAGTTTTGGGCACGGGTTACCCTAGGTGGTAGCTTTTTAATATCCCTGCTCCACTTATAGTCACCGAATAGGATTGCTTCAATTCCCGCCTCTGCTGCCGCGAAGCAATGTTTGGGGTGGTCATCTATGATAAAGTCCGCTCCTACGGATTTTAATAATTCTGCTTTGGTTTGTTTTGTAGATTCTGGTGTATAGGTATCGTAGAATCCTGCATGATGGATGGCGTCAAAAACACCTTTGTAGTGACGGGCAAGCCAGTCGCTTGTATCTTTTTGTACATACCGCGATCGTGAAGTTGTTATAACCAGGCTGTAGTTCTTTTTTAAGGTAAGTAACACCTGCAGGGCTGATTCATCATTTTTGAAGTTGGCAACAACCTCTGGCCCATACATGTCCTGCGCTCGCTTTTGGCTTTCTTTGTGGCTAACCTTCCACATTGTTGCCCAGTCTTCAATGTAATCATCAACGTGAAGTTTGGTTCCCCACCTCTTATTACTGAACTCTATAAAGCCTGTAGCACTGTCTGATAGTACATCATCAATATCAACAGCTATGACCTGTTTGCTCATAGCGAAGATTTATTGACGCGTCCCTTGGCTTCGTTGGCCACCGTTTTTAAGAACTCTTCAATGCCCATGGGCGTAGTGCGTTCTTGCACTACCATGTCTTTCCGAACCCGAGGCACTAGTTTATTGCTCTTAATCTCTTTGTCGCCAATGACCACCGCATATGGAACCTTCATTAGCTCGCTGGCACGGATTTTTTTGCCTACAGATTCATTGCTATCGTCTATACTTACACGCAGTCCGAGTTCTTTGGCCTGACCCTGTAATTTACTAGCGTAGCCTAATGTAGCCTTTTCATCGTTGAGCGTAATAATACGCACCTGTTCCGGAGCCAGCCAAACAGGAAACCGCCCAGCTGTGTGCTCTATATAAACAGATAAGAATCGCTCTATCGATCCTAGCAGTGCAACATGAATCATCACTGGTGTTTGGCCGTTACCATCTTCTGCAATATATTCCAGGCCAAAACGTTCGGGCTGGACAAAGTCCAACTGAACTGTGGCAAGTTGATGCTCGCGCCCAATCGCATCAGTAGCCATAAAATCAATCTTTGGCCCATAGAAAGCGGCTTCGCCTTCTTGCTCGAAGTATTCTAGCTTATTAGCTACAACTGCTGCTTTGAGCTGTTTCTGAGCGCTTTGCCACAATTCTTTGGGCCCTAAGTAGTCATCACTTTCGTCACGATACGACAGTCGTACCCTAAGACCCATACCCACTGTTGCGTAGAGCTCATGAGCAGCTTGTAGCATGTTATTTATTTCGGCTTCAATCTGGTCCTGTCGACAAAATATATGGCTATCGTCCTGGGTTACTGACCGTACACGATTAAGCCCGCCTAGTTCGCCTGTCTTTTCGTCGCGGTAAATAGTTGCTGTTTCTAGATAACGAATAGGCAGATCACGGTAGCTGCGAGCCCGAGAAGCATAAATACGCGTATGGTGAGGGCAATTCATAGGTTTCATAACTAGCTGGTCTTTAGTTTCCTGGCTTTTGACCAAAAATAACTCATCACCAAACTTAGCCCAGTGGCCAGAGGTTTCGTAGAGTTCTTTTTTGGTAATATGCGGGCTCCAAACCTTAGTGAAGCCATAACTTTCCCTGAGTTCATTAGAGTACTTAGCTAATTCTTCTCTTAGAAGTGTGCCTCTTGGCGTAAATAATGGCAGGCCTGAACCTACTAGATCAGAGAATAGAAATAGGTCCAGCTCTTGGCCCAGCTTGCGGTGATCGCGTTTTTTGGCCTCTTCTAGCATAACTAGGTGTTGTTTGAGCTCTTTGTCTGTCTCAAACGCTATCCCGTATACTCGCTGCATCTGCGAATTACCCTCATTGCCCCGCCAATAAGCTCCTGAGACCCTCAGGAGCTTGATAGCGCCCAATTTGCCCGTGGATGCCACGTGTGGGCCTCTACAAAGGTCTGTGAAGTCCCCATTGCGGTAAAATGAGGCTTTTTCTAGCTTGCCAGCACCTGTAGCTGCTAAACCTAGCTCTGCGTTGTCTAAATCCTTAGCTACAGTGGTACCTGCCCGCTTGAGGTCATTAAGGAGTTCCTGCTTGTAAGGCTGATGTTTTTCTTGGGCCCAATCTATAGCCTCATCTATAGGCACGGTGAAATGTTCAAACTTTTGGTTAGCAGCCTTTATCTGCCGCATTTCGGCCTCTATCTTGCCAAAATCATCTTCACTCAGCTTATCTTTGCCCAGGTCAACATCGTAATAAAAACCATTCTCTACCACTGGTCCCACGCCAAATTTAGCATGGGGCCACAAGTGTTGGATGGCAGTAGCTAACACATGCGCTGCACTATGCCGCATTGCATGCAAATCATTAGATTTTGGCTTAGTTTCTCCCATTGCTTACATCATAACACTCTCTGTTATCACCTAAAACTGTTTAGGGATTAAATGAAAAGCCGGCTTGAGTATTCTCGCAAGGTACTCAAACCGGCCTCCTGGAAGGGCAAACGCCCCTCTCAAAACTTCACCTTCCGGTCCTATAGTTCAGGAGCGGTAACGAGTATCATAGCAAGGTTAGTACTATAAGGCTAGTACTATTCTATTGTTTAAATTACAAACATACTGGGGATAAGTAGGTGCTGTCTAACTCATATATGGTAATTAGTTCATATAAATAGTGGGTAATTTTACATTGCAACATTTTTTAGCTATGCTGTCCTCTGTTAGCGTGGGCGATTAGCTCATTTGGCTAGAGCGCCTCATTGACGTTGAGGAGGTGACAGGTTCGAATCCTGTATCGCCCACCACGCAACATAGCCACACGTGCTTTTCTCTAATTTCATTCCGCTTAAGGTGTTAAAGCTATTGACTTTTTAATGCTCTTATGTTAGCATAACCGTGTTAATCGGGAGGCGCTCTTTTTTGAGTACCAACAGTTCGCTCGAAGGGTTCGTTCTCTTTTATGAAGAGATCGGTTCCTCCAAGCAAAGCAGTCGCACGCGACGCATCCGCCGGTTAACGGCCACTGCCTAGGGGCTGTGTGCCAGAGACCTACGGGTGAGAACCTGGGAGTAATCCTAGGTTCTTTTCATTTATCCATTGTTTATCCACTAGCTTTTTCATTAGCGCTATGTCAACATATGGTCATGGTATGTATATATTGTGGTGGCAAAACTAACGTGGCAAACTCACGCCACCAGAAGAAATCCAACCAAGTATGGCGTCGGCGACACTGCGTAAGCTGCCAGGGTACTTTTACTACCATAGAACAAGCCGATCTACCTCTGTCTCTGCTGTATAAAAAAGATTTAAGCCACGTAGAGCCCTTCTCGCGCGATAAACTGTTTCTGAGCCTCTATAACAGCCTGAAGCACCGCCAAACCGCCCTGAGTGACGCCTCGTCCCTTACGGCAACTGTGATTGGCAAGCTTTTGCTCACAGTTAAAGCAGCATCAGTTGATCGTTCAACCATTATCCAGACGGCAACGGAGACATTGAAGCACTTCGACAAAGCCGCATCAGTCACCTACTCCGCTTACCACTCCTTATAAAAATGAATTCATATTACAACTAAGCAAACATGCAAGGGCTTGGATCGGTAGCTAAGAGGTGGGTTTATTAGGTATATTTTTGACAGCCTTCTCCGTTACGTCAAAGGTACCTATGTACCGGCGGAATGCCAGGTGGAACTGGGAATTGATGGCTGCAGCAGAGTTAAAAGCTACTCCTACTACGGGCGTTAGTATCCACTGCCACAGAAACCCAAAAGCCCTCCAGCGTTTGTGATGAGCGGGACGCTTGGGCAGGGTTGCTATACCTATATAGACCACTATCAAAAGTGCTATAACAGCGATGGTGTTAATGGTACTGACGATATTGGGCAGGCGCTGGGCAACAATGCTAACATTGGCGTGGCGATTTATAAACAGTGGCATCCAGCCAGATAGCAAAAGGAGTGCAGCCGATGTTGCCCACCCCACGTGGGACTCCAGCAAACGGTTAAACTTAAAGAATACATCCAGCTTGGGAACTTTGTTTTTGGTAAACATCGCTTTCGTAGCTACATAGGCTACATCGGAGGCACCGTATGTCCAGCGTCGTATCTGTTTGAACTGAGCTTTAGTGGTACGGATGCGCTTACCGGCATAGACAGCATCTTGGTAAATGGGCGCATGTATTGGTAGTACCTCGTAATCACCGTCATAGCGAAAGTAGCTTCGCCAGAACTGGTGGCCATCCTCCACAATCGTGCGGACACTCCAAAAATCAGTATCTATGAGTGCGTCTAGACTCTGGCTATGGGCAGAAAAGTTGCGCAGTGCCTGCGGCCGCATGGAGTTTGCCATATGGAAATAGGTGTTAGAGATAGCGCAAAGTCTCATGAGAGCCGGTACATCCCAAATATTGTTGTTGTACATTGCTACTGGCTGGTATGATTTCTGTTTACGATTCTCTGCTGATATATACACATATGTAAGAATTGAGAACAGGTTTTTATCTGTACGGTTATCTGCGTCAAGAGTAGTAATAAGTACCCGTGACGGGTCAATCTCCTGCCCCTGCGCCCACTGGGCTACACGGCGGCCAGCATGGGTGGCATTAGCCCCCTTCCCCGGTATTTCACCCGGTTCGAGTGTATGCTCTACTGCCTCGGCATGGTAAAACTTGTCTTTGAATAGCGCTAGTGTCTCTAGCGTTTCACGCTTTTTATCATCTGTTGCACGCTCTTCATAGGCCATAAAAAGTGCTGTTTTACGCCCCTCAAAACCCTTGGTACTTATAATATGTTCAATGGTGGGATGGATAATAGCCTGAGATTCGTTATAGGTACAGATCATAACCACCTGGATGACTTCATCTGGTAGCATATCTATACGGTTGCCCGCCTGCAGGCGTTCCATATTGGCAACATGGGCGCGGACCAAGCTGTTTTTGGTACCTTTATGTCGCTGAGAGGTTTCGGTTGGTTTATAAAAATCTTGCAGTAGAGACTCCCAATCTGTTTTAGCAGCCTTTTTTACGGTTCCATAGCCTTCTATCACCCGAGCTGACATGGCACTGGCACGGATCAGTAGTATAAGCACGTAGAGTATTATAAAAATTGCCGCTGCTGTGACGTAGAAAATGCTGAGTATAATTGGCGTAAGAAATATTAAGAGAGATAGTAGCCCTGGTAGAATCTCAAAAAACCGGTACCAGCCATGTCGCGCCTCGGGATAAGGAATCTCTATATCTTGGACGTTCATGCCTGCCCTACCGCAAAACTAACAGTGCATTACTGACAATAATGGCAAGCGTAAGCAGCAAGACGCCCAGTCCAAGTATGGTTACAGAAAACTGGCGATGAATACGGTAAACCCGCAGGCTCAAGAAGACATTGAGACCTGCTACCATTAGCAAAAAGACTATAAAGGCCAGCACATCAGAGGTATGGCCTACCTTAAAGGCGCTGATGCCTAGGTTCTGGCGATACTGTACGATGTAGCTTTCGCTCTGGCCAGGATTGAACTTGAGTAGAATTAATACTGTACCAAGGGCTACCAAAAAGGCGCTGATGGTCAGCAGTAATAAGATAATCCGATCATGCCAAAAATTTTTGGGTGGAGTCATGTATGTATAGATTTTACACTTTTAATTGTTGGTATGCAGCATAAATACTGGTGCGAGTAGCGGGAGTCGAACCCGCGTCCCAACCTTGGGAAGGTCATATACTACCGCTGTACTATACTCGCTTGGAGCAAATGGAGCCATCTCGGGGATTCGAACCCCGGACCCCCGCTTTACGAAAGCGGTGCTCTAGCCAACTGAGCTAAGATGGCAATTCCCCAAATAACAGGGGGTATTATAGCAGATGCAGGTTGCTATTTAGGGGGTAAATTGCTATCATCACATCTGTTCTGGGCACGTTTAACAATGAAGCCAGATGAGGGCTCGTAGTGAAGTGGTTATCACGCCTCCCTGTCACGGAGGAGATCGCCGGTTCAAATCCGGTCGAGCCCGCCAAGTGGACAAATCAGTAGATTTTTGTTATTATAAGTTTATTATGGCCGGTGAGATTGTAGAAATTAGTGACGATAATATCCGAGAAGCTTTAGTGCAGAGAATTATGCGTAAAGCTGGTGAACCGCGCGGTTCTTTTCGTAGCGACCATCTTACAACGGGCTTGGTAAGACGGTGGCACCCTGTAGTTTTAATGCCAGAAGTTGTGTCACAATCTCCAACGCTTCCAGAAGTAGTAGCTTTAGAACTAACACCTAGACTAGTAAGCAGCGGTGGACGTCCAACTGACCCAGACTGGACTATCTACCGACCAATACCAATGAAACCAGAAACATGGGATACGCTTCGTCAGTTAGCTGTTGATGCGTCTTCAGAACAGCGCCATATGAATCCTGCTCAGGTTGCAGCATTTCTGCTTGAGAGAGCCATAGAACCACCGCAGGTGTAATAACTCCACACCTGCTCCGTTAAGGTCCGCCAAGCATAAGCAATATCTAAAATACCTGAAATATGGTATTTTTTGGTTTATGCCAGATTCAGAAAAAGACCCACAATTTAGAAGAGTTACTTTTGATTACCCAAGAGAGCGCGATACTGAGTTCTTCGCTGCAATGAATGGCTTTTTGGCTGCTCACAACCTAACCTTGGAATACATTGCACCAGAACAACCAATTAGTGCCATCAGACTAACCGCCCTAAATGTGGAGGTGCGGCAGTTCAATCCTGACCTTGTTGAGTTTGTTACTGATACAAGAACAGGAAGAGTTATGGCGCTTGTTACTAGAACTACACTCCATGCATTTGAAAATCGGGCTAGAACAGGTGCGATTGCTGAGAGGATAGCAAATGGATTTAGTGATGCATTCAATCTAACTAGTAATCTTAGGCCCTATGTTTATGTAAATGAGGACGGAGAGATAGTTGGACTCAGAGCTGAACTGTTGCCTGACCTACTGCAACAAATTGAGGCAAAGCGCGTAGATATAGGAGGTGTAGGTGACAAATGTATAGATGGATTAGACTTATATTGCGGTGAATTGTATGTAGATGGAGAGAACGTACAGAAATAATTCAGACCCGCTCCTAACTAACCACGTCGGAAGTCTGACTCTAATCCCCTCCAGAAGGAACTCTAGTATTAACTGATTATTTAGAAGACCCGTTTGAATTTGGAGGTGCTTCAACAGAAACACCCAAAACCCAAGCTTAACCAATAGTTCGGCACTCTAACCCCAAACCTCGCTAATGTGCTTATGGTTGCAATATCTTGTAGTGAGTACTAAGCTCTTCTACTGATGAAAGAATCATGTGGACCAGAGCATATGCATGTCTATAGTGATGAACGACTACTTCATGACTATGCTGATTATATTATGGACAACTGTGCTGAGTTCTTAGATGACGAAGTAACTCTTAAACAGCTGCAGTACTCACTCATTATTGGATGGGATGCAAGTTCAGATGTGAGAGACCAACTGGGAGTTGAAGGTTTACCTAGTCAATGGAATTATTGGGTAGACGATTTGCCTGAACCAGAGAAACGACTCTTATTACTGACTTTGTTGGTAGCATCAAATGCTGCTGCACAAGAAAACTTAGGGATGTTACGCAGAGTTCCAAGAAAAGATTTATCAAGACTGCCAGGTGTAACTAGAGGCCAAGCTAGAGTACTTCAATCATTTGGGTATTATCCTGATAGTCAAACTCAGTTACGCACAGCACCTAGTTGGTTAGAGATGTGAATAGCCCTAGTTTTCTGCAATGTAGTTTTAGCTTCTCGGAACTCTAACTCCAACCCCTGCCATTATGCTTATGCATATAAAGAAAATGTGACATCAAGCCTATCTTAAACTTTTAGTAACTCTTCCTATATAATCTTAGGTAAATGCTGTATATTTTCAGCTCTGCTGCACTAACGCTCGCTATTACTATACCTTTTATATTAGCAGCAGGATTAATTGGCCTATTTTTGTTTGTCTTTTGGTTTCAGATGCTGGTTAGGACTATCCAGGTAGACATTAAACACAGAATTTTGTGGATTATTCTTATCTTTTTCGGGCAGTTTATTGGTGCCACAATTTTTTACTTCACCTTCTATAAACCATACAAGAAAAGAACTCATGGTGATATCATCAAGCCTGAATATAAGCATGGACTGCGTGGCCATACATTTCGGCTCAGTCTAGTAGTGTTTGGCATTCTTCTGGTGCCTGGCATAGCTGGTGCAGTATTTACACAAACTGTGTCGCCTATCAGCCATACCTACGCCTTAGGTAGTCTAGCAACAACTTACACCTTAACGGGAGTTGAAACCTGTCCCAGTACTTATCAAATAGATTGTGTCCATCTAAGCTATCAAAAGCCTACATCAGAACAGGGAGTGCGTTCAGATGTTGAAGTCTACGAGTTTGAAAAAACGGCAGCCATATTCTCGCCACCGACAAATTGTGGCTTGGCTAAGCCAGAAAGTAAGGTATACAGCGTATTGGTCAAAGACAGAGTCGTCTGTAGTCTGGCAAAACAGGTAAATAGTGATTCTGTAATTTATGCATCAACTGGTGTATATAGTGGCGCTTACGCCAATAAAGACTCGGCAGCTAATTACTACATCGTCTACAAGACTGAAGTTATTACTGTTCAAGGACAGCTAACTTTAGACGATGCCACCAATATAGTCACTTCTTTGCAGCCAACCAACCTAACAGCCCTGCGTAAACAGGTTAAAACCATTCCCACTGACGCAGTAGTCTCAGAAACATATGCTGAGTGCTTACAGAAAAATCCAAATAACCATATACCAAACGTAGTTACGATAACAGTCAATGGCGAGGTATCTACGACTCGTTTTTATGGCGTTATTCTTAGTAGTGTGCAGTCTCAAGGCACGCAACCTTTGGACGGACTGATTAGTGATATAAAACCTAACGTTGTAAGCGGCAGTATGCTTGTATTTGTGCCTGAAGGTACAGAGGCCAGTGCTATACAAAAACTTAGAGCATTTCCAGAAATTAGTTCAGCCGATTATGCATCACCAGGTTGTGAAAAGTTGCATTCAGCACCTCTCAAAGTGGCTAATTAGTGGCCTAGGGTCTTATAGCAACAAGCCCTGCTTTGACATTTCAATCATATTAAAGTTCTAAACTCTAACTCCAAACCCCTCCAAGATGGTTATGGTTACGTTACTATCTTTTACGTTGTTTTGATATTTGAACTTCTTTTATAAAGCGTTTAATTACCCAGGTAAAGATTGCTACACTTGCCCCTAGTAGGGCAATTATCATAACTATTATTATCAGTTGTTTCATGCGATTATTGTATGGTCTTAATTTTGGCAAGTCAATTGACGAAATACCTCCGCACCTCCTCCGTTAAGGTCCGCCAATTGCCAAGAACTAAATTAATGCTAGAATTTATCTATGGGAACACCAGAGACTGGCGGTGACAAAGAACCTAAGCCAAAAAGAGAGATAAAAGGTCCACATCAATTTTGGTTTGAATATGGCGAGCCAGACGAGCAAGGTATAGCTTTTATTGATAAGGTTCGGGAACGAGGCCGAGAATTTGCTGCACTGAATGTGCCCTCACCTTTCTTACAAGCTATTGTAGAGGTAGGTACAAATATATTGGCTAGTGGATATCAAGTTGGTAGCTCTAACTTTATTGATGGGGTATTTGTGTTCACTGATGATGTTAGGGGTCTTGAACATGGGGATGCAATTATAGCTATGATGGTTGAGAGTGTTTCGGGTCCTCCTAGAGAAGAATCGGCTGCATAAAATAACTCCACACATGCTCCGTTAAGGTCTGCCAAGCATAAGCACTGTGACCTCAATAACTTATAGACTCTGTTGTTGTATTAGACGACATCTATGCATACTGCTATGATTGCTCCATGAGCAAGAAGTCGGTCAATGAACAAGGGATTATATTGCCAGTGGTAGCTATTCTATTGGTCTTACTAGTTGCAGTATGTGGATTGGTAGTTTGGCGAGAGGTTTCTCGGCCACCCAAATTACAGACACAAACATATACCTTTAATAATGGTCCTTTAGTACTAAGTTTTGAATATCCCGCTAACTACACACAGCACATAGACACCCTAAAACAAGAGCCTACTCCAAATAAGTATGGTTTTACCGTACATCAAAGCGGAATAGGAGCAGATGGTGCGGCATTAGGTTATGTAAGTGCTACTTATACCCCCTTACCTACCTATGTGGATATACACAATTTACTTGACCGTGCAAGAAAGGCCACTTCAGGCGATACTGCAGCGGCTAAATCTCTAGCGAATGACTTCTACGTAACTCAATATGCTGATTGCAGCCAGTACACCTATTTCCAAACGAATAGCAATCAAACATTACTAAAATGTAACTTGCCTAAAAATTCACCTGCGACCGCAAACCCTAAGCTCAGTGGGGTAGCTTTTGTAGGAGCTAGTAAGGCAGGCGTCTTTTACTTCCAGTATTTTGTAGACTCACCGACTTGGAATAAGTACCAAAAATCTTGGCCAACGATATTTCAGAGCATTAATTTCTCCAAGTAGTACTGGTTCCGCTCCCAGCAGTAATGCCAAATCCTCTGAACTCTAGCTCCAAACCCCGCCAAGTATAAGCAGTTTGTTACAATAGCGCTATACTATGCTGCGTTATCAATACTTAATCTATAGCTTGATTTTCTTTAGTTTGTTCTTACTTGCTCTAAGAGCCAGAAAAGATTTACAAAAGTAAATCCTAATACCTCTGATAATAGGAGCTATAGCTGGCCCTGTCAGTGAACTAATCTATTTCCGCGACTACTGGCAGCCTAATACTCTGTTAGGTAAAGGTGTACCTTCGCTAGAGGACGTTTTATTTGGAGTCTCTATTGTCGGTTTGTCCTTGATACTCTACCCGATTATAACTAAACGTAAGGAAGTCGCTTCTGAACGACATGCAACGACTGCGTTTCTACTAATTGGAGCGGGAGCTGTAGTTCTGGCGTTATTATTGTTTATCGGCCTAAACTCTGTATTAGCCTCTTCCTTTGTTTTTACCTTTTTATGGGGTACTATCGTTGGTCTGCGTAGAGATATTATTAAGCCATCTCTGATAACTGCTTGTGGAATGTTGGCTCTTGCTGCAGCTGTATATTTCATACTTCTAAACTACTTTTTTAGAAACTCGCTACAAGAAATATGGCTATTGAACGGGACAAAACTGGGAATATTGCTACCAGGACATATTCCTTTAACAGAGTTAATTTGGTTCTTTACAACTGCAGGCTTCCTTGACTCGTTAGATATATATGCTTACGGACTACGATTTAGAAAAGCTAGGCACTCTGTCCGGCCATAAGAATAAGTGAAATAACTCCACACCTGCTCCGTTAAGGTCCGCCAAAATGCTTATGGTTGCATCTATCGTATGATAGTCAGAGAATAGACGTATGCCGAACTCATTTGTAAGAAAAGATGGAAAAGCAGGTCCT
Source organism: Patescibacteria group bacterium (assembly GCA_035480855.1). Lineage (GTDB taxonomy): Bacteria > Patescibacteriota > Saccharimonadia > Saccharimonadales > JANWIN01 > DATIHJ01. The sequence goes on from DATIHJ010000015.1 coordinate 30,797, forward strand.
GTAGACTTATCACTTTTAGCAGAGTCGGGCGAATTAGGCTTAAATCAACTACAGTTTAGAACTAAAACTGGTCTCTGGTATAAGTTACGTGCTTTGAGGGATACGCATATTACTCAAGATAATAGGATAAGTCCTGTGCAATTGGATACAGCGACTGAGATAGTTTACAGCGATGGGATTGAGGACTTAGTACGTGTACCTATATTTGCATTCCAGGCCCTAAGAAATTGGGCAACTGAAAGTCGATATTTTCCCAGACATGGAGAAGTGAGTTTAACTGCAGGCATCGTTGATGAAGGTGGTAGCTTAGAAATAAATGGTTGGTTAACTAGTCCTATTCAAGTTTGCTGGGTGAACAATAATGACGGTAGTGGTGGAGCAAATTTTTGAATTACTAGGGTGCTAAAACGATGCGAAAATCCAACTCTATACCCCGCCAAGCATAGACGGTTTTACCATTTAGCACCGTACATCAATCCACCAATGATTACGATGGTTTGAATAATTAAAAACAGGCCTTGGTATAGCAGTATCATTTTTTCTTTATGGACAATGCCGTACCATATCCAAACTAAGGTTAAGACTTCATAGCCCACCCAGGTGGAAAGTGATACCCCTGCTGCACTGTGTTGTTTAAATATAACCATAGCCTGTGGAATGGTTACTAATGGTTCAATAATGGCTGCTAAAAATGTTGCTCTATCTACTAGTTTTGCGTTTCTAGTTTTTTTCAAGACAAGCGTTGTTCTTTTTCTGGATTGGTGTCGGTGATAGCGAGACATGTTTTTGTTTTACCTTTTAATTCATAATAGCATGCAAAGATTGGCTAAATACAAAATAGCTCCACACCTGCTCCGTTAAGGTCCGCCAAGCATAAACGTTATTGTATATAATCTTATCTGGATATATGCTAATACTGTTAAAGGAAAGATTATGAAAATAAAAATAAACAATAAAGGCTTTGGCGCTGTTGAGATAATAGGCTTAATTGCTATAGGTCTTATTATAATGTTTCTCTACAGTGTAACGAACTAAAATTTTCGGACACTAGCCTAAAAGTCGATGATTCAAAAGACGCAACCAGGTGTTTCGGGCCATTTAGCAAGACGTGCCGGCAAAGAGAGCTCCCGAACCGGGGTTATCGCGGACTTGTCCTCCTAAGAGTAGTGTTAGCCTCGCAAAAGCATTACCTGCATCCGTTGGACCGTCGTTTAGCGCCTTTGGCGATGATGGAACCCCTGGGCTGGCCGACCATCCCCATTCAGTGTCCCCGTGGATATATGCCAAAACATCGCCAGCATTTACTGACTGTCCTATGCTCTTTTGCATATTGTTTAGGTATTCAGCCATATATATACACTTGCCTAACAGTTCTGGATGCCCAGCTGGGTAGCTGGTGAGCTTGTACTGTATATATGCACTGTCGCCAGGCCAGCCTGGAACGTGCAGTGATTGGATAACTCCGCTACATATAGCCCGCACTGCCTGACTTGTGCCAGTATAATAGTCCACTCCCCTGTCTGTGCGATCTAGCCTTAACGAAAGTCCTCCCGTAGGATTTATACAGCCACTTGGTGCAATCAGGCCAGTCTTCCATGACCACAATGCGCCACCACCACTATTTGCTATCACAACATTAGCATCTTTCTGGATAATTACATGGTCCGCCCCTTTTCCATTTGTACTGGAGGCCCATAGCACACCATTATTTGCCGTGAATATCACTAGATTGCCATCTGTTTGAAATGTAGCGTGAGTTGCACCCTTGCCATTAGTGCCGGTTGCCCATACGGGGGTACCACCGGCTGCAAAAGCTACAAGGTTGCCATCGTTTTGTAATATCAAATATGGTCCACTTCCGCTCTCGATTTTGTCCCCTAAATGTAGAGTCTGGCCCAAGCGTAATTGATTAGGATAGATAGAGCCTTGGCCAAGTGGGGCTGGTAAGTTCCGGCAGGTGCTATTACAGCCGGCAAAATCTTGGACAATATATACCTTGCCGCCGTTTTTGTATGCCCCAACACCCACATACTTAAAGCCATATGGGTAGCCCGAGGGATAAGCACTACAAGCTGGATTCGGAGGTACCCGGGCATCTAAAATTGTCGACCTGTCGCCGCAAGCTACAGCAGCAACAGGGGCCACAGTAATATTAGTCATAAGGTGAAAGGCGTGAGACTCAGTGTCCTGGGCCATAATGTTTTCAGCCACATAGGTATAGTTAGTAGTGCAGTTGGTGGCTGTTTGCGAGCCCAGTTGGGCATTATGGACCTTGTCGTTTTGATAAAGTGCCAAAGCCTTAGCGTAGCTGCGAGCAATACCAGTTAGGCATGCCGAACGTACATATGACGCTTTAGCTTTACTGTTACGCAAATTGTTGATGTTTAGAACATCGGCATTCTCACTGTTGATATCTTGCGAAAGTCCAGTAGTAGCTGCATTGTTTTCAAGCGAATATGTGTCAGGAGTGGCTACGCTCAAGTTTGGGTTGGCAATAGTTTGGTCTACATAGGTTGAAGGCAATTCGTCTATGGCAGCATCGGCTAGTTTAGAGTTATAAAATCCCGGTGTGTATTGTGGGATCAATATAAGCAGGACAAACAGCTGCACAATTATTACACACAATCCCAATCTACTGCGACGGTTAAAGGTGGGCTGTTTGGAAATAAGCGGCCCAAATCGCTTTGGCGGAGGTGAATCTTCTGCCTTTTTGTGTGGCTCTACTGGTGTTTTTTTTGCATCGCTAATAATAAAGCTAATTGTAGAATGATGCTAACGCTTGGTCAAGCTATACGTAAACAAGTGTTGTTGCTAGCTCTAACTAGTGAGTTTCGCCACCTGCACCAAGATTTTGTGGATCGTTATTGTTAGCTTTACTACCGGCTGCACCGGCGACTGTCGCGGCTAAACCGATTACTCCAAGAGTGAGAGGAATGCCAGTGTCTGGCATAGTTTTATTTTCTTGGGGATTGGGTGCACTTATGTTCTCGGCACTACTGATCTGGACACCACCATATAATCCACCGTCATTTACTATTGAGACTGGTTTGTGTGGGTTATCAGGGTTTTTTTCGACTTTAGTTGGCGGCGCATCAGGTTGGGTTGTGGTAGTTGTGGTCTCTGGTAAAGTTGTAGTTGTCACTTCTGGTATTGTAGTTGAAGTTGTTGTTTCGGTTGTACTTGTGGTGGTGCTATCTACAGGATTAACTGTTTCATTGCCTGGTACGCTCACAGTAGTGTTTTCTTTAACTACTGGGGCAGCGCCTGCTCTATCTGCAAGCAAGGGAAAGGTAACTATTGCTGCTCCTGCTGCTCCTGCAGTTATTAATTTGCGAGCAACTTTACGGGTTTGCGTAAATCTAGGTTGGGGGTTTTTATCTATTGATGTTTCCATACCCCTATACTACTACAAAAACTCTAATTTGTCAACATTATTGTTATGCTTACCTGTTTATTCGTTGCTATTAGCTAGCTCCGCATAGCCAGGATATACTTTCCTCAAGCGTAAATCTGTATCTTCATAGTTCATTTGACCTTGAGCCACCAATTCTGAGGAGCTGGAAGACGCGTATGTCAGATGAGATCCCAGTCCTGGTAGCGCTATCCTAGACAGCAGACCGTAACGGTCCATTGCGACGACTATTACATTTTGGTTATTTTTAGTGAAAGTTTTTAAGCGGCGGTATTCTGCACCTGTCTTGGCACTTGCCGCTATTTTTGTATAATCTGCCCCTGTCGCCTGAGCTTGGCCATGTAAATCTTCGAGCCTTTGTGCCGGTGGGGTGCCCCCAAAATCGTGGCTAGAGGCTATTACAACCTTGCCAAGATTGTGTGCCACACCTATAACTTCTGGGAGTATGGAAGAAGCGATCTCTACGTCTACACCATCATAATGAGGTATTAGCTTTGTATACAAATCTAGCCGTTTTGACTCTGTGTCGTTCCAGCCTCCGTTTTCTTCCGCAGAACGTATGGTTAGCAAAGTTGGCAGTGATCTAAACATCCCGGCTGTTCTAACAAAGAATCCCACGTCGTGTGAATAATATGTATCTGCCCTGATTTCGGCAACCGGATCAATTTCTAACCCTAGGATACTTTTGGTATTTTCAGGGGAAGTATGCCTGGTAATAGTAACGGCCATAGTTGGTTCTTGCCTATCTAAAAATTCTCCAAGCCTATTCATAATCGGCATTATGCTACTAGGAAACCCGGCTTGTAAATATAGGGCTGCTTATGAAACATATAGATAATGCTGCAACATCGGTGTTTATTTGCTACCATAAGATGAACTGGAGGATGTATGGCTAAAAAAGCTGCCAAAACTGCAAAAAAGACTAAGCTACCGCGTGATAGATTATTACCCAAATTAACTACTTTCTTTTTTGATAGGCCGCGCATCACTGCCCTGCTTTGGGTGACTTTAGTTATATTTGGGTCACTTAGCTACACTACTTTTCTGCGGCGTGAGGGCTTCCCAAGTGTTAATATTCCTCTGGCCTTCGTTAATGGTACTTATTTTGCCAATGATGCATCTGTAGTTGATAAGTCTGTTACCAAACCCATAACTGATGCAGCCCTCAAACAAACCGATGTCAGCACCGTGCAAGCCAGCAGTTCAGACAATTTCTTCAGCGTACAAATCCAGTACAAAGAAGGCGTAGATGCCAAAGCTGCTGCAAAGCAACTAGAGCAAAGCATGATTAAATCTGGTCAGTTGCCGCCAAGCGCAAAAGTACAGTATAACGTCCCGAACTTTGGGCCCACTGGTGGCGATATATTACCTATAGATGTGGCGGTATCTTTTTACAATAAAAGTAACGGTGTATCTACAGCTCAGATAACAGCTAAAGCCCAAGAGGCAGCAAAATGGCTCAATGATCAGCACTTACCCTTAGTTAAAAACGTGTTTGTAAAAAGCCCCTTCCAGCAAACAACCGATCCTGCCACTGGCCAAGCTGTTGTGATACAACGCGATTTTGACCGTTTTGGGCAGCGTCAAGATAACCAGACCAAATACTATGGCTCGGTTATTATTGGCATCACTAAAAACGAGAATAGTGACGTTATAAAGCTAGACAAACAGGTTCGTACGGCACTTGATAAGATGGGAGAACAACCTCAATTTAGCAGCTATAACGGTGTGGTTAGTGCAAGTTTTGCAACCAGCATAAAAGAAAACCTTAGTGAGTTGCAAAGAGTTCTACTAGAAGGACTTGTAGCAGTGCTGATTGTTGGCTCTATTGTCATTGCCATTAGGGCATCTCTTATTACGGTACTTTCTATGATTACTGTACTGCTTATAACCCTGGGTCTTCTGTTTGTTATTGGTTATACATTAAATGTAATCACCCTTTTTGCTCTGATTTTGGGGCTTTCGCTAATAGTTGATGACACCATTATTATGGTAGAAGCAATTGATGCAGCCCGGCGCCGTGAAAAAGATAGGCGCATGGCCGTGAAAGAAGCCACTCGCAAGGTAAGCCGGGCTATGGTTGCAGCCACGGCAACAGCGGCAGCCTGTTTTGCGCCACTACTGTTTGTCGGGGGCATATTAGGCAGCTTCATTAGAGCTATACCTATTACCATTATTTCCTCTCTCATCATCAGCCTGTTAGTTGCACTTATATTCATACCGTTCTTTGCGCGGTTCTTACTGCTAGGCAAAAAGCAAATGGGCAAGGCTGGTGTCAAAGAGTTAGCAGCAGGATTTGAGGGCAAACTGGCAGCTTTTATAGCCAAACCAATGCTGTGGGCACGAGGTTCCAAAAAGAAACTGTTCGGCGTGGGAATTACGGCCCTGGTAGTTGGTTTTTGCTTTATTGCCGCAGGCATAGCTATATCTAGTCAGGTGGTGTTCAACATCTTCCCACCATCTAAAGACACCAATGGCTTAGCACTGACCATGAACTTCCCACCAGACACAAATATAAAGCAAGCGGAAGGCATTGCAGCTCGTGCAGATGAGCTGGCTTCCCAGACAATTGGCAGTAACTTTGAACAAGCCTCTTACTTTGGGAGTGGCTCCGCCCAAACGGCCAGTGAACAAATTACCATAATTTCTTACAACAAGCGGGCGGTTACATCACCGGAGCTAGTCAAACAGTTGCAGACCAAATATGATAGTGAGTTTAAGGAAGCCAGCGTAATAGTTGGCCAGCTTGACCTTGGCCCGCCGGGAACAGTATTTACTGTAAACATTGCAGCCGAAAACCGTGAGGCAGCATTTAAACTAGCTCATGATATGAAAGTATATATGACTAGTACCCAGCTAAAGCGCATTAGTGGTAAAACTGCCCGTTTTACCAACGTTACTGTTTCTAGCCCCAACGAATATTTAAGTACGAGTGGCAAGCCGGTGGTAACTATTAGCTCCGGGTTTGATGGCAATGATACAACTACTCTCGTCACCCTTGCCCAAACAGCGATAAAAGACCAGTTTACGTCCACAAAAGTTAAAAGTTATGGGTTAAAATCTGATGCAGTTCAGTTTGATCTGGGCCAAGAGTCACAGAACCAAGATTCGTTCAAAACACTAGTCCTAGCCTTCCCTGTTCTGTTGCTTGTAATGTATCTGTTGCTACTATTGGAATTCCGCTCGTTCTTGCAGCCGCTATTAATATTTATGGCAATCCCCTTTAGTATTTTTGGAGTCATGTTGGGGTTGTATGTGACCCACAACGCCATTAGCTTTTTTGCCTTACTTGGTTTCTTTGCCCTAATTGGCCTAAGCATTAAAAACACTATACTTTTGACCGATTTTGCTAACCAATCTAGGCGCAGTGGATTATCTGCCATAGATTCGGCCCACGCAGCGCTTGAGGAACGGTTCCGGCCTTTGTTTGCCACTAGTGCTACGGCAGTTGTGGCACTAATTCCATTGGCTATTAGTAGTCCCTTCTGGCAAGGCTTGGCGGTGGTTCTGATATTTGGACTGCTATCAAGTACATTCTTAGTTGTGACAGTATTCCCCTATTACTACCTGGGCGCTGAGTATTTGCGAGCACATATATCGCCCAAACACTTCTTTGCCTGGTTGGTTATAACGGTAGCAATTATAGTGGCGCTCACAGCTGCCACCGGCATTAAATATGGCATATTGGTACTACCTCTGAGCATTTTATTTGTAATCTTCCAGGCCGCTTACAAGCGCATGTTGTTGCGCCGCGCTTAGCGTCTGCTAAACCTTAATGTACTCGTGTGGTTTGCTTTTGACCTTTAGGGGGTCAATGTAGGAGTTGATAGGTTTGAAGTTGAATACAATGTGGGCAGCATGGATTTTGTCTCCCTGAATATCTATATTTTTTACAATCTCTAGACTGTAACCAGTATTAATAATGGCGGAGTTTTGGCCGGGTTTGAGTGTAAACAAAGCACTGGTAACTTGCGCAGGAATGTCACGATTAGTTGCATCAATCAAAAAGCCGTATTCCCCGCCGCTGTTTTTAGTAGCTGCATCATCGGAAAATTGGGCGGCAACTTTGGTAAAGTCCGTTCCACTTCCCAGTTGATCCAAAGCTGCCTTTGCTTTAGCCTGGGTGGCGGAATCTAGAGTAGCTACAACCTTTTGGGCAAGCATTTCCTGCCGGAGACTACGTTTAAAATCATTTACTGTCCAGCCAAAATTATCCTTGAGCACATCTTCGAAACCCTTCTCGTTTGATCCCAGACGGTTCTGGTTACGGACTAGGGTAATTTGATTGTTCAATGCTTGGTCTGAAACGGAAACTTTGTATTTTTTAGCTAGTTGCTTAACATAGGCATCATCAACTACCTTGGCTAATGCCCGTTCTTTATAATCTGCCAGCTGTTGCTTACCTTCCTCGCTTTTAAAATCTAGTCTGAGCTGCGATTGATAATAATGTGTGTAATGACGCAGTTCAAATAGATAGCTTTCGTATGAAACAAAATTTGAGCCGGCTCTAGCTACTGGGTAAGGCACTACTTGGGTCACACCGTAGACTAGGCTTGAGCTGGATTTAAACCGGTATAAAGCTAGGGTGCAGTACGCAAAAAAACCAATAAATGCCGCTACAAACAGGGATGTAGATATAATTACAATTCGGTGTTTGGAGTGCTGCAAGGGATAAATGTACTTGCGGGCACTGCCCAGTACTGCTTCACGGTGGGCGGCTACTGTTTCGTTAGTTATGGGCGTGACTGGACCTGTATCAACAGATGTCTCTGGGGCAGAAGATTGCTTCTTGGTAAGCTTTTTTGGGACAAATTTACTCAGCTTCGGTCGCTTCATCCGCGGTTTCCTTGTTCATGGGTAAGTTATTGGCCACGATGCCCTGCTCACGCAAGACACCCAGCACTTTTTTCTGAATTTGGGCGGGGTGATGAACGTCATGTATGACCAAATCACCCACGTAGGTTTGCATCATGATTGTACCATATCCAAGCAGTGTTTCCTGCAGCCCGGCTATCTGGTAATTGACCATTTGAATTTGGCTGAGCGTAAGGTCAACCACTGTCCGATGGAACAACCCCTTTTGAGTAATCTGGATTAGCCGCTGGTCGGTAACAATGAACACACTGTAGAACCAGGCTATCCAAAACGGCAATAGTACCAGTCCCCAGATGCCAAGCCCAATAACTAGACCCGCAAAAAACCAGGCCATGCCAAGCTCAGGGTGTATAGCGGCTGGCAAAACACCTATAAGAGGCCCTAGTGCACCAAAAACCAGGCCTTTGCGCATAACTATGGGGTGCTTTCGAAAGACAAACAGAACTTCCTCGTCATCAAACTGGTCATCGAAGTGTTTTTGGGAAGTTTTTGGCATAAGCATATTTTACCAGTTTTATTACATATTCAGAGGTTACAGGGTATACTTTTTGGGTGCGCCCCTGTAGTTCAATGGATAAAATAACTCCGTCCTAAGGAGAAGCTAGAGGTTCGAATCCTCTCGGGGGCACCATAGTTGACTATTTTTGATCAGGTTTTGGCTGAGTAAAGAGCTCGTGTACTGCTTGGTAGTCATAAAGCTCTTCTTTTTTAAACCAGTGAGCAATTTCTTGACTGGCTTCATCTGAATCAGCAGATGCATGCAGAACATTAGATATGCTTCGACCGCTAGAATCCGCCTGACTATAGCTAACGTGGGCGTAATCACCTCGAATAGTGCCTGGCAAGGCACTCTTGGGCTCTGTTGCGCCTACCATTTTTCGGATTGTCTCCACAGCATCAACACCCTCAAGTACAATAGCAATTACTGGGCCTTGTTGCATGTTAGCTAGCTGATTTTCAAATATCTTCTCCCCTTTGCGGGTTTTGAGTGTACCAATTCCCTCATAATGCTGGTAATAATGATCGTAATCTGGTTGGAGCATCTTGCAGCCTACAATTTTAAACCCAGCCCTCTCAAATCTCGTCAAAACTTCGCCCACTATGCCTCGTTTGACAGCATCTGGCTTGAGGATAATTAGTGTTCGTTCCATTTAGTAGTTTCCTTTGGTTATTTAACCCTATTGTAACAGATAGCTAACAGATTGTGGAGCGCTTGTGCTTATGTCGTACAATGTAGTTATGCGCTTTGAAACACTAAAAACCGACTTCTTAGAATACTTAGAGATTGAGCAAAACCGGTCGCAAAAGACTATTGCCAACTACGACCATTATTTGACTAGATTGGCAGACTTTGTGGGCGATATAAAAGTTAGCGATATAGATAGTGAGCTTATCCGCAAATGGCGACTATGGCTTAATCGTCTAGGCACTAATGTATCTGATGAGTTGCAAAAAACCACACAGAATTACCATCTAATTGCCCTAAGAAGCTTTTTAAAATACTGTGCTAAGCGCGACATACCTGCCCTATCAGCTGATAAAGTAGAGCTTGCTCGGACTGTCCGCAAGCAAGTTACTTTTCTAAATCCCGAAGAATTAGAGCGGTTGTTCGCCCAAGCTAATACCGCTAAATTGCCTGGATTACGCGATAGAGCTATCTTGGAATTACTCTTTAGCAGCGGACTAAGGGTATCGGAACTAGTTGGGCTAGATCGTGATCATATAAATCTCAAACGCCGGGAGTTTATGGTCCGCGGTAAGGGCCAAAAAGACCGGCCCATATTTATTAGCGAAGCGGCAGCTGATTGGCTAAAGAAGTACTTAGACAAGCGCGATGATACCACAAGGCCATTATTTATACGTTATAGTGGTAACAAAAAGGTAGACTTATCCGGAAATTTCCACCGTTTAACTGCCCGCAGTGTGCAGCGAATGGTAGCACAGTATGCTCGGTTAGCCGGCATCACAAAACATGTCTCACCCCATAGCTTGCGACATTCGTTTGCAACAGATTTATTAATGAATGGTGCGGATTTGCGAAGTGTTCAAGCACTTCTGGGACATAGCAATATTGCCACTACCCAGATATATACCCATGTTACCGACCCGCATTTAAAATCTGTCCACCAAAAGTTCCACGGAAAAACTAACCCAAATTAGATGATTTTCTAGTCACCAATAGCAGGAATTGTTGGGCAATTAGGATCGTCGATTGCATTATTAGGTGTAACTTGTAGCGTTTTGCAGAATTGGTCGGCAGATTCTACTGCAAACTCTGGCAGTTGTAAGGCAGTGGGGCTAAGTGGATAACGTTCTTGGATGCGTCTTAACACATCGGTGTCTTTGCCGGTCGCGTCAACTTGCAACTGTGCACCCGTTAAGGTGGAATCACAAGTTGACGTATTTGCAATATTACTACCACAAATTATCACTTGTGAATCCTTATAAAGCGACCTGACACGTAGCATATAGCCCAAAGTTCCATTATGTGTCAAATTTGTTATTAGGACATTGCAGTTATAGGGCGCATGTGTCCCCCCGTCACACTTTCCGCTTACGATTGGACCCTGGGAAGCTTCGCTAGCAGTTGTTGTAGTCATGTTTAACCCACCATATACTACGCTTCCAATTGGTCCGTCTGGATATAAATAGGCATTGAGTGTATCAGCTATAAGATCTGGCCTATCAAGGTGATCCAGCGGTATTAGGCTAATAGCCAAAATGCCTGTGTTCCCTGCGAAGTTAGGGCTTGTCGGTAGAAGCGCAGATGCTCCTGGACCCGATGTAAATTGGTTAGAAAAATTACTTACCGCGCTAGTTGATTGCCAACTTATATGCAATGTCTGCATTAGGGGTGAATTGATTGGAATTAAAGTGGTATTTTTCGTAACTGTTGGGTAACTTAGCTGTTTTAGTGCTGATTGCAACTCCAGGCAAGTGTACTTTACCGAACCAATAGGTTGATCCAAGGTAGCGTTATTAGGGCTCAGTGTCGAATCATAAGTACAATTAATTTTAGGGTTAGTGTAGCCTGTTTTATAAGCATGTATGGCATCATTAATGCCAGATTCAGCAGCATAAAAGGCTTGCGTGCTAAGCTGCCTGTCAATAGCTTCCCTCTGCTCTCTATTTGCAATCTGCAAAAAACCTATAACAATTAGCGCAAGTACAACCATCATTATCATGGTTATGACAATAGAAACAAAGCCATTTTGGTCGTTTTTTAGGGTAGGTCGAATTCGTATCATAAATAAATCCTTTTTATTGGCGTCGCTTTTCAACTACCGTACTTAATTCTGAAACTGCGCAAAATTGTCCGCCGATTACTCCTTTACAAGTAGCATCGGCTGAATTTGGTGATGGTGTTGCCATTGGGTCGCTACAATCACCACCGCTTGGGCTACAAAGTAAATCATCGTCGCCATAGACTACTCGAATAGTAATATCGTAAAGTGTATGATTGGTGGGATCGGAGGGATCGTTTTCGACATCCAGTTTTGCAAGCCGCATAAAAGGGCCTAATAGTTCGGTTTCGCCAGCTGCGAGACCTGTTGCAGTTACAGTCGTCAACGTATTATGAGACGGTCCAAGAGAGTTACAATTACTTGGCACTGTATCTACTACTAGTCCATGGTTGGTTTGGTGTAGACCAGAAACAGGATTACCATCCACCACTTCTTGACCTAGTACATATGTAAACCTTGTATTGTTAATACAAAATGCATAGGTCGTCCCATCTAGGTTATCTTGGCCGTCTGTAGTTGTAACCGGTCCGCCACTAAATTGGATGCCCTGTGAAATCTGGTCAATAATACCGCGTGCGGCTGTCTGGGTTCTGGACACCGTAATACCTTTATAATAAGTCCTCCCTACCTGGAGCATCCCAAAAGTCACGACTAAAAGAATGAAGGCAAAAACAGAAGTGGCGATCATCAACTCCACAATCGTAAATCCCTTTGTTGACTTATGTAAATTTCTCAACTTCATTGTAAGGGCCTATTGAGTCGATATCTTATAATAACTTCGTCTTTTCCAAAGCTTGCAGAGCCAGCTGCGCTAGCCCAACGGACATGCAATTTAAATATTGCTCCAGTATTAGGACCTGCATCATCATAACGTTCTATTGACAAAAAATATGTGCTATTTGGACCGAGACTACACGTAGGTACATAAGAAGTTAATGTGTCTGTTTGGAGTGCTGGCAGTCCACCATTAATAGTTAAGCCTCCAACTGGTGAAGAGTTGGCTATAGTAACATTGCTACTGCTATCTAGACAAAATATTTTAATAGCACCAAAAATACTAGATGTGCTACCCATAGTTGCCTGTGTAGCATTATTTGACAGAACATCAAGCCTCTCTATTTGTCCCTCTACTAGCTTTAGCGCTTCTATGCGTTGCTGAGCACCATAAATGGTATTAAGACTATGACTAGTAGCTGCATAGGCTCCTGCTAAAACTAGGCCTAGTATCGCCATAGTTATCAAAACTTCTATAATAGTATCGCCAGTTTGTGAGATGTATCTCATGAGCATTGTCCGTTCGCTTGAGACAATGTCCCGTAAACATCCAATTTGGTGGTTAGCTGACGACCATTACTACCTATTGTTAGTAAACCGTATTGATTAGTAGGTCCCGAGAAACAAACTGTAACTGAATTGGCCGAAGCATAGTTACCACTGTTATCCAGAAAATTCACTAAAGTTGGCGAGTTCGCACCAGTCGGAATATCAGTTGGCTGAATAGCCCACAAACTGGCAACTTTAGATCCTGATATTAAATTACCGCTAGAATCGCTCTGATTAAAACTACTAATAAAAGCCACAGCAGCGGTTGTATGAGGCCCAAGACCATCAACGTAATGCATTGATACTACTTGTAATCCATAGCTAAGCTGCTGAAGAACTTGGCCAATTGGAACAAGTGAGTGTACTGCATTAGCTGAAGGTGCTATGGCGACTGGCATAGCTTCTGCAAGGCTTGCGGGTGCTGAGCCACTAGGGCCTCCACCAGCAAACTGTAAGCCAACTAAATTATATATATCAAACTGCCGATTATCACCATTAACCTTGAACTGTACAGCTCGTCCAATGAAAGTGCACCCGCCATTTGTACCCTGATTGTTAACACCATTGATTATATTTGGGCCAGTTGGTGTACCGCTACATGTAAAATTATTAGAATTTGAATAATAACCAGTGCTGACATTGTTAATAATGTCATTTATTTGGGTGCGTATATCGTTTATTCCTTGAGTAAACTGAGTTCTCTGGCTCTGACTACCTACTACACTTAGAGCACTCGCTAAAAGTACTACAGAAACCGCAAGGACAATCATCACCTCAATAATAGTATAGGCCTGGCTACCCAACCCTGTTTTCATGAGTTTAAGTATAGCATAAGCGCATAAGGGGAAACACCTTAAAAAGCTTTAGGTCTTCAACTAAAAGTTATTTAGAAATTTCGTTATTACTAAGTGCACTATATTAGGAGCTTATGCCTGTACCAAGTAATAATTGATTGTCCAAATAATCTAGCAATTATGGTTCCAGCTATCAGGAAGGGGCCAAAGGGTATTCTGGTAGTGCGTTTAACTTTTTTAGTGGCCAATAGCGGTATTGAAACCGCTGAACCAAGTAAGGACGCTACAAATATCATAAATACGCTTAGGCTAGGGTTTGCCAAGAGTAAACCCAGTAGCATACCTAACTTAACGTCTCCGCCACCTATCCATTTTCCACTAGATATTTGGAAAAGCATATAGAACAGCCCGCCACCTACGACAAAGCTTAGAACAATCTGTTCTAACTGATGTAACCCACCATGAAATACAAAGACTAACAGTAAAGCTTGCAAAACTGCTAGATACATTAAAACAAAGACAACTTTATTGGGGAGTAACTGCCATTTTATGTCATAGATGGCTAGCCCCAATAGTCCTACTAAAAACACAATCCAAAAGACAAATATAGTTGTTCCTTGTCCTCCCCATGCAAATGGCCAGTATAGATATGAAAATACAAATAGCGCAGCAGTAAGCAGCTCTACAGCAGGATACTGTATAGAGATGGGCTTATTGCAATAGCGGCATTTGCCCTTTAGCCACAGCCAGCTGAGTACCGGTACAAGATCATTTGCAGCCAATTTATGCCGGCAATTTGGGCACATGCTTCTGCCGTTAAAAATAGAAAGATTTCTTGACTTTGAGCCTTTGCCCTTCACCTTGGTTTGTTCATGAAGCCGCCAAACCAAAGCATTTATAAAACTTCCAAGAGACAGCCCTAAAGCAATAAGAATAATCAATATCATCTACATTATACTATCAGAAAATTAACACAAAAAAGGTTTGTCTAGTGTTAGCGGTTTTACATAACCAGTAAATCTACTTCCTATTAACCCTGAGCATTGATACAGGCGGCATTGTAGGCACCTGAGGGAGCTTCAAGTGTATAGATGACTGCGTCTTGCCTGGCAGCACCTTGGGTTATTACATTCGGACTAGAGCCACATTTGCCACCTGTTGCAATTACGACTGCGTCACCTGTTGGTAATGTAAAGGTTACGCCAGCAGCAGGAGTACTACAAACTGTTGCGCTACCACCAGCGGCTCCCATTGTTCCGATTGCACAAGCAGCGGCAGAGGCAGGTGCACCA
>DATIHJ010000016.1:0-30335 GCA_035480855.1 Patescibacteria group bacterium
TAGTTCCTCTAGGGCCACAGAATCAAATGATGTCCTAGGTTGTTGCTTGTTAGGCTCAATTTGGGATATCTCGATTTTCTGGATACGTTCATCTTCACTCATTAGGAGTGAGGTATCAAAATCTTGTGGTATAAGGGCTTCCAGCCCCTTCCCTAGCCCAGGTCTAGTTTGTGCCATAATCTCTTCACTATATCATATAGAATAGTGCCGTCGCCGATACCCACAACACGTTTAGCACAACTGTACGCTATTCTCTATTATATAGCCATATGATACTAGTATTATAGTATTATGCATTAAATGGCCTTGGGGGTTAGCTCTAGCGTTTACTTGGCTAGTGTTTGATGATAGGCTCTTATCAGATGAGCCGGATTATTGCTATCTTAAATCAGAAGGGTGGCGTGGGTAAGACTACCACTGCTATTAACCTGGCCGCATATCTGGCCAAGCTGGGCTATAGCGTACTAGTAGTAGACATGGATCCCCAGGGGAATGCCACCAGTGGGCTGGCTATTAGCAAAGATAAGTTGGATTCTACAATGTACGACGTACTGTTTGGCGATGCAGAGGCACAAGCAACCATCCTCGAAACTACCACTTCTGGACTTAGTATATTGCCTGCCAATTCGCGCCTTGCAGCCGCCGAAGTGGACTTAGCAGACCAGGCTCGACGGGAGCACCGCCTGGCAGAAGCTCTTCAGCACCTTACTTATGACTATATTCTTATAGATTGCCCCCCTGCTCTGGGGCTTCTTACACTTAACGCCTTAACGGCAGCTAAGGAAGTTCTCATCCCCGTTCAAGCCGAATATTACGCACTGGAAGGTCTGGGGCAACTATTAGACATTATCCAGCGCGTGCGTAGTGGGCTTAACCCAAGCCTAGAGATACTTGGGGTGGTAGTGACTATGTTTGACAGTCGCACCGCCTTGGCTGGGCAAGTAGTGGGCGAGCTCAAAAAGCATTTTGGCGACAAGCTGCTCACTAGTGTAATTCCCCGTAATGTGCGTCTGGCTGAGGCCCCCAGTTATGGCCGCACCATTGCCGATCACGACAAATGGTCCAAGGGTGCCAGAGCCTACAAACAGCTAGCCAAAGAGATCGCAAAGCGTTCCTCATAAACTATTCTTCTACTGGAGGATGTGATAGCTAAAGGTGTATGTCTTGGAGTCGGTAAGCGCAGTGTAAGCCTTTAGGTCAAAGGTAGTGGTATTTGAGCCGTAGTAATACTGTGGATAGGTTGATCCAGCTGGTACGTCTTTAGGCGTTAGAACAACAGTTGGAGCACTACCATAAGCATTTGCAAAGGTAATGGTAGCTTGGGTCCCAGCGGCTGCACTTGTACCGGTGTTAATGGTGATGATTCCAGCTGTATCGTTGCCGCTAATAGATACTGTGCAGCCTGTACCACAGTTGGCATTGCTGGCTATATTAGACCCGCTCAGCGCCGTGCCACCACTAATGACGTGTCCAGCTATGGTTATAGTGCCGTTGAAGGTAGAGTTGCCATTGACCACCAGTGTGCCGTTGAAGGTAGAGTTGCTGTTTACAGTTAGTACTCCACCACTGTTACCAAGCGTGAGCGCCCCAGTGCCAGTAGTATCTATGCCCAGCAAAGTAACACCGCTAGAAGTCTGGAATTGGTATGCGGTGGAAGAGTTCGTAGAGTTCTTGAACAGGGCCGCACCAATGCTGCTTAGACTGGCTACGGTAGCGCTATTGGTTCGGATATTAATTCCGTTGTTATCGGTTGTACCTAGGGTTGCTGTGCCGCCAAAGGCATTGCCACCCTGTACAAAGCTTGCACCGCTAGCTGTGCCGCTACAAGCGGCAATTATATTGCTGGCATTACGGCACAAGTAGGCAGCATTGTTGGCAGTACCTACAGTACCAAGAACAACTCCACTAGCAGATAGTAAAGAGGTTGTCCCGCCTTGAGTGGAACCAAGAGTTAAGTTAGTAGTTGAGCTAGCTGCACCGGCATCACCAATATGGATTGTCAGTGTTGCACCGCCGGCTGTGACCCCTGTACCAATATTTATAGTCTGGCTGGCTGTTGACCTACCAACGGTTATTGCACCAGTCTGGGTTGCGCCACCTATTAGTATAGATCCATTATCGTTTGGCACTAACTGAATGGCTGTGGCTCCATTGCCTCCCTGTATGAGAGTAGTCGATCCAGACGCATTGTTTGAACCAATGGTAACCGAAGAACTGTTACTGCCACCTGTTACGCCGGATCCTATGGCAACGGTAGTGTTATTAGCTCCGCTAGCAGCAGCAATGTTTACAGTGTTTGCTACGGCATTGTTACCAATCGCAATAGTTCCACTGGCAGCAGACTGAATGACCACAGCGCTAGAAGTAGCATTGCCTTGGATTGTTATTGCAGTTAGCGATGCATTACCAATAGCTATAGAGCCGGCATTTGTGTTGCCAATATTTACGCTACCGCCTTGGCCGTTATTAGAGCCGCCTCCAACAGTTATTCCTGAATCTATAGTTATATTTCCAGGATGAGTAGTAACAGCTCCGTTGTTATTTGTACCATTACCGGCAATTATAGATACATTTCCACCGCGGCCACCGCCTCCCAGATCAGTACCCCCAATTCCAGCCTGAATAGATACATCTCCACCAGTTGCTAAACCACTAGCATTGTTACCCCCCAATAATGTAATCTGGCTCCCTGTAGCCCCCGTACAAATCAAGGAACACGTCACGCCTCCAAGGTTGCTCCCAGCGGTAAGGCTAACGTTACCGCCAACTCCATTATTACCATCAATTGTAATTCCAGCATTAAGAAATAAGTTGCCACCCTGACCAGTTGTGGCGCCACCGTTTGCTGCACGTACAGTTAGACTATTTCCGTCTGTGTTGGCTGCTGGAGTAGCTACACTAATAAGGCGGTTTGCACCCGTGGCGAATGTTAAGTTACTATTAATATTCCCCTGGATTACGATGCCCCCAGTACCAGCATTTATATTTGTTTGTGAAGCACCATTTGTATTACCAATTGTTATAACAGATTTACCCGTTCCAGTTGCATTTGCACCTATATTAATTGTCTGGGTATTTCCAGTTGCGGTTGTGGCATTGCCGATATTAAGAATGTATGTGGCAGTGGAACGTCCCAAAGTAACAGTACCAGTTGAGGTTGTACCTCCGAGGCTTATAGCACCAGTTGATGCATTTATATTTAGAAAAGTATTACTGGAATTATCTTGTACCAATAGTGCTGTGCCGTTATTCTGAAAAGTTCCTTGGACACCTGTTACATTACCTGCAGTTATATTACCTGAATTTACATTACCAGAAGTATCTACGGTAAACGCACTCCCAGTACCGACAGATAATAGTGCAGATGGATTGCCATTAGTTCCAATGCCTACCTTACCACCATTACTATTTTGCAATAAGATATTGCCGATTCCAGATGACGCAGTGCCGCCTTGAATAGTTATGGTACCTCCACTAGCGCTAGATTGCCCAAGACCTGCGGTTAAAATAACTGCGCCTCCGGATCCGCCTGTTCCTGTGGCAGCTCCGCCTGTAATACTAACCGCACCACCTGGATTATTAAAGCCAGTAGACCCACCTGTAATGCTCACTGGGGCACCAGTAGCTGAAAATGCCGACCCAGCTTGAATAGTTATAGCACCAGCAGGTTGAGTTGAAGCCGCACTATTACCTGACGTTAGACTTATTGCACCTCCAACTCCGTTACCTGTACTATTGCCGGCTGTTATACCAATAGCTCCACCAGCTCCATTCGTGCTGTTGCCTGCACCAAGTGATACAGCACCTCCAGCCCCAGTCCCAGCACCATTGCCTGGCAAAAGATTTATAGCTCCACCTGCACCATTACCTGTAGCATTAGCCGTCTGTAGAGTGATGGTGCCACTGGCTGATCCGCTTGAACCATTAATTCCAGTGCCCACTGTGATGCCCCCACCATTGCCACTTCCACTGCCACTTCCAGAGGTAAGATTTATTACGCCCCCAGCGCTATTTCCAGCACCAGCACCAGCTACTAAGCCAAGCGTGCCGCCTACGCCAGAAGTAACGGCGTCTGCCGTTTGAACTGTTAATGACCTACCGGCACCTGTACCGCCGCCGCCTATTGTGGTAGTGATCTTACAAGTTGAGCCATTACAAAAATCAAAGTTAAGACTGCCGCCTATCTGTAAAGCTGGGCCAGTTTTATTACCGTTATTCAAGTATAGAAGTCCAGAATTTGGATTTACGGAGGGATCATCCAGATTGGTAAAAGTATACATAAAGCCGTTATTTGGTATACCGCTCGCACTGGCCGTATCAACAGCATTCTTTTTTAGATAGGTACCATCTGCTGATATAGAACATGGAGATACTGGATTGTCGGTGCATATGGTACCACTTTGAGCAGGTAGGGTAAGGACAAAGTTACCTGGAGATGATGGGGCTGCTTGAATAGTCAAAGTATTGCCATTATTAGATGCAAATTGAAGTTGCCCTAGTACTCCATTAGTAACATCACCTAAAACAAGTTTGCTACCGGTCGTCTTATAAAGTTCAACATTGTCTATATAGAAGGTCACGCCCGCGCCTAGCAAAGGGTTAGTCCTCCTGACATAGATATTAGAGCTACTGTTAGCTCCAGGTCCTGTTGTAAACGAACAAGTATATTGAGTCCAGGCTGCATTAACCTTCTGCAAGGCGGAACAAAGGCCAGTATCAACACCGCCGTTTTGATAACTAACTATTATGTCGTTCAACACTGGACCGCCACTTGCAGTCGTCAAAAACAGCGACAATGCATACGAAGTGCTTGGTGCAAGCAATTGATTAGGGGTAGAAACTGTATAGGATGCCCCGTCGTTTGTTGAGCTCGAACCGCCCGTGGTAACTACTTTTAATGCAGCTGGTTCACCATTATATGCTCCACCTGGAATACTGGCGCTCAGAACTCGCGATACTGTAGTACTAGTCCCCACCCTAGCCGCCCACCCATTAGTTCCAACATTAGTAAACGTACTATTACCTGCCGTACCAGTGGGTGAGGTATTAATGAAGTTTGTGGATTGAGCTGTTGTATCAAAGCTTAAGAGCGTTTGGGTGGCTGCTGCGTTTTGAATCTGGAAAGCATTTGATATGTCATTACCAGAACTAGGTTTAATGATTGTTTGGCCTGTAATGGTAGTAGTAATATTACTAGATGTATTACCAATATTGATTGCTGTTGCCGTAGTATTGCCAAGCGTTAAAGCTGAGGAAGAGGGTGTATCAAGAATTGGCGTTAAAGTTGAGGCGCCTAAGATTCCTGTTCCGCTTATGTTAAGGCTACCTATCTGCTGAACACCGGGAGATGTGTTCTGTAGATTTACAAAAGTTCCTGTGCCACCTATACCTGCTGTATAGGCAGTAACGCAAGCCGCAGAGGCAAATGTAGTGCATATAGTACCTGTCTCATTCGGGATAGTTACAGTATTAGCGCCACTTACTGCAGCAAATTTTAATTGGTTGGCATTGCCAAGCCCAGCATTAGCGGTTAATGATGTAGAAGAATCACCTTGCAATACCAGAGTTTGGCCATTTGCTCCAACGGTCAATGTTCCACCTGGGGTAATACTAAGTGTTCCGGTGCTCTGAATTAAGGGTGTAGTTAGCCCTGTATTGAAGTAGCCGCTTCTAAAAGTAGTACCAGATGATGTTCCAATATCAATGGTACTTGAACCAGGTAGAAGTGAAGTATTAATCGCCACGCTTTGAAGGTTGGATAGGTCATCTTTCGCTCCACCGCCTGCACCACCCAAACAATTCTGACTATTTAAACAAAGGGTGCCACTTGCATCAGGTATAGTTATCGTTCGAAGGCCACCGGTAGAAACACCTGTAATTAAGAAGTTGTTTGTTCCGGGTGTGCCAGATGTTCCAGACAGGTATAGTTGGCCAAATGGCAGTGTTCCAGAACCAAGGAGAACTGTGCCAGCATTGCCTGGTAATAGTGAGGTGTTAATAGCCACGCTCTGCAAGTTAGATAGGTCGTCTTTTGCTCCACCGCCTGCACCACTCAGACAGTTGCCGGCAGAAATACAGATTGTGCCAGTTCCATTAGGTATGGTTAAAGTTTTGTTGCCGCCACCAGGTGTAGCAAAAACTAGCTGATTTGTAAAACCACCTGAAGTGACTTTTAATGAAGTAGAGCCATCACCTTGCAATGTTAAGGTCTGGCTTGCGGTACCAACTGTTAGTAGGCCACCAGGCGTAATAGTCAGTGCACCCGTGCTCTGTAGGAGTGGCGTAGTAAGTCCTGTGCCAAAGTAGCCATTCTGAAACAGGAAGCTAGATGAACCTACATTAATACTGTTTGAGACCCCGGGCAAAAGTGAAGTGTTGATACCTACAGCAGATAAGTTTGAAAGTGAGGTGTTTGCACCTCCACCACCACCGCCACCACCACATGCCGTTGTATCTAGGCAAATAGTACCGCTTGCGTCAGGTATTGTTATAGTACGAAGGCCGCCTGATGATGCTCCGGTTATTAGAAAGTTGTTGGTACCAGGAGTACTAGAATCACCCGCTAAATACAGATGGCTAAATGGCAGACTGCCTGATCCAAGATTTATGCCTGTTGCAGAGCCTGGTATAAGTGAGGTATTTATAGCCACAGCACTCAGATTAGACAAAGCGGTATTAGCCCCACCGCCCCCGCCACCGCCACCACATGCCGTTGTATCTAGGCAAATAGTACCGCTTGCGTCAGGTATTGTTATAGTACGAAGGCCGCCAGTAGAAGCTCCGGTGAATAGAAAGTTGTTTACATCTGGGCTCGAGGAAGTACCCGACAAAGATAGTTTACCAAACGGTAAGCTACCTGACCCAAGATTAACTGATCCTGCTGTACCCGGAAGCAACGAGGTATTTATAGCTACTCCCTGGAGATTATCCAAAGCTTTTGTGGCACCGGCCGCGCAAGTAGTATCTAAGCAAACGACACCTGAAGCATCTGGTAGTGTGAGTGTTCGAGTACCCCCTGTTGAAATACCAGTTATGAAAAAATTATTAGTTCCTGGACTAGAAGAAGTGCCAGATAAATATAGCTGGCCGAATGGCATAGTAGCCGAACCCAAATTAATCGTGCCTGCTACTCCTGGCAGAAGCGACGTATTTATAGCTACGCTTTGAAGGTTGGATAGGTCGTCTTTAGCCCCACCACCTGCCCCACTAAGACAATTCTGAGTACTTAAACACAAGGTACCACTTGCGTCAGGTATAGTGAGAGTTCTTGTACCACCTGTGGATGTTCCAGTGAATAGGAAGTTATTTGTTCCGGGTGTCCCAGATGTTCCAGACAGGTATAGTTGGCCAAATGGCAGTGTGCCGGAACCCAGATGAATGACTCCTGGACTTCCAGGTAATAACGAGGTATTAATTGCTACTGCCGATAGATTAGAAAGAGCTGCATTAGCACCGCTACTTGAACAATTACCGCTATCTAAACAAACTGTGCCATTAGAATTAGGTAAGGTGATTGTAAAATTTCCGGCCGTAGATGCAGGGACAATTGTAATTGTGCCATTTCCTGCAGTTGCTACTGACAATTTGCCATTAATCGTTCCGGCTTGTCCGAATACTACCTGATTCGCTCCAGTATCTACAGTAAGAATTTGGGTACCTGATGCCGTTTGAACCGTAAAACCAGTGGCTGAGTCACCACTGTTACGGAAAATTTGACCATTCCCCGTAAAAATTTGATTATCACCATCGCTATTAAGTCGGGCTACTGACGAGTCTACTGACACGCTTGTACCACTTATGTTGACGCCACTACCTGCAGCTAAAGACACATTTCCAGTTTGTCCTTGGAAAGACAATACCCCTGTATTAGCAAATGTCGTGCCATTTATACCTAAACCAGCACCAGCGCTAAAGCTAATGTTTCCAGTTTGGCCCTGAACACTAATAACACCAGTATTGCTTATAGTTGTCCCGTTTATTCCAACGCCTGTTCCACCTACCAAACTTACAGCCCCTGTTTGACCCTGCAGGCTAATTACAGTAGGCGTAGGGGTTGGAACACCGGCACCTGATACAGGATTGGAAGTTTTTCCATCGTAAAAATAAAGGGTGCTGTTAGATTTATCTACGTAGAGTTGTCCCGTAATTAGGCCAGTAGGTTGTGCATTTGGTTTTAAAACTATACTTTGGTTTGCATTTAGTTGGCCGTTTATAACCACCCTATCACTGTTATCTAGTTGGAATGGGGAGGCCGCTGGCGAGACATTACTAAGGTTAATTGACTGAGTTTTTGGGGATTTACCTTGGGCTGCATTTTGCTGTACAGTTTTGTGATTTTGAAGAACCACGGCTACTAGCGAACTTATAAATAGCGTGACAACTACTAACCAAACCCAACGCCATTTGCTTTTTGGCTTAACTGGCTTGGATACAACTGTAGGAGTAGTCGCCTGTGGCTGCGCTGAACTAAGCGAATTTGTCTGTCCGCCCTTAGGATCTTCTTCGGTGACCCACTGACTATTTTCCATACCAACCTGTTTGTTTATGTTTAGCGCTTTTTGTATTCAATGCACCTCTTAAAATTGTACCTATACTACCACTGTTTGACAAGTGTTTTGTATAACTTTTTTACACAGGTACGAAAAATTGCCTTTAAGCTAACAAAATTGAATAGGATATAGCTAGGCCGGCGCCCATAATAAGTAGACCTACGGCCAAGACCTTAAACAAATTAGCTACGATCATCGGCTTAGATAATGGGTTTCTGCCAATAGATATAAATGCACCTTTAATAGAGCCTTGTAACAGTAGTCCAGTGAGCAATAATGTTGCTATAATTACAGCGGAGGCGGCAAGAATTTGAACGTTACTTACTGGTCTTCCAGCTAGCTTCTCGGCCGTAGCAAATAGTATGTTTTGATTTTTAACTGGTGTCCTGTTTGTTAACAAAAGCTTTGCGTCTATAACTCCAATTGAAACATTTTGTTTTGTGCCATCATTGAGGCTTATTGAAACTGTCTTAGCATTCTGGGATTTGGAAGTAAAATCCTGGTTAGCTACAGCAATATATTTTGTGGCCTGACTATCGCGCGAATCTTTCATTGCTACACCGCTAATAGATGAGATTATTAGCGAGTCTCCCGCTTTAATATCTCCGTTTATGTTACTCACAACCAATGATGTTTCTCCGTTGATAGCTATTCGAATATCACTATCGTGTGGCTGCACGTCTATAATCGCATCACTTGATCCAACTGCCACACCTATAACCGTTTTTTGATTCTGCTCGGTGGTGGGCACCACTTCATTACCACTCTTAACACTAACTACTGTGCCGGTTGTAAGTGGTAGGTTGCTTCTATAACCTTGGGCTATTGAAGCAGCAGCTAATACTATTGGATTTAAAGCAAACAAAATCAAAGCCACCCAGACTAACAGGGAGCACGACCCAATACGGAATATGGGTTTAGGTTTTATCATTTTGGTTTTACCCTGATGGCCTTCCCTTTTAGTTTGGAAAACCACTATAAGTATGGTTGGTTTACACTGTAAAAACAAGGCACGTGAACAATATAGTATTCCAACTATATTAGGTCTGGATTGAAATATTTTAGAATTAATTTGTGTTGTAAATAATCCTAAGTGACTTTGTGTTTAAGCGTGAGCATTTAGATATTGTCGTGCAGGCAATGCTAAATTAATGTAGTTATATACACAATAGTTATCTGTTTGGCTCTGAGTTATCCACAAGAAGTTTTTACAGCGTCTGGAGTTTAGCCAATTTTTGTTATCTTAATGCGTGTATATTGCTGACGGTGGCCGCGTATAGTACGTACACGCTTTTTAGGTTTATAGCGAATGGCTATTACTTTATCTCCCTTAACAAGCGGATCTATAACTTCTGCGCTAACCTTGGCGCTATCTACGTTAGGAGTACCGACTTTAGTGGTATCGCCATCAATAGTTAAAAGAGCTTCAAAACTAAGAGGTCTTTTGTCTGGCTGTAACAGATCAATATTAAGCTCGTCGCCCTGGGCGACCAGATACTGTTTATTGCCGGTAGATATGACTGCTTTTTTCATAAGATACCGAACGAGTGTAACAGATGTAGTCCCATCTGTAAACAGGCTATGACAAAACTAGTTAATTAAGAATTCTTTGAAGTTTTGTCTAAGGCAATCTTTACGTTCTTGCCTTCTACCTTTACGGTGGTAGAAAACGCGTTTGGTTTGGCTTTGTTTAGTGTCAGGGCCAAGGTTTCCTGCTTAATTGTCCCTTCAAAATTCTTTAATGCCTTTTGAACCAGTACGTCGTCTGACTCAACCTCTAGGTCTATCCTATCGCTTACATCTAGGCCGGCTTGCTTACGGGCGTTCTGAATATGCCTTACGAGATCACGCATAGCCCCTTCTATCTTAAGTTCGTCAGTTAGTGTTGTATCTAAAACAACTTTGGCTGGCATTACACTTGTTGGTCTTTGTGTGACCTCTATAAATGATTCTTTCCCTGTTAATTTGGACGGTTTTATAACAATCACATCCTTAACATTAACTTCCTGTGCAATGATTATTTCTAAGTCAGAACTTAAATTACTTGTGCCTGTTAATTTAACAGAGTTGAGTGGCTGTCTAACCTTCACGCCTGCATCTGCACGCTGACTAAGTGCCTCATTAATGTAATGCCGGGTCTCTGCCATTTGCTGTAACAACAGCTTGTCTGGCTTATAAGCTTTAGGCCAATCAGTCAGGTGAACAGATTTGGGCATGTCCATGTTGATAGTCAAATCCCTGTAAAGCTTGTCGCTCACAAATGGCGCCCATGGGGCTAATAGCTGGCACATTACAACCAACACAAAATGAAGCGTGGCGTAAGCAGCCTCCTTATCGCCATCATCTTCACTTTTCCAAAATCGGCGGCGTGAACGACGTACATACCAGTTAGAGGTATCGTCTAACAATTCAAATATAGGTTGGATGGCGTGGGCAATCTTATAGTCGTCGGCCTGCTTGGTAGACTCCAAAATTGTCTGGTTTAGACGGGCTAGCAACCAATGATCCAGAACGTTTGTGCTTTTAGGCTCTGTGAGCTTTTTTGAGGGATTCCAGGCATCAATACCGGCATACATCGTAAAGAACCTCATAGTGTTCATAAGCGTGCCCAGAACGTTTCTATTTAGGTCTACCAGAGCTTCGCGGTTAAAGCGCATATAATCGGCTGTTTGGGTTGCCTGTGTACTAGACAGCAAGAATAAGCGCAGGCTATCTGCACCCTCTGTTTCAAACACATCTTCTAGCGGAGGGTAGTTCTTAAGTCGCTTACTAAGCTTTTGGCCATCACCTGCCATGATAATACCGTTGACTACTACGTTTTGGTAGGCTGGGCTATCGAACAAAATAGTGTTCACCACATGCTGCACATAGAACCATAACCGGGTTTGGTCAAGACCCTCAATGATGAAATCTGCGGGAAATGACTGCTTAAATTCTGCTTTATTCTCAAACGGATAATGATACTGCGCAAAGCTCATGCAACCTGATTCAAACCAACAGTCCAGCACTTCTTCTACACGCTTATAGGTTTTGCCATCTTTCTTAAACGTAATCTTATCTATAAATGGCCGGTGTAAATCATCTACCTTAATATCGTCGCCTGCTAACTCTTTTAGTTCTTCTATACTAGATACAACGATATAGTCAGTTTCATCGTCCTGATTAACCCAAACCGGCAGTGGCGCACCCCAGTAGCGGTTACGGCTGACCGCCCAATCGCGAGCGCCATCTAACCATTTACCAAAACGCCCATGTTTGATGTGTTCTGGCGTCCAGTTGATGGCCTCTGCCGTTTTGGCTAGATCTGATCTTATGGCAGAAACTTTGATGAACCAGCTGTTTATAGCATAGTACAGTAGTGGTGTTTCACAGCGCCAGCAGAATGGATAGGTGTGCTTAAACGTCTCGGCAGCAAACACTTGCCCCTTCTCCGTTAGGTGTTCTATGATCGGCCGGTCAGCAGACTTAAAAAATAAGCCTTCGAGTTTTCGATTTTGGCTAATGTTGCGCAGATGTCCACTGGGATCCACAGTAGAAAGCACTGGTATTTTATGGCTCTCACTCAGACTAAGGTCGTCCTCGCCAAAGGCGGGAGCAACATGCAATATCCCTGTTCCGTCTTCTGTACTAACAAACGATGCCGGTAGAACCGTGTAGAGATCTGTAAATTCTGGGCCAGTTGTTTGTTTTGATGCCCTAAAGAGAGGTTCATACGATTTCCCCACCAAATCTGCACCTTTGACTTCCTTGATAATTTTATACTCTTGCTCATTTAGTACACTTAGGCGATTTTTTGCCAATACAATGGTGTCTTGTTTGCCGTCATCACCAGTATAGACGACATATACATAGTATTCCTTGGGGTGAACAGCAACTGCTGCATTACCTGGCAAACTCCAGGGTGTTGTAGTCCATGCAACAAGTGAGGCATCTTCTTCTGTTAGCTTAAACTTCACGTACAAGCTAGGATCCTCTACATCATCCTTGTAGCCCTCGTTAACCTCGAAGTTACTCAGTGGTGTTTCACATCGTGGGCAGTATGGTGCACTTTTGTAGCCTTTATAAAGTAGGCCTTTTTTGTGTATTTCTGACAACGCCCACCATACGCTCTCTGTATAGCTGGTATCTACAGTTGCGTAGTAATGATCGTAGTCACTCCAACGCCCCAGACGGCCCAAAAGCTTCTCCCAGTCATCTTTGTACTGAAAGATTGATGCCCGGCAAGCGGCATTAAACTTCTCAAGTCCAAGCTCCAAAATCTGCTTTTTACCACTAACCCCAAATTCTTTCTCTACGGCAAACTCCACCGGTAAGCCATGACAGTCCCAGCCATTGCGACGTGGAACGTAGTAGCCGCGCATAGTTTTGTAACGAAGCATAGAGTCTTTGATGCTAGTAACAAGTGAGTGGCCAAAATGTGGCAGACCATTTGCAAAAGGTGGACCATCGTAAAAGCTATAGGGCTCTTTGCCCTTTCTGTTTTCTACACTCTTTTCAAACGTCTTTTCTTTGGCCCAAGTAGCTAGCATGTCCTCTTCAAGGCTGCTGAATTGTGATTTAGCTTTTTCGCTCATATTTTCTCCAAATAAAAAACCATGTATCCTTTTCAGGACCCATGGTTAGAATGGGCGGTACCACCTGAATTTCCGCCTAAGCGGACACTTCATTCGTGCTATAACGGGCTTTCCCGGCGAGGTCTAGTAGTTTTATGGATAAACGTTCTTCCCGCTCCAATGCGGTTGATAGCCGCTTTTTATGGATTAATTTGACTATAGCGCAACTTAACAGATAGCGCAACTAGTCTTCTTGTGCATAGTAGGCTAGCTCGTCAATTAGAGGAAACTTGCCCTGCCAGGCCTTGAGCAATTGCCCGTCGTCTGACATGGCTAGTACAGAAGGATATTGGACAATATCATAGAGCGCTGCTTGGGCTGCTCCATCCCGGCTATCCACATCCACCATCTCTGCCTTGCGGTTAGGATGCCCGTGCTCAAAATCATGTACAAACTCCTCGGTCTGTCGTCTGTGCTCAGAATTAGCCTGGTAGAGAATAATAACCTTCATTCTCTAAAGTTTAGCATATGAGTTTTGGTGCTTAAACTTTTATACAGATGTAGGGGTTTAGCTACAGCCAGTGGTTGATCCGCAGGCGGTGCAGACGTAGCAGCTGCCGGCACGCTGGGTTTGGTTGCCACAGTTAAAGCACATGGGCGCCCCCTCATCTTTGCGCTTGGCTTTGGGTTTTTCAACTGCCCTAGAAACTGACTCACTCTTGTCTGCCACTTTGGCTTCTGCTGGTTTTGGTTCACTAGGCTTATCTAAAAACTCTGTTGGCGCCCCATCAGCAGGCTCTATAGGTAGCTCGGGCTGATCTGTTGGCATGTCATCTATAGAAGCTAGTCCCAGTTCCAAGCGGTCATCGAATGACAGATATGTCAGAGCCAAACGGCGGAATATGTAGTCCATCAGCGATGAGGCTGTGCGGATATCTGGGTCATCGGTTATGCCCGACGGCGCAAAGCTACTACTGGTAAATACCCGTACAAAGTCCTTTAGCGGTACACCATACTGAAGCCCATAGCTCACTGCAATACCAAAGCTATCCATGATGCCTCTAAGCGTTGAGCCTTGTTTGGATATCTGTATGAACAGTTCACCTGGGGTACCATCGTCATATTCGCCTACAGTCATGTATCCCCTGCTGTCGGAGATGTAAAACTTGAAGGTCTTGGCACTTCTAATCTTAGGTAGCTCACGTCGGACTGCACCTGGGACAATTATCATGTCGTTTATGTCCTGTACAGTTTCTGGCTGTTTTTCCTCAACACCTTCCTTCTTAGCCATACTCAGAGGTTGTGCAACCTTACAGTTGTCACGGTAAATGGCTACAGCCTTGAGGCCCATCTTCCAAGCATCTATGTGCAGCTGTTCCACTTCCTCTACAGTAGCTTCTTCTGGCATGTTTACGGTTTTGCTGATAGCCCCGGACAAGAAAGGCTGGACTGCACTCATCATTTTGACGTGACCCAGATAGTGTATGGAATTGTCACCCATAGAGCAGGCAAAAACTGGTTCATGCTCTTTCTTAAGGTGGGGAGCGCCTAAAATTGTCTTTTCTGTATCTATGTAGGCCACGATGTCGTCAGCTTCTTTTTTGCTGTAGCCGAGAGCCTTCAGGGCACGGGGTACGGTCTGGTTCACAATGTGCATTGTGCCACCACCAACCAGTTTTTTGACCTTAACAAGGCCCAGATCTGGCTCAATTCCAGTAGTATCGCAGTCCATCATTAGTCCAATGGTACCTGTAGGTGCCAGCACGCTGGCCTGTGAATTGCGGACTCCATAGAGTTTTCCTAGCTCCACTGCTTCGTCCCACGACGCAGCGGCTGCGCTGAGTAACTCTTCGGATACCAGGCTGGCATCAATCTTAGAAACTTCTTCGCGATGCATCTTTAGAACATTTAGAACACCTTCACGGTCCTTATGAAAACCAGCAAATGGGCCAACACGGCGCGCAATGCGGGCACTGGTAGCATATGCCTGGCCAGTCATGAGCGCGGTAATAGCTGCGGCTTGAGCGCGGCCTTCGTCAGAATCGTACGGCAAGCCTTGGGCCATTAGGAGTGCGCCAAGGTTAGCGTAACCTAGGCCTAGCTCACGATATGCTTTGGCATTTTTGGTAATGCTCTCCGTTGGATACTCACTGTAGCCCACCAATATTTCCTGGGCAGTAAAGATAAGTTCCACGGTGTGAATGAACGATTTGATATCAAACGTGTGGTCTTCATTGAGGTATTTAAGCAAGTTGATCGAGGCTAAGTTGCAAGCTGAGTTGTCTAAATGCATGTACTCGCTGCACGGGTTACTGGCATTAATACGGCCAGCGTTTGGCGTAGTGTGCCAGCGGTTAATGGTGGTGTCAAACTGCATGCCTGGATCGGCACATTCCCATGCGGCTTCGGCAATCTGGCGGAAGATGCTGCGAGCTTTGACCGTTTTAACAGGTTTACCTCTCTTAACCCCAACCAGCTGCCAGTCATCATCGTCAGCGACTGCTTGCATGAACTCGTCAGTTACACGCACAGAGTTGTTAGCATTTTGGTATTGAACGGAGTGAATATCTTTGCCATCTAGGGTCATATCCCAGCCAGCTTTCTCAAGATCGCGAGCTTTACGTTCCTCGAGTGCTTTGCACCAAATGAAGTCTTCTACATCTGGGTGACTAGCGTTCAAAATAACCATCTTAGCAGCCCGGCGAGTTTTGCCGCCGCTTTTTATAGCACCGGCTGAGCTGTCTGCCCCACGCATAAAGCTGAGCGGCCCAGAGGCTGTGCCCGCACTTTTGCCTAGAGTTTCAACTGACGAGCGGATGCTACTTACGTTTATACCAGAACCGCTGCCACCCTTAAATATCATGCCTTCTTCTTTGTACCAGTTAAGAATTGAGGGCATAGTGTCCTCTACAGCCAAAATAAAGCAGGCACTAGCCTGCTGGGCACGTTCGGGGGCACCAATGTTGAACCATACCGGAGAGTTAAAGGCTGCTCGTTGGGTGGCCAGAACATATTTGAGTTCTTCGCGGTAATCATCAGCCTCAGACTGAGTATCAAAGTAGCCCTCTTGGAGGCCCTGGCGGGTAATAGTATCGGCTACTCTATTAATTAGATCTTTGAGGCTTTGCTCACGTTCGCTGGTACCAGGGGTACCGGTAAAATATTTTTGAGCCACAATGTTTATAGAATTTAGTGACCAACCTTTTGGAAACTCTACACCCTTTTGGTCAAAAACCGCTTTTCCTGTCATTGGGTTTGTAATCAAAGAGTCCCGCTTTACCCACTTCAAAGCGTCATACGCCTTTGTTTTTGGCGCCGTAAAGAGTCTTTTGGCCCCGAGTACAGTTGTTTGTCCCATAGTAGTTACCCCCGCTTTTTGCAGCGCCCCTCAAGAAACGCAGTTCCTTAAAAGAACGCATGCTGTTTATTAATTTATTAATGTTTATTGTTTGTTTAGAGTTGCTAGGCACCATAGTCTCTCGTCTATAGTGTCCAATCAGCCCCGCACCGTTTGCGCTCTGCTCAGCCTACGCGCGCTTTAGTTTTTTGTAAAGCACTGTAGGCTGGAGCACACACGGTGCGGGACTGTCAAAAGCGCTATACGGCGCTTTTGACCTTACCCGTCTTTAGTTCACGAATCTGTGACAGTTCTTTTTCGAAACTGGCAATGTCTTTGAACCGGCGGTAAACGCTGGCAAAACGGACATATGCAACTTCGTTTAAGGCTGCCAGGCGATCCATAACCATTTGGCCAATCTTGGCTGATGGTATTTCTGCCTCGCCGCAGGCGTAGAGTTCGTGCTCTATATCGGCTACAAGCCTCTCCAGCTGCAAGCTGGTAATGGCAGTCTTCTCGCAGGCGCTGTACAGGCCTGCTAGCAGTTTAGCCCTGTTAAAGAGTTCCCTTGTGCCGTTATTCTTAATAACAATCAGCTGGGGTCTTTCTACTCTTTCGTACGTCGTAAACCGATACTGGCAATGTGTGCAGACGCGGCGGCGGCGGATGGCATCGCCATCAGTGACATCGCGCGACTCAATAACCTTGGTATCGTCATGTCGGCATTGGCTGCATTTCATGTTTCGAACCTCCTGATTGCACTCATGTATCCGGTGCGCTATAGCCCGGGGAGTGCAAAAGATTTATTCATTTGAATGTGCCGGCGCTACAAGCTATATCACTACATATAGCGTCTATAGCCCTAAGCATAGCTCTATGGGTAGTGCTTTGCAAGCCTTTTGATGCTGTATTATTTATGACAAACTTGGGCAAATTACCCCTTATTTTTGCTTTTTTGAATCTTTTTTATCTTTTTCGTTCTTGTGTTTTTTGAGTCGGCGCAAGAAAGATGGCTTTTCTAGCTCATCATTATCGGCTTCTTTGTCTGTGCCGTCGTCAGAAGTTTTGCCATCATCGTCATCGCCGTGGTTGTCTAGTGTCCAAATATTGGGAATGGCTGGCTCTTTATGGAACTCTTCGGATACCGCATTTGAATCTGTAGCGTCAACACCTAGTTCCATGTCTAGATCTGGTACGTTTTCGTCTTTTGATGAAGAAGCATCTTCTTCGTGCTCAGTAACATGTGGCTCGTGGCGCTTAGCAAAGTAAGATGCATCAAATCCAGTAGCTACTACTGTAATAATTATCTCACCGTCTAGGTCTGGGTTAATGGTCGCACCAAATATGATGTTGGCATCAGGATCAGCGGCAGCAGTGATGGCCTCGGCAGCAGAGTTAATCTCGTGCATGGCCATATCGTGGCCGCCAATAACGTTAAATAAGATACCTCTGGCCCCGTCGATAGATACCTCGAGCAGAGGTGATTCAATGGCTTGTTGTGCGGCCTGGACCGCACGGTTTTCACCACTGGCGCGGCCAATACCCATAAGGGCAGAACCAGCGTTTGTCATAACCGCCTTAACGTCGGCGAAATCTAGGTTAATTAGCCCGTGTACGGTTATAAGATCGGCTATTCCCTGCACACCTTGGCGTAAAACGTCATCTGCCACCTTAAAGGCCTCAAGTAGAGGTGTTTGGCGGTCGATGGTTTGAAGTAAGCGGTCGTTAGGGATGGTAATCATGGTATCAACGGAGTCACGAAGCTTTTCTATGGCAAGATCCGCGTTGCGGCGGCGTTTTTCTCCCTCGAAGGCGAAAGGTTTGGTAGCAAAGCCTACTACTAGGGCACCTGCTTCCTGGGCCATTTTAGCGACTACATGACCAGCACCACTACCTGTGCCACCACCAGCACCAAAGGTTACAAACACCATGTCGGCGCCTTCTACGGCCTTTTTGATGTCATCTTTAGACTCATTAGCCGCATTTTCACCTACTACTGGATCGGCACCGGAGCCAAGCCCACGGGTAATATCACTGCCTATGTGTACTTTTGTATGCGCTTTGGAATGATGCAAAGCCTGGGCATCTGTATTTATGGCGACAAATTCTACGCCTTCAACACCAGCATCAACCATACGATTTATTGCTGCTCCGCCGGCTCCACCAACTCCAACGACTATTATCCTGGCAAATGTTTCTATAGCGGGTGCGACTTGCTGAGGCATCTAGGGTATCCTTTAACTCACATTGCTAGCAGCAGTATAGCGTACTAATTGCACCATATCAATGCATCTACCGGGGAGATGAACAATTTATTACTGGACGTAAACTACTGCGTATAAACCAGGAACAAATAATGTGCGCGTTAGCGCTTAAACCGCCTAAAAATACCTTCAACCATTCCCAGAACACCCGCGTTCGGCTTACCCTGCGAAAATACCCCAGATGGTAGCAATAGCATGTCAAGCAGCATTAAACCCACCGAACTAGCGTAAGCCGGATCATTAACAGTGTCTAACAGTCCTCCAATGGGCTGGAGCTTGCCTATACGGGCAGCGAGTTCTAGCTTTTCTTTGGCAAAGTCTGCAATGCCAGGTAGCTTGGCAGTACCACCAACCAGCACAGCCCCACCTGGTAAC
The DNA here is from genome assembly GCA_035480855.1 of Patescibacteria group bacterium. Classification (GTDB taxonomy): domain Bacteria; phylum Patescibacteriota; class Saccharimonadia; order Saccharimonadales; family JANWIN01; genus DATIHJ01. The sequence continues at coordinate 19,079 of DATIHJ010000016.1, forward strand.
TTGCGCGAGCGTTGGATTTTTTTGAGCTCTTTATCTACATATTCAAAAAGTTCTTCTACCCTTGCCTCTATAATCATGTGTATTTCTGTACTATCAAAATCATGTCGCTTACCACCAACTGTGACTGCTGGGCGGCTGGATTTAGGGGCAGATAGGCTACCATGGTGTATTTTGACGGCTTCAGCAATGTCCAAATCTGTCCTAAGACCAATCGCAAGATCATTGGTAATGTGCATACCGCCCATTGGTAGAACTGCCACATGCTGGACTTCGCCATCTTCTAGAACTACCAAGTTAGTGGTCCCAGCGCCTATGTCTAGCAGAACCGTGCCGGCTTCTTTTTGTTGGCGAGTTAGCACCGCCTCTGCGGCCGCTAGGCTGGAAACGCTATGGTGTGATGGCGTAATATGAGCTTTTTCTAGTACTTGATCCAGATTGCGAAGATTTGGTGTCGCAGCAGTCACTATATGGGTATCTACCTCTAGGCGCACACCCTGCATGCCAATAGGATCTTTTATATTGTCCTGCCCATCTAGACGATAGTTCTTGGCAAAAACTTGTATGATTTCTCGGTTTGGAGGCAGCTTTACGATGGTAGCTGCTTGTTCTACCCGCAATCGGTCGTCGGTGGTAATTTCACTATTGGAAGCACTAATTGCAATTACTCCGCGAGAGTTCATTCCCAGAACATGCGTGCCGTTTACATTAACCGTAGCCGACGAAATATGAATGCCAGATACCCGTTCTGCCTCTGTAAGTGCTTGTATTACAGCTTCGACAACGTCATCAACATGCACAACCGCACCCTTGCGCATACCTACGTTTGGGGCACTACCGTGGCCTATGATAGATGGCTTTGTGGCCTCACCTACCTCCATCACTCCTACTACACACCGGACAGTACTTGTACCTATATCCAGCCCAAAGAAGTGGTTTGCTGGCTGTTCTCGCATGCAGGCAGTATAACGCTTACAGTTACAAATTGGCAATCATCAATAAACAATGTTCAACTATAAAGTATTTTAAAGCTGAGTGAGAATTTCACAACCATCGTCTGTAACAACAACCGTATGTTCAAACTGTGCAGACTGACTGCCGTCTACAGTCCATAGTGTCCAACCGTCTGGATCAGACTTAATAGCTGGGCTACCTAGGTTAGCAATGGGCTCAATAGCTACAGTCATACCGGTGTGTAGTGTCGGGCCAGTTCCCGAAGAACCATAGTTGGGAATTTCTGGATCTTCATGCATTTCATGGCCGACTCCGTGTCCAACAAGTTCATGGACAATTCCAAGCCTGTATTTCCGAAGTGTATCTTCTATAACATTAGATATATCACCAACTCTTACGCCATCATGCACGGCTTCAATGCCTCGAGATAACGCTTCCTTAGTACCCTTTAAAAGCCGTGTGGCTGCAGGAGAAAGTGGGCCTACACCTACGGTGATGCCGGCATCAGTAACCATACCCTTGTAGCGGACAACAAAATCGTAGTTTACAACATCTCCGTTTTGCAGAGGCCGACTGTCTGGAATGGTGTGTTGTACCTGGTCATTTACGGATATACAAATAACGTCTGGGAAGCCATGATAACCTAGGGTTTCTGGATGCCCGCCAAGCTCTTTTATCTTTGATGCCGCAATAGCCGATAATTCTTTGGGGGTTATGCCTGCGACCGTGCTTTGGGCCATAAGCTTTAGTACTTTAGCTAGCATTTTACCGCCGCTGCGCATTACATCAATCTGGGCTGGTGTTTTTTGTTGTACAGTTGCCATGCCTAGACTTTACTTAGCACCTTGGTAATGTCTTTATAGACGACTTCAGGGCCTTGGCTGGCGTTTATTGTGTAAACTGGGACGTTATTGGATTTTAAATAGTCAATGATTGGCAATGTGGCACGGTGATATTCTTCAAAACGCTTGGATATACCTAACTCTGTATCATCTGCGCGGCCACGTTTTAACAGTCGTTCGCGGACAGTTTGCTCACTTATGTCCAGATGTAGCACGGCATCTAGATTAAAGCGACCATCTTTTGCTTGGCTGAGCAGCCATTTAGCCTGGGGAATACTGCGCGGTGTGCCGTCTATCAAGCATTTTTTTAGATCGGGTACTGCACTAAGGGACTGATTGATTAAGTCATAAATTTCTTCGTCTTTTAGTAGCACCCCTGATACCATCCGAGCTTTTTGTTCATCCGTTGCATAGTTGCGAAGCAAATCTCCGGTTGAGACTAGAGAGTAGTGGTCCCTATCAACTAGCATTTGGGCTTGGGTGCCTTTGCCAGAGCCAGCCAGACCCATCAGCACAACCATATCAACCTAGCCGTGACCTAACTGCAGCCGCTATTCGACCACCATCAGCTTGGCCAGCTGTTTTTTGTTTTACTTCACCAATAATCTGGCCCATGTTCTGGGCAGATACATTCCCTTTTGCACCTACAACTTCATCAATTATTGCATTTAGTGCGGAGTCGTCTAGCTGCTTGGGCAAATACTTTTCAATAGTTGCCTTTTCGGCGAGTTCAGCCTGTTGGCGCTCGGCATTTCCACCTTGTGCATATAAATCTGCGCTTTCTTGGCGCTTTTTGGCTTCTTTAGTCAAAAGGTCTAGTATTTCTGGATCTGGCAAGCCCTGCTCACGGTTACCTTTGGCTACTTCTACGTATAAAATAGCGCTTTTAAGGCCACGGAGCGTGGTTACCAGAGTTTTATCACCAGCCAGCATAGCTGTTTTGAGATCTGCATCAATCTGTTGTTTTAAACTCATGGTGCGTATGCAAGCAGTCTATCGAGCCTAACGTTGACCGAGCTTAATCTTTTTGAGTTTGATAGCTTTGCGTTCACGGCGAATAATCGCCTTGGTGCGGCGGTCACGCTTACTGATAGGTTTCTCAAAGTACTGGTTTTGCTTGACTACAGCTACTGCTCCAGATTGCTGGACTTTTCGGTTAAAACGTCTTAGCAAATTCTCGAGTGATTCTTTGGAGTCTTTACGAGTGACTTGTATCATGGGCGAAATTATACGTTAACAGGGGCAGATACACAAGGACAATCTTGTAATAAGGTGTTAGAAGCTAAGCTTGGGGTCTTTTTTGGCTTAAGCGTTGTGATTTTAGCACTATACTTTGAAGCTCTTTAAAAATCGCAAACTGTTTATTGGTGTGGTAAATTTTTGTGTTGCCTTGCTTTTCCGAAATAAGAAAACCAATCTTTTCCAGTCGCTTAAGTTCGCGCTGAATGTTGCCTGCATCTTCTTTGATAAGCTTAGCTAAACCTCTAACATGGGTCTTGAAATCTGGGTATTTCGCATAGACAACTATGATCTTGCGCCTCACCCGGGATGTAATAAAAGTATCTAGCATAAGTCCCCATTGTTATTCACACAACGTAAAGTATACGCGTAGTATAATAGCTTTTCAAGATTTTTCAAAACTAGACGGCTTGCCAGCATATAATAGGCCTATGAGGTACTACAAAGTTTTGGTCAGTAGCCAGCGATTCCATGGGTCAGAACCCCTTATATACAGTTCATTAGAGCCCCTAAAAGCTCGCGTGGTTGTGAGTGTGCCGCTCCAGGGGCAGATAGTACCAGGTATTGTTATAGGCACAGCCTCCAAGCCAAGTTTCCAGGCTAAGAACATCGTACGACAATTAACTGATGAGCCTTTACCTCCTCAAAGTCTAGCTCTATTAAAGTGGCTGCAGGCGTATTATCCAGCACCTCTTGGGAGTATTACAGCCCAATTTATACCGCGCACTCTTGGCCAAATAGCTCGCCAAACTACTAAAAAAGCTTTGCCACGCCCTAAAACTAAAGCCTTGCCACCGCTAACACGTGAGCAATCAAGTGCACTCAAACAGATAAACGGCTTGGCTTCAAAAACAGTCTTGCTGCATGGTGAAACTGGTAGCGGCAAAACACGCGTCTACTTGGAACTTGCTAAGCATCAGCTGGCAATTGGCCATAGCGTGCTAGTTTTAACACCAGAAATTAGCCTAACACCCCAGCTTGTAGACAGCTTTACAGGGGCATTTCACCAACAAGTAGTTTTGTTGCACTCTAATTTGACTGAAGCGATGCGCCGAAACGCATGGCTGTCTATATTGGAAAGTACTAAACCACTGGTTATAATTGGTCCCCGCTCTGCCCTGTTTGCGCCGATACACAAGTTGGGCCTAATTGTGGTTGATGAAGCCCATGAAACAGCATACAAACAAGAGCAAGCGCCATATTACCAGGCGTTAAGGGTAGCTTCAAAACTTGCTGCATTACACAGCGCACAGCTTATAATGGGTAGCGCTACGCCAAGCGTAGTTGATTATTACATTGCCAAGGCCAAGTCTATACCTGTTGTTCGCATGCAGGAGTTAGCCGTAAAGAGCAATAGCCCGCCAACCAAGGTTACTGTTGTTGCGTCGTATGACAAAGCGGCTTTTAGTCAACACCATCAACTTTCAGATGTATTGCTAACCGAACTTGGGCAGACCTTGGAAAAGGGTAACCAAGCACTTATTTTCCTTAACCGGCGTGGCACGGCTCGCTTGGTAGTATGCCAACAGTGTGGCTGGCAGGCTCTTTGTCCTAATTGTGAACTACCACTTACCTATCACGGCGATACCCACAGTATACGCTGCCACACCTGCGGACACGCAGATAAAGCACCTGTACACTGCCCAAACTGTGGTAGTACAAAGATTATTTATAAGAGCTTGGGAACTAAGTCTATTGTGGACACGTTGGTTAGGCTCTTTCCAAAAGCGCGTATCCAGCGTTTTGACACAGACAACAAAAAAGAGGAACGTTTTGAGCAGCATTATGAACGTGTGCTATCTGGAAATGTTGATATTTTGGTTGGGACGCAGCTTCTGGCGAAAGGTCTAGACTTGCCCCGCCTCAGTTTAGTGGGGGTAGTTGCAGCTGACACAAGCCTTTCTTTTCCCGATTACATTGCTGAGGAGAGAACCTACCAGCTGCTTAGCCAAATCATTGGCCGGGTCGGGCGGGGCCATCAGGCTGGTCAGGCCATAATCCAAACCTATAACCCTGATAGCCCAGTTATTACTGGTGCCGTTAAAAAAGACTGGGAAAGTTTCTATAATCAGCAGCTGGCTGAGCGTCAGCAATTTATGTTTCCGCCTTTTTGTTATCTTTTAAAGCTTACCTGTACTCGTAAAACCCAGAAAAGTGCAGAGGAAACTTGCTTTAAACTTATAGAACAAATCAGGGAGCTTGGTCTGCCAATCCAAGTAATTGGGCCGGCACCAAGCTTCTATGAAAAATCAGCCAAAGGCTATAGCTGGCAGCTGGTTGTTAAAGCCAAAAACCGCCAACACTTAGTAGATATAGCCAAAAGCCTGCCCTCTGGTTGGTCGTACGACCTTGATCCCGCAAATCTTCTCTAAAGCTACACTTCTCACCCCAAGTGGATTCTCTGTTATACTGGCAGTTATGGCAACGACCAAAGACGATATTATCACCTTACCCAATCCCCATTTAAGGCAGCATTCCACCAAAGTAAAACTCGTCAATAAAGACATAGTTAAGCTAGTGCACAATATGACTAGCGCCGTTAAGGACTGGGATAAAAGCCGTCCCCACGAGGTTACTGTAGCTCTGGCGGCCGTACAGGTTGATGAATTGCACCGTGTTATCATCGTGCGCGATGACTTTGACCACGATAAATCAGCTAGCTACAGCGCTCTTATCAATCCAGAAATAACTAAGCTTGAGGGTCCCATTAAAGCAGACTACGAGGGTTGCCTTAGCATAAAATCTGTTTACGGCATGGTTCCACGGCATACCAAAGTTCGCGTAAAGGCCCTAGACCTAGATGGTAAACCATTTAGGGTAAAGGCAGAGGGTTTTTTGGCAAGAGTTCTGCAACACGAGATTGACCATTTAAACGGCAAATTGTTTATTGACCGTATCAAGACTAAGCACAAGGCATTCTATCAACTAACAGATAAAGGTGAGTTGGAGCAACTCGACTATGAAAAATACGTCCAAGACAATAATATTCTTTGGTAGCGGACCGGTTGCTGCCGAGTCGCTGAACTTTTTGGCCAGTCGTTTTGATATTGAGGCGGTAATTACTAAGCCTCAACCTGCCCATCACAAACAAAGCTTTCCGGTAATTGATATCGCCAATAAGTATGAGCTTACAGCTCACTACCCAACTAGCAAACAGCATTTATCACAACTTTTTAAAGAGATAAAGTTCACGAGTCCTGTCGGACTGGTAGTAGATTACGGATTTATCATAGGCAAAGATGTAATTGATAGTTTTTCCTTGGGCATAGTTAACAGCCACTTTTCCCTACTACCTCAGTGGCGAGGTGCTGATCCTATAAGCTTCTCGATTCTTAGTGGGCAGGCTAAAACAGGAGTTAGCCTAATGGTGATAGAGGAAGGATTAGACACCGGTAAACTGATTACCCAAAAAGTTGTGAAGATTGAAGCGGACGATACGACACCTAGCTTAACAACCAAATTAACTGAGGTGAGTAACGAGTTGTTGCAAAATTACTTACCAAAATATATCACGGGTGATATAAAGCCTCACAACCAGCCTCATCCCTCTCGTGCTACCCATTCCCGCAAGCTAATTAAAGCTGACGGCTTAATAGATTGGCACAAGACTGCCCAACAAATTGAGCGTGAAATACGCGCTTTTATAGACTGGCCAAGGAGTTATACCAAGCTAGCCGGTAAAGAAGTAATAATCACTAAGGCGCACATTACAGATGCAAGCGGACCAGTAGGCAAAGCTGTAATCAGCGGTAATAGCCTTGTTATTTATACGGGCGAACAAGCCTTGGCTATAGATAAGCTAAAGCCGTCAGGCAAGCCAGAAATGACCGCTCAAGCATTTTTGGCAGGCTATAAACGCTTGCTAGTTTAAGCAGCAGCTGGAGGCTGTTCAGATGAAGCTGCCAAAATCTGGGCTGCGCTTTGCTTGATTTCTTTTTTGAGTTTTTCCAGCTCGTCGGCTACAACTTCTTTGTAGTTTGGGAAGTTTGACTCCAGCCACTTGAGCGCTCCGGCTTCGTCATTGCGGTCTATATAGCTCTCAAACTCGTCTAGCTGCTCGTTAGTCATCTGCTCGGCTAGCTTCATACCAACGCGCATCTCTAGCGTCTCGTAAATATGACCGAGCATTTTGTTCTTTTCATCAACAGGTAGAGCTCCTAAACCGAGCTCTTTTAGTAGATTGTCATCAAGTTTAAACATTCGTAATATTCCTCTTTTTTATTTTACACTAAGTCGCTTTAAAGCGTGTGTGGGAGATTATTACCACCACGATTGATAGTGGCAAAGTAACGGTCCCAGCGGGTTTTAAGAATCTTCTCTATATCCTCATCACTAAGATTTGGGTGAGCCTTGTGTAGCTGCTCTGTAGCGTGTTGTCCCCAGTTGATGTAGGCCTTGAAAGCATCTGGATGCTCGATGATTGAGTGAATCTGAGCATCAGGTACATGTGCGGCGTGAAGTTTATCATAGGCTGCCTGGTGACCGCGTGCCCACTTTGGAATATGTGAAGGTAGTTCCGGACGACCATGAGGTCCAACAGAAACACCGTGATTAAGAGGTCGGGGACCCTTTGGCCCTAAATGGTTAGGAGCGTTGTTAGCAACATGATGATGAGCATCGTGGAAAGGACCAACTCCGTGCTTATAGGCAAGATATAGGCCTGCTCCAGCGGCTGCCAAGGCTACAGCACCAATGAAGACATTTCTTTTGGTATGCGACTTACTTTCGTTATCTTCTTTCTTTTCTTTATTGCCCGTTGCTCGATTATAGGTGCTGACCTTTAAAGCATTCCAGCGGTTTCGCAGTCCACTTACCTTTTTGCGATCTTTTGGAGTATCGCCTGTGTCGTCGCCTGGTGTTTCTAAAGAGTCAAGTAGAGATGTTTCTGCTGGTTCATCCTCAGCCTTGTCTTTGTTCAATAAATCTGTGATGTCTTGTGCGTTCTGGGCATACTCTTCATCAGACCAGCCTTCGGCTTGGCGCGCGTTGTCAATTAGTTCCCTTAGGTTGGCAAGTGCGTCACCTTCTGCAACTTTGTCACCTTTTGAAGCTAGGTATGTACTAAGCGCATTGTTGATATCAGTGTGAGCATTTAGAAAGTTTATAGCACGTTCTTGAAACTCAGGGTCCAAGTCTTTTACTTCGTTGGCGTTAGTTTTACCTTTATCCTCAGTTTCTGGCGCATTACCAGAATTACCTTTTAGCCAATTGTAGTAATTAACATCGTCATCAGTGGGAAGTTCTTTATGGCTATGATGAGATTTACTATGAGGACCTTCTAAGTCTAATAGTTGAGCAACCAAGGCCTCCTTTTCTGCAATTTCTGCAGGTGTTAGGTCTTGATTAAGCGTTTTTATAATCATATCGCTTAAGCGGTTTTCGATTTGACCAATACGGTTCCTGGTTGTATCCCGGTCTGCTTCTGGGCGAGTGTTAGTGTACCAACGAGCAGCTTTGCGCTTCTCGCTATCTAATGTCCATTCATTAATGCCGCGAGTCTCGCCGTTATTAACTGCTTCTATAAATTCATCCCTTAGAGTTGGAGCTTCGGCTATGTTAGTCTGATCAAGCGAGACGCCGTCCATATGTGTTTTAGGATCATAACCATAAGATTCCAAAACCGCATTACGGCTTAGGTGATGCTTTTTGCCAGTGGCTGATAATCCATAGACATGATTAACACCGTTCTTAAAGGTAACTTGCTCAAAGTTGGAAAAATCCTGTACTTGTGGATGTGAAGTTGACCGTTCGCTCATCTGTTTGAATCCTTTCTTATGGAGTTGAACTTGCACTAAAACGCTTATGTTTATGTCTTAATAGCTACATATTAGCATAAATTGGGCTTTATTGCAAGCTTTCCATCATAATTTTGTGGTTTTGCCAGTTAGTTTTAACGTAAGCTCAGCGCGTCAGCATTATTAGGCCTATAAAGACTAGCAGTACAATGGCTGCCCAGAAGCCGTTTTTTATGGCTTGGGCGTAGAGGTCTTTTGAGGGAGGCGGCACTGTTGCCATCTGATAGTGCTGGTCCTTAAGCTGGTCTGCAGCCTGGCTAGCCGACTTGGTTAGCTGCCTCAAGTCTATGCTTGCGCCACTTGCTTGCTGGTGGCTTATAGAAACTAAATTGCCATGATTGCTACTAGATACACCAGCAAATGCAATTGGCTCGTCCTTGAGCTCGTGGCGGCGCTCATAGGCGCTCTCTATAGCAATATTATGGTCAGCGGCGTGTTCAACGGTATGCTGAACTACTTCTGGTGCCACAACAGGTGTGACGTTTGCAAGCTCCATAAGACGCTCATTGCTTGGTTGGGTACTCATGACTGGAGCTTCTACCCTTTTTGGAGCTTCCTTGATTTGCTGGAGCGCTTCTGGCATTTGTCTTATTGCAGCTTCCGGTTCTAGGCGTGCACGTAAGCGTTCACGCGATTGTGTCAGCTTTGGCAAGGTTTCTTTATGAAGTTTTTCGTAAGCTTTATACTGTTTTTCCAGATCATGGCTGAATTTTTCCTGCTGGCGTTTTATGGCCTCTTTCTCTGCCCTAATGTCTTTGGCTGTTTCTTCTAACCTTCGGACCTCGCGCTTAAGGCGTTTTTCTTCGCGTTCACGCGTGTCTTCGCCGTTGCCATGTTTTAATTCTTGGTCCGTTGGATGTTCAGGACTGCCAGATTCTCCGTCATGCATAGCTATAATACGCTCAGAAACCTCAGCAGATATTTGTTCTGGCTGTGTTTGACCGGGTGCCGTAGCTTCGGTCTGTGGATCATCTGGGCGAAGTTCATAGGTCTCGTTAGATGGCGTGCTGGGCTCAGTAGTATGTTCTATCTTAGCGGTTACTTCTTGCGGCTGGGTCGGCAATGATTCCAACTTGCTAAAGCTAGGTGTTTCGGTTGGATCGGCAAGTGTAGCTTCTGTAGTATTTAATTCAGCTGTTTCATCTGCGCTTGGCACAGTTTGGGACTTTTCTGGAGCAGAATCTGGGGCAGCGGCCTCCTCTACAGGTTCTACCTCTACCTTGTCCTTAAAAAGACGCTCCCACAACTTTTCTAGTTTGCTTTTCCTCTCTGGCTCTTCTAGGCTCTCATCGTCATCTTCTTTTTTATCTTTAACCCGCTCAGGATAAAAGGCGCGAAGATACGACTCCAAGAAGCCGCGGGGGCTCCTTTTGCGCTTTTCTTCTTTGTCCTTGTCAGATGACCCGGATTGCTCATTAGAGTCAGAATTTGAAAACTCTTCCATTACAATAGTATGTTATACCATATTTCTATGAAATTTAGTAGCCTTAGATGCTAGATTACAGGCTGCGGGCTACTGTTTCCTGGGTATAGAACTCTAAAATGTCACCTTCTTGTACTTCAACTTTGGAGGTTGTGCTTAAGTTTACACCGCACATTTCGCCTTCTACCACTTCTTTGGCGTCCTGTGGGCCTCTTTTGAGATTGGTGGCTCTAGCCTCGGCAAGGACTTCTTTAGCTCGTTTAATGCGTACTAGCGAAGGAACGGTTAGTTTGCCCTTTTTAACCTCGCCGCCGCAGATTACTTCGGTCTTGGTAGTCTTGAAGATGCCTTTTATGGTAAGGGTGCCCAGTTGCTTCTCAATCACCTCTGGCGCCAGAAGCTGGCTCATTTCTTGCTTGGCATCATCAATCAGCTCATAAATAATTTTAAACAAGCGTACGCTGACTTTATCTCTGTTAGCCAACTGCTTACTGCTGGTTGGAAGTCCCACATTAAACCCGTAGACAATTGCACTACTAGTGTGTGCTAGGTGAATATCATTTTCGCTGACTGCACCAACGCCCGATCCCACGATCCGTACTGCTACTTCTTCACTGTCAAGCGCTTTGAGGCTGTCTATAACGGAGGTTAAGGAGCCTTGCACATCAGCCTTAACAATTATATTTAACTCAGATAGTTCATGGCTGCGGTTAATAATGCGAATTAGGTCACTACTGCTCATATCTGCCTTGCTAGATGAATTTTGCTGCTCTGTTTTGGCTGCCTGGGTCAATGTGCGCGCGGCTTTTTCATCGCCCACAGCCTGGAACTCGTCCCCAAAGCTGGGCAAGTCTTTAAAGCCAGTAATAATAACCGGCGTAGATGGTGTTGCAGCGGCCAGGGCTTCACCGGTAGTAGATTCCAAATTGCGGATTTTGGCGTAGGTACTGCCGGCCACCACTACATCGCCATTCTTGAGCGTGCCAGATTCTACTAGTGCAACTGCC
>DATIHJ010000017.1:0-7200 GCA_035480855.1 Patescibacteria group bacterium
CTGGATTATACATATAGTTACTAGTTACTATTTTTACGTAACTACTTTTTATTAGCGATATATTTATTAAAATAGGTCTAAATATTGTCTTGCTTGCATTTGGCTGAGATTGGTACTAGCATAAGGGTAATAAGTGGAGGATTCTATGAAAAAAGTATTGAAAGCGATATTTTCGCCGACTAAGTTAATTATTGGCACTGCTTTTGTGCTTGCCATTGGCCTGGCAGTGGGCAAAATAAATGTAATGCCTGCCCATGTATCAGCGGCAGCAACTCTATGCGACTCTGAAGAAACTAAGTGCGGACCAACCTGTAGAGATGCTAGCCAAGATGGAATTTCGATTCCTATTCCTGATGGATATACAGCTAACAGTGACGGCTTCTGTGTACCCATTGATTTATGCCCAAACATTCAAGGCAACCAAGCTGTCATACCTAGTGGTTATCATTTAGATAGCAACGGAGACTGTGTGCAAGATCCACCTCCACAAGTGCTAAGTGATTCCACTACAGTTAGTGATCCAGGCACCCCTCAGGTCTTAGCAGCCACTACCTTCGCCGGGAAGTAAACCAAGCTACGAGCCTACAAAAGTCTTGATTGCTCTATAATACAAATATGGAACAGAGACCTTTGGCCGAGCGTATGCGACCGCAAAAACTTAGCGATGTTGTAGGCCAAGAACACCTGGTAAGTGAGGGCAAGATTATCCGTGAGATGATTGCTCGCAAGCAACCAGCTAGTTTAATCTTGTGGGGGCCACCAGGTAGTGGTAAGACTACACTTGCCCGAATTATTGCGCGTGAGACTGGTGCAGAGTTTGTAGAGCTTAGCGCCGTAAATGCGGGCAAGGCCGATGTAGTTAAGGTTATAGAAGAGGCCCGGGGCAATCAACGATTGGGGCAGCAAACCATACTTTTTATTGATGAAATCCACCGCTTTAACAAGGCCCAGCAGGATGCGTTTTTGCCCCATGTTGAGGCCGGCACTATTGTGCTTATTGGTGCCACCACAGAAAATCCAAGCTTTGAGGTTATAAACCCCTTGCTAAGCCGTAGCCGAGTGCTGGTTTTAGAACCACTTAGCAAAACAGATGTGATAAAGATTATAAAAAAGGCTTTGAAAACAGAAAAGATTGCCGCCAAACGCTTGCCTGCCAATAGCATAGATTTGCTAGCTGAATTATCTGGTGGCGATGCAAGAATAGCTCTAGGTAATTTAGAACTGGCATTGCAACTAACAAACAATGCCATCACTCCAGAAATTATAGAAACGGCGGCCCAGCGTCGTATACCTGGGTATGACAAGGCTGGAGAGAACCACTACAACATTATTAGTGCTTTTATAAAAAGCATGCGAGGTAGTGATGCTAACGCCACATTATATTATTTGGCACGGATGCTGCAGGCAGGAGAGGATCCCACGTTTGTAGCCCGGCGGATGGTGATTTTTGCTAGTGAAGACGTAGGGATTGCAGCCTCGCCCGCTCTTAACCTAGCTGTGGCAACCTTTCAGGCAGTCGAGAGAATAGGTATGCCAGAGTGCCAGTACAATTTATTCCACTGTGCGACTGTTCTTGCTAAGTGCCAAAAATCTCGAGTTGTAGCGGATGCCATGAGTGGTGCACAAACAGCTGCGCGAGAACATCCAGACTTACCAGTGCCTCTTCATCTGCGTAATGCTCCAACCAAACTTATGAAAGAATTGGGTTATCAGAAAGGTACGAAGTGGGAGGCAGGGTTTAAGCACCCTAAAGGCTTCCTACCTGACAATCTAAGGGATCTAAGCCTTTTTTAGAGAACTGTAGCGTAATGCAGCCATGGCATTAGGTCTTGTTCTTAGTACTATAGCTGGCACGATGGCAATCCATAGACTGCAGAAGGTTATGAAGTAATGTTGCGCAAGATAGCCGGGACCCTTAACAAATAAGAATATTAGTGAGCTAAGGCCAAAAACACCCCAACCAAGCAGTATTAAATATATAACTGGTTTGAGGTTTTTGAGCTTGGCTGTTTGGCAAATTCTCCATACGGCTACAGTACTTACAAATAGAAAAACACCGGCACCAATACTGGCTGCACCATGAGCTACTATAAGTGGATCGTCAATCAGTGGACCACACTGTCCAGTAGATGGTATGCAGTGAAGCGGCATAAGCGCATCTGTAATAGTTAATACTGCAAACAAAACGTAGCTCGCAATTGCTACCTTGAACCACCGCTTCTTGATGCGCACAATGCGCCACAACATAAAGGCTACGCTAATAATTAGCAAGCTAGACAGGATATCCAACAGGTTAAATAGCCACCAGTATGGTTGGCCGGGCGCACCAAGCTCGCTTGCCAAGCCCCTATGTGTAGCTACAGTTGGGTTGAGCACGTATTCAAGTGGCCAGGAGCAATACAAAATTCCAGCCACTAAGGCTATAACGGTAGCAGTTATCTTACGCTTGAACGATGTCTTTTGCATTTGTGTTTTTATTTAACAGCTACAGTATATCAAAAACCGGACTAGAAATGTAACTACTTAGCTACGACTTGCTCCCAGGGTAGTTCTGCCTTACCAAAGTGTCCATAGGCTGCAGTCTGGCTGTAGATGGGGCGAGCAAGATCCAGTGTATTAATAATTCCTTTCACACTGGTGTTTAACAGTTTATCTTTGAAAGCATGGAGTTCGTCTTCGCTAACTGTCGCTGTACCAAAAGTTTCTATAGTTTGCATGAGTGGCTTTGGCTGGCCAATGACATATGCTAGGCCAACTTCGCAGCGGGTCGCTAGTCCAGCGGCCACAATGTTTTTGGCAATATAGCGGGCAGCGTATGCGCCAGATCGGTCTACTTTGCTGGGGTCCTTACCGCTAAACGCACCACCACCGACGCGGGCATAGCCACCATAGCCATCCACCACAATTTTGCGTCCGGTCAGTCCGGCATCACTTTCTGGGCCAGGTATGTGCCAAAGGCCTGTACCATTTATTACAATGTCACTGTCTTTAGGTAGAGCAAAGCCATAATGTTTAAGAACAGGCTTAAAGATATGCTCTATCACGTCTGTTCGAACTTTTGATGCAGATGCATCTTCTGCGTGAGCGACTGCAGCTACAAGTTTTTCTATAGAGACGGGTTTATCGTCTTCATAACGAACTGTGACCTGTGATTTGCCGTCTGGACGCAGCCATTTTAGCTTACCAGATTCCCGAACTTCATCTATCCGCCGTGTCAGTGAATGTGCAATTGCAATAGGCATGGGCATGAGCTCAGGAGTTTCCTTGCAGGCATAGCCAAACATCATACCCTGGTCCCCTGCACCATCTTGATCAACTCCCAGGGCAATTTCTGGAGATTGCTGGTGGATATCATTACTGAAAATTGATTCTTGGCTAAAACCCCAAGCGGGAACCGTATAACCCAATTGCTCAACTTTACCTCGGGCAATAGCTTCATAATCTAGCTTGGCCGTAGTTTTAATCTCTCCGAAGAGACATATTTGGTTGGCACCCGCAACTGTCTCAATCCCACAGTGAGAGTTAGGATCTTGGGCAAGGGCGGCATCAACAATAGCATCAGAAATAGCATCGCAGATTTTGTCAGGATGACCGGCGCATACTGACTCACTGGTAAACAAACGGGACTTTAGTTTAGTGGGCATAAAAAATCCTTTCTTGCCTGGCAGAAAGGATATGACATTAATATCTTTCCACCATAGGCGGTCTAGATTTGGCACCTTTCGGTATGCCCGGAGTAAACCAAGGCTATCGGAGGTTGTCGGCAGGTCGTAGGGCTAGTTCCCTCACTGCGCTCTTTATATTGAATTAAATTGTTAACGTAAGTTTATTGTAGCATATTAGGCTTTTAGTCTTGTTTTTGGTACAATTACCCCCGTTATTGGGGAATGGCCAAGCGGTAAGGCACTGGGTTCTGGTCCCAGGATCGGGGGTTCGAATCCCTCTTCCCCAGCCATTTTTTTGCTAGTTTGTCAACTTGCTTGTGTTTACTGTTTCCACTTTGATTTCTACCCTGTTTATGGTATAGTTGTACTATGAAATTTGAACACACAGACGTAGAAGTCTGGCTTCGACCCGATGAGTTTGAATTTGACTTGTTAAGGGAAGTTGCACAGCGCAGGATAATTAAAGCAGCCTCTAGTACAGAGGCACTAACAGCATTCCAGGCACGCACACTTGTTAACTTTTTAGCCCTAACTAGTATTGAGTTCAGGCAAAAAACCCGCATACATGCAACATTGGGCCAAATGACTGTATTAGCTGAGGCTTTATCTGATGATGCATTAAATATGAGTACCGATAGGTCGGTTCTAGCAACTGAAATGGCTGCGCAAATGCGCGCAGAAGTTGGTGCCCAAGAAGTAAATTTACAGATTCCCGAAACCTTACCCGTAGATTTTATGTAAGAGCCAAGTTTTTGGAAAGAATGCCTTATCATGACTTGCCCTCTTCAACTTCGTCGTCTTGAAGAACTTCAAGTATCTCATTCATGTTAAAATTAGGGTCATAATCCTTTGTGGAAAAAGTTCCATTAACGGACTGCCTATCCAGCCAGTAATTTTGACAACGTTAACTTCTGTGATTCCTAAGTAAATTATCAATGTGCTCGTGCTTGCAATATCTTACCTCTTAGGACATTTATTGCAAGCACAACTACATTCTATTGTTCTTTTCTTTTTTGTAGCCAACGCTGGTTAGCTAATTTAACATAATCGCTATATCGATTGAAATGTTTTTTAACTTGCCCAAAGTTTCCACCTTGTTCCATGAATTGTTTAAATTTCGGAGTTTTTCCAGTTCTTTCAATGATCTCAACCATATAATCAAGTAGCTCATCAGCAGTGTACTTTGTGAATTCTTTGACCTTATCTCCCGCAGCTTTTCGCAAATTATTCCACTTGCCGTCAAAATCACGCGTGATCAATCCAAAACTTGGCCCTTCAGCACGCCGGCTACGACTTTCAACTTCCTGTATATTGGGAGCACGTCCAAGTTCAGCTTTTAGTTGTAAGTAGTAATCAATTGAGTCTTGCTGTGTCCAGTTACGAATTTTAAAGTTTTGAGCTTCTATATCATCGAGTATTTCAAGAATATCCCTAGCTACTTCACTAAAGTGCATATCACCAATATCAATTCGCATTACTTTTTCTGGCAAAGCTGTACTGTATTCGGTCTGATAGTGTTGAATGTTCTTCCAGGTTTGATTTAGCATAGCTAGACGGTCGCAATTAGCAACAAAATCTAACACCTGAACGAACTCCTTATCTCGGGTACGTCTGAGCCCGCGCCCCAGTTGCTGTAGGAAGACGGTCTTAGAAGCGGTTGTGCGTAGAAAAACAATTTGGTTAGCATCTGGGATATCTATGCCCTCGTTAAACATATCTACAGTTAAGAGTGTATCAATGCTACCTTCACGGAATCTTTTAATATATTCATCTTGCTCCCATTTAGGTAGTTTTGAATGGAGTGGTGCAGCATGTTCAAAGTACTGGGCCATTTCCTCGGTGTGTTCAATGGATCGGCAGAAAATAATACGCTTAGGATTATCTAGTTCCTGAGAGTGCTCAATGATATTTTGCACAATTTCTTCGTTACGTTTAGGTATAAATAAAGTACGGTCGAGTTGTTTTACAGTTAATCTTTGACCCTTAAACTTTCTTAGAGCAGCTTGCAAGTCAACTTCTTCAGTCAAGACTCGATAATCTATTTCAGCCAAAAGTCCCCTTGCAATCGCCTCTTCAAGAGACAAACTATATATTTCCTCACCGAAGATATCACGAATATCTCTTAGATCAGCCCGGTCTGGTGTGGCAGTAATGCCCAGCATAAATTCCGGTTGAAAGTGTCGAAGTGTCGGTTCGTAAGTATCTGCTTTACTATGGTGGCTTTCATCAACCACTATGTAATCGAATTCATCAGGTTTAAATGCGACATGCCACTCACGCATAGCCTGGAAAGAAGCAAATAGACAGGTGACTTCATGTAAGTCCTTCTCGCCCTCACCAGTGAAATTACCATAAGTATGGTTTGGCCCTATTATTGCTTCAAAGCGTTGACGGGCCTGATCTAAAATATCGTTCTGATCGCAGAAAAAGGCAATTCTAGCATTGGGCTTCTCTTCAAGGAACCGACGAACATCAGCAGCTACGACAGTAGTCTTGCCGAGACCTGTAGCCATCTGAAGCAATGCATTTCGTTGATCGTTTTCTCGTGCAGTCTTTATAGCATCAAGCGCCTCAGCTTGCTCAACTTTAGCGTCTAGTTCTGGGTGTTCTCCAAGAATATCAAAAAGTAAACGGGCAGTGTCCTCAGTAGCCATAGTCTCTAGTTGATCGAGAGTTACAACTGCATAGGTTGAAAAGTTGCCAACGGCCTGTGTACGTAGCTGAGATTGAACAATCTCAATTCTATTTTCAGAATCATGCTCGTTCATGAATATATTATACAATAATTATAACTCTTAAGCTACACTTGGCTTGATACGTAAAATTTAACAACAATCCTATTGTGCATAATGTTTGTGTTTATTGAAAGTATGTGTAACTATGGAAATACAAAGCTTCACGCCGTGGGAGGTGATAAGCTGGTCTAATTTATAAGTGAGGGAGGCGTAACTATGAGCAAGACTATTATCAATAAGTTTAGCGAAACCTTACAAAAAAAGAAGCTGTCAGTGCCAAAGCTTTTCATAGCAACATTTATAACTAGTCTTAGTCTTTTAGGATTAATCAAACTCTCCACGGTTTTTGCCGATACAATTACCTGGGTTGGCAACGGTACATCTAATGGATTCTGTAGTACTGTTACTTCTGATCCAAGCGTTTCGGGGCAGAATTGGCAGTTTATCCTGACATCGCCAGATGGCAACGGAAGTTATACTTTAACCACCTCTTTTAGCCCAGCGGGACAGACTCCTGCAAGCCCATATACAGTTACCTCCTCTGGAAACGGCGCAGTTCACTTTATTATTAATACTGCAGTTGGAGCTAAATTACTAAGTGCTTCAGTGACAGGCGGTACATCAAATAGTAATTTGACTGTGTCAGATTGTACTGTTGGTAAAGCCTCCCCAACCATCTCTACTACACCATCAGCAGGTGGTGTGATTGGAGTTGTCTTAAACGATACTGCTGCACTTAGTGGTGGCAATGCTCCGACTGGAAATGTAACGTTCAATCTATTTGCTCCATCTGATCCTAC
>DATIHJ010000018.1:0-32344 GCA_035480855.1 Patescibacteria group bacterium
ACTTTACCACGCCATCTTTGCTGGCGTGAATGGTAAAATTACGGCTCATAAACGTGCCTTTGCCAGCCCGCTTGGTCATGCCAACTTGGCGGACAATAATTTGCCCGGTTTTGACCTTTTGGCCGCCAAATAGCTTAACTCCCAGCCGTTGGCCTGGGCTATCATGGACGTTTTTGGCTGCACCGCCTGCTTTTACATGTGACATAGGGTTAGTTCCTCGTTAATACTACAAGTTCACGGGCCACTATTTGACCTTCACGGTGATAGATGAGATCTTCCTGCGATGCGTGAACAAATCTGACCCGATTATAGCCTAACTCCTTGAGATTATCAAGTAGGGGCAGGTGAATAAAGCCGTTATAAGTTTTCCATGCGGGTATAGCTATACAGCCCCTGAATCCAGGTTTTGTCTGCGTGGCTAGGTTCTGCAAAAACTTTTTGGTAATGGTCTGCGCATCTTGCACTGTCTCTTGGAGTATTTTGTCTGGCGGTGGCGAGGTAAACGGACGGCCCAAATAGACCTCGCTCGCAATGTAGTCGTACTTATCTTTCCATGTATGAGTTGTAGCATCGCCAGTTTCTAATGACAAAACTCCCATCATGCGGCTATATTTAGACCTTAGCCAATGAATGTTTATTGATGAATAATCTATCATTTTTGCGTCTAGATCACTGCCATATGCGCTGTAACCCATTACCAGTGCCTCTTGTAGAATTACACCCGTACCACAGAATGGGTCCAAAATAGTTTTGTCGATAAGATCGTTTGGCCCACAGCTAGGTGGAATCGCTTTGGAGGTGGCTAAATTTATAATGGTCTGCGCGAGTTTAGGGGGCAGCATACCCACTCGGGCATCGCGCTTGGGCCGTCCTCTGTCGCGCAAGGTGTAGGCATCAATATCTTGGACGGCAATTGTTTGGGCTACAACGGTGCGTTTACCGTCGGACACAAACACTAACTCCCAGCCCAATTTGGCAGTCAGCTGATTGTGTAGAACTTGGGCGCTACTTAGTGCAGGTTCCTGATTGGGTACGAGTCTGGCTGATCGACCTGTAACTTTTAGAGCCTTTTTAAGTTCCAGTCCAGTTGCCATCAGCTGCTTGGCGCCAGCACTTAAGCCGTATACACTCAAGCCTAGCTTGAGTTTGCCTTCTGGTAGGGAACTAGCATGATCTGGTACTGCATTTTCCAAAAATTTTTGAATATCAGACCACTTAATGGTGTCTAGCGTGGTTAAAACTTTGCAGAACTTAACAGTTCCACCTAAAAACGCAAACGGTACCTGGGCTGGTAGAACATCTAAAAGTGCAGCTTGGCTGCCAAGAGGCTGCACTGCGTCCGCGCCAAACAAGCTTTCTAGCTCCGCCATCCCCATAGCGGGTTGACGCCCCAAAATACACATACTTGCAAACATAACCCAAGTATAGCGGTTTATTCGCTATCTCTAAACCCCGCCTGTCGGTAAGGAAATCTATAAACTCTAGACTCCATTATCTAAGTGAAGCGTAAGGTATAATGTTTGGCATGGGGCAAGAAGCCAAGCAACGCCGGCGCTGGAAGCTGGTTCTGACACTAATAACTTTTGCAGCACTTGGCATACTTATTTATGCCGTTCGTGATCAGATAGCCCAGACTATTTCTAACCTTGGCAAGGTAGATTCCTGGGCTTTGTGGCTAATGATTCCACTTCAGCTAATCAATTATGACGCCTATACCCGGCTGTACCGTCATATTCTAGCTATGCTGGACGAAAGTATTGCTTACTGGTCAATGTTCCGGCTACAGCTAGAACTAAACTTTGTGAATCATATTTTGCCAAGTGGAGGAGTTAGTGGGTTTTCATATTTTAGCCTGCGGGCACGCAGTTATGGTATACCTGCCAGCAAAGCCACCTTAACGCAGTTTATGCGTTTTATCCTTATATTCATCTCATTCCAAGTACTGCTTCTACTAGGTTTACTAATGCTTGCCATTGGCGGACAGGCCAATAATCTTATGATACTTATCTCTGGGTCACTAGCTACACTGCTGGTAGTGCTTACTGTAGGGATGGCTTATATTCTAGGCAGTAAGGCTCGAATAAACTCGTTTTCCACATTTATAACACGTCTTATAAACCGCATGGTGCGAGAAGTAAGGCGAAATAAGCCAGATGTCATAGATGTAGAGCGGGTGAGGCATCTATTTAACGATTTGCACGAAAACTACGTGATACTTCAGCGCAATTACCGTCAGCTCAAACTACCGCTTTTATTTTCACTTTTAGCCAACTTAACAGAGGTGTTGACCCTATATGTGGTCTATATAGCGTTTGGTTACTGGGTTAACCCAGGGGCAATTATTATTGCTTACGCCATTGCCAATTTTGCCGGGCTTATATCCTTCTTGCCAGCAGGCGTTGGTGTTTACGAAGCTCTTATGACAGCCACACTAGCAGCAGCGGGTATACCTGCTGGGCTCAGTATCCCAGTGACAGTTATGTACCGGGTGTTAAGTATGGCTATCCAACTGCCGCCAGGATACTACTTCTACTATCGCAACCTCCATAAAAGACCTGATCATGCCGCAGGCTAGTGGCCCACTTGTTTTAAGTGTTAGTGATTTTGTGGGATTGCTGAACCAGACGCTAGAGTTTGCATATCCAAACGTATCTATAGTGGGAGAGCTGGTCAACTTTCGTGTTAGCAAGAACCGCTGGGTGTACTTTGATCTTAAGGATGAGCTGGCTAGTGTTAAATTTTTTGGCACGGTTTACAACTTGCCTGGGCCACTTGAAGACGGACTAATGTTACAAGTAAGCGGAAATCCTAGGTTGCATCCACTCTATGGTTTTAGCGTAACGGTCCAGAGCATACAACCTGTGGGTGAGGGTTCACTTAAGCGGGCGTCCGCTTTGCTTGAGGCCAAACTACGGGCAGAAGGCTTGTTTGCACCAGATCGCAAGCGGGTGTTGCCGTACCCACCTAATAGGATTGGACTAATTACTTCTTCACAGGCGGCTGCCTATCACGATTTTATAAAAGTACTAGATGGCCGCTGGGGAGGCGTAGAAATTCAGCTAGCAGACGTACAAGTGCAGGGCGAGCCTGCGCCTGGTCAATTGGTAGCTGCTATAGAGCACTTTAACCAACAAGCTCAGCCACCAGAAGTGCTAATAATTACTCGCGGCGGCGGAAGCTCGGAGGATTTGGCAGCATTTAATACAGAGCCGCTGGCCCGAGCAATTGCTTCCAGCCGAATTCCTACACTTGTAGCCATTGGCCATGAAGTAGATATTAGCCTGGCAGAACTCGCAGCGGATGTGAGGGCTTCCACACCCAGCAATGCAGCAGAGATACTTGTGCCAGACAGGCGAAGTGAACTAGTGCATTTGGCAAATATGCAGCAATCGCTGGGCCAATATCTCACTAGTTTAGTAATAGATGAGCAGGTTGCCTTAAAACAATACTCGTCTCAGCTGAGTCAAAATATTACTCAATATTTAAACTCTCAAAACCAATATATCCAGTCCAAAACCAATCTGTTAACAGCATTAAACCCAGTAGCAGTACTAAAACGTGGCTATGCAATAGTCCGCAGTAGCGGCAAAGTTATCCGCTCTGGCAAACAGCTTCAAAAGGGCAACACACTGGTCATACAGCTGGCAGATGCTAAGGCTACTGCCCGGGTAAATGATATTCAGTTACAATAGAACCATGGCAAATGCAAAAGACATAGACTATAACACTCTCAAAGTTGAGCTTGATAATATTCTGCAACAACTGCAGTCGGGAGATCTTGAAATAGACGAAGCCATCAAGCAGTATGAGCGGGGCATGGCCTTAGTTTCGCAACTGCAAACTTATCTTAAAAAAGCAGAAAACAAGGTTACAAAGATTAAGGCAAACTTAGAATCTAAGAAGTAATTGAAAATTACAAGCAAGTACCGTACCATAAGCAGTATGCTTAGGCTAGAAGAGCGTGGTAGTTTACTTGTACCATTTGTGCTGGTTTTGCTGCTGTTTTTTGGGGCGGCAGGCTTTGGCATATGGGCATTTTCAAGCCGCCAAGATTATAAAAATAATGTCACTCCCAAGATTGCTGCCGCCGTGGCCGTAGCACAGCAGCAAACTTCCAGCCAGAAGGATAATGATTTTGCACAGGCCCAAAAACAGCCACTCAAGAACTATAATGGTCCCAGTACTTACGGCAGCTTGGTAGTTAAATATCCTAAAACTTGGAGCGCCTATGTAGTCAGCTCCGACCATTCCGATACGCCGGTAGATGGTTATTTCCAGCCAGATTTTGTGCCAGGCATAGAGTCCACAACAGATTATGCACTTAGGGTTCAAATATCGTCTACAACTTACAGCCAAACCATGCAGCAATTTAGTACATATGTAAAAAGTGGTACCACAACCGTGTCTGCATATCGCGTAGATAAGGTACCTAGTGACCTAGGCTCACGAATAGATGGCCAACTAACCTCGACGAAGCATGGCAGCATGATTGTTTTGCCCCTACGCGACAAAACACTAAAGGTTTGGACCGAAGCTGATCAATACAAGACCGATTTTAACAACAATATTTTACCCAATATCACATTCTCGCCTTAAAGTTTTGTATACTAGACCCTAGGACAAGGAGGGTCAGTAGTGGCACGAAAGAGGCATATAGTAGACGAACGGCTTTTGCAAGTATTGGCCGAGCAGATGAAGCTACCTCTACTACAAATTGCCCGACGCGCAGAGCTAGGGAAGTTGAATGGCCAAACTGATGCTACGCTGGGCAGCATAGAGCTCACTGCTGATGGCGCCTTACAGCTGATAGATAGCTATTTGCTTAGCCTCAAACTGGCACGGGCTCAAGCCAGCCTGGAGCTGGAGCCTGTTTCACTATCCGCCGTGCTCAGCCAAACTGCCCACCAGTTGGACAAACTTGCCAAGCAGTACAACTGCGAGCTGGAGCTACATTTGTCTGGCCGCTACGAGCCCATTATGGCCCACCGCGCCGGACTAGAGGCTGCACTCACCAGCCTAGGTTACGTATTTATAGAAGCGCAGAGCAGTACACCACACAATAATCGGCCAGTACTCAAGCTGGCTGCACACAGGGGTAAATCTGGCATTGTGGCCGGAATGTTCGCGGATCTTGAGGGCTTGAGCGCCGAAATGTTCCGCCGTGGCCGCAGCCTATATGGCCAAGCCCGCCAACCGCTCACACAGCTAACAGCCAGTAGCGGAGCGGGCATATTTGTAGCAGATTCGCTGTTGGCAAGCATGCATGCAAGGCTGCGGATTGCCCATCATCAAAAGCTAACCGGACTAGCCGCTACCTTTAGTTCATCCAACCAACTTAATTTAGTGGCATTGGAATAAAATGGCGCAAATATTGCTAATAGAACCGGATCGTTTGCTGGGTGATACCTATCAGGCAGCGCTTCAGCACCATAGCCATCAGGTCAGCTGGTGTTTTGGTGCGCAAGATGCTATTGCCGCGATAGATACACAACTACCAGATATTATAATTTTGGAGTTACAGCTGCCCAATCATAATGGTGTGGAGTTTCTCTACGAACTAAGATCATATAGCGATCTACAGTCTATTCCGGTAATTGTTCTAAGCCATGTACCACCGGTGCTAAGAGCTATTAGTCCAGTGTTTTGGGAGCAGCTAGGTATCACAGCCTATCACTACAAGCCACTTACCAAACTAGCAGATATAACTCGTTCGGTCGATCGCGCCCTTGCAGTAACGGCATGAACCAAGTTGTTACCCAGGGGATTGTGCTTAGCCGGACGGATTTTAGTGAGGCCGACCGTATACTCACTATTCTTACTCCAGATCACGGACGCATTAGGGCAATTGCCAAGGGGGTACGCAAAATCAAGAGCAAGCTGGCCGGAGGCATAGAGCTGTTTAGTATTAGCCAGATTACGTATATACAAGGCAAAAGTGACATTTACACACTTGTTTCCACAAGACTGGATAAACATTTCGGACAGATTACTGGAAACTTAGAGCGCACTATGTTTGGCTATGAAGTGTTGAAGCTTATCAACAAATCTGTAGAAGATAACGCAGGTGAGGAATATTTTGGTTTACTTAGCCAAGCTCTAGCGGCACTTGACGAACAAAAACTACCTCAGCCCGCTATTGAGCTGTGGCTATCAGCACAGTTACTCAAGCTGGCAGGGCATTCCCCAAACCTAAGCACTGATATTGCAGACAAAAAGCTTAGACAAGAACAAGTTTACGGATTTGATATAGACAAAATGGCGTTTGCGATGCAGGAGGCTGGCAGCTTCACTGCCAACCATATTAAACTGCTGCGCCTAGCATTTGGGTTGGAATCACCGCTTGGGTTGGGGCAGGTAAAAGATATAAGTAAAGTCTTGCCTGCCAGCACGCAGCTAGTCAAACTAATGCGCACCCAGTTCCTCCGCGCCTGAACCTGGGCAGTGTAGTATAATCACAGTTAATTATGAGTGAAACTGCTGCGTGGTTACAAAGTCCTAACAAAGCAGTTTGGCTTGACCTAGATCTATTAACGGGAAGCGGATTAATAGAAGAAATTGCCCCAGACTACTTTATGCATTGGGATGATGGCCTAGAGCGCGTGAGGTTTGGCAAGCTGATAGGACTCAGCGGTGGACCTGAACAAGTTGTACCAATAGTTCCCGAGCAGCTTCCTAAAATTGTTGAGGCTGCAGACGAAGACCCCTCTGAAGCCGTAATGATTGAAGAAGTAGGTGTGCGATCATCACAAGAACTTTGGATTGATTTTTTTAGTAGCGCACTAAATGACGCTAGAAAAATTATTACCCAGCCAATCATGACTGATGAACTATTCAAAACGCAATTAGAATATGTTGCTTCTATCATTGATCCTCAGCCCGCTGCTCGTTTTAAAAGACTGAGGCCAAGTAAGTATGATGAACTGGATACAATTGTTCTTGTGGGTAATAGTCTGGGTAGCGATAAAAGTGGCAGAATTCAAACTGCCGAAGATATAAGGGAACATTTTATTGCAAGAAAGCCTCTCAGCCACCAAGAAATGCAAACGCTTCAAGATATTCGCACTAGAGCTTTTACTTATCTGGGCCAGAACTGATAGAACAAACCTACTAAATCGGATATAATTTGTAACTCATGAAGCTACAAAAAATTTTCGCGGGCGCATTACTGGGCGGGGCAGCGGGTTTATTTATTGGTGCGGAAGCTGGACATAAGTTGCCAACCCAGACTAATTTTAGGCGGGGTGCGGGTGTTGCAAACATTGCAGTTGCAAATACAGTCAATAGACTTGAAACAGATATATTACTTATTTTATCGCCACTTGGTGGTGCAGCACTTGGAGCTACGGCTATAGCCTATACAGAGCTTAGTTCCGAGTTAGAACCGAGACAGGTCGATAGGCAGCAGGCCAGTTAGGTAATTTATACGCACAATAGGGTATAATTTCAGATAAGTATGAGCGATGTAGCGTTAGACGATATTGTTAGCTTAGCGAAGAGGCGAGGATTTATATATCAAGGCTCTGATATTTATGGTGGTCTTGCAGGTACCTGGGATTACGGCCCATTGGGTGTAGTACTCAAGCGTAACATCGAGGATCTTTGGTGGCAGACTTTTGTAGAGCAGCGCGATGATATGTATGGTCTGGACGCGGCAATACTTATGAACCAAAAAGTCTGGGAAGCCAGCGGCCATGCCACCGGGTTTAATGACCCAATGGTTGAGTGCAAAAATTGCCATTCTAGGCTAAGAGAAGATCACATTAAAGGTGACAACTGTCCGGTTTGTGGCAAGACAGGAACTTTTGGTAAGCCGCGTATGTTCAATATGATGTTCAAGACAAATATTGGACCAATAGAAGACGATAATTCAGTTAGCTATTTAAGACCGGAGACAGCGCAAGGGATTTTTACGAATTTTAAGAACGTCGTGGATACTCTTTCGCCAGACTTGCCATTTGGAATTGCGCAGATAGGTAAAGCCTTTCGCAACGAGATTAGTCCGCGGGACTTTCTGTTCCGTGCCCGTGAGTTTGAGCAAATGGAGATTGAATATTTTGTAGACGAAAAAACTTGGAAGACCGAGTTTGATAAATGGGTCAAAGATATTTATGCATTTCTTTCAAGCATTGGTATTGATAAATCTGATGTGAATGAGTTAGAAGTATCTTCTGCAGACAGAGCGCACTATAGTAAGCGAACTATAGATTTTGAGTTTGATTATTCATTTGGCAAAAGTGAGCTTTTGGGTCTCGCATACAGGGGTGATTTTGACCTTCAGAACCACCAAAAGGCCTCAGGAAAGGGCATGGAGTACCGGCCCAAGGATAGTAGCAAACCATTTGTACCGCATGTGATTGAACCTAGCTTTGGCATCGACCGTCTAATTCTGGCAGTATTATCTAACACATATTCAGAAGATGTGCAAAATGGAGAGAAACGCACATACCTAAAACTCCCTGCAAACATTGCACCAGTAAAAGTGGCAATTAGCCCTCTGCTCAAGAACAAACCAGAACTGGTTAAAAAGTCCAAGGAAGTTTATGTAAGATTGAAGAAAGAATATGGGGCGGTGATGTGGGATGACAATGGCAACATAGGTAAGCGTTACCGACGCCAGGACGAAATTGGCACGCCATACTGCGTAACCATAGATTTTGACAGCTTGAAAGACGACACAGTAACGATCCGCCACAGAGACACCACCAAACAAGAACGTGTGAAAATAAAAAACCTTGGAGAAAAGATCGCCTAGACTGGTGCCCACTGCGACCTGTATACAGTGAATTATTGACCAAACACCAATATCCTGTTAAAATAAACATTCCATGAGAGCAAGTCAATTTATCTTTGGTGTGGCAGCCGCTACCTCCGCAGTCGGAATAGGCGGTGCTGTAAGTGGTGGAATAGAAGCTATGCTAAATGCAACACACTACATTACTCCCGAGCAACTGATACAAGCCGAAAGGAAGTGCACTGGTTATTTAACGAGTGTTGTAGATAAAGTCCAAGTATCTGCTCACAGCCCAAATATTGATGATCCTATTAACGCTGCTGTCTGTAAACCGGTTGAAGACCTACTAAATAAAGAAGCAAGCCAAAACGAATCTGATAGACGCCAAGGAGTTGCAGCTGGGGTATGGGTTGGAATATTGACACTTGTAGGAGGAATCAGCCTAGAAGAAACGATCCATCAAAATAAAGATATTAAAAAACGAAGCCAAAAACTACAAGAAATTGTACTTATGAGTACGGGGCTTAATGCCAAAGACTTTATGGAGGGATCAAAAAAGAAGCTAGATGATAATAAGCATGACGGCCTGCTAAAAATAGATGAAATACAAGCGCTTGGGGATCACATAATAGATCAACTTGATAAGCGCAAGACTACATCTGAGTAACATTATTGTAAGAACTGGTGCTATTATGAAGTTATGAGTGGAGATTCATTTGGTGGGCATGCCAGTGAACCTGAAGGTGGTATTGATGCAGTTGCGGAAATAATAGCCACAAAAGAACCACTGGAGCTAAGCAAAGTTGACGATACCGTTGGCGATAATAGATTTGACATACATGTTGTAAATTTACGATTACCGCAAATTGAAGAAAGTGTAGCTGTTGCACCCGACGATCCTAATCTAGTATAGACTGAGGGTTATGAAAGTATTGGATAGGACGGAGTTTGGTGAGTCTGTTTTACGGGAGGTTGCTACTGGGCTTAGCAAACAACAGATATTATCTAACAAGATTCAAAATCTTATAAAAAATATGCAGCATACTCTGGTTAGCCAAAAACTAGGCATAGGGCTGGCTGCACCACAAGTGGGGGAAAGCGCGGCTTTGTCCGTTATTGCCATTCGCCCAACCGCTCACCGTAGACAAGTTGAGCCATTTGATTTAGTTATCATAAATCCAGAAATCACTCAGCAATATGGGCGCAAACAACAGATGTGGGAGGGCTGTCTTAGCGCAGGTAAGAGCGGGCTATTTGCCAGGGTGCCACGATACAAAAAAGTAGAGTTAAAATACCATGACGAGCATGGAAAAATGTACAAAAAAGTATTTGAAGGTTTGCCAGCCCAAGTTATTCAGCACGAGGTAGACCACCTAAATGGAATCTTGTTCGTAGATCGGGTGATAGACACAAAAACCTATATGACCCTAAAACAATACAAAAAACAGATAGTATCAAAACGCAAAAGCGCGCCGTTACTATAAATTTGAACGGATTATTTACGTTTTACGAATGCGCTTTTTCCACTACGTATATCTAAAGATGCCAACGCTAAACGCTGAATTTTCTCTCGTGTCAAAGCAGCACCAAACTTTTTTTCGTGTATTTGGTCATTAAGAAATCCTGTAGTCACTAACGCTTCTGCAGCAAACTGAGATTTATTAACGGGCAGATTATCCAACTGTTTCTGAATCCATTGCCCAACTGTAAAAATACCAATCCCTGCTTCAAGCCAGCCTTGTGCCCAAGTTTCATGACTCTGTAATATCGCATCGCGTTCATTTGTAGATGCATGCGCAGCGGCATCGCGTGCATGTAGGTCATAGTAGGCCACTTCGTAAACTTCTTCTGGCGCCAAACTATACCATGCCAGCATTTCAGCAGCTTTGTTATTGTCCATACATTGATTATCAAATTGATGAACTTACAATGCAAGCACAAGGCTTTTACCGCAGAGTGCTACCTAGAAATGTAATGCTATAATTGGCTTATGAAAAACGCTCTGGTTATTGGAATTATTGTAGCGATATTTGGGCTAGTCATTGGACTATACATCCGGCGTCGTGCCGTAGCGTTTGCTGGCAAAGTGGTAGACAAAGATGTTCGAGAGCAGGTAAATAACAACTACAACCAAAACCAAACAGGAAATCAAGGGTTTTCTAACAGTACGGGCGGAATAACTAACGGCTCAAATGTGACACACCAGTATATGATCAAGGTCTTAACGGATGCTGGTAAAACCTTTAATTGGCAAGTGTCCCAAGGCAAGTATGAGATTATTAAAATTGGCGACCACGTAACCAAAGCAGCTGGCACAACAGATGTAGAAATAACTCCACAGGCCCCATCTCCACCAGCAACAAATATACCAGCACCATTGACATAACTTAAGTTTTTGTTGTATAGTATTACTTATGTTAAGAGATGGAATCGATCCTTATATTGGGCTGGAATCTAAAATTGTATGGCCAGAAATTGAAGTGCCTATAGAAGAATTAGTGCCAGCCAGCACTGAAGAAAAGCACGGTTATTTTACAACCCGAAATGGCCGCAATACTGTAAATGTGCGAATAATTAAGACCTCCGATGCAATTGATTTGTACACGACTACCGCAATTGAAGATTCTTCTAACCCTCAAATGCTTACCGGAGATTTAGAAGAAGGACTAAAAAACCATGTTGATGAAGTTAAACGTCTTTATGAAATAATAGATAGGCTTGATAAACATAACGTCTTAGGAGAACTTGGCTACAGTGCAGAATATGCTAATCTTGGGCCTCTACAGAGGTACTTCCTTAAAATACCTCCAATTGAAGGAAATAGTGCATACGGGGCTGCGAGTAGAGCTATAGCTCAAGTGCCTTTTTTTGAAACAGTAAATAAAGATTTAATTGAAGTGATTATGGGTAGGGATCAAGCAATTGAAGTAGCCGGTGATCCAGAATTAAAAATGCAATTTGAGCAAGACAAGACAGCTACCTTCAATACGGAGACGCTTTATCTTGCATTAAAAGTCATTGTTGATTCACCGTTTGGCGGTTATATACCGGATGTAGTATTGACAGGCAATCGAGATGAATGGTTTCGTCCTGCAGCGTTATTAGCAGATAAGCTAACACCGCTTATATCCGGTCGTAGGGATGTAAAAGAGCTATCCCCTCCAGAAAAACGCACTATAGTAGGATATCTGGATCATATTGCAGAACTCTTTAAGTACAAAAAGCCGAAAGCAGTTGCTAATACAACGGCCTAAGTTTGATATTATTGAAACAGGAGATTAAACATGGTAGAAGATACAGAATTAGTTCAAATGCTAGCTAAGGCCCAAGAAGCGGTCAAAAAGGCAAAGATTACAGACAAAGATCTAAAAGTTGAGGCTTATAAATATGCTCTAAACTTTTTGTGGGCTAAAAAATATGGCAGCGAAAGCAAAAAGACCGGCAAAAAAGCCAAGAGCTAGCGTGTGGGAGTATAATATAGTCAGAAAACAAAACTTCTAACTTTTATTAACTCATTAAAAAAGGGGACATTATGCTTGGCGATTCAGACGTAGCAGCAACTATACCAACTAAAGATATAGGCAAAGCTGCAAAATTTTATGAAGAAACACTTGGATTAAAAAAGGGTAAAGATGAAACAGGCGGAATTGTCTTTAAGAGCGGTAACAGTACTTTGTTTTTATACGAAACACAGTTTGCTGGTACCAATAAAGCCACATCAGCTGGCTGGGTAACGGATGATGTAGAGGGAGTGGCTAAAGATCTAAAAAGCAAAGGTGTTAAATTGGAACAGTATCACTTACCAGGCGTAAAACGCGAAGGTGATATACATATAATGGGTGACCTCAAAGCCATTTGGTTTAAAGATCCAGATGGTAATATTTTGTCTGTGTCTACAAGCATGGCCTAAATCTTTACCAACCGTGCGGTTTTTAAGAAAGTGAAATTACAAAGTCTGTCTTTGTAGTTGTTATGAGTAGTAGCCAAGAAAATCTATAACAAGAGTGTGAGATAATGAACTAATATGAGACTCAGAAAAAAATCAGAAAGACCTACAGACACGCAGCAGGTGCAGACACAGAACGGGCAAGCAACGCAGAGCAATCAGCCCAACACGTATGCCTTTATTGATAGCCAAAACTTAAACCTCGGTACCCAAAAAATGGGGTGGAAAATGGACTGGCGCAAATTCCGCCGCTTTTTGCACGACCAATATGGAGTTACCAAAGCCTATATGTTCATAGGCTATATTCCAGAAAACGAGGATATGTACGTGCAGTTGCACGATTCCGGTTACCTGATAGTGCTCAAACCAACTCAGGATATGTCTAAGCCACAGCAGCCGCAAGCCGAAAATACCGAGCCAAAAGTCGAAAAGCCAGAAGACAAAAAACCTGTAAAAGGCAACATAGATGCAGAGCTAGTGCTGTGGGCCATGAAAGAGATCAATCATTATCAAAAGGCCATAATTGTATCTGGTGATGGCGACTTTTACTGCTTGCTAGAGTACCTAGACGAGCAAAAGAAATTATCTAAAATCTTGGTGCCCAACCGTCAGTATTCCAGCCTGTTTAACAAATACCAGAACTATATAGTCCGCTTGGACCAACTCCGCAGCCAACTATCTTATCGCAAGGGTTAAGACATATTCTAATATTGATTAATGAAGTATTAAAAATATAGCAACAAAATGTTAGATCCAAAATTTATTCTAGTCGGTGCCGCTATTAACTTAATGGGTAGCCTCAAATATGTAATAGATACTTTGAGAGGCAAGGCAAGCCCAAACCGAGTGTCTTGGATTCTATGGGCTATAGCCCCTCTTATTGCTTTCGCCGCAGAAATTGGGCAAGGGGTTGGTTTGCAAGCACTTATGACTTTTATGGTTGGATTTGGGCCGTTGATGGTAGTCATTGCTTCTTTTGTTAGCAAAAAGGCTGTGTGGAAATTGACTAAATTTGATTTCGTATGTGGTGGACTGTCGGTACTCGGTCTTATTCTCTGGCTGATAACGAGACAAGGAAATATCGCAATACTTTTTAGCATCATTGCAGACGGCTTAGCTTCCGCCCCTACCGTATTGAAGTCATATAGAAAGCCCAAATCGGAAAGCCCATATGTATTTATGGGTGGCGCAATAAGTGCTGGCATCACACTTCTAACTATAGATAATTGGACCTTTGCACAATACGCATTTCCACTATATATTTTCCTAATATGCAGCCTAATGGCATCTCTTATTTACTTTGAAGTAGGTCCAAGACTTAGGCGAGAGATATAAAATACTTACCAATACAAAAAACTGGTTTTTGATGAACGCTCGTTTATACTTAACGCATGACAAGTGCATTTGGGAGCAACGAGGTTCGTTCGGAACTTCCTGAGACTGCTATTATTGAAAGCTGGAATTCTATAGAGGACAAATCGGTAAAGCTTGCAGACGTAATTGGTGATGACATTATTGAATCTGGTCGGGATTTTGATATGGCTATTGTTGTTTCGCGTGGAGGCGACGGGGTGGCTAATATTACACTTAGACGGCTAAGCTTTAAATCACCGGCAATTTATCATGTTGGCTTATCATCATATGGGGACGGCGAAACTACTAGCGACCATGAACTCGTAATGGGCCAAATGCCTACTGCTGAGGAAGTAGAGGGTAAATATATACTAATAATTGACGAAGTTTCTGAAAGTGGAGAATCGCTTTATTTTCTCACGCAGTTATTGGAGTGGGCCGGAGCTAAAGAAACTAAAACCGCTGTTATACATTACAAACCTGAATCCGCTAAAATGGGATCTGGATTTATTCCTACATGGTATATTCAGGAAACAGAAGAGTGGGTACATTATGAATGGGAAAAACACGATAAAGCAGGACTGGAATTTGAGCGTCGTAAAGAAGCTGCAGGTGTTAAGGCTGCCGAGCGAGTTGTCGGGGTAGTTGTAAGAACGGGTAATCAAGATAGAAGCAAATAGTGGGCGTATAATATAGCCATGGAAACGGTGAAGTTAAATACAGGAGCACAAATTCCGCAGCTGGGATTTGGGACTTGGAAGATCCGTATGAATGGTACTGCCCAACAGGCTGTACAAGAAGCCTTACATGCTGGATATCGTCATGTTGATACTGCCCGAATTTACGGCAACGAAAAGGGTGTGGGGCGGGGAATTGCCGCCAGCGGAATTGCACGAAAAGACATATTTTTGACTACTAAACTGTGGAACGGTGACCAAGGTTATGACAAAGCCCTAAGGGCTTTTGATGCTTCACTAGAGCGGCTTGGTCTGGACTACGTTGATCTTTACATTATCCATTGGCCAGTAAGTGGTAAACGCCAGGAATCCTGGAAAGCACTGGAGCAAATTCATAAAAGCGGCAAGGCAAGGGCAATAGGAGTCTCTAACTACACCGTTAAACATTTGGAAGATTTACTTACAAACTCTGCCACGGTCCCTGCTGTAAACCAAGTAGAGTTCCATCCGTTTTTGTACAAAGACCAAGAACCGCTGTTAGAATTCTGCAAAAAGCACGGCATAGTCCTGGAAGCCTACAGCCCGTTGGCTCACGGCAAACGTTTGCATGAGCCCCTACTTACAGAAATAGCGGCCCTCTACCACAGGTCCACAGCCCAAATTTTGTTGCGCTGGGCTTTGCAGCATGGCACGGTACCCATAGTTAAATCCACACATCAAGAACGTATAATAGAAAACCTGAACGTCTTTGACTTTGAGCTGAGCAAAGAAAACATGCAAGCTATAGACAACCTCAGCGACGGTACCAGAACCTGTTGGGATCCCACCAACGTAGTCTAGTTTTGCAAGATGCAATCGTACAAAATTGTTAGGCGTATAATAGTGCTTATAACTGGAGGCAGACATGGCGGATGATAAATGGGATTTTACGGGCCTGAAAGCAATATTTTTTAACGGTACTCTTACCAAATCTCCTGAGCCGAGCCATACTGAACTACTTATAAATGCTAGCAAGCAAATTATGGAAAAGCATGGCGTGAACGTGGAAGTTATTCGTACTATAGATCACGACATTGCCACTGGAGTTTATCCAGATATGCGCGAGCACGGATATAAAACAGATGAATGGCCAGACATATATAAACGAGTAGAAGCAGCAAACATACTCATTATTGCAGGACCAATCTGGTTAGGCGATAACAGCTCTATGACAAAAAAAATCATCGAGCGCCTATATGCTTGCTCTAGTTTGCTCAACCAACAAGGTCAATATGCATACTACGGTAAAGTAGGCGGATCGTTGATAACTGGCAACGAAGACGGTGTAAAACATTGCACTATGAACACACTCTACAGCTTGCAACATCTGGGTTGCGTTATACCTCCGCAAGCAGATGCTGGCTGGATTGGCGAAGTGGGGCCAGGCGCCAGCTATGGGGATAAAGAAAAAGATGGCAGCAGAGTAGGGTTGGACAATGACTTTACCAACCGTAACACCACGTTTATGACATGGAATCTAATGCACTTAGCTAAAATGCTAAAAGACGCAGGTGGTATACCTGCGCAGGGTAACCAGCGTAGCAAATGGGACGCCGGTGCAAGGTTTGATTTCACAAATCCAGAATATAGATAGATAAAGTGTTGCGGTATAATAATTCGCAGTGAGTAACAAAAACATTTTTCCTAAAAACTTTCTGTGGGGTGCAAGTACTGCCAGTCACCAGGTAGAGGGTGGAACAGTCAACCAATGGAGTGTGTGGGAACTGGCACATGCAAAGGAACTTGCAAACACTGCCGCAGAACGTCTGAGCCATTTAGTACCAGACTGGGAAGAAGTCAAAAAACAGGCAGAAAACCCATCCAACTATGTGTCTGGTAGGGGAGTGGATCATTACAATCGTTATTTGGAAGATTTTGACATTGCCAAGCGCCTAAACTTAAGCGCTTTCAGATTTGGCGTGGAATGGTCCCGTCTAGAACCAGAGGAAGGCCAATGGGATGAAGAGGCGGTGGAGCACTACCGTACATATATAAACGGTCTCAAAAAGCGCGGCCTAGAACCTTTCCTAAACATTTGGCATTGGACAGTGCCCCTATGGTTTGACAAAAAGGGAGGGTTTACAAAACGCGCCAACCTGAAATATTTCAACCGATTTGTGCAAAAAATTGCTGACGAATATGGTAGCCAACTAAGCTACGTCATTACACTCAATGAGCCCAATGTTTACACAACTTTTGGATATATAACAGGGGAATGGCCACCGCAGGAGCGAAAGCCTTTTAAAGCGATTGTAGTTTATTCCAATTTAATTAGCGCTCACAAAAAGGCATATAAGCTGCTAAAACGAGCACACCCACATTTGCAAATAGGCATTGCCGCACAGCTAGCTAATGTCCAGGCCAAACGCCCGCACAACATTGTAGACGAGTCAGTAACCAAGATTATGCGCTATGCCTGGAACTGGTTTTTCCTGCGCCGGATCCGCCGCCAGCAGGATTTTGTGGGGTTCAACTATTACTACACTGATTATTATAAAAACTGGCGGCGCGAGGATCCACGGGTGCCAGTGAACGATCTAGGTTGGTACATGGAACCGGAAGGTCTATACCCTCTGTTATTGCGTACCTGGGCCCATTATCACAAACCGATATTCGTAACAGAAAATGGCTTAGCAGATTCACACGACAATCACAGGCAGTGGTGGCTTGAAGAAACTATGCTTGCTATGGAGCGAGCAATTAGTGAGGGAGTAGATGTGCGTGGGTACTTCCACTGGAGTCTGCTGGATAATTTTGAATGGAAATACGGTTGGTGGCCTAAGTTTGGATTGGTTGAAGTAGACAGGAACAACGGTATGAAACGCACAATTCGCACCAGTGCTCACTGGTGGGCACAAGAAATCAAGAAGCGCAGCAGCTAGAATTTTTTGCGTATATAATACTATCATGACGGAAACACCCAATAAGCAACCGGCTGATGTGTTAAAACCGGGCAATATTATTGAGCTAGCGGATATTCGTGAGCTGGTTATGTTTGAAGATATAATTGCTGCTGAAGTTGAACCTTATTACGACAAAGTTCTATGGGCAGGACGACAGCCAATAGGTGAATTGATCCGACCAAAAAAACCCGTGGTATTTAATGGAACAATTGCAAATATTCATCTTGAAGTAATGGATGAACCTTATGAGCGACTTCTCGATGCTCGACAACGAGGTTGGAAAATACCAGGGCGTGGTATCTTTCAACTAACATCTAGATTTGCAGGGGAATTGATACCTCGTTACCGAGGTTTCAGACTCACTGCGGAACCAAAAAGTAGTAAACCAGGAATACTTGGACAAATTCAAGCCGAACTATGGTACTACCCGGTGCCGCTATATGGTAAAAATAAGAATTCTGGTCGCGGACGACATGGAAATCATGGAGAAACAATTAAAAGAAGAGCTACTGAGCCTAAAATGGAAAAAGAAAAATTTATTGAACACGATAAGGTTGCACGAATAATGGGGTCTAGCTTATTAAGGGAAGCCATGAGAGGCCCCTATTCCTCGCGTGACTTTTAAATATGTGAGCACAAAAATCATAAACTAGTGCCAAATACGAAAATTGACAAAACGCATATGTTTTGTTATAGTGTGACTATGTCAACAAAAACTAATTCAAGGCATGGACACGATAATATTGTCCAACTACCAACAGGTTACGAACCTGATAGCTATCGCATTAATGAAAGTAAAAGACTTGCAGACAAAAAACGTCACGAAATTAGAGTACACCGTGCAATAGCCGCAGTAGGAGCAACTGTATTTCTTGCTGGTGTTGTTGAAGCAGGCAGGCTTTTTACAAAAAGCCCCGTAAGTGCTAAATCACGCGCAGAAACCGAAATGCTTAAGAATGCACAAAAAAGAAATGAATCCGAACCAATAGATAACAGGATTTATGTTTTTCATGAAGGAGTAAGATGGCGAAAAACTCCTGATATGCTAGACCCAAACCAGGATACACCAGAGGTTAGCAATGAGGCTGGCCATGTAGGAAAAGGTGAAGTATTAATTGTTGAAAGGGACCTAGAGGGAGCTGTTGACTCAAACGCAGATGGCTGGGAAGCATTTCGCTTAGTTAAAGATTTAAACAGGCCTGAAGGTACTGCCGCTGGTTCACCGAAGGAGCTTGGCAAAAAGCTGATGTGGATCAATATGAATGAGCTTAGAGGACAGTCTACCCCAGAAGGTGGTAGTTACCTCGAGACATATATTCCAAACTCTGGGCCAAAAACACTCAAAAGTCTAACGGCCCATATCACTGATAAAGGAGATATACTCCTAGACTTTAACGACAAGCCTGCTGCAATTGGACAAGTTATGAGCGCCGAAAAAGCTAATGAATTTTTGCAGGATTATCAGCCCGATCAGCATTAAGCTCTAGCGTACAGAAAAGGTAGTTATCCACCACATGTTGTGGTGGATTGTTTTTTGGGGACTAAACTGTGGATAAGTGGGTAGTGATTAGGTGATAAATGGGTAAAATGCTCTTGCTTGTGGGGGAGCGTGGGTAGTATATTCATGGAAGTGGGTAATCGTAGGTAAGCCAAAATAGCTTGCGTACACACAAAAAATAAAAATCCACTGGTTTAACAAGGGGAGAGGATGGCCACAGTAGATTATTTCGAGCGAAAGCTTGATGATAAGCGCCGGTTGACAATTCCAACCGAGCTTAGACACCAGTTTGCCGCTGGCGCCGTAATTACACGTGGTTTCGGTGACTATTTGCACCTATACCCAAAAGAGGTATGGGACAAACAAGTTGAACCGCGCCTGGCAGGCGACCTCCTCGACGAGCGTACTGCTGACCTGAATGTCCGTTTTAGGACAGGCAAGGTAGAGGCAGAGCTTGATGATAAACAGGGAAGGATTACCCTAGAGCAGCACCTTTTAGATTATGCCGGCATCACCCGTGATGTGGTGGCAGTAGGTGTGGGTCAATACTGGCGGCTGATGAGGCCAGGCCAGCAGACCTAGAGGACAGTACCTTAACAATCTAGCGTTCATACGATTAGATATACCAAACCACAGATTTGCATATGGATGTAATGCAAATACATGGTCCGAGGTTAGCTAATCGGCAGTCAACAAGTGGCATTAGGGCACCACTCTAAAAACCCTCGTACCTTAGCTAAAAACACCTCCCAAAACTCCACCTCACACATAAGTCTCTCAAAAACTTTGGTCTTAACCAGTGAAGGAAATCTTGAACTTTCAAAATTTCTCTCACATACACGGCTAAGACCATAACAAAAACAAAAACTCCAAAAAAACAAAAAGTTGGCTGCTGGTTAGGTGACCTTGTACACTCCGCCGTAGGCGGATCAAAAAACAAACACCAAAACAAAAATAAAAACGTGATGACAACAAGTCACCAAAACCAACATCTGCCCGTTCTGCTAGCTGCTGTACTGCAGTATCTGTCGCCGCAACCAGGAGAAACCTATCTGGATGCGACAGCTGGATACGGTGGACACGCCAAAGCTGTTCTGGCACAAACCCATGCCCCGGCCACGCTCATTGATCGTGACCAGCAAGCTACCGCTCATCTGGAGAAGCTATTTAGTAGCCAACCAGTGGCAATTAAGCATCAGGATTTTCTGCATGCGAGTCAAGAGCTAGTAGCTGAAGGCGAACAGTTTGACCTGATTTTGGCAGACTTAGGATTATCATCACCGCACCTTAACACGGCGAACCGGGGATTTTCACTGCAAACCAGTGGGCCCTTGGACATGCGTATGGACCAGAGCCAGCTAGTAAGTGCCGAAGACATTGTCAATGGCGCCCCTGAAGGCGAGCTGGTAACTATACTTCGACGTTACGGCGAAGAGCCACATGCGGCATCTATAGCAAAGGCTATTACTATGAACCGACCGATTCACACCACTACTGAGCTTGCAGAGCTCATTACTGGGGTCGTGCGGGGCAGGGGCAAAGTTCATCCAGCCACAAGGACATTTCAAGCACTTAGAATTGCTGTAAATGGAGAACTGGCACAACTGGATGAAGCCATACCGCTGTGGATCAGGCTGCTAAAGCCAGGTGGCAGAATAGCCATCATTAGCTTTCACAGCCTGGAGGATCGCATTGTCAAACAAAGCCTTGCAGACTCAAGTGTTGGCTATGAAGCCACGCTGAAACTGCTGACCAAAAAACCGGTCATAGCAGATCGCCAAGAAATAGCTTTCAATCCGCGAGCACGCAGTGCAAAACTACGTGCCGCAGCGAAAATAAAAATAAAATCGCCCATGGTTCCATAAAGACCGTGGTCGTAAAGAAAAGGAGGGGATGCTCAATGCCAATTCAGGTAAAAAGCACCTCCCGTGCCTACAAAGTCCGCGTCAGAGTTCTCTGAACGGATAAGTAGACAACCCCTCACCATCCGCTTAGGCAGATGGTGAGGACTAAATATTAACCTAAACAAAAACAAAAATATGACATACTCAAGTTCACTATCAGTTAGCCGGCAACGTTTTGCCAGCCACGGTCGCAACACTACGAGCTTTCAGGCCCGCGAGCGCACACTTGGGCCTATTAGCAACAGTATCATACTAATTATTTTGGCCTGTCTACTTGGATTGCTATATCTAACCCAAGTAACTAAGACAAATGCCTACAGCTACAAAATTAACTCGCTCAACCAGCAGCAAACCCAACTGCAGACAGAGCACAATGACCTAGAGGTAGCATCAGCTCGCTTGCAGGCACTCGACCGCATCAAAAGCAGTGATCAGGCCAAAAGCTTAGTATCTGTAGCTCCTAGCGGCACAGTTCAGAATTAACATAGGTAATAATGGCCCCACAAACCCGTACAAATGGTACAGACTCCCTGAACCGAATCCGGTTTTGGTACGCGCTCGTCCTAGTGGTGAGTGCGATTTTTATATTGCGACTGTTTGATCTGCAGGTTATAAAGCATGATTATTATAATAGGGCGGCCGTAGCTAGCCAGGTCAAGGAATACCAGGTGCCAGCAGCGCGCGGCATTATAAAAGTGCATGATGGTGATGAGGTTATACCACTGGTGCTTAATCAAACGCTGTATACCTTATTTGCTGACCCAAAGTTTATAAAAGATCCATATGCAGTTTCACAGTCAGTCCAGAAAATTATTGGTGGGCAGGCACATGACTATGAATCCTCCATGCGTGCCAAAACGCGCTATGCCGTACTCGCCAAAAAGCTAACCCAACAGCAAAAAACCCAGCTAGACGGATTAAAGTTGGCAGGACTTGGAACCCGTGAAGAGACATACCGTACCTATCCCCAAGGACAGTTAGCCAGCCAGCTACTTGGCTTTGTGAACGACGACGGGCAGGGAAAGTACGGTCTCGAGCAAGCACTGGACACTCAACTAAAAGGAAC
The DNA here is from genome assembly GCA_035480855.1 of Patescibacteria group bacterium. Taxonomy (GTDB): domain Bacteria; phylum Patescibacteriota; class Saccharimonadia; order Saccharimonadales; family JANWIN01; genus DATIHJ01. The sequence continues at coordinate 22,118 of DATIHJ010000018.1, forward strand.
ACCTGGAGAACTAAAGGCCATTACTGACGCTCAAGGCGTCCCGCTACTTTCTGACCCAAACAATATTATTACCCAGCCCAAAGATGGTCAGTCAGTGGTTTTGACTGTGGACATTTCTATGCAGAAGCAGTTAGAGGATATTCTAAAGGCAGGACTCGACAAGGCCCATTCTACATCTGGAAGTGCACTAATTATGGATCCTAACACGGGTGCCATTCGGGCTATGGCAAATTTTCCTACATATAGTCCGGCCGAATTTTATAAAGTTAGTGACCCCGGCGTATTTAACGATGCAGCCGTCAGCTCGCCGCTAGAGGTTGGTTCGGTAATGAAAACGCTTACGGCGGCATCTGCTTTGGACCAAGGCGTAGTAACAACTAGCACAACTTACTATGATCCCAGCCACTGGACCATCGACGGCTATACTATTACAAACATTGAGGAAGACGGCGGTCCTGGAGTTCGCAACTTGGCAGATATTTTACAGCTCTCACTAAATACCGGTGCTACTTGGATGCTCATGCAAATGGGTGGTGGTCAGGTCAATTCCAAGGCAAGGAATGCCTGGCATGACTACATGGTTAATCATTTCCAGCTAGGAAAACCAACCGGTGTGGAGCAGGGCTATGAAGCTGCTGGCACTATACCAGACCCCCAGAAAGGTTATGCTCTCGATTTGCAGTATGCCAACACCTCCTTTGGGCAGGGCATGAGTGCTACTCCTCTTCAAATGGGTGCAGCTCTCAGTAGTGCTCTCAATGGTGGAACTTATTACCAGCCACATTTGGTAGATGCCACTTTAGATGCTACCGGCAAGCAAACACCGGTTGCTCCACATGTGGTTCGCACGGGGGTAGTCAAACCGGCGGTTTCACAAACCTTGCAATCGCTCATGGAATACGTAGTACAAAAAAACCATGTACTTTATGGCATGCCGCAGCTACCAGCTGGATATAGCATTGGTGGCAAAACCGGCACGGCCGAAATTACCAAACCGGGCGGAGGCTATTATGATGATCGTTTTAACGGCATGTTTGTTGGGTTCGTTGGCACTGACAAGCCGCAATATGTTATTGTGGTGCGGGTCAATGAGCCGCACATTAGCGGCTATGCCGGGGCAGGGGCAGCAGCCCCAATTTTTAGCCAGCTTACAACTATGCTGATTAATAATTTTGCCATTACATCAAACAATTAGAAGCGTATAATATTAATAAAGATTGGTAACACACATGTCATCACAAACAATACACATTGCCGTTGAGCTCAACACAGTTATTCGCATCTTGTTGCTTGGGTTTATGGGGTTTCTTGTCAGCATGCTCATAACACCCATATACACTACAGTTGCATACAAGCAGCAGTGGTGGAAAAAACCACGCCAAAACGCTGTGACAGGCGAGGCAGCAACGGTTTTTAATCAGCTGCATGGAGCCAAACACAAACGACATTTCCCAACCATGGCTGGTCTAGTATTTGTGGCTGCAGTGACCATTGTCACATTACTTGCAAACTTGCAGCGCACTGAAACTTGGCTACCTCTAGCTGCATTTGTAGTGGCTGGTGCAGTTGGTTTTGTGGATGACGTTATCAATATTCACGGCAGTGGACAAGGCGTTGCCGGGCTGCCATCCAAACTCAAACTACTACTTATTACGCTCGTAGCACTCGTAGCGGGCTGGTGGTTCTATGAAAAGCTAGGCGTGCATTCAATTCATATTCCACTTGTAGCCACGCCACTACATATTGGCTGGTTGATTGTTCCACTGTTTGTCCTGGTTGTCGTATCAACCGCAAACGCTATGAACATAACTGACGGCTTGGACGGTCTGGCAGGCGGCTTGGCTACAACTGCATTTGGGGTCTATACCATCATTGCATTTTTAGAGGGGCGATATGGAATTGCAGCTTTTTGTCTAACAATTGTTGGCTCACTATTGAGCTATACGTGGTTCAACATCTTTCCAGCCAGATTTATGATGGGTGACGTTGGCTCATTTGCCTTGGGTACTGCCCTGGGGGTTGTAGCTATGCTTACAAACACCGTTTTACTGCTACCTATTATTGGCATAGTTTTTGTAGTCGAAGCTGGCTCAAGCGTGTTGCAAATATTATCCAAGAAGCTTCGCAATGGCAAAAAGATTTTCAAAATAGCGCCTCTACATCATCATTTTGAGGCCATAGGCTGGCCTGAAACTAAAGTCACTATGCGGTTTTGGATTATTGGGCAGGTGGCTGCTGTCGCTGGTCTTATAGTATTTCTGGTTGGAAAATATCTATGAGTGCACTGGGCCTGTCGTCACGGAACAGGCGGCCATCATCAATTGGCAGTTCACAACAACGCCGCCACCGTCCTGACTACTGGCTGCTAGTACTGAGCGTTATTATGCTTGCCCTAGGGCTTATTATTGTATATGCCATTAGCCCGGGCCTAAGCGTGCAGCAGCATGTGGGTGGAAACTACTATGTAAACAAGCAGCTTATTGCCATCGCACTTGGTGTGGTTGGCTTTTTGGTTGTAGCTAATCTTCCCACTCAATGGTGGCGCCGCATTGAAACACCGCTTATAGCAGCAGCGGCTGGGGCTGCAGTCTTGGTGCGTTTGTTTGGCGAGCAAGTAAACGGCGCTTACCGCTGGATCCAAGTGGGCGGGTTTTCTTTCCAGGCAGCGGAACTTATAAAATTTGCACTTCTCATCTGGCTTGCCGGCTTTTTGACTGATCGTATACGCAATGGTGAACTTACTGATACCCAGAAAACATTCAAACCCCTTTTGATTGTACTAGCCATTATTGCAATTGTAGTTGGTAAACTAGAGAGCGACCTTGGTTCGGCAGGCGTTATGGTAGCCATTATGGCTACCATGGGTTTTGTGGCCGGCTTGCCGCTCAAACGTGTAGCTTTAATAGGCGCCGCTGTATTAATTGGTGCTGCCGTATTGATCTCTGGTAGTAGTTATCGCCGACAGCGTCTCGACACATTTTTAAACCCAACGCGCGACTGCCAGGGCAGTGGCTACCAAGCCTGCCAGGCACTTATAGCGGTTGGTTCAGGAGGGATGTTTGGCAAAGGTGTTGCCCAAGGTGTGCAAGCCTATGGCTACCTGCCAGAGGCCGCCAATGATTCCATTTTTGCTATTTTTGCAGAGAAATTTGGGTTTGTAGGTTGCACCGTTTTGCTGGGATTATTCGCAGCCTTTTATGCAAGGCTTAAAAGAATTATGGAGCATGCCCCAGACACTTATAGCCAATTACTGGTCACAGGTATTCTGGCTTGGCTTAGTACCCAAACCATTATAAATATTGGCGCAATGCTTGGCCTGCTGCCGCTAAAGGGCATTACCTTGCCGTTTATAAGTTACGGCGGAACAAGCGTATTGTTTGTGACAGTCGCAGTTGGCATAGCATTCCAAATATCGCGCTACACTACGTATAGCGTATCAACACAAAATCGGTCAGAAAGGGACGCAAATGACAATCGCTCTAACGGGCGGCGGCTCCGGGGGGCATATCACCCCACTCCTAGCAGTCGCTGAGCAGCTTAAAAAAACTCGCCCAGACTTGCATCTAGTCTATATTGGCCAAACAGGTGATAAACTGGCCGATATTCCTGCTAGCAATGCTAGTATTGACGCGGTTTATACCGTCAGGGCAGGCAAGTTCCGTCGTTATCACGGTGAGGGGCTGAGCCAAGTCTTTGACACACCTACTTTACTTAAAAACATTCGGGATTTCTTTTTTGTTGTTATTGGTACGTTTCAAAGCTATAGATTGCTTAAGAATCTAAAACCTGCCGTTATCTTTACTCCTGGCGGATTTGTGGGTGTACCAGTTGGCATTGCCGCATCACGCAGACACATCCCGTTTATAACGCACGACCTAGACGCCATACCTGGCCTGGCCAATCGTATTAACGCCCGTTGGGCAGTGGCTCATGCAGTGGCTCTGCCGCCAGAAACATATGATTATCCGCCAGACAAAACATTTTATGTAGGTGTGCCAGTAAGTGAAATGTACCAGCCAGTCACTCACCAAATGCAGTTAGAATATAGAAAAGGACTAAAAATAGAGCCAGACGCAAGAGTGCTATGCATAACAGGTGGTGGGAATGGAGCTGAACGGCTAAATAATGCTGTTGCAAAGATTGCACCTGAGCTACTACATCACTATCCAAATCTAGTAATACTACATATTGCTGGACGCAAGAATGAGGCAGATCTTAATAAACTTTATAATGATCTTATTGATAATCAGATCCGTAACAGGGTAATAGTAAAAGGTTTTGTGGATGACTTATACCGCTACAGTGCAGCTGCAAACGTGGTGGTGGCACGAGCCGGTGCTACAAACATGGCAGAGTTTGCGTTGCAGCATCGCCCATGCATCGTGGTTCCAAATCCAGCTCTAACAGGGGGTCACCAGCTCAAAAATGCTCAACAATTAGAAAAAGCAGGAGCTATAAAAGTAGTTTCCGAAAATGATATGGAGCAACAGCTCTTGCCCAGCATTCGTGAATTATTTGATTTTAGCGCAAAGCGTGAAGCATTAGGCGATGCACTTGGCAAATTTGCTAAACCCGAAGCCACCAAGCAACTAGCTGAACTGATTCTATCCGTGGTAAGCTAGAACTGTTACAAAACAAAACTAAAATGTTTCGCAAAAAATCTCGAGCCAGGCAACGTCCTTTAGATAAGGCTGCAGCTGACAGCAAGCCAGCCTTTTCTTACTATGCCCATCGTTCACGTAGCGAGGAGCAGGGCGGACGACAAATGGCTACTAAAAGGCCACGTGCAAATCCCTGGTGGCACCAGGTGCCGTCCTATATCGCCTTGGGCGTTATAGTAGTCTGCCTGATATACAGTTTGTTGCTTTCTAGCAACGCCAAAGTAATTGTTCCGGTTGCCTCGCCAGACACTGTATTTTTGCGCTCACCTGAGACATATCAAAAGGCAACCCAGTCACTGCTGAGTCACTCATTTTTAAATAAAAATAAGATCACAATAGATAGCTCAGGCATCGCGCATCAGTTAGAGCAACAATTTCCAGAGTTGCAGCAGGTTTCTATCACACTTCCACTTATAGGCCACAGACCCTTGGTATATATCCAGCCAATTCCACCCGCCTTGACGCTAATTAGTAAAAACGGATTATATGTAGTAGATGAGCGGGGCAGGGCGGTGATTGCTGCAGACAAGGTAAACAAACTAGCCTCGCTCCAGTTACCTGTGGTGACAGATCAAAGTGGCTTGGAGGTGGGTGTTGGAAAGCCGGTACTATCTGGGAGCGATGTTGAGTTTATCATGACAGTTACCGGGCAGCTAAAAGCACAAAAGTTGGCACTGCAGTCACTAATTTTGCCACCGCAAGCAGCAGAACTAGATCTGAGGCTTAGCGGCCAGCCCTACCTGGTTAAGTTGAATCTAAAAGCGGACGCCAAACAGCAAATGGGTACATTTCTGGCGGTTAAAAAGCAGTTAGAAACCAATAAACAAGCCCCAGCTCAATATATTGACGTACGCGTTGATGGCCGCGCGTACTATCAGTAGAAGACACAAATATTCAAAGAGTACTGATATTTGTTATGCTTAAGAGGTGAATTTTGTTGATGTACTAATCATTTTGCTGCTTATTGGCGCTATTTTTAGGGGTATGAATAGCGGACTCTTGCGTCTTATGTTATCTTCAGTGGGCTTTATAATAGGGCTAGTTCTAGGGTTCTGGATAGCCAAGTTTACAGCTCGATATATAAGCGGCGATACACTCAGGGCGCTATATATTGTTAGTCTGGAACTAATACTGGCTCTTAGCTTCTCAACACTTGGTGAGTTTGTAGGCATACGCCTTAGCATGCTGGCCAAACGCTTTCACCTGGACCGCGCTAACCGCCTACTGGGATCTGTTTTCGAGGTTGTGTTTATACTTTTAGCAGTTTGGATTATTGCATCTGGATTGTCTAATATTCAAACGGCAAACGTGGGCAAATCTATCCAGGGTTCATGGATCATCCGTCGCTTGGATGCCGCATTGCCAGCTCCACCAGACTTTATCGCCCAGCTTGAGAAAATTGTTGACCCAAACGGCTTTCCTAAGGTCTTTATTGGCAACGAGCCTCATCACACCACTATAGCCGCAAATCCAGCCGTGGATAGCGCCGTTGTGGCAAAGGCAGAAAAGTCAGTTGTTAAGGTAGAGGGCACGGGATGTGGGGGGGTTGTGGAGGGCTCTGGATTTGTAACTGCTGATGGTATTGTAGTCACCAATGCTCACGTAATTGCAGGGGTTAGCCGGCCAATGGTTGTTGACTCTACTGCATCTTATCGAGCTATTCCTATTTGGTTTGACGAGAATGAAGACTTGGCTGTACTCATGGTCAAAGGCCTCAAAGATCCGCCGCTAGCAATGTCTAGTGATCGTCTTGGCAACGGGGCTTCTGCAGTCGTGCTTGGCTTTCCGGGCGGTGGCGAACTGACCGCAAGCAAAGCTACGGTTATTGACCAGGTAAAGGCTATCGGGCGTAACATTTATAACCGCGGGGTAGTTGTGCGCAATATTTATGAACTGCAAGCTGATGTTGAACCAGGTAACTCAGGCGGCCCACTAATTGCATCGGATGGGTCTGTGGCTGGTGTTGTATTTGCTAAAGCCGTATCACAGTCAAATGTAGGATACTCACTGCAAACAGGGGAGGTGAAGGCTGCTATTGACCAAGCCCAGCAGCAACTCACACCTGTGGCAGTTGGCAGCTGCGCCGCTGATTAACCGTGATAAACTAGGTCTATGACACGCCGCCAATTGTTTGCACTCATGGCTACCATTATTGGCAGTGGCGTAGTAATACTTGATGGTTTTGTAGTTAATTTGGCCTTGCCAAATATTGCTCACGATTTGCATGCTAGCTTTGCAGGTTTACAGTGGATAGTGGACGGATATTTACTCTCACTCTCTGCACTTATTTTACTGGGCGGCTCCCTAGGTGATATATTCGGCCGCAAACGTACCTACCTGGTCGGCTTAGTTGGTTTTGGTGTTGTATCGCTACTGTGCGGTCTGTCTCCAAATCTTTCAGTGCTTATATTTCTAAGAGTACTTCAGGGCTTCTTTGGTGCATTACTAGTTCCGGGAGCACTTGCTATTATCAACACAAATATCCCAGAGAAGCTGCGTGGTGTTGCGTTTGGACGCTGGACAGCTTGGTCTGGTATTACAACTGTTCTGGGGCCGCTATTGGGAGGCTATTTAATCAATGTAGCTTCATGGCGATGGATATTCTTTATAAATGTTCCACTTATAATACTTTGCGTGGCACTAACGCTTAAAAACGTTGATGAGACCAAAGATAACACACCCAGAAAGGTGGATGTGCCTGGTGCGATCCTTGCAGCAGCGTCACTAGCAGCTATAACCTATGGGCTTATTGAAGGGCCGGACAAGCATTGGAGCGGGGGAATAGTAGCCATTTTAGTTACGGGATTTGTTCTAGGAGCATTATTCTTGTTTATTGAAGCACGGAGTAAGGACCCCATGCTCAAATTAACGCTCTTTAAGTCACGCAATTTCACAGGTGTAAACATTACAACATTTGCTATGTATGGGGGCCTGGCCGGATTCATCTTTGCGCTTGTAATCTATCTTCAGACTACTCTGGGATACTCAAGTATAAAAGCCGGCATCAGCCTGGTGCCAATAAGCATTGCGCTGCTTCTACTATCTAGTCGAGTGGGAAAACTTGCACATAAATACGGCCCACGATTATTTATGACGTTTGGTCCTATTACTTCTGGGTTCGGTATATTCCTATTACATGGTCTACATCCTGGTGATAGCTATGTTACAGGAGTGTTGCCCGGTATTACTATTTTTGCGCTGGGACTAGCGGCAACAGTTGCTCCACTTACTATTACAGTTATGAGCTCTGTAAAACAGGCCAGCTCTGGTATTGCCTCCGGTATCAATAATGCTGTTTCAAGAGTAGCCGGGCTAATTGTAGTGGCAGTACTGGGTATCATGGGGGTAGGGGAGGTATATAGGTTTGCGATAACACTATGTGCCGTCTTGCTCGCTACAGCCGGTATATTGTCTTACATTCTCATTCGCAATGTGGCTGCGGCAAAAGCCTAGTTGTTGCTCCACTCTCCCCCGCAGTTCGTATTTTGTTCATATTTAGTATTTGTACAACAATCGTTAAAAACTATATAAGCATATACAAAAAGGAAAATGTCAAATATTAGTAAAACAGGGTAATAGTGGGGAATAATAAGAAACATATAACACGATATAGAAGCGTGCATATGTCAAATATCACACTGTGGATAAGTCGTGAAATGTCGTGAAAACAATATGGCAAAATGAGGGCTGTAGAGGCTCTCAGGACGTTTAAAAGCATATACACGATGTAAGTGCTATGTAAGCACAACATAGCAGGACTGCGCAGTGCAGTTGTCTAAGCAAAAAGCGTAGATTCATAAAAAGTCCCCTGTTAGGGGATGTATTGGTTATCATCTAGGGCGGAATATATAGAGTCGTAAAATATACATTGTGCGACGTTGGGTGTATAGCTCTTTGTGATGCTCTGCCCATCCTTTTGTTTCCATATTTCCCGCCCGCAATTATTTTTTGTTTATAAATTTTCTATTACCCTGCCTAGTTCTATACGTCCCAACTATATTTGTGCTACTATCGCCCTGCTATTATCAAAAACATGTTCGTATTTTGTACAATAGATATTTTTATATATAATTTATCGTTTAAAAAGTTGATTGATCTTTTGCTAGAGATTGCTGAACTTCATGAAGTTTCGTTACTCGTTCTTCAATTGCTTCAGTTACATAAGCTAAGCCAGATTCGGTAAATTCGAGTAAAGCTGGCTTAGTTTTCCCACCTCTTCTAGACCCTAAAGAACTTAACACTTCTGTATATTGCATAAGGCCACTATCTATTAAGCGGCGAAAAACTCGTGAACTACCATAGCCAACAGTCATATTAGTTATCGCGGATTCATATCGATAAACCGGACTACACAAAATTGCAGCTTCTACTATACTTTCTGCATTGCGTGGTCTCCAAGTTGGAGCGCCAGCGGCTCTGAATAATTCTTTGTCTGTTTCTGGCAAAGGCATTATATGTTATTTACTCTGCTAGAGAATATGTGGCTTTTGCGACGCGTTTGAACTGTTGTTTGCCTTGCAGGTTTAAGAGGATAGTAGTTTCCTTCACTTGCCTGCTCTTAAGTACACGGCGGACAATCTCGTCACGGTGCAGGGGTTCCCCTGCCTTCTTTAGGACCTTGCTGATAACGTCTGCCACAGTTCCCTTGTCATATCCCCACTCTTTTAGGGCGTATATCCCCCGCCCTATCAGTACAAAGCGCTTGTCTTTAATAAGTTCGTTGTGAATAGCCTGAGTGGTAACATCTTTACGTCGGAAGCTAGAATCTTTGATAGCCTTGGCAATTTCGTTAAAGTGCATAGGTTTCTCATGATCGTGCAAAATGACGTAGATTTTATCCCTGATGTTCTTGGGGTTGACCATTGGCCATTTTACAAGGCCCCAGCGGTTGTTTAGAGTAGCAATTTGTTTGCTGATGCTAGCTAGTGCCTGGGTGTGCTTGGGATCGCTATCTTTTACAGCTTCGGCAATCTTTTCTACGGATGTAGGCTCACCAATTTGCTTGATGGCATCGATAATCTTGTTAATCTGGTCACGAATGGCCTTTTCGTCGTGTTGGCTAGTTAGGCCGACGGCCAAGTAGAAGAAATCATTTTCGTCTATAACGGCCAGTTTAGGGCATAGCTGAGCTAGGAAAGATACACGGGCCTGGTCTACACGGTTGTTGTCTTTGGTCAGCTTACCTGCAAGCTCAGTGATACGGGCTGCCCCGCCCACGCTACGAAGCTTGTCAGAAAACAAAGTTTCAACTTCTTTGATATGAGGCAAATCTTGCTTGGCAGCAGCCTTAAGACGGGCCATAACAGCTTTTTCTAGCTGGCGTACTCGCTCACGGGTAATTCCAAGGAGCTCACCTATTTGCTCAAGTGTTTCACGGCGGTCAAACAAGCCAAAACGACGGGAGATAATTTCCCTTTCGCGGTCGCGCTCAATAGTATCGAGTACGTCTTCTACGGTTTTCTCGATATTGAATGATGGTTGAGCTTTCTGAGTAGCCATTTGGCGTGCTTCCCTATCCGTTAATATTACGCTAATGTAGTAATTATAAAACTAAACTTTCAAAAAG
>DATIHJ010000019.1:0-152334 GCA_035480855.1 Patescibacteria group bacterium
TCCTCCACTTATTACCCTTATGCTAGTACCAATCTCAGCCAAATGCAAGCAAGACAATATTTAGACCTATTTTAATAAATATATCGCTAATAAAAAGTAGTTACGTAAAAATAGTAACTAGTAACTATATGTATAATCCAGAAAGTTCTGGAAATGCAGCCTAAATTCTGGTATTGATCTGTGTAATCTTATTCTTTGGTGGATGCTTTTCTCGTAAGCTCACCCATTGGCCTAAAAGTAACACTGGGACCCAAAGCATCTGCCAGACGCTCGTGTAAGTCATACTCAAGTCTGCTTGAGCCTGTCCTTACCCTACCTAATGTAACTCTATGACGAGAACGTCTTCGTGGTTGTGCTTGAGGTACTTCTGCTTTATGAGGACTTATTTTAAGTAAGGTTCTCTGTTTTTCGTCTCTAATTGCAAATCCCATTGCACCTGAGCTTGCTAAATCACCTACACGCATTCGAAGCTGAAAAACACCTGGCTCTTCAAATACTGGATCCGTATCTAGTCCGCAGACACGAACGTCAATGTTTCTATTAGCAAAATTACGATCTATTGCTTTACTTAATTTTAGCTCTTCTACAACCTGCTTTGTGTTAGCCGTAGTGCGCGGTAGTCTAGCCGCATTAATAGCGTCTTTAATAGCTTGCCCAGGTATGTAGAGTATCCCGGGACTATTACGCATTTCTAATTCAAAAAAATAACCACGAGTGACTTCTCTAATCGCTTCTGTAGTATTTGTTAGCCAATTTGCATCTACTGGCCTGCCTAAATCCTCAAACCATATACTGTCAGTATTTAGCCCCGGTTGTTTTCCAAAGTCACTCATATCAAGATAATATAGTACGCGCCAATCCGTTATTTGCAAGTATAAGAGCTATAATGTCAGGAAATTTTTGGATGCTGTACCTTGGTGGCTCTTATTAGTTGGCGGCAAACTGCAGAGACCATTCTTGCAAATAGGGGAGCCTGAGTTTTGGGCTCAAGATGTATAATCTCTGGCTCAGGTGCAGGATCTCCGCCATATAGTTCTGGAAATACTGAAAAGTTATCAACAAGATTTTTATTATGAATAGGTAAAAATGTCTGCTGGGCCGTGTGCTGTGCCGCATCTATCTCACTATCGGTCATGAGTGACGGGTTTCTAAATGCTATATCAGCTTGGTTTTCCATACTCAAACACTAACAACAGATATAGACTATGTCAAAAGCGGCGATTTATAATTAACTAAATTTGGAATTGATATTAATATAAGTGCATGGGTAAAAGCAGCCAGCTGACAATTAAGTCTGATAAGAGCAAGCAAGTCATTGATATTACTGAACATGTTCAGAAGCTTGTAGATGCTAACGCCTCATTAGTTACTGTTTTTGTAGCCCATACCACTTGCGCTGTGACTACGGCGGATTTGGACCCTGGAACGGACCTAGATCTATTGGATGCTGTTTGGGAGATGATACCTAAACTTAACTACCGCCATCCGCATAACCCCGCACATGTGCCGGCCCATCTAGCAAGCAGCATAGTAGGACCAAGCGCGACTATCCCTATGCAAAATGGAAAACTTGTGTTGGGCACCTGGCAGCGGATAATCCTTGTGGAGTTAGACGGGCCGCGCGAGCGCAAACTGGTAATCACAACTCACTAAAGAGCTATCCGGCAAACTTTATATAATTTGGCTATGTAGCAAAGTTAGAAGCTCGGCATAATGGGAGCTGCAGTACCACACGTCAAAAGCCAAAATGGCTATAAATAATGCTTTTTCTACATTTTTACCGGTTGTAATCCGTAAACTCTTAACAGGTGGTAGTCCTAACTTGACAGGTATGGGCAGCAACCATGGCACACCCTCTTTAGTAAACGTGTCCATAACCAGGTGTGATAGCAGGCCAATCATAAATGCCCACCAAACAATGCCAATATTCACATGCGGCATTATAGGATGCAAAAATTTGAGTATAAACCATCCCAAAAACCCAAAGCCAGCTGCGCCTATAATGGAGTGGGATAAAAACCTGTGCCCTCCCAGCATTTTGTCTATGACTTTGCCAAAGTACCCACCCACCGGCAGGTTGCGCCAAAACGGCGCGGTAGGCTGGTCTATATCTGGCGCAATGCCACCCAACTGGTTGGCCAACACTGCAATTAGGGCTGTCCCCAAAGTAATTTGAATATTTAATGTTGTAATGGCCACAATTCCTAAAGCTGTAAACGCTGCTAGGTCATGTGTACGAGCGGTCATGCTTATAGTGTAGCGTGCTCTGCCATATTTGCTAAAAATATTAAAACATGCGATTTTAAAGTAAGAAAGAGAAAATATGCCGGAATATCATTACTCACACGAAGGGAGCGATTTTGCAGGTGATATTGAAGCACGTACTTTAGCTGCTGAAAACAGCACAGCATTTGAACGTAAATTTCAAGAAGATCTCAACATTTTTCGCGCAGATGTCTTCCGAAAATTACGCTCCCACGATGCCTTGCATGATGGTGAGGGCTGGGCGGTTTTCTTGCCCGAGCCAGAGGAAACTGGAGGCAGCGCATTTCAGTTAAACAATACACGAGATATCTTAATTATGGTTGGTCTTGATAGTCGTACTCAAAAGTCTTTAATTAGGATTATTGCTAATGAAATTTTTGCCAGTGGCTCTAGCTTATCTATTATGGCTGAAGATTTTGTGGCGGATACTGAAAACGATACCCAGTACTTTATTGATGCCGTTGATGTACAACCAAATTATAATCCGGACACATACGCCCCAACATTTTGTGCCATCAGTAACGAACAGGTAGATTTAAGAAACGTATTGCTTACTTTTGTACCTTTGATCGGCATTAATGGTAAACCTTCTATTTATATTGAAGAAATTACTCCTTTTGGACGCTATACAGAACTTGAGGACAAAATACATGCTCTAACGATTGGCAAGAGTTTGCTTGCTGAGGTCGTGACTATAGATCCCTTGTATGCAAAAACCTCTCAAAGCTAGTATCTTTGGTTTCTACAAGCAGTTGTCTAATTTAGCTGCAGCGATTTGATTACATCAATCGCTTGCTTGTATGCATTTGTTGTTGCGAAATATTTTAGTGGCACCTGGTTTGTCTGCATATCATCTTTTAGGTCTGGGCCACTATAGCCACCAGAAATAATGTAAGTTCCTTGCTCTTTGCCATAGTTTGGGCCTAAACTTTGACCTGTTTTCAGATTAAAATTGCCAGCTATCATAAAGTAAGCAAACTGATTGGGTGTATCCAGCCCAAAATCAGTTAAAAAAGTAGTTTGGCGCTGGGTTGGGGCAGGCTTGGTATAGGTTAGTGGCTCAGACGGTTGTACTGCCACGCCTCTGCCAATATATTTGGCATCAACGTCACGTGCTTGCTGGCGTATGTAGATGCGGAAGTTGCCACTCACAATGCCTTTATCAATAGTTTGATAGCGGAAAGTTGGAGACTCTATCCTCAGCCCAGTATCGGCAGTCTCAGTTGTTGTCCAGCTGCTAGGGTACGTTAGGTCTAGCGCCAAGGAGTCACTCTTATACGTTTTGGTAGTACTTACCTCTGGTATATCGGTGGTAGAGGGCTTGGGTGCTGTTGCCACTTGCCCAGTAGCGGCTTTGTTGGTAGTAGATTTTTTGTGATTAATCAGCTTCCACCCACCAGCCAAAAGTATAATAACGACTATTACTATTAAGACTACAAGCAGGGGTTTCTTGCCTGGTTTAGGCAACCGTTTGCGTTTATGGGGTTTATGCGTTGGGCGCGATGTCTCCGGCTCTCCAGGGAGCTCTAGCGGTCCGCCTAGTAGTGAATCATCATCTGCCATTACGCTACCGTCCTTCATGCCTACTGTACCATATTTATTGCATTGGCATAACGCTTGTGCCTTCCTTTATAATGATTGACATGTCACATCCTCGCCCACGTCGCCGACCCCAAAGCTTTAGCCAGCGTTTTTGGGAAGATGGACAGGGGAATGTGGTGGTATGGCAAACCCCCAACAGGTTTTTATATACTTGGATTGTCACCACGGTAATAGGATGGTTTTTACCATTTGGCTGGTTCGAGCGGTTTGTCTCATTAGTATCACTGGTTGCAATAGTAATCTGGGCCATATTAGAGGCTTGGAAGGGCATAAACTATTTCCGCCGTCTGCTAGGCATTCTAGTTCTCGTAGCTTTGCTCATTACACACTTTTTATGACATTTTGACGTGCCTAACTTACAAGCGTAAGCTTATATATGTAAGACATTAGAAAGGACACCATGACAAAGATAGACAATCGGCCCCAGCGTGGTTTCGCTATGGTAGAGGCCCTTTTAGTAATCATTATTATTGGACTAGTAGTAGGCGTTGGCTACTGGGTTGCTACGCAAAGAAACTCCACAAAATCGCCCACCAGCTCAGCTATCCCAGCCGGACAGGCAGCAGCACCAGTTGGCACAGCTGCAGCTATAGATACACTAACTCAGCAAGATGCCCAGAGTGAGACTGCAATTTACACCAAGGGCGATACTACTGATCAGTCTAATGCACAATCAACTAACAGTGCGCTAACAAACCTGGGAGGAGCTTACAATGAAACAAATCTCTAACCTCTTTGCCCGCATATCGTTAGGTCTTTGGGCGGTTTTGATGGGACTAATTCTTGCCGTGCCAGTAACTGTACAGGCTGCAGCAGCCACTAGTGATCGACAAAGCCCTTTTTGCGCAAACCTATCAACTGACGTAGGAAAAGTGTCTGGCCCACTTACTAGTCTGCAGGCCAAACTAAATACTGCTCAGCAGGACCAAACTCAAAAAGTAACAGCTGATCGCGCCAAAGAAGATGCAGACGTGCAAGCAAACCGCCAAAAGTGGGACGAGGATCGCCAAACTAACTTTACCAAGCTGGACACAAAGGGCACTACAGATGCCCAAAAAGCCGCTATCGTTACCTACCAAAACGCTATTAAAAGTGCAGTTGCTGCACGTCGGGCTGCCTATGATGCCGCCCGCACTGCCTACCGCACCGGTCTAGATAGTGTCATTGCTTCTCACAAAAACACTTCGGGTAGCCAGGTGGCCACATTTGCTGATGCTGTGAACGCCGCAATAGCTACCGCCCAGGCCAGCTGTGCGGCCGATTCATCGGTAGCCGCCAGCCAAACTATTCGCTCCACATTGATGGCGTCACTTAAAACAGCTCGCTTAAACTTTCAATCTACAAGAAAGAGCGACGCCACTATAGGCAGTCAGGTTAAGCAGTTAGTGCAAACACGCAATGCGGCGTTTAAAGCTGCAGATGCAGCCTTTAAGGATTCGACTGCAGCGGCTAGAGCCGCCTTGAAAGCTGCCTTTGGCTCGCAAGCCTCAGAAGTAGATTAGTGGCTTGCCAAACATAGTTAACGCGCTTAAGCTAAATATGGAAGTGTGAGGCTTCCACCGAGCTTCGGGTATTCCCGGAGCTCTTTTGGTTGACATAGCATGACCGTGATACAAGCGGTACAATATGGGTATGCTTATTGCGGTTATAGTTTTGGGGATTCTCAATCTGGCTTTACTGGCCTTTATTTTGGTGCGCCAATCTGCAAAGCCAGATACTGGCACTGCCCAACTACTTAAGCAAGATCTTACTACTCTAAGTAACAACGTCATACAACTCAAAGATGGCTTGCAGTCCCACCTAACTGAGCGCCTGGACAAAAGTAATGCCCAAATGGTTAAACAATTTGAATCAAGTGCCAATATAATCAAAGACGTCACAACCAAGTTAATCCAGCTAGAAAAGACTAACCAGCAGGTTGGTGACATTGCCGGTGAGCTCAAAGTCCTGCAAAACGTGCTATCTAATCCCAAACAGCGAGGAGTGCTTGGTGAGTTCTATCTAGACCAAATACTCCAGAATTTGCTGCCAAAGGGTACATATGAGCTGCAGTACAGAATGGGCGATGGCCTGATTGTAGACGCTGTAATTCACCTAGACGGCAAACTTTTGCCAATAGATAGCAAGTTTAGCTTAGAGAACTATAACCGTTTGGTAGAAGCACCTACTGCCCAGCGACCTGCTCTTGAGAAAATCTTTAAAGAAGATCTAAAGAAGCGTATAGATGAAACAGCTAAGTATATATTGCCAAAAAAAGGCACTTTGGAGCAGGCACTGATGTTTATACCTAGCGAGGCAATTTATTATGACCTTTTAGCCAACAAAGTGGGAGAGACTGGTGTGAACGGACGCGATCTAATGCAATATGCGGCGGTAGAAAAACGTGTAACGGTAGTGGGACCCAGTACTCTGAGTGCCATGCTGCAGATAGTGTCACAGGGGCTCAAAAGCTTGGAGATTCAAAAAGATACAGAGGTAATACGCAAAAATGTAGAGCAATTGGGCAAACATTTGCACAATGTAGACGGTTACTTTAAGCGTATGGGCAACAGTCTGAGCGCAACTGTCGGGCATTTCAACAGTACCCAAAAGGAACTAGGCAGGGTGGACAAAGATGTAGTCAAGATTGCCGGAGTAGACAGCAGTATGGAGCCACTACTGCTCAACAAGCCCACAGACGAAGATACAGAATAGATATAATCTACTCCTGCAGCAAATCAATAGTCAGGGCAGCTGTCCAAGAAAAGTTAGCAGCCCCAGCCGGCTTGCCGTCTACAGGCGAAAAGTACTCGTTCATTCCAGAGGTTTCAACTAGCTCTAGTGTCCTTTGCTGCAGCCACTCCGCCTCTTTATGAAATTTATAACGCCTAAGGCCGTCAATTATTAACCAGTTTGTATTAACCCAGCTTGGGCCCTGCCAGTAACCAAGCGGTTCAAACCATGAAGAGTTAAGCGGTACACTGGGCACAGGGTAATTGGCCCCAAACAAATGCTTGTTGGTTAGAAGTGTAACTAGTTGCTGGGCTCGCTCGCTACTTACGCTACCAGCATATAGGGGCAATAGGGTGGCAATAGTTGGTTCCTTTATAAGCTTGTGGGTGACAAAGTTACGTGAGTAATACTGACCACTGTAACCATCCCACAACTGTTCTAGGGCTCGTTCGGTCTTGTGCATACGCTGCTCTAGTTCCTCGGGTAAGTCTTGGCGAATATTAGAAGCTATGTGCTGCAAGCAGTGATTGGCTCTGACCAGTACGGAATTGAAAGTCAGATCTTCAATAGCAAACAGCGACCGAGTGAGTATGGAGTCTATGTTATAGCGTTTGCGCCGCAAACGACGGATGACGTCGTAGTAAAGTAGTGCGTCAGTGTTTTTCATGCGCTGCCCGGGCGGCACATGCTTAGTATCACGCCGAAAAAGATTTACAAATTTATCTACATGCGTTTTTTCTAATGCGGCAATCCACCACGGGCGGCTGTGTTCATGCAACTGGGCTAGCCAAGGTGGAGTGTTGTCCAGACCAACTTCATATGGGTGAATCTGTAGAGCCAGGCCTTCTTCATGCGGGTCGCGTTCTTTATATAACCACTGGTGGTGGGCGAGTAAAGCAGGGTATACCGTGTGGTACCAAGTTCGGCGCTCTGGCTGGCTAAGCTTTTCGCCTACTCGCACAACTGCCTCTGCCAGCATAGGAGGCTGCGTTATACCACTGGTTGTAACATCGCTCGGAGCATAGGGGTTAACCCAACTTCGCCAAAGATTACGGTCACGGCGGTGAGCATCACCGCTGGCAAAAATCATGTGTGGTAGCATGCCATTGCTCCACTGTCCCCTAAGCAAGCTAAGCAGCTCTTGTTTGGCCCGCTCCACATCCACGTGCCTTAGGCCAATGGCTATAAAACAACTATCCCACAGCCATTGATGTGGGTATAGACCTTCTGCCGGAATGGTGTGTGAGCCTTGGTCGTTCATTGCCAGTACAGCCTTGGCTTGACCTAGTAGCTCCTTTTGGGGTTCCACCTCAGCTACTTCGTTTAGTTTTTCTTCTATGGCCATATGCACCAAGTATACAGGAGCAAACCATTACACTCACGCTTATAACCCACCGGGATGTTTATAAATTAATATCTATAAAGTGACGTAGTTAACAGTTACTTTATAAAGGTCAATATGGCTATTACTTTTGTCACTAGAACCAAGTACTTTCATGCGGAACTCAACACTGCCCATATCGCGACCTTCGTCGTCCACAACATTATAGCCATAGCAATGAGACTTCATGGTCGGTACATATCCATATAGAAGCCCATCAGTGGTTATATATTCGGGCTCGTCATGCGTATTAGGAGTCCATTGATTACCATAGTCTTTGTCGCCGTTAAACCTCATGTCTATGTAGATACCTATTTTTGTATCTGTATGACCAAAATCGTCCCAAGCACTGAAGTAGTAACAAACATGCAGGCCATTGTACGGCGGTGGTATATGAATGGTTGCATATGGACCGAACCACATTGAGTGTGTCGTTTCGTAGGTATTTTCTATATTGTCTTTAGGCCAGCGCCAGAGGCTTAAGTTGTTATGAATAATGCCACCTATTCTTTCGGTTGCAGTCGCATGAAATCCGGAGTTGTGCCTGATACCACCGCTGTTGTAGTAATAAGTTGCTGGGATTATGGCGGCCGCGTGGCTATCTGCAAGTTGCTTTATGCCTATACCAGCGAATCCTAAGATAAAAATTAGAGCAACAATTAGTTTGGGTTTTTTTAGGAGTGCTAACTTGTTTTGTTTCTTCTTTTTGGAAACTTTACTGGCCATTTTTTGTATATTGCCTCTAAAACTGATTTTATACTTAACTTCTCCTTTGTCAATCAAACATTCTAGCGGTAGTTAGTAAAACCTAGAGGGAATTCAAAGTCCTGAGTCTTGAGCAACTGCATGACTCCTTGAAGCTCATCTTTGCTACCGCTTGTCACCCTGACAGCATCACCTTGTATTTGGGTTTTGGATTTGGGGAATTTATCTCGTATGAGATTGGTAATTTTCTTGGCTTTGTCTTGGTCTAGGCCGTGTTTGAACAGTACCTCTTTAGTGGTTTTGAGGTTTGCAACTACTGGCTCACGGCTGGCATCTATAGTTTTTTGGCTTTGACCCCGTGTTGCCAGCTTTTTGCGAACAATATCTAGTATGGCATCTATTTGCCAATCACCGCTGCCAGTGACTTTAAGTCCGGTTTTGTCATTGTCCAGCCACTCCAGCTGGGCCGGGGTGCCCTTAAAATCATAACGATTAGTAATCTCGCGCTGAGTCTGGTCAAAGACGTTGTTCATCTCCGCCTTGTCATACTCGCTCACGATATCGAATGAAAAGTTAGCCATATCTGTATTATAATAAACCACAAGATGACTTATCAAAATCCCCTGGTTGCAGAAGCTGCTGAATCATTAAAGAAACTTCTTGGCGAATCAACAGATAAGCAGAGCGTTTTGCGGGCACCCCAGCTTAAAGCTTTGTATGCCCAAATTTCAACTTTACCAGAAGATCAGCGGGCCGCATTTGGCAAGGAAATTAACCAGCTCAAGGCTGAGTTAGAACAATTGGTGTCCCAACATCAGGAAGCCAGTGAAGTTGTTGAGCCTATTGACGTATCTGCCCCGTTTGATTTCAATACACCCGCAAATAAGCGCCCGCGCCTACTCACAAGCGATAACGGTAGCCGCCACCCATTAATGAGTGAGATAGAAAAAGTTTCTGATATTTTTTACCGGATGGGCTTTAATGTAGAGCTTTCCCGGCAAATTGATGATGAATATCATATGTTTGATAGCCTCAACTTTCCCCCAGGGCATCCCGCGCGTGATGATTACGATACCTTCGTTACTACCGAGGGCTTAATAGCTCCAGCACACACAAGCACAATGCAAAACCGATTGTTAAAAAAGTACAAACCAAATTTGGATAAAAACGAGCCAATAGCCGTTTTAGTACCGGACAGAGTGTTTCGCAATGAAGATCTCGACCCTCGCCATGAACATACCTTTTACCAACACGAGGGTATTTACGTTGGCAAGGGCATACACGCCGGTAATCTCATAGCCACCCTCAAAACATTTTTACAAGCTTATTATGAACAAGAGCTTGATATCAAAACCCAGCCGTTCTATTTTCCATTTACCGAACCAAGCTTTGAATTTGCTATGAGCTGTCCTTTCTGTAAAAAGAAGGGATGCAACGTGTGTAGTTATTCCGGTTGGATCGAGTTACTTGGCTGTGGCATGATTCACCCCAATGTACTAAAAGAAGCTGGGATTAACCCTACTGAGTTTACTGGTTTTGCTTGGGGTGGTGGCATTGATCGCTTAGTAATGATGAAGGATAACATCGAAGATGTCCGGCAATTCCACAGTGGTAACCTAGATTTCTTAAGGCAGTTTAAATGATTAAGTACGATTACTATTTAGCCGGACGTTGGCGCAACCATAGTGCAGTAAGAAAGGTATTAGAAGCGGTTCGCAAACAAGGAAATACCGTATTTTGCTTTATTGAGAATGAATATAAAGGCAACAGCATAATTATTGATACTCAAGAAAATATAGACGCAGAAGGTTTTATGAGCCGTTTAGAGCAGCTAAACGACTGGCAAACCAACCCAACATTCCGAGAAATATTTGAAAAAGACATGAATGGCCTCAAAGAGTCCAGAGAATTTATTATGGTTTTACCTGCAGGTTTGTCTTCTCACATGGAGTTGGGCGTTGCCTATGGCCTGGGTAAAAAGTGTTATGCAATAGGCAAACCAGACAAACATGAAACCCTATACTTAATGTTTGATGGTATATATTCTGACGTTAGCTCTTTCTTGAATGCAAAAGCTGAGGTCCGCGTATGAAAGTCTCACTAAAATGGGCACAGTACTATAGCAATGTTGATCTGGGCCAGATTGGTAAAGATAAACTAGTAGAAAAAATTGGTGCTCAGCTGGGCGAGGTAGAGAATGTTGAAGATTTGGGTAAAAAATACCAAGGCATAGTACTTGCCAAAGTTATCAGCTGCCAAAAACACTCCGATGCCGATAAGCTGAGTGTTTGTATGCTAGACGACGGAGGAAAAGTTGCCAATGTTGAGCGAAGTGAACAGGGCTACGTTCAGGTAGTATGCGGAGCTCCTAATGTGAAGGAAGGCCAAATGGTGGCTTGGATCCCGCCAGGCGTAACCGTACCAAACACCGCGGGCAAAGAACCATTTGTGCTAGAAGCACGAGACATTAGGGGACAGAAAAGTAACGGTATGATTGCTAGTGCACACGAGCTGGCATTTAGCGACGATCACACGGGAATATTAGTGGTTGATATTGAGAACGCTACCCCAGGAATGGCTTTCACTGAAGCCTATGCACTAGACGACTACATTATTGAGATAGAAAACAAAATGTTCACACATCGTCCAGACTGCTTCGGTATTCTAGGTGTGGCCCGGGAACTGGCTGGCATTCAAGGCAGGGCTTTCAAGAGCCCCGACTGGTATTTGCAAGGCCAGACTACAGGGCAAGCTCAAACCTCGCAAAACGAGGCTTTGGAAGTAAAGGTGGCGGATCAAAAACTTGTACCGCGTTTTATGGCAGTTGCTATGAGTGATATAAAAGTAGGGCCAAGTCCTGGCTGGCTGCAGAGTTATCTTACGCGCGTTGGCGCCAAGCCAATTAATAACATTGTAGATCTTACTAATTACTTTATGCTGCTGAGCGGCCAACCATTACATGCATATGATGCCGATAAACTTAAAACAGTTGGTAAACAACAGGGTCTAAGTCTTGAGACAAGATTGTCACACAAAGGCGAGAAGATTACTTTGCTGGGAGGTAAAGTTCAAGAATTACAAGACGATTCAACCATACTCATTACTTCTCACGATGTGCCGGTTGGAATTGGTGGTGTTATGGGAGGTGCCGAGACCGAGGTGGATGAGCACACTCAGAATATTGTGCTGGAATGTGCCACATTTGATATGTTCAATATTCGCAGAACTGCCATGCAGTATGGCTTATTTACAGACGCCGTTACACGTTTTACAAAGGGTCAGTCACCACTGCAGAACGACCGAGTATTAGCTAAAATTATAAGCGATGTACAGCGCCTAGCTGGTGGCAAAATGGCGAGTGATGTTAAAGATGTGCATACAGAATTACTAGCGCAATCCACTGTAACAGTTACGGCACAATTTATTAATGACCGTTTGGGTGAAAAGCTTTCTGGGGAAGAAATGGCCAAGCTTCTTACTAATGTTGAGTTTGAGGTGCAGGTGAATGGCGAGGAACTGACAGTAAAGGCACCGTTTTGGCGAACGGATATTGAAATACCAGAAGATGTGGTAGAGGAAGTTGGGCGGCTATATGGATATGACCATTTGCCATTAGAGCTGCCAAAACGTTCCATAAAGCCAACTGAACATAACCCAATGCTACAGCTCAAAGATACGATTCGCGAGGTACTTAGCAGTGCCGGAGCCAACGAGGTGTTGACGTACAGTTTTGTGCATGGTGATCTGCTAGATAAAGTTGGTCAAAAGCGTGAAAACGCCTATGAACTGTCTAATGCCTTGAGCCCAGACTTGCAGTATTATCGCTTGAGCCTTATTCCAAGTCTACTAGACAAGGTCCACGCGAACGTAAAACAGGGCTACAACCAATTTGCCTTGTTCGAGATGAACCCAGTACACGCTAAAGACTTTATAGACAAAGATAATGGTTTGCCTAAAGAAGATCACCGCCTGGCACTAATTTTTGCAGCAGAAGACAAAACTGCTAAGGAAGCCTATGGCAATGCGCCATACTACCAAGCCAAGCAGTATCTAACTGAGCTTTTGGCAGCTCTGGGCATACATCAACTTAACTTTATGTCGGCTACAGGGCATGAGCCTCAGGCTGGCATAAGTCAGGCTGCTATTGCCCCATTCGAGAAAAAGCGTAGCGCTATAGTAAAAACAACAGAAGGCACATTCATTGCTGAGCTTGGTGAATTTAGAACCAGTGTACGCAAAAACCTCAAATTGCCCCAGTTTGTAGCTGGTTTTGAACTTGACCTTATGCAATTGCTCAATCTGCAAGAGCGTGAATCACCATATGTGGCCTTGCCACGTTTCCCAAAGGTTGAGCAAGATATATCACTCAAAGTTCCTGCAGAACTTGCTTACGAGGAGTTATTTGATTTTATGCAGCAAAATGTGCAGACACCAGCCAAATCTGCCTTTTGGTTTGCGCCGCTTGATATTTACCAACCACAGGATAACAAAACACACAAACATATCACGCTGCGTTTCACCATATCTTCATATGAGCGTACGCTAACGTCTGAGGAAGTTAACACTTTGCTAGACAAAGCTGCCGCTGCGGCCAAAGAAAAGTTTGGCGCTGAGCGAATATAAGACTATTGCATAAAGCACATGCTCATTGATATTGTGTGAATTGAATATGATTCAGAACATTGTGGTTGCTAGGGTACGCTCGCGAGAAGCTAGATTTTATGCACCAAGATTTGCAAGGATTGATTTAGGACACCCAGAGCCATCTAATCTTGGCCTTGCGGGTAGTCGCCTTATAGACAGTTGGGAGAAAAGAATTAGCAGCGGTACGGACTACATCTATGCAGCCAATGCTATACCCTGTCAAGTTTTGGGCTATGCGGTGCTATTGGGTAAGTCTTACGATGCTGATCCATTATTTTGTGTCAATAAATTAGTAGACGACGATGGACAAATTGTTCTCGATGCTCTTATAAATGCCATTGAGTCCCGAAAAAATGATGCAGCTATAGTGCAAGCTTATATGAGGACTTCAGAAGTTTCAGATAGACAGATATAACGTTACAATAGATCGCAGATGAAACATATTTGGCGGATTATTACTTTTACGCGTAGCCTGTGGCGCTACTACATAATTATATCTTTGTTTACGGTTCTTTTAGCCCTAATGAGCCAGCTCCCGCCACTATTTACCAAGGGTGCTGTTGATCAAGCCACTAAGTTAGCCTCTGGTGGGCATCCAGATGTCATGCTAGTAGCCATATTTGCTTTCCTGATTTTTCTAACAGATATGGGCCAGACCATTTTTGGTAACATTAGCGGCTATCTAGGGGACATTCTGGCTATTAAACTCAAAGAGTTTATGAGCGTGCAATATTATCAACACTTAATGAGCCTGCCCCAGGGATATTTTGACACTGAGTTAACAGGTACCATTATTAACCGCATGAGCCGTGGTATTCAGGACATTGGCGACTTCGTACAGATGTTTACCAATAACTTCCTGCAATTTATCTTTAGCACCGTCTTTACGCTTATAATCGTAGCTTATTATTCATGGCAGGTGGCTCTAATGCTACTGCTGTTGTACCCAATCTTTATATGGATGACAGCCAAAACTAGTGACAAGTGGCAAGCTTATCAAAAACAAATCAACCAGGACTTAGATATAGCCAGCGGTCGGTTTGCCGAGAGCATCTTGCAAATCAAAGTAGTAAAGAGCTTTGTCCAGGAGGTTCGGGAGCTAAAGTTTTTTGGCAAACACTTAGACAAAACTGTCCAGACGGTTAAACCCCAGAGCACTTACTGGCACAAACAGGATGTAGTGCGCCGCTCAGTATTGGCCCTGATTTTCTTTGCGGTATTTATGTACATCTTTATTCAAACAGCCCACGGCAACTACACAATTGGTGTCATGGTTTTGCTCATGCAATACGCTCTGCTCATCCGTATACCAATATTTAGCATTAGCTTTTTAGTAGACCGCACTCAGCGAGCCGTTTCAAACAGTAAAGACTATTTTGAAGTAATGAGCCAGAAGCCAGAAATCACGGATAAACCATCTGCCCAACCACTTTTAGTTAAACAAGGCGAGATTGCTTACCAGGACGTATCATTTAGCTATGGAGACCAACCGGTCCTTAAAGGCCTGAGTTTTACTATCAAACCAGACAGCAAGATTGCTCTGGTTGGCGAAAGTGGCGAAGGCAAAACTACCATAACAAACTTGCTTATGCGCCTTTACGAGCCTGATCAGGGTCAGATACTTATTGATGGCCAGGATGTGGGTAATGTAACCCAGGAAAGCTTGAGAGCCCAAATAGGCGTGGTTTTCCAGGATCCAGCACTATTTAGCGGTACAGTGTACGAAAATATTGCCTACGCCAACCCCAAAGCTAACAAGCAAGAGGTTGTGGCTGCGGCTAAAGCTGCTAATGCTGATGAGTTTATAGCTAAGTTTGAGAATGGCTACGAGACAGAGATTGGTGAGCGTGGACTCAAGCTCAGCGGTGGCCAAAAACAGAGGATTGCTATCGCCCGCGCGTTACTTAAGGATGCGCCCATATTAGTACTAGACGAGGCTACAAGCAGCCTAGACAGTAAAAGCGAGGCTATGGTGCAAGAGGCTCTAGAGCGCCTCATGCGCGGCCGTACCACACTGATTATTGCCCACCGGCTTAGTACTATCCAGCATGTCGACCAAATTATTACTCTCCAAAATGGTAAAGTTGACGAAATTGGTACACCACAGAAGCTCGCCGGTAGTGGTGGTATATACGACCAGCTTCTCAAATTACAACGCGGTGACACCGAAGCCACCAAAAAGAAGCTTAAAGCCTTCGAAATTGCTAACTAAATACGCTATACTGGCATGACAAAGGTTAGGAGTGTTCATGACTAAACGGATTATTTTTATACTCATTGCTGTTCTGTTTTTGGTTACATCACTGGGCTTTAGTTTGCTTGTTATATGGCAATCGCACCAGCAGAGTAAACAAAACCAGCAGGCAGCAGCACAGCAAACAACTAAGCCAAAGGAGGGTCAATTGCAAGGTACACAACTAAAGGGATTTACGCCAGTCGCCAAAGTGGACACACTTCAAGCAACTGATATAGTCGAGGGCACAGGCCCAGCTGTTAAAGCTAGTGACACTATCACAGTTCACTACACAGGTGCCGTAGCAGCCACAGGCATAATATTTCAAAGTTCACTAGACAGCGGCCAGCCCGTAGCTTTTCCCTTGAACCAAGTTATTAAAGGATGGACGGAAGGTATACCCGGCATGAAAGCTGGCGGTACACGGCGTTTGTTAATTCCAGCAGCTGACGCGTATGGCGCCACCCCTCCGTCCGGTTCTGGCATTCCTGCCAACGCTGATCTCGTGTTTGATGTGCAGCTCATCAAGATAGGCCAATAGTGGCCGTAAGGGTCAAAATGACCCAAAAAACACAACATATAGTAGGATTGACACAAGCATAAACACTAGGATAAACTGTATGGAGATACGGAATATCGACAAAACAAATAAAAATTTAACAGCCAACGAGGGTATATAAATGACCAAAAAGATTACTATTTTCACCACTAACACCTGTGCCTACTGCGGTATGGTCAAGAAATTTCTTGACGCCAAAGGCCACAAATACGAGGTAGTAAATCTAGACGAAAACCCTGAGCGCCAGGAAGAAGCTATGCGTGTTAGCGGTGCCCTGACGGTGCCAGTAACTGTAGTTACCAAGCAGGACGACAGTCAAGAAGTGATCGTAGGCTTCAACTTGTCTAGACTAGCGCCAGCTGTCGCTTAATTAGCGCCCAACATGTATGCTCGTTTGCTTTTGATCGGGCATCTATCGCAATTGATATTTTGCGATTAGTTATTGCAGAGATAGAATAGAGAGACATTTATGAGTGATATACAAACAAGAGAAGCAAAGTTATGGGATACCGTGACTATTGGTGCCGGGCCAGCGGCGCTTAGCGCTGCCATTTATACTACACGCGAAGACATCAGCACGCTTTTGCTAGATAAAGGTCCTGTTGGCGGACTAGCAGCTGTTACCGATTGGATAGATAACTATCCAGGTTTTCCTAAAGGCATTGCTGGGCTTGAGCTTTCAGATCTTTTACAAAAACAGGCTGAGCGGTTTGGTGCCGAGTTTGACTTTGGTGAGGTAAAGCAGATTGTTGATGAGGGCGATCATAAGAGGCTCAAGACAGATGGCGATGACGTTATTGCCAAGACAGTACTGATAGCCACAGGTAGTGATTATAAAAAAATTGGCGTGCCTGGCGAAAAAGAATATTACGCCCGTGGAGTGCATTATTGTGCTACCTGCGACGGTGCCTTTTATCGTGATAAAAAGCTGGTGGTAGTAGGTGGAGGTAACTCTGCTGTGCAGGAAGCTCTCTTCCTGACCCGCTATGCCAGCCATATAGACATGCTGGTACGCAGTAAAGTTAAGGCCAGTGACGTATTGCAGCGCGAACTCACCAAAAACCCGAAGATTACAGTGCATTTGGGCGTCACAACAGATGAAATAGTGGGCGATAAACCAGTCCCAGAGGGTGGTAAGGTGCTAAAAGTAGTGGGTACAGATGCTGCCACCGGCAAGAAAGTGGAATTTCCAACTGACGGTGTGTTTGTATTTGTTGGACTGGCTCCAAATACAGGGTTTGTTAAAGACTCCTTGATTGAACTAGACGAAATCGGATTTATAAAAACGGATAGTGGACTGCAAACCCCTATACCAGGTGTGTTTGCCGCCGGCGATGTGCGCAGCGGCGCAACTATGCAAATTGCCACTGCAGCTGGCGAAGGAGCCACAGCTGCCCTAATGATCCGTTATTACCTAGAAAATATGGAACGCAGCAAAATCGGCGCATAAATGGGCTATTTGAGGTCGGAGGTGTAGCCAGGGAAGTAGTCGAAGATTAGTTGGGATTTTTTAACACCGTGCTTTTGCAGATCTTCCTCTAGTGCTTCTACCATGGGCTCGGGACCTGATACGTATATTCGTTTACTACCTGGTTCGCCAGTTAGCTCCAAGATTTTTTCTGCACTTAACTTGCCAGTTTCGCCCGTCCAACTACCATCAGGCTCAGCAACGATTTGTATAACCTCTGCGCCGTAGTCTTTAAACAGATCCACAAATACAAAATCCTCAGGCTTATTTGCTGCCAGAAGTACTTGAATTTGACGCTTTTCACCTGTATCACTGAGCCATTTGACCATGCTGTGAAATGGTGTGAGCCCTATGCCGCCGGCTATGAATAAGAGCGGAATTGACTTGTCTTTTGGTAACACAAAATCACCCATGGGCTCCACGATTTGTAGCTTTTTGCCAGGCCTAAAAGCAAACAAGTGTTTTTTAAAAGTGCTGCTTTTTTGTTCGGCAAATTTGGTGGTAATACTAATAAGTTTATCCGTAGGGCTGGATGAGAGTGTAAACCAGTGCTTTATACCGCGCTCATCAGGGTGGTCGTGCGGAATATATAGTTCTATAAATTGCCCGGCGGTATAGCTAATATTCTGTGCAGGTTTGAACCAAAATGTACGTATATGCGAGTTTTCTTGGTGTGTACGCTCCAAGGTAATGTCTATCATCTACGGCCCTCCTAGTGATAGATAGTGTACAATATAACAGAGCAAAATATCTATTATCGAAAGGACACATATGCCAGATTTCAACAAAGTGTTGACACCAGGAGACTACCAAAACGGAAAGGTAACCACGGTTGTAGAAATTCCAGAAGGTTCTATGCTCAAGATAGAATGGGACCGTAAAACCGCCTCGTTTATGCTGGACCGTGTAGAACCAGCCATATTTGCTAAGCCATGCAACTATGGCTTTATTCCTGGCACACTTGATGAGGATGGTGATGAGCTTGATACATTAGTTGTAACGAAAGAACCTATACCAACTGGTGTATGGCTTGAAGGCAAGATTGTGGGTGTGCTTAATTTTGAAGATGACGGCGAAATGGACCACAAGATTGTAGTTGTGCCGGCTGATGAGCGTAACACTGGCGATAGTGTAAATACTTTGGATGATTTGGGTAATCGCTGGAAACAGAAGATAGAGCATCACTTTAGCCACTACAAAGACCTAAAGAAACCTGGCAGTACAAAAGTACTAGGTTGGGGTAGTACAGAGGACGCCAAAAAAATCATTGTCGAATGTGTTGAACGATATACCAAGTAGTACATGGGCATTACTGAAGATTATCTAAAGCAGGCAGAAAAATTACTTTTTTCTGTGTTTAAAGATGAGCGGCCGCAGCTTTTAAGTGCATTTGGAAACGCAGAACACGATCTAAAAGAGGACAACACAGTTGTGACCAAAATGGACAAAAATATGGAGAAATCCATTAGAACTGTGCTGCGTAAATTTGACCGGGGAGTTGGTATAGAGGGCGAAGAACTAGGTATTGAGGGCAGCCGAAAAACTTTCTGGCTGGTTGATCCTATAGACGGCACAGAAGCGTTTATACGTGGTTTGCCAGATCCTAGAAATATGGCAACGTTGATAGATAATGGTGAGCCGGTTTTTTGCATAGTTTATAAGTTCGTAACAGACGAGTTGTTTATTGCTCGCAAGGGGAAAGGTGCCACCAGAAACGGACAGCCCATCCAAGTGAGCGACAGGCCACTTAATAGATCATGGATAGAGTACGGTACAGATTTAATGGACCCCAAGTCTGCTAAGAGATATTTGGCTCTCAGACCCCACGTTAATACCTATACGATCATGAAAGACTTTACACCAATTGCTATCGGTGGTTACGAAGGAGGTATATGGGATCAACATAATGGCGGGCCGTGGGACTATGCGCCAAGGGCACTACTCATAAAGGAGGCTGGAGGAGTGGTGGCCAATGTTGGTTCAGATAAATACGATTATAAAATCATAAACCTTATCGCTACTAATGCACGGATATTTGATGAGCTCCATAAATTATATAAAGAAAATTAAGGCGTAAATTAAGTGAAAAAAGTAATACCAAAAAATGCAATCCTTGTCCCAGATAATGCAAAACTGGCATTTAAGGGACAGATTTTTGATGTTTACCAATGGCCGCAGAAACTATTTGATGGTACGAATGCGACATTTGAACTACTAAAGCGCCCAGATACAGTACAAATAATTGCAATTAAAAATGGCAAACTCATTTTGGTCAACGATGAACAGCCAGGCCGATCTGCTCGATTGCACTTTCCTGGCGGAAGAGCCGATGAAACGGATGATTCATGGGAAACTGCTGCAAGACGCGAACTGCTAGAAGAAACAGGACTTAGTTTCAAAATCTGGAAGTTAATAAATGTAAGCCAGCCGATCCCTAAAATGGAATGGTTTGTACCTTGGTATTTGGCAACAGAACTAGAAGCTGAGCAAAAGCAAAATCTGGACGCTGGAGAAAAAATTGAAGTTAAGGAAGTGGATTTTAATACTGTCCTAAAGATGATAATAGACGGTCACGAACAGACAATGAGCTACGCCATGCCCATATTTTCAAAGTTAAAAAGTATAGAGGAACTTTTAGGCATGACGGAGTTTACGGGACGTGAGGTAGATAAATAAATTGATTTACTACCACAAATATTATATAATCTATTTATGACTCCTGAATTTGACCAACCAACAAGTGCAGAACTTAGCGTTGTGCGATCTAATAGAGAGGCGCTTTTGACAGTCGGCGCTGAAGTTGCGCAACGTTTACTTGAATTTTTCCCTATAGATCCTGAGACAGGAAGAGCTGCCCAAATCCCTGTTGATACTTTTGGAAGCTATAATGCCCAAGAAACTTTAGAAGGATTAGATCTTCTAGAGGCACTGGGAGGGTCCAATGCATTGGCGGGATTGCACATTGATAGAACTCAATTGCATGATGCACGAACTGCTTTGCTTGTACTTGTAAACACAGATAATTCTTAATAGCTATTTCACCTTGCGGTAAGGGGGGATTAACTATACAATTGACTTGAAATTACTAACGCTTAAAAACGAGGGTAAAATAGATGAAAACACGGGTGGCCATTAATGGGTTTGGACGGATAGGCCGTAATGCCTTCAAGATTGCGTTTGACCGCTCAGACCTTGAAATAGTAGCAATTAACGATTTAACAGATACAAAAACTCTGGCATACCTACTTAAGCATGACAGCAACTACGGGGAGTACGATAAAAAAGTCAGTTTTGATGATCAAAACATCATAGTAGCCGATAAAAAGGTTAAAGTACTGGCCGAAAAAGACCCTGCTGCGCTCCCGTGGAAAGAGATGAAAGTAGACCTGGTGATAGAATCCACTGGTCGCTTTACAGATAAAGAAGGTGCAGAACTGCACATAAAGGCTGGTGCTCAGCGTGTAGTGATATCTGGTCCTACCAAAAGTGATGGCGTAGACACCATTGTGCTTGGAGCCAACGATGACAAGCTAGAGGGCGCCAGCAAAGTTATAAGTAATGCTAGTTGTACCACCAATTCGCTTGGTGCCGTTATGGCTATCCTAGATGCCGAGTTTGGAGTTGAGAAATCTTTGCTAACTACAGTACACAGTTATACTGCTAGTCAGGCGCTGCAAGACGCACCAAACAAGGACCTTCGCGAAGGCCGCAATGCTGCCGAAAATATTGTACCGACCACCACTGGTGCAGCAATTGCTGTAACACTTACGCTGCCACAACTAAAAGACAAGTTTGATGGCCTTAGTATCAGGGTACCCACCCCAGTAGTTTCCATTAGCGATGTTACCGCTGTACTAAAGCGTAGTACAACAGTTGAGGAACTAAACGCTGCTTTTAAAAAAGCTTCAAAAGAGACATTCTATCAAGGTGTTCTAGGTGTTAGTGAGGAGCCTCTTGTTAGCAGCGATTACATAGGTAACAGCCACTCAGGAATTGTTGATCTACTACTAACCAAAGTAGTAGA
Organism: Patescibacteria group bacterium; assembly: GCA_035480855.1. GTDB lineage: Bacteria > Patescibacteriota > Saccharimonadia > Saccharimonadales > JANWIN01 > DATIHJ01. The sequence continues at coordinate 21,594 of DATIHJ010000019.1, forward strand.
CGGTAATCTAGTAAAAGTCATGGTCTGGTACGACAATGAATGGGGTTACAGCAACCGCCTGGTAGAAGTTGTGGCCGATACTGGCAGGCTGCTTCATAAAGCAGAGGACCACAGCCAGGCACACGAGTAGCCGATGAAGATTTATATTGGAGCAGACCACGGAGGCTTTAACCTGAGGGAGAGGCTCATAACATATCTGAGCGATCATAAATACGAGGTTGAGGATGAGGGTGACAAAGAGCTTAACCCAGACGACGATTACCCTCAATTTGCAGCTAAAGTAGCCGGCCAAGTACTAGCTAGCCAGGATCCTGACCCGCGCGGTATATTAATTTGCAAAGGTGCCCAGGGAATGAGCATGGCTGCAAACCGTTTTAAAGGTATTCGTGCCGCTGTTGTCTGGAATGCACACGAAGCAGAAATGACGCGTAATGATAACGACAGCAATGTACTATGCCTGACAGCCAGGCTGTTTGATAACGACCCAGCCATGGCAGAGACAATTGTAGATTTATGGCTAACGACACCTTTTAGCCGAGCTCCTCGCCATGCCCGCCGCATACAAGAAATTGACCAACTGACTTAGAAGGGCTTGATAGAATATGGCAATAATTTGTCCAACAGTTACCGCCACAAACGAAAAGGAATATGCCGAGCAACTGCATAAGGTAGTACCTCTTTCGAGCCGACTTCATCTGGACTTTACGGATGGCAAATTTGCACCTACGCAGTCTCCTCCACTCGATAAAGCCTGGTGGCCGGCTGGAATTAACGTAGATCTGCATATTATGTATAAGCAGCCCCAGGAGTACCTCAAAACAATTTTTAAACTCATGCCAAGACTAGTCATTGTGCACGCAGAAGCCGAAGGTAGTTTTTATAACCTAGCCGAGCAATTAAAAGCTCATGGTATCAAAGTTGGGCTGGCTTTGCTTAAGCAAACAGCTGTAACCCAAATTGAGTCCGTTTTGGCAGATCTAGACCATGTACTGATCTTTAGTGGTGATTTGGGCCACTTTGGAGGTACAGTGAACTTGGGGCTATTAGATAAAGTACGAGATATTAAGAACGCAAACCCAAAGATAGAAATTGGCTGGGACGGGGGCATAAATGACCGTAATGCTGCGTCTCTTATCAAGGGTGGCGTGGATGTTTTAAACGTAGGTGGTTACATACACAACGCAGCCAATCCTGTTCACGCTTATGCTACACTTAAAGAGATAGCACAAAAAAGCAAACAGATGCCATGAAGAAGCTAGATATAAAAGAACTTGAGCTCAAAGCTAACGAAATCCGGCAGGATATTATCAAAATGCTGCTAGAGGCTGGCAGTGGCCACAGCGCCGGGCCGCTAGGACTGGCAGACATCTTTGCTGCCCTTTATTTTGACATTCTAAAACACGATCCCAATAAACCCGATTGGGATGAACGGGATATCTTGGTTCTTAGTAACGGGCATTGTGTTCCTGTCCGGTATGCAACAATGGCTAATGCTGGTTACTTTGACCGAAAAGAGCTTTTGACATTGCGAAAGTTCGGATCACGTTTGCAAGGACATCCAGAACGACAGCGATTGCCTGGTCTAGAAACTACAAGTGGTCCCCTGGGTTCAGGCCTAAGCCAAGCTGTTGGTATGGCATTGGCACTACGCATGAACAAGCAACAGTTCCGCTGGGTGTATGTAGTAATGAGCGACGGAGAACAGGATGAAGGCAACATTTGGGAAGCCGCTATGCTCGCATCTAAGTATCATCTTAATAACATCATTGCAATTACCGATCGTAATAATATTCAGATAGACGGACCCACCGAGACAGTAATGCCGCTTGAGAACTTAAAAGCTAAATGGGAAGCATTTGGCTGGCATGTGATAGAAATAGATGGCAATAACATAGAGGCCATTATTGACGCCTGTGCTATGGGTAGGGCAATTGTGGAGAAACCGATTATGATAATTGCCCATACAGTTCCGGGTAAGGGTGTGGACTTTATGGAATACGACTTCCATTGGCACGGGGCTCCACCCAATGCTGAGCAAGCCAAAAAAGCTCTACATGAACTTCGCACTTTGCAGGGAAGAATCAGGAGTGAACATGAGTGACACACACCTAGTAAATGATGTTCTAGCTAAGGATCTAATCCAAGAGGCCATTCGCAAGGGCTTTGGCAGAGGGCTTTTAAAAGCTGGACAGATTGATGATTCTGTTGTTGCAGCCTGTGCAGATTTGACAGAGTCTACCCAAATGCAGTCATTCAAAGACGAATTCCCAGAGAGATTTATTGAGATTGGCGTGGCAGAACAAAATCTAGTGACCGTAGGTTCCGGACTAGCTGCAATGGGTAAAATTCCTTTTGTCAGTAGCTATGCCGCGTTCAATCCCGGACGTAACTGGGAGCAAATCAGAACCACAATTTGCTTAAATAACCAGCCAGTTAAAATTATAGGTTCGCATGCAGGAGTCTCCGTGGGTCCAGATGGCGCTACCCATCAAATGCTAGAAGATATAGCCCTTATGAGGGTAATGCCTAATATGATTGTTCTTGCACCAGGAGATAGCCTAGAAGCAGAGAGAGCCACGCTGGCACTTGCTGCAGACAAAGAACACCCGTCCTATATGAGATTAGCGCGTGAGGCCACACCTATCTTTACTACACCCAAAACTCCTTTCGCAATTGGCAAAGCTTACGTTTACGCCCCCGGCGGAGATATAACTATTATTAGCACTGGAGCTATGACTTACCAGGCGCTTGTTGCAGCGGAGAAGCTTTACAAAGACGGTATTGACCTGGAGGTTATTCATTGTCCAACAATTAAACCATTAGACGCAGTTACCATTTTGCATAGTGTTAAGAAAACTGGAGCTGTCATCACAATTGAAGAAGGCCAGATAAACGGAGGATTGGGAGGCGCTGTGGCAGAGCTACTTGGCGAGGAGCATCCATCTCCGCTTAAACGTATGGGTATGCATGACCATTTTGGAGAATCTGGTAAGCCGGAAGAGCTTTTTGAACACTTTGGACTAACCGCCAAACACATAATAATGGCTGCACATGAAATGATGGAACATCATAAATCAGGCGAGAAGAAAGACTAATTATGCCACTTACTCTTAGGCAAATACGAGAGAACTGTACCAAAGCCCGAGCTACTATGGCCAGAGCTAGGGCAGAACATTTTGCACTAGGGGCCTTTAACCTAGATAACCAAGAGACACTGGTAGCTGTAGCTAAGGCGGCCAAGGCTAAAAACGCACCAGTGTTAGTAGAGGTCAGTAAGGGTGAGGTAGATGCCATGGGCCTGGATAATGTCCGTGACATGGTAGACAACTATAAGGCGGATTATGGCCTGGAAATGTACATTAATCTAGACCACTCGCCTAGTGTTAAGGATGCCATTGCCGGCATCGAAGCGGGGTTTGAGTTTATCCACATTGACGTTTCACAGGCCAGCCACGACGCGACGTTAGAGGTTATCATGGCAGAAACAGTCAAGGTAGTGGAGGCTGCCAAGCTAACCGGAGCGCTAGTAGAAAGTGAGCCACACTATTTTGGTGGCGGATCCAATGTATTTACTCAAAACATAGATTATGAAGAGATCAAAAAAACGTTTAGTACACCAGAGAGTGCCAAGGCCTTTGTAGAGTCCACCGGTATAGATACTTATGCTGCTGCCATTGGTAATCTGCACGGCAAATATCCAGTTCCTAAAGTGCTGGATTTAGAGCTTTTACAGCGGGTCAGGGATGCTATAGATTGCAACATTTCGCTTCACGGTGGCAGTGATACACCAGGCCATTATTTTGTGGATGCGGTGCGGATTGGTGTGAGTAAAATCAATATAAACTCCGACATGCGCTACGCCTACCGTAAAACCCTAGAGCATGTCCTAGCAGAAAACCCTACGGAATACGCCGTAGTTAAACTTATGGATAAGGTTATTGAAGCCGTACAAGCAGTAGTGGACAGCAAGATAGACATGTTTAATTCGGCAGGTAAGGCACAACCATAAGAGGTTTGCCTTTTTTGGTAGTCGTATGGGACAATAGCAGAGAATAACGACATAAATTAGACAGGAAAAAGGTGGGATGAAACAGCTGGATGTAATCTCTATAGGCGACATTGTAACAGATGCATTTATACGTCTTATTGATGACGAGGCCCACACTTATAGCAACGAAGAAGGTCAATGGCTAGCGATGCCTTTTGCCACTAAGGTGCCCTTTGACCATGCTGAAATCATAGAGGGGGTAGGCAATGCAGCCAACGCAGCTGTTAGTTTTGCTAGACTCGGTTTGTCGACCGCATTTGTAACTAATGTAGGCGAAGATAAATATGGACGTGATATGATCCATGCCTTGCATAAAAACAAGGTGGATAGCCGGTTTGTACGTGTTAATCCAGATAAGCTTAGTAATTATCACTATGTACTTTGGTATAAGGAAGAACGTACCATACTGATCAAGCACGAGCAGTATGACTACTACTGGCCTCATTTACGCACAAGTGAAATACCTCGTTGGCTGTACTTTAGTTCACTTTCCAAAGGAGCCTTAGATTTTCATGATGATTTGGCAGACTGGCTTGAAAAGCACATGGACGTAAAGCTTGCTTTCCAGCCTGGAACTTTCCAAATGGAAGCCGGTGCTGAACGACTAAAGCGTATTTATGCTCGTACCGAAGTACTCATAGTCAATCGAGAAGAGGCGGCACTAGTTGGGGGTGGTGATCACGATAACATCCCTGATTTATTCAAACATTTGCACGCACTCGGGCCTAAGACGGTCGTAATTACAGACGGGCCAAAGGGCGCCTATGCCAGCAGTGGCGAACAAGCATTCAAAATGCCTCCATATCCTGACCCAAAGCCTCCATATGAGCGCACAGGTGCTGGCGATGCCTTTGCCTCAACTCTCGTAGCGGCACTTATTAAAGGAAACACTATAGAAGGTGCTCTGCAGTGGGCACCAATTAACTCTATGAGCGTAGTGCAAAAAGTTGGAGCACAAGCAGGACTTCTCAGCGAAGAAGATTTGGGTGAGTTACTCAAAAAAGCCCCTGCCTGGTACAAAGCTGAACCGCTGTAATTATATTCTGCTTATGCTAAACTTATAGGGACTATGAGCAGACTCTTATCGGAGCTTTTGGGTGCGGCTGAGCCTATGTTTACAGGGACAATTCAGCAGCTGGAGCGCATTAGTGGCGATCCAAATATTGATGTACGTTTAACAGCAGAAATTGCCACAAAGGTGCGCCAAAAAACACGCGAACTGGGTCTTGACCCAGCTGATACAACCACAAAAGAGCTGTACCATGCCCTGCAAGGGCTAGTACAAATCCAAGATAATTTTTTAGTGAAGGCGCTTGGAGGCAGTGATCCAACAGACGTATCAGATCTGTTACCACGCATTATAAAAAAAGTAGAGTCCTTGCCACAAAGTAAGCGCTGCTGGGTACTAAAACACAGTGTAGCTAAGCGCTTACTCAAAGATATGCCGCCCAAACAAGTCATGAAACAACTTGGACATCGTTCAATAGATTCTATGCTAAAGCGAGAGAATATAGATGAGCTTTTTGTAGCACTTCAATTAGCCCAGTCACAGGCCTGGCTTGAACGCTTCACAGCAAGCTATAAAAAATTGCAGCCCAGTGATTTTGAAATCCGGCCAATTAGTATCGTTCAGTTTTCGCCCAAACGCTGGAAAGTATTAAGTAAAGATTTTGCAATACAAAATCGCCACGCCATAACCTACGTTAAAGAGCTAGGTATTATTGCAGTACTACCAATACCAGTTGAACATTTGCGCGGCATTTGTATCACACTGTTGCCCCTTTTATTGCATGCAATGAACGAAATACGGCTATATAGTGCCTTTTTTAAACTTCAGCAAGTTAAACCAGATTTTGCAAAAATTGTTATTACGACTTTGACTTCCGAGCCAGTAGGAATGGTAAGCCTAGCAGGCCAACCGTTACATTGGCGGACCATCCAACGGTTTTATGGCAGGCAATCACCTAGTCGCCATCCAGAGGTGTTTGAACCGCATGTGCAACCAGAGGATTTGCAGTGGCAGCACGCCGAAGAGTTAATTTACCGAATTGAACCTGCTCTAAAATTTTGGGAGGGACTAGACTATGTAGGAGCCCCAAACAGTGGACAACCAGTTTCACTAAACTTGCTTGATAATGCCATAAGTTATTGCAATGACTTGCCTTACGGCCAACAGATGGTGACGCATTTCCAGGATAGTTTGTGGAATGAAGTTTTTATGCGCTATATGGATAACGAACCAGTTGAACAGCAAGTATTACAGCAACTAGATGCAGCTATTAACGTGCCAGAAGTAAGTACAGTGTTTGGAGAATTTTGATCATGTATCAAATATGTATTTCCGGAGCTGCAAAAGGCCATAGCGTAGATATGGGCCATGAATTAGCACGTACTACTGGTGAACTTATAGCCAAGGGCGGGCATGCTCTATTAACTGGCGCAACAATGGGGCTCACTAATGCCGCTGCCCAAGCCTATAAGCAAGCTGGTGGCTTAATGAGCATTGGAATTAGCCCGGCTTCCAGCAAAGTAGAACATGTTATGAAATATCGGCTACCCACCAAGCCATACGACGTAATTCTATACACCGCTATGCACTATATCGGGCGAGACGTTTTGCTGATTAATTCCAGCGACGCTGTAATAAGTATTGGTGGCCGGTTGGGTACCCTCAACGAGGCGATCATCGCACTAGAAACTCACACTCCAATTGCGTTTTTGGAAGGAGGTGGCGGTACGGGAGCCGACATAAGAGAAATTCTGAGATCTGCTGGGCGGGAGGAAAGCGACGATATACTGTTTGGCGCCGACCCTCAGATACTTATAGACCAGCTAACCAAGATTCTAGACACGGATCACAAACGCTATATTGATTTGTATGAGTAGTGTCGTTCTAAAAGTCCAGGTATTTCAATAGTTACTTCTTGCTACAATTAGTAGATGACTAAGTTTAAACTTCAGGCGGAGTATAAACCTACTGGCGATCAGCCGTCGGCTATTGCCGAATTGACTCAGGGCTTAGACGCAAAAACTAAAGAGCAGGTGCTTTTAGGCGTAACGGGTAGTGGTAAGACCTTTACCATGGCTAATCTTATCCAAAATACTGGTAAGCCCACGCTAGTATTAAGCCACAACAAAACCTTAGCTGCCCAGCTATATAGTGAGTTCAAGCATTTCTTTCCAGATAACGCCGTACATTACTTTGTTAGCTATTTTGATTACTACCAGCCAGAGGCATATATGCCCCGTACTGATACCTATATAGAAAAAGATAGCCAAATAAACGAAGAAATTGACCGATTGCGGCACGCTGCGACAGACGCATTACTGACCAGGCGTGATGTAATAATTGTTGCCAGTGTTAGCTGTATATACGGCATTGGCTCTGTTGAGGATTACAACGATCTAGCAATTACTGTTAAGCGCGGTGAGCGACGTGTACGAGATAAGCTATTACGTCAGCTTACAGACATACAGTACCAGCGTAACGACATAGACTTTCATCGTTCAACATTTCGTGTTCGCGGTGATGTAGTGGATGTTTACCCGGCGGGCGAGGAACTTGCATATAGGCTTGAACTCTTTGGCGAAGAAGTAGAGCGCATTACCAAAATCGATCCTTTGACCGGAGAAATCTTGGCAAAAATAGAAGAGCTTAAGATTTTCCCTAGCTCCCACTACGTAACACCACAGGACAAGCTTAAACTGGCCCTCGGCCAGATTCAGTCAGAGCTTGGGGAGAGGTTGGCTTATTTCAAAAAGAACGGGCAGCTTCTGGAAGCACAGAGACTGGAGCAGCGCACAAAGTTTGACCTGGAAATGCTAGAGGAAACGGGCTTTGTAAAAGGCATAGAAAATTATAGTCGTTACCTGACCAACCGTGAACCTGGTGAACAACCAGCCACACTTCTAGATTATTTCCCAGACGATTACCTTATGTTTGTAGATGAAAGTCACATGACAATTCCCCAAGTCCGTGGCATGTACAACGGTGATCGAGCCCGCAAGGAGGTACTGGTGGACTATGGCTTCCGTTTGCCAAGCGCCCTGGACAATCGCCCACTAACCTTTATTGAGTTCGAAAAGCATATGAATCAAGTTGTCTATGTCAGCGCCACACCAGCAGAGTTTGAGCTATCTCGTAGCCCCAAACCTGCCCAACAAGTCATTCGTCCCACAGGACTTCTGGATCCAGTTATCGAAGTCCGACCTATTGATGGCCAAATAGACGATCTGATTGCCGAAATCCGAGAAACCATAGCAAAGCGCCGTCGAGTACTGGTAACAACGCTTACCAAGCGTATGGCAGAAGATCTAACTGACTATCTCAAGGAAATTAACATCAAAGTTACCTATCTTCATAGTGATGTTGAAACGCTGGAACGAACAGACATATTGAGAGACTTACGCCTGGGGGTATACGACGTTGTAGTGGGTATTAACTTACTGCGTGAAGGCTTAGATTTACCAGAAGTAAGCTTAGTAACCATTTTAGATGCAGACAAAGAAGGATTTTTGCGAAGTGAGCAGGCACTTATCCAGACAATTGGACGGGCTGCAAGGCACATTGAGGGTCGTGTGATCATGTATGCAGACTCAATCACAAAAAGCATGAAACGTGCAATTGACGAGACAAACCGCCGCCGAAAAATACAGGAAGACTACAACAAAAAGCACGGCATAACACCGCAAGGTATTAGCAAAACTATAGAAAAGGGTATGCGCCCTGACTTACCTGAGGAAGCCAAGCGCGCCAAACTGGACCTAAAGAAAATCCCCAAGGATGAATACGGTAACCTAATAAAAGCCTTAACGAGTCAGATGGATCTGGCAGCTGCAAACCTTCAGTTTGAAACCGCTGCAGAGCTGCGCGATATAATTGCCGATATAAAAGCGAAGCTATAACTTAACTACGCTTTGATATTTTGGCTGGGGTTCGCTAGTTTGTTGATACGGAGGATCTACAACGCGTGTAGTTATTAAATCTGTCAAACCTTCAATATTAAGCAGGCGACCAATTCTGCGTATTCTATTGTCGTTAGGTTCAGTTATTACTTTTGTAACTTCTTGCCCAGCATAAAGTACAGCATAAGCGGCCCCAACAGCAGTTTGCCCGGCTTCATATATTGCTTGCCTAGTTTTACTATTTGCTTCACTAACCGCTTGTTCACCTATAATTTTTGCAGTTAAAAAGATGCTGGTTACTTCTAAGGTACTGGTAGTTTCTTCTACTAATGCAGTAAGAGGGAATAATTCCTCTAATTGACGATCTGGTATATCGAGTACGGCTGATGCCATGTTTATTACCTAATAAATCTTCATCTATATGGTCCTCTTAAATAATTAGCTTGTAAAGGGGCTTATGCACAGTTTTTTGACGAGACGAGCGTTTCAACGCCTGCTATACTTATAGAATGGCAACATTACCTAGGGATGATGTATTAAAATTGGCTCAACTCGCCCGTCTGGACCTTTCTGCGGCAGAGATTGTGCAGTTCCAGCAGGAACTAGGAGACATTCTTGAATATGTGCAACAACTTCAAAAAGTTGATACTAAGAATCTAGAACCTACATACCAGGTGACAGGGCTAAAAAGTGTTATGCGCGAAGACAAAATAATTGATTATGGTGCTAGCCCCAAGGATTTACTTAAAAACGTACCAACCACAGAAGACGGTCAAATAAAAGTAAAGAGAGTTTTATAAATGGGTGCGTGGCCGGCTATTGAAGATATTGCATGTCAGGTACAGGCTGGTAAGTTAAGTGCTGTAGAACTTGTAGAGAGTTCATTAAAACTAGTCAAAGAGAAAGCGGAATATAAAGCAATTATTGCCACTATAGATGAAAGAGCACACACGCGAGCGAAAGAGATTGATGCAACTGTCAAAAGTGGGAAAAATGCTGGTCGTTTAGCAGGAGTACCATTTATCGCTAAAGATAATTTTTTGGTTTTTGGAGCAGATACGACTGCCGCGAGTAATATATTAAAAGGTTTTGATGCGCCCTACCAAGCAACTGCAATTGAGCGATTGGAAGCAGAGGGCGCCATATGTGTAGCCAAAGCCAATCTGGATGCATTTGCACACGGTTCGAGCACCGAGAATAGTGATTTCTTTACTACCCATAACCCGCATGACAAACAAAGGGTGCCTGGTGGGTCATCTGGTGGCTCAGCAGCTGCCGTTGCCTTAGAAATGGCACCATTTGCACTTGGTACAGATACCGGTGGATCCATACGCTTGCCGGCTTCTTTTTGTGGAGTTGTTGGTTATAAACCAACCTACGGATTAGTATCGCGGTCTGGTGTAATTGCCATGGCAAGCAGTACTGATGTAATAGGGCCACTGGCGCGTACCGTTGAAGATGCAGCTTTAGTTTTGGATGTTATGTCTGGCCAAGATCCACTAGATAGCACTACCATTAAAAGAGATGAAACTGGTTACGGGGTATTATCTGGAAATCTGAAGGGCAAAAAAATTGGCGTTGTCAAAGAGTATATGGATGGTGGAGTGGAGGCTGGAGTAGAAAAATGCATAAAGGCAGTTCTTACATCTCTAGAAAAAGCTGGTGCTGAGCTTGTAGAAATAAGCTTGCCTTCGGCTCCGTTAGCCCTACCCGCCTACTATGTTATTTGCCCTGCAGAGGTTAGCAGTAATCTTAGTCGCTATGACGGACAACGGTTTGGCTATAGCGATAAGGACGCCAAGGATTTGGTTCAAAGTTATAGCAAATCGCGTTCAAAGGGATTCAATAACGAAAACAAGAGAAGGATTATGATAGGTACTTATGTGCTTAGCAGCGGCTACTACGATGCATATTATAAACAGGCCCAAATGGTCAGGACTAAGCTGATAGATGAATTTGACGATGCATTTAAAAAGGTAGATTTTTTGGCTGGGCCAGTTTCTCCAACAACCGCCTTCAAAATTGGTCAAAACAGCACACCGCTACACATGTATTTAACGGATATCATGACGGTTGCAGCTAATCTAACCGGGATACCTGCAATTAGCGTACCGGTTGGTGAAAGCGGTGGATTGCCAGTGGGGCTACAGCTGATGGCATCACAGAAAAAAGACCGGGAGTTGCTTTGGCTTGCTAAAGAAACCCAAGAGGCACTGCTATGAGGCTAAGAGTATTTCGCCGTCGTATTAAGCCGCATAAATTTAAGCAGCAGTGGTTAGAACTACAGCGCCTTTGTGCTAACCGTGAAACTTGGCAGCTAGCTGTTTTAACTGCAGATAAGTTACTAGACGAGGCACTCAAAAAGAGACGGTTTAAAGGTAAGAGTATGGGTGAGCGAATAGTATCTGCCCAGCATCAACTAACAGATAATGATGGTGTCTGGTTTGCGCATAACCTAGCTAAAAAAGTTAAAGACAAATCTAGCATAAAACTTCGCGAAAGCGATGTTAAGAAGTCGCTAGTTGGTGTGCGGCAAGCACTACGTGACCTTGGAGCGCTACATGGCAAAAACTAGCACCGAGTATTTGCCAACTATTGGTATTGAGTGCCATGTGCAGCTGGCTACAAAAACCAAGCTTTTTGCGGCAGTGGGCAATGATGCCCGCGGTGCAGCACCAAACACTCTTATTAGCCATATTTGTTTGGGTATGCCAGGCGCGCTGCCAGTACTGAATGAAAAGGTAGTGGAGCTGGCATCGCGAATGGCTTTTGCCCTGGGTACGAAGCCTCAGCACTACAGTATGTTTGAGCGCAAACATTACTTTTATCCAGATCTGCCCAAGGGCTATCAAATTAGTCAATTACACCAGCCGATCGTTGTCGGCGGCAGTGTTCAAATAGAAGTAGATGGTAAAACTAGTTCAGTTAGCATTAACCGCGTCCAGATAGAAGAAGATGCCGGAAAAAACACTCATCCTAGCGGCAAAGATTACAGTTTAGTTGATCTTAACCGTGCCGGCACGCCACTTTTAGAAATTGTGTCAGAGGCAGATATGCACTCGCCAGCCGAAGCTAAGGCATATGTGCGTGAGCTTTACCTACTAGTGAAATATGCTGGGGTGTCTGATGCAGACCTTTATCATGGCAATATGCGTTTTGATGTAAACGTTAGTGTTAGCAAAGATCCGAACAAGCTAGGAATACGTAGTGAAACAAAAAACCTAAACTCATTTAAAAGTGTAGAAAAGGCCGCCGAATACGAGATAAAACGCCAAATAGAAATTCTCGAAAAAGGTCAAAAAGTTGTGCAAGAAACTCGGGGATGGGACGATGCTAAGCAAAAGACGCTTAGCCAGCGCGGCAAAGAAGAGGCGCATGATTATCGCTATATGCCAGAACCGGACATTCCACCAATTGAGCTCACGAAAACTTACATAGATAAAATTGCTGCAGAAATGCCGGCTCTCCCAGACGACTGGCGAAAACGCCTAAATTCGCTAGGGCTCAACACAAGCTACATTGATACATTGCTCCAAGCTGAGGTTGAGGATGAGCGGTTTAGTTACTTAGCCTTAATAGAAGATAATCTATCTCATCCGGAAATTGCTAAACATCTAGCAAATTGGTTTGTGAATGTGGAGATTCCTTTACGCCAGGAACACAAAGCTAGTGATGACATGAAAGACTCGCAAAGGCCAGACATGTATATTCAGATATATGAGCTTGCAAAGGCCAATAAGCTTAGCTCTACAAACGCCAAGACACTTCTTAGTAACTTGCTCATAGAAGGAATAAAACCAGAAAATATAGAGGAGTATGCCCAGGAACAAGGCTATATCCAAGTATCCAACGAGTCAGAAATTGCCAAAATTGTAGAAGAGGTTATTAAAGAAAACACCCAAGCTGCTGAGGATGTTAAAAAAGGTGAGATAAAAGCAATTGGCTTTTTGGTTGGCCAGGTAATGCAAAAATCAAAAGGCCAGGCCAATCCACAACTTGCCCAAGAACTTCTCAAAAAACAGCTTAAGGGCTAGCATTACAGCACGCCACGGGCTTCGTGGTGGTACAATCTATTTATGCAACCAAAACGAGTACGAAAAGCAGTAATAGCAGCCGCTGGCTTTGGTACTCGCATGCTTCCGCAGACCAAAGCTATGCCCAAGGAAATGTTGCCCCTTGTAGATAAACCTATTATTCAATATATCGTAGAAGATCTGGTGGCAGCCGGCATAGAAGACATCATAATTGTCACCGGTTATCACAAACGCTCAATTGAAGATCATTTTGACGCCATCAGTGCAGATTTGCGCGCAAACTTGGAGCAGGGTCACAAAGAAAAATTGCTTGAGGAAACCAACAAAATTTCAGAGCTAGCTAATTTTGCATATATCCGCCAAAAGGGACCATACGGTAGTGCCACGCCAATCATGAATGTAGCACCGCTAATTGGTGACGAACCATTTATATATACTTATGCCGACGATTTAATAACAGCCAACCCAAATAGATTCAAACAGATGATTGATCTTTACAATGAGCTTGGGGGCCCAATTGTGCCTTGTATAAAGGCTACACAAGACGAAGATTATGAACGTTATGGTATTTTGGACGGTGAAAGTATTCGTGATGGAGTCATAAAAATGAGCCATTTGGTAGAGAAGCCCGGGCGTGCGAACGCTCCATCGGATTTGGCTAGTGTTAGCGGCTATCTCCTCACTCCAGATGTTTTTGACTACATTGAGCAAGGTATAACCACATTAAAACCTGGTCAAGAATTTTACTTAACAACATATGTACTGGAGCCTATGATTGCTGCTGGCAAGTCTTTGTATGGCTGCACGCTAAAAGACAGTGATTATTACGATACAGGCACAAAGCTAGGCTATCTCAAAACTGTCGTAGCCTATGCTTTGAAGCACCCAGATGTACAGGAGCAATTCAAAGACTATCTTCATAAGCTAAACGGCTAAGCTTGCCGCTACTAGGCACGTCGTATACACTGGAAGTATGGATACAGCAGCAGCGGCACTTCTTATCGTTGTTTCTACTACGCTTAGTGTCTTTCTAGTAGTCTGCATAATAGCAGTTATAAAAATTAACAAAATTTTAAGTGACGTGCACCACATTACCGAAAAGGCTTCACAAATTACAGATAAAGCTGGGGCAGTCAGTGAATTCTTTCAGAAAAATAGCGTTCCTACTGCCATAATAAAAATAATATCTAACGTAGCAAATTCTTTCAAAGAGGGTAAGAAATCCAATAAGGAGGAAGAACTATGAAAAACGGCGCCAGAAGAATAGCTATTGGTGCAGTAATTGCTGCGGGAGCAGGATATTTGGCAGGTATATTAACAGCGCCAAAAAGCGGCAAAGAAACACGTAAAGATATAGAAAAGACAGCTTTAAAGGCCAAGACAGATGCTGAGCGCAAACTAAAGGAAGTGTATAGTGAGTTATCAATTTTGTTAGATACTGCAGTTGTTGCGGCCAAAAAAGCCAAGACGGGAGCCCAAAAAGAATGGGTAAGCGGCGTTGCCTCAGCCCAACTTGCTAAAGAAAAAGCCCGGCAAATGCTTTCTGCTGTACACGAGGGTGGAGCTGACGACAAAGATTTACAAAAAGCCATAGATGATGTCAAAAAGGCTATCAAGCATCTCAAGACATTTGCTGAAAAAGACCCCGCTGCGTAGATAGTATTGAATTAACCAGTAACTTCTCGTTGTAATTAACGATTCGACTGTTAGGGGGAGCTTATATTTATTACAATATAGCTAGTAGATAAGAGGGTATTTATGGGAACAAAACAGCTGCAGCCTAGTGATTTTGTGCACCTGCACAATCATACTCAGTACAGTCTATTAGATGGCCTGTCAAAGGTACCCGATCTTATTGATACTGTTAAACAGCTGGAAATGAATGCTGTGGCTATGACAGATCACGGAACTCTCTCTGGGGTAATAGAATTTTATAAGACAGCTAAGGACCAAGACGTTCGGCCAGTTATTGGTATAGAAACCTATGTAGCTGCTCGAAAGCATACTGACAAGGATCCCACAAAAGACAAAACACCCTTTCATCTCATTCTACTGGCCATGAATAGCAAGGGGTATCAAAATTTAATGCGGCTGAGCACCATAGCTCATCTAGATGGTTTTTACTACAGACCTAGAATAGACCATGATTTGCTTGCAAAATATAACGAAGGCTTAATAGTGCTAAGCGCTTGTATTGGTGGTGAGGTTGGCGACGCACTGCGCCAGGGTCAATATGATCAGGCAAAGCAAATCGCAGAGTGGTATAAGTCAGTATTTGGCGATAGATATTATCTAGAAGTCCAGGACCATGGCCATCCGGATCACCCTAGTGTCTGGCCAGAGCAGACAAATGTTAATAGTCAAATACTTAGGTTAGGCAAAGAACTCGGTATCCCCTGCGTAGTAACCTGCGACGCTCACTATCTAAAGCAAGCAGATCAAGAAGCCCACGAAATATTGCTTTGCGTTCAAACTGGCTCTTTCCTCACAGACGAAAAGCGTATGAGCCTTAAACAGTTCGAGCTACACCTAACCGACCCAAATGAGGTTATAAAGCGCTGGGGAAGTGACCACCCAGAGGTTATTTCAAACAGTTCAGACATTGCAGAGCGTTGTAAGGTAGAAATGGAACTGGGGAAAATTCTTATACCGAAATTCCAGGTACCTAAAGGTGAAACAGAACAAACCTATCTTGAAAAACTTGTGTATAGAGGTCTTGCCTGGCGATATGGAAAAAAATCAGAGCAAGCAGCTGCAAAACTAACTGAAGCCGAAGCTAAAAAAACTATATCAAAAGAGGTAGCTGGGCGGGCAAGGTATGAGCTAGATGTCATCAAAGAGATGGGCTTTAACGGATACTTTTTAATAATTGCAGATTTTGTAAATTGGGGTAAGAACGAGGGCATTGTATTTGGTCCGGGTAGAGGCAGTGCGGCGGGGTCTATCATTTCTTATGCACTTAAAATCACGGAACTTGATCCACTTCATTACGATCTTCTGTTTGAACGTTTCCTAAACCCAGATCGAATTAGTATGCCAGATATAGATATAGACATCCAAGATTCACGGCGCGATGAAGTTATCCAGTACTGTGTTAATAAATATGGCAAAGACAGAGTGGCCAATATTGTGACTTTTGGCCGAATGGCAGCACGTAATGCTGTACGTGACGTTGCACGCGTATTACAGGTACCTTATGCAGATGCAGATCGTATGGCCAAAATGATACCCCAACCAGTTCAAGGCAGGCACATCCCGTTGGCTGATTCCATCAAAGACTCGCCAGAAGTACGTGACGAATACCAAACCAATGACCAGTCTAAGCGTGTATTTGATTTAGCTGTTCAGCTGGAGGGCACTATTCGTTCTCATGGTGTTCACGCAGCTGGGGTGGTCATTGCGCCAGATGACATTGTAAAGTTTGTACCCCTTGAACTTGCCCAAAAGGGTGTTGTGGCTACGCAGTACTCGATGGGCCCAATTGAAGACCTTGGACTTCTAAAGATTGATTTTCTGGGTTTGTCTAACCTGACCATTATCAAAAATGCTCTTAGAATTATCAAAAGAGTTTATGGCAAAGATATAGATACCGGGCATTTGCCGCTTGATGATGCCAAAACCTTTGAGCTTCTTCAGAGGGGAGACACTACAGGAGTCTTCCAGTTCGAATCCGCTGGCATGAAGCGCTACCTAAAGGGCCTCGAGCCGACAGTGTTTGAAGACATCGTTGCTATGGGCGCTTTGTATAGACCAGGGCCAATGCAGTGGATAGATACATTTATTGCCCGCAAACACGGTAAGGGCGAAACCACCTATATACATAAGGCAATGGAGCCGGCACTGAGAAACACTTATGGCGTGATCGTCTACCAAGAGCAGGTCATGCAGATCTCTAAAGATTTGTCTGGTTTTAGCGGAGGACAGGCGGATACTTTGCGAAAGGCCATTGGCAAAAAAATTCCAGCTGTTTTGGCTAAGCTAAAAGATGAATTCATTGACGGTGCAATTAAGACAGTTGGCGCTGACAGAAAATCTATGGAAAAGTTCTGGAAACAGCTCGAGGCCTTTGCAGCCTACGCCTTTCCAAAAGCCCATGCTGCATGTTATGCCCTAATCTCCTACCAAACTGCATATCTAAAGGCTAATTATCCTTCTGCTTACATGGCTGCGCTAATGACCAGTGACTTTGACAATACAGATAGGTTAACAATAGAAATAAATGAATGCGTGCATATGGGTATAGAAGTCCTACCCCCAGATGTGAACGAATCGTTTGTGGAGTTTGCAGTTGTGCCAGATACTGGTCAGATCCGGTTTGGGCTTAGCGCCGTGAAAAACGTGGGCACGGGTGCTGTCGAAGAAATTTTGCGAGCTCGTAGTGACGGCCTCTTTGCCAATTTAGAAGATTTTCTGAGCCGGGTAAGTGTGAGGCTGGTAAATCGAAAGACAATAGAGAGCTTGGTAAAGTCAGGAGCGCTAGACAATTTTGGTGATCGCAGCCTGCTGATGCACAACCTTGATAACCTTCAAGCCTACTCAGCCCATGTGCAAAAACAACGCCAGAGCGGCCAAACAGATCTTTTTGGAGAACTATCACTAACGGATGGCAGTATGTCACACAAGTTATCCTTAGATAATTCAGGCGAACCCTACCCCAAGCGCGAACAACTGCAGTGGGAAAGGGAACTACTTGGGGTATATTTGTCTGAGCACCCATTAGAGCAATACCAGAGCGCTTTGCGTGCTCAAGCCGCGCCGCTTGAAAGTCTCACTAAGTCTATGGAAGGTAAGAAAGTAAAGATAGGTGGCCTTGTAACAACCATTCGGGAGATTACTACCAAAAACGGACAACGAATGGCGTTTGTGCAGCTTAGTGACGGCAATACACAAATTGAATTAGTTCTATTTCCGGGAGTCTACGAAAAAGCAGGTAATTTATGGAAGGCCGATAATGTTCTATTAGTGAGCGGCAAGGTAAGTACCCGAGGCAAGGATGGAACTAATGGCGATGAATTAAAGATTATTGTGGACGACGCCAAAGAGCTTTCGTCTGAAGACGCAGCCCTGCCACACTCAAACGCACCTAATAAAGTAAAAGATAAGAGAAAATCAAAAGCGCAAGAACCAGTTAAGCAAGAAGAACAGGCTAACGAGAGAGTTTATATTCGTCTACCAAACGGTGAAGATCAAGACACACTGATGTCTCTAAAGCAAACAATAGACAGTCATCAAGGAGAGACTGAAGTAGTATTAGTACTCGGAGATGAAGACACCAAGCAGATTATCAAGCTCCCCATGAGGATCCACAACAACAAAAAAAGCCTTAAGCAGTTACATTCTCTCGTGGGATCAAAAAACGTAAAAGTCCAGTAGTTAACGAATAAAACCAGCAGTATGAGATATTACTAAGCTTAGCCAAATTAGGCTGACAATCGTTACGTCAAAGACCATGTGGTGAAGTACATAACGTTCGCCTTTGAGTAAGGTTTTACGTAGAGCTAATCCATGTCTGAGAATAAGAGCTGCTACACCAGCAATAGTGATTATAGAAACAAATGATGCTACCCAAGGGGCGCTACCTTTTGTTAGTGTTGCCAACCGGGATACACGCTGCGTAGAAGGCTCTTTGACTGCTGACTGGGCCACGGTCGAAGGTTTGCTGGTGGCTACTGCGGGCTTTGGTGGTGCCGCCTGGGGTGTAGGTGCATCCTCTGGAGCAAGTGTTGGAGCTGGTGCAGGAGCAGCGGCTTTTGGCGCCGGTGGTGCTGCGGTTGCGGCTGGAGCGGGCACTACAAGCGGCGAAGCATATTCAGCTACAACTACTGTCTCCGGGCCACTTCCATTAAAGTCTGGCGAGTTTGCAAAACCAAAGCCCACATCGCTGTACCCCGTGCCTAGTAAGTTAGCCTTATGCTCAGGGCTGTTCATCCAGCCAGCAATAGTATCCGCGCTAGTAGAAAATCCATAGGCCAGGTTTTCTCCGGCAGATTTGTATTGGTATCCAGCATTTGTAATAAATACCCAAGGGGGGCTGCCATCAGGCGTATTATGCGACCAATAGTTGCGAGCAACCATGTCGTTTGCTTTGGCTTGAGCAGCGCTGTCTAGCTGGCTATTTAGGTTCAAATTTGCGACTCCATTAGCTGCACGTTGTTGGTTGGTTCCAGATAGTAAGTCACTAACGCTCATACTACTGGCATAAGCTAATACACCATTATGGGAGGTTCGCGGTTGCCAATAGCTACTAAACGCTAAACCAAAGCCAACTATCATTAACAAAGGAATATACGGAGAATAGACACGCAGGAAAGGCCTGGTGCGTTTTTGGTGGTAACCGTGTCTTTTATGTTGGTGTTTGGCGGGTCGCGCCCGGGAAACCATAACCTCTATACTCTAACCTATTTCACAGAATCGTGCAATGCAAGATATCTAAAATGGTATAGCGCCATGGCCGCAGCCTGTACGACGTTAAAAGATTCCTTGTCTCCTAACATAGGAATCTCTACTACAGAGTCCACTGACCCTAGAACTTCTACTTCAAGACCTTCAACCTCTCGCCCGATTACCAGAGCAATATTGTTTGCGGTATTAAATCTGGGTAGAGGATGGGACTCATTAGACTGTTCAAGTGCATAAATTGTATATTTCTGGGAGCGAAGATCATTAAAAACTTTTTGGATATCATCACTGTGCACAATACTCAATGACTTTTCTGCGCCCAGAGCAGTTTTATGTATCTGTGCATCTAGCTTTTTGGCCAAGTGTGGAAGGCGCGTATCATCCGCTAATATAGGGTAGGGCGTGTAGCCAGTTAGATATACGTGCTCTGCACCTAAACCATCGGCAGTACGAAGTAGTGAACCAACATTATGGGCACTGCGTAGATTATGCGCAACGAGTACAATCCTTCTCACAAAGCAAGTCTATCACAGCATCTAATAGACTAGGCGCTCGGCGCTTGCTTATGCTTAAATATAGGCATGAGTCAAGACGCTCGCCTCGATGAAGAGCAGGCAACTGCCAGGCGTGCCCGTATTTTGGGCATGAACTTTATTGATACCTCACAGCTAGTAGATAAAACCTTGCACAAAGAAATATTAGCGGTTCCAGAATTATACCGGTTGAGGGTAATACCAATTCAGGCCGATCCGCATAATATTACTTTTGGGATTACTACCACTACATCTCAGCAAACTATGACTAATTTGCGTCAGCGTTTTCAAGACCAACAGATTAACTACGCATTAATTTCTGACAATGGCTTCCGTGATTATATGCGACTATATGATCCCCCTAAAAAGGTGGTTTACAGTGACATTCAGATTAGCGGGGGTTCTGATGACATAGTCAAGCAAGTATCAGCTATATTAGATCAAGTCCGGGCAGACGATATGCTGGCATATCTAGTTCAGCAAGCCCATAAACTCAATGCATCTGATATACACGTAGAAAATCAGAAAGAGAATGTACGAATTCGCTTTCGTATAGATGGTGTGTTGCACATGGTGGCCCGTCTCACGCATGAGAAAACTCGAATGCTAATAGCCGCCATTGCTAGTGCAGGCAATATTTCTACTTCTTCTACAGAGGCCCAGCAGGGGCATATCGCCCAAAAAGTTCGTATGGTAGAAGGTACGGAAGTGGATATTAATTTGCGTGTAGAAGCTGTTCCCGCAATAAACGGTATGGACATCGTCATGCGCTTATTTAACCTGGACCCTAGCATGTTTACGCTTGACAGGCTGGGTCTTTCTGCAGACGAGCGAAAGGTAGTGGACGCAATTATAAGTAAGCCCAGTGGGCTCCTGCTAGCAGTTGGACCGACCGGCTCTGGCAAGACCACTACCCTTTATTCAGTTCTTAACTCGCTAAAAAGCGAGGAGCGAAAAATCATCACAATTGAAGACCCTGTGGAATATCAGTTTGATGGTATTACACAAATTTCCGTCGCAACGCAGGATGGTGGGCAGGCTAACTTTGCAGAGAAACTCCGGGCTGTGCTGCGGCTAGACCCAGACATTGTTATGGTAGGTGAGATACGCGACATGGACACTGCGAAGACAGCTCTACAGGCTTCGCTAACTGGACACTTAGTATTGTCTACTTTCCATGCGGCGACGGCGTCTGCGGCTTTGACACGTCTTATGGACATCATTAACGAAAACCCGCTATTTGTTTCTGCAATCCGGTTGATTATGGCCCAGCGGCTTGTGCGGCGTTTAGACGACAAACTAAAACAAGCCTATAAGCCAGATGAAGTTACGCTTGCTACTGTTCGCAAAGTTATAGATTCCCTACCACCTGGAGTCCAAAAACCTGATCTTACAAACGCACAATTGTATAAACCTGGCACTTCACCCGAGAATCCATTTGGCTATAGTGGCCAGTTAGCTCTGCGTGAGCAGTTTACTGTTACAGGCGAAATTGAGCTCCTACTACGTAGTGGTAAGAAGTTTACTACTGATGATATCGAGGCAGCGGCTGTAAAAGGTGGTATGACTACCATGTTGCAAGACGGTATACTCAAAGCCCTTGCTGGCCAAACAACTCTAGAAGAAATCTACCGGGTAGTCGGCTAGTACGGGTGTTGACCCCAGAGGTAAATCAGTGTAGTATTAACAGATTATGCCATCTGTTATTCAAGAAATTGAGGCCAAGTATAAAAAGCGCCAAGTTGTAGACGTCATGCCTGGTGATACCGTGCGTGTTCACCAAAAGATCCGCGAAGGCAGCAAAGAACGTGTGCAGATTTTTGAGGGTCTTGTCATCCGTGCTAGCCGCAAAAACAGCCATACTTCATCTATTACCGTGCGCAGGATTGCCAGTGGCGTGGGAGTAGAAAAGGTGTACCTGCTACATTCACCTCTTGTCCTCAAGGTAGAAGTCACAAAAAGAAGCAAAGTCCGTCGCAATTATCTTACCTACATGCGTGCCCGTACTGGCAAGTCTGCTCGACTAAGTGGTGTTACATTTGACCGCGACGCCGTAAACGAAATTCATGACGAACAGGCAGAGGCCGAAGAGGAAAAGCTTAAGGAAGAGACAGCAAAACTAGCAGAGGCTGATGCCGCTAAAAAGGCAGAGGAAGACGCAAAGCTAGAGGCCAAAGCCGAAGCAGCCCTAGCCCAACATGAAGACTCAAAAGCGCCAGAAGAAGCAAAACCCGCCAAAGAGTAGATCAATAATTTGAATAATTAAACCGTCTAATATCTAGGCGGTTTTTTGATATCATACAAGTGTGTCTTACGTGATTGGCATTGATGAAGTGGGCAGAGGTAGCTGGGCTGGGCCCTTACTCGTGGTAGCTGCTAGACAGGTGCGCAATTTGCCGGAGGGCTTAAACGACTCTAAGTTACTTTCTAAAAAGCAGCGGGAAGCGCTGATTGATGATATAGCTATTAGCTGCCAGACAGGTGAAGGCTGGGTACAGCCAGAAGAGATTGATGAACATGGCCTGACCCAAGCTATGCGTCTTGGTGTTAGCCGGGCACTGATTATGCTAGGTGCCAAGGAAACAGATGCGATTATTATGGACGGCAAAATCAATTATTGTCCACCTGAGTATATTAATGTGAAATGTGTTGTAAGTGCAGACACACTGCACCCTATAGTCAGTGCGGCCAGCATACATGCCAAGGTTTTACGTGATAAACATATGGAACGCCTAGCCCCACTATATCCAGAATATGGATTTGAAAAACATGTGGGTTACGGCACTCATCTGCATAGGCTTATGTTACGCGTATACGGTCCCTGCCAAATTCATCGCCGCTCTTATAAACCTGTTGCCCAGGGTTTGAAATAATTCACTTCTTGCCGGATGTTTTGGCGTAAGACTCAAGCCAGCTGGTAATTTTAGACTGGTCGCGTTTTCTCCAATCAACCCTTGCTTGTATCTCAGAAAAGGAAATTAATATATTACGCTTCATGGAAATGCTACTGGTTTTTGGCTCAAAAAACTCTTTGTAGCGTTTTTGCCACACGGGCGAGCTTATCGGGCGCGAGGCATACCATATAAAGTACTCCATCTTTTTGCCGTCTCCATACAGCTTCATAAGGTGTGGCCATCTGTCTACCAGCCATTCCCAAGCAACTTCTCTGGTGTGGGGGTTGCGCATAAGGTAGACAAACCAGTGGTCAATATCTTGTGGCCGGATGATATCGTCGTTATACATGCCCCATTTAACAATTAGCTTAGCTACTTTTGGATCACGCGTAGAGCATAGTGCGGAAATAATGGCTTGCTGTATGTCTGGGTTTGGAGAGGACACGTATTCGTCCATAAACTTTTTAATATACTTTGCATCACCAAACCGAATGGCTGCACCTGCAATGATAGCTCGCTGCTCGGCTGGCAGCGCCTCCACAGTTTTTGCTTTATACATTTTAGCTAATGCCGTGTCTATAGCCTCTTTGCTCTCGCCACCCACACTCAGTGCAATTGCCGTAGTACGAAGCTGCTTGGTGTTTGGGTCATCGCCAACTTTGTCGCTCCAGCCAAGTTTTTTGAACCAGTGCTCGGAAAGATCCCGCCTGAACTTGGCCAAAAGTTTTTCAGATTGCTTGTCGTCATCTGTTAGCAGCTGGGCAAAGCCAATAGTTCGCCCAAAAACCGACCATACAGCTTCGCGGTCTTCCCTTGGGCACTGAGCTACCAATTCTAGGGCGTCAGTTAATGAGTAACTACCTTTCTGGATCCCAAGTAGCATATCGTTGATTGCTATAATACGACCCTCAGAGCTCAGGGTGCGGTCAACTATTTTGTTTCGTACTTGCTCACGCATTCCTGAGTCTTGGTAGTTCACAATATAGTGCCCGCTGCCACTTGGATTTAGGGTAGGCTGTTCACTGCCGCTATATTTCACGGTACCGTTAGAATTTTTTAGAATCCGTGGATCTATCTTTTGGTTAGACAGCAGCGGTATGTTCCATTTAGTTTGCTTGTCTTCGCCATCAAGCAAAAAACGCTTCTGGGTAAGCTCCAAACTGTTCTTAGACTTTTTGACCATGAGTTCAGGTGTACCTGATTGTTCTATCCAAGGTGTCATTAATGAACCTATATCTAAATTGCTGGCATTACTTAGCTCTTGCCATAATTCTCCGCGACTAGTGTTTTTGAATGCAAACTTTTTGAAATAACTAGTTAGACCTTTACGGAAAGCCTCCTCGCCAATGAAATCAAACATCATTTTTAGTATCCGTGCACCTTTGGCATAGACAATGGCTGGGTCAAACAGGCTAAGTATTTCATCTGGATGTTTTATAGTAACCCCAATGGATTGGACGTCTTTGTAAACATCTCTGTTGGCAGCTCCAATTACTCGGCTAGATGTAAAATCTTCCCACACATGCCAATCTGGATGTAGTCTATCTGGTGCTAGCGATTCCATAATTGATGCAAAACTTTCGTTTAGCCATAAATCATCCCACCATTTCATGGTTACAAGGTTGCCAAACCACTGGTGCGAAAGTTCATGGGCTATGACCATGGTTATGAGTTGCTCACCACTAATAGAACGGTTTTTTGGATCTGCCAATAGGCCCACCTCACGGTAGGTTATGAGTCCCCAGTTTTCCATAGCAAGACTGTCAAAGTCAGGTAGCGCTACCTGGTCTAACTTTTTTAGTGGAAATGCGACTTCAAAATAGTCCTCAAAAAACTCTAGAAGTTTTACTGCCTCGGAGTTGGCATAGTTAAGATGGGTTTTTGGCTGGGCTACTGTCGCCCAAGATTTTACTTCCACACCACTTTTGGTTTTACCGGCTACAGCGTGCATTTCTCCGTACACAAATGCTAGTAAGTAAGTTGACATAATAGGAGCAGTTTCAAACGTAGTAATAGTGTTTGTTTTTAATTTCTTTTGGCCTTTAATCGGAGTATTGGCAATAACGATTTCTCCAGATGGTATTGTGAGTTGTAAATCAAAAGTAGCCTTAGCCTCTGGCTCGTCTATGCATGGGAAGGCCTCCCTAGCGTGATGGCTTTCAAATTGAGTAGCAATAAGCATTTTGTCTTGACCTTTGTGCTTAAAAAAGCATGGATATATACCCTGCATTGGCCTTGTAATGGTTCCCTTAAATGCCAGTTCAATCTTGTAGGGTCCAGGGTATAGCAGCTCATCACTATGCAGACGGACTTCATGAAGGCTTTTGTGATGATTGATGCGGCTAACCTCGATACTTTGGCTGCCTTTTTTACCAAGATTAGTAATTTTAGCACTGGTTATGGTCAGCCCGTTTTGGTGAAAAGTGATGCGTTTGCTAGGGCGGCCTGTTTTTTTGCCATCAATAATTACCTTGCCAGCAAATTTCATCTGTTTGGCATCTGGCATAAGTTCTAGCTGGTAATGTGACGGCTGGAATTCCCTAAACAGCCGTTTAACACCTTTACTCATTCCATTTATTCTAGCATGAACAGGGGCGTTGAATTGACAATATAGGTTTGCAGGCGTAGAATTATAACTATTGTATCCGGCCGGCAGGTCGGATTTTTCAATTCTAAAACCACAAAGGAGATCGTAATGGAACTAGATATGAAGCAACTCGCTGTAGCCGTAAGAGCTATTGCCGAGGAAAAGAACCTACCAGAAGAAACTGTGCAGGAAGTTGTAGAACAAGCCTTAGCTGCCGCTTACCGACGTGACTACGGAGACCGCGAACAAGAAGTTCGTGTATCTATGAACCTCAACACTGGAGCCGTGGATGCATTTGTGAGCAAAGAAGTTGTCAAAGAAGTCACTGATGATCACTTCGAGATTGGTCTTGCTGCCGCCCAGTTAATCCGCAAAAACGCTAAACTAGGTGAAACAGTTGAGATTCATGAAAAAGTTACAGACTTTGGTCGTGTAGCTGCCCAAACTGCTAAGCAGGTTATCTTACAGCGTCTGCGAGAAGCTGAGCGTGAGATTGTTATGGCCGAGTATGAAGATAAAATTGGTACCGTTATAAATGGAATTGTTAGCCGAGTGGAGGGCAACATTGTACGTGTAGAACTGGGCAAGGCCCAGGGAATTATGCCCAAAAGTGAGCAAATCCAAAATGAGCGTTACTATCCTGGCCAGCGTATCAAGGTCTACCTTAAAGACGTAGAACGTGGTTTTCGAGGCCCGCAGCTAGTGGTTAGCCGCGGCAGTATTCAGTTTATTGAATGGCTTTTCCGCGCTGAGGTACCAGAGATGGAAAACGGTGCAGTAGAAATTAAGGGTATTGCCCGCGAGGCCGGTGTGCGCAGTAAGATAGCTGTGAGCAGCACAGTTCCAGGAGTAGACCCTGTTGGAACATTTGTGGGCGGGCATGGTACACGCGTAAACGCCGTTATGAGTGAGGTTGGCGAGCAAGAAAAGATAGACATTGTAGTCTGGAATGAAGAACCCGTTACCTATATAACTAATGCCTTGAGCCCAACCAAAGTCACCAAAGTAAACCTTGACGAAAAGAATAAAAAGGCTGCTGTAATGGTGCCAGAAGACCAACTAAGCATCGCCATCGGTAAAAGTGGCCAGAATGTACGCCTTGCCAGTAAGCTAACTGGTTACGAACTAGATATTGTGTCTGAAGATGAAGCTAAAAAGGCACCAGAGCCAACAGCCAAGGAAGAAAGCAAGCCAGCTCCTAAGCTCAAGAAAAAAGAACAGCTTGAGAGCTCACTCCTAGAAGCCATTGAAGAGCACGGCATAGAAGGCAAATAACCCGTATAAACTGGGTCTATGTACTTGCTAAGTAATCAGTAAGATTGTATAATTAGGTATAATGAAGTTAGTCGAACATTTACCTTTATTGGATCAAATAAAGGGTGAACCTCCAGTCAAATTAGACCTCTCACAAACAGTCATGCCTGAAGATGTTGATTTTACCTTTATAGGTACCGAACATCATGATGAAGCAGGAGAGCCCGACTATTTGAAAGAAGTACTAACTGATACAGACATATATATGCCAGAATTTGCAGGCTGGGATGCCGAACTAAAAAAGCGTTTAAATCGTGTAGCTCGTGGTGACTATAAGGCGCTTGTAAAAGTTAGGCAGGAGCACCAACGGCAAGGCACTGAAAAACATACCAATATGGCTAGATACAAGTCTGCTGCCGATGAAGCACTATACAACACAGGAGTTAGGGTAGAGCTAGTAGATTATCCACATAAACATGATGATTTAGTTGAATGGGATAGGTGGCATAGGGGTAGGAGAGCTCACAACGAAGAAGCTTATCCTATGTATCTAGGTAGAGACCAGCATATTCTGGACAGTTTGGTTTCTGCTATCCAGCGTTTGCGTACAGATGATAGTAAAATAGCAGCGAGAGTTCCGTTAAGAATTGTTATGGCATTTGGGCTGGCTCACCTGTCTTTGCAGGATGCTTTAGCCCATGCAGCGGCGGAACAAGGCATTACTACTTTTCAATCGCGTAAATTATTTGAAGAAACACCGACTCTCAGAAGTAATAGTTTAACCCTTAATGGATCAGAGGCAGCTGAACTAAATGACAGATTCAGCCATATTGTCGGATACCAAAACTGGCTGAGAGAAGAAGTCTAGCACTCTTGACATGCGAGTGCCAGTTTGTGTATTATTGAGTAGTTAAGTATAAAAATATTATTAGAAGTGGGATAATAACTATATGATGCCAAACAGTCCAGATTTCAATGAGTTCACTAACCATTTAACGGACAACGCTCGTCTGAGCCTGCGTCACGCTGAAGCCATTGCGAGAGGTTTTGGCAGCGCATATATTGGAACTGAGCATTTGTTACTTGGCGTCTTGGCACAAGACTCATCTATGGGTGCAAAACTACTTGAAGACGTAGGTGTAACCCTGGACCGCGCTCGGCTAGCCCTTAACCTTACTCCTAAAACACTGGTTATCAATATGGGCGCTAAGGGTCTCAGTGAAACAGCGAAACTCACTCTAAAGATGGCATATGAAGTTGCCCAGGATTACAATCAGGAATACTGCGGCACAGAGCACATCTTATACAGTATCCTAAACCAAAAGAATGCCCGTGCAACTGTACTTATGCGTGATATGAACGTGAATGTAGATCAGCTATTAAACGGCTTAGAACAATTCCTAAACCGCCAGCAATATGAGGATACTAATGAGTCTGAGTCCACTGGCACTCGTAGGCGCAGCGGTGGCAGCAAGCGCCAGCGCAAAACTGCACTTGATTACTATGGTACTGACATGACAGCCCAGGCCCGTGACGGTAAGCTTGACCCAGTAGTTGGCCGCGAGGCACAAATTCGCCGAGTTATTACTATCCTAAACCGCCGTACCAAAAATAACCCGGTACTAATAGGTGAGCCAGGAGTTGGTAAAACTGCCATAGTCGAGGGTCTTGCCCAGCGTATTGTGGCAGAGGATGTGCCTGATGGCTTGCTAGACAAGCGCATTATTGTACTTGATCTAGCTGGCATGATTGCTGGCACTAAATATCGAGGTGAGTTCGAAGAGCGCCTCAAAAAAGTTATGAGCGAGCTTGAGAATGACAAAAAGACTATTATGTTTATTGACGAGCTACATCTCATAGTTGGCGCTGGCGCAGCCGAGGGCGCTATGGATGCCGGTAATATTCTAAAACCCGCACTTGCCCGCGGCAAAATGCAGGTTATTGGCGCTACGACAACCGCTGAATACACTAAGCATATTGAAAAAGATGCCGCTCTTGAACGACGCTTTCAACCCATTCAAGTACCAGAGGCTACAGTGCCAGAGACATTGTCTATCCTAAAAGGATTACGCAAACACTACGAGGCCTTCCACAACGTGACTATCACGGACCTAGTATTAGAAGACACTGTTACTCTAGCTAAACGCTATATTAATGACCGCTACATGCCAGACAAAGCCATAGACTTGCTAGACGAAACAGCAGCCTACTTGCGTGTAGACAAGGGTAAGACCCCACCAGATGTCCGCCGTTTGCAAAAAGAGCTCAAGCTAGTAAATAGTCAGATTGACGATGCGGTGGATAACGAAGACTACGAAAAAGCCGCTCAGCACAAAACTAGGGCCAGCCAAATAAGCGAGGAACTCAAACAACTGCAATCAAGTGGCAAGGGCGTAAACAGACTGACGCTTGCAAGTGATGATGTGGCTGAGGTTGTTGCCCGCATGACAGGCGTTCCTGTCAAAAAGGTTATCCGTGCAGAGGCTAAGTACCTAATAAATCTAGAAAAAACACTTAGTAAATATGTCATAGGTCAGGATGAGGCTGTTGAAGCTGTTTCTAAGGCCGTCCGACGCAACCGCTTGGGAATAAGCAGCGGCGCCCGCCCAATTGGTTCGTTTATATTCCTAGGCCCCACCGGTGTTGGTAAAACTGAGCTAGCTCGTGTTCTGGCCCGTGAATTTTTTGGCAGTAGTGAAGCCCTAGTTAAGATTGATATGAGTGAGTTTGGCGAGCATCACAACGTAGCGCGTCTTGTCGGTGCACCCGCTGGCTATGTAGGCTACGATGATGGTGGTCAGCTGACAGATAAAATTCGCCGTCAGCCTTATAGCCTAGTATTGTTTGATGAAATCGAAAAAGCCCACCCTGAGGTCTTCAACATGCTCTTGCAAATGCTGGAAGACGGCGTCTTAACAGATGCCAAAGGTCGTAAGATTGACTTTACAAACACTATTGTCATTATGACCAGCAACATTGGTGCCCAGAAGCTTCAAAAAGAGGCAGGACTAGGATTCCAGGCCACCAGCCCAAGTGATCTTAAGGATCTAGACTCATTGCATAAGAACAACAAGGACAAGGTGCTCGATGAGCTCAAAAAGACTATGCGTCCAGAACTACTTAACCGCATAGACAAAACCATAGTCTTCCGTGCCCTGACCAAGAAAGACGCGTTAAAAATCCTGGATCTTCAGATAGAAGAACTCCGCCAACGTTTAGTCAAACATGGATTGGGCCTGGATGTTTCACTTGCAGCCAAACAGCACTTGCTAGAGGAAGGCTACGACGCACTAAACGGTGTACGACCGCTACGTCGATTGCTACAAGACACCATAGAAGACCAGATTGCCCTTGAAGTACTGGACAACCACTATCAAAAAGGCGATATCGTAGCAGTTAACGTGAAGAAAAAAGAACTAACTTACTCGGCAGCTTCAGAAGTACCCACCAAGCGCTAAATAACCAGCTCTAAGTGGTTATTTTGCTATACTGCTTGGTATGCAGTCTAAACCCAAGCGCAAGGGGTTAATCACACTTCTGGTTTTACTGGCCCTGTTAGTTTTTGTTTGGCTAAAGCATAACGCTATTTACGATTGGTTTCAGCTTCGTAACTACTCCGCTCCCGCCCAAGTTGTTCAACTGGCTACCGACACAACAATGACCTCGCAGACAACTCATCTGTTTTACGTCAACCATCCTGCAATCGAAAGTAGCAGTGATTTTAACGCGAGCTGCCCTAATAACGGCGGTGAGCAGACCATTATTTTAGGATGTTACCATAATCCGCAGCGAGGAATATTCCTATTTTCGGTCAGCGACCCTCAGCTTAATGGTGTGATGCAGGTCACTGCTGCACATGAGACGCTGCACGCCATTTATGACCGTCTCAGCACTAAAGAACGCAACTACGTCGACGGGCTGCTACAAGACTATTACCAACACGATCTGCATGATCAACGACTACTTGATACTATTGCTGCCTACAAAAAGAGCGAACCCAAAGATGTTGTCAACGAAATGCACTCGGTTTTTGGCACGGAGGTTTCAAATCTGCCGCCGGCTCTTGAGACTTACTATGCTCAGTACTTTACCAATAGGGCCAAGATAGTAAGCTATTCACAGCAATACCAGGCAGCATTTTCTAGCCGAAAGGCCCAAGCGGATAATCTGTTGCAACAGATTAAGGCGCTCGAGCAGCAACTAAGCACACTTAAAGCTCAGATCGATAGTCAAGAATCAGATCTAAGGGCTAAACGGCAGGCTATTGATAGCGAGCGAGGCAATATTACTGACGTACAAGCATTCAATGCCCAAGTGGACGATTACAATAGCCAGGTAACCCTATACCAGGCTAAGGTAGCCACCTATAACCAGTTAGTAAATCAGCACAATCAATTACGCGACCAATATCAAGCCATTGCAGTCGAGGAAACCCAACTCTTTAAAGAACTAGACAGCCAAAGCTCCACCGTGTCCTCCCAATAATTTAGCAATAATCTGTAGGTAGGGTTTGGGTTGGGGGAATTGTGAGTGTAAAGGTAAAATGAAGCTATGGCTAAGAAAAACAGTGTGCAGTTTGTGTGTAGTAATTGCGGGGCGCTTAGTAGTACATGGTCCGGGCGCTGCCACGTATGCGGCGAGTGGAATACGCTGCAGGAACAGATCAGTATAGACCCAAAGGCAATTAATCAGGGAGCAGTCCTAAAACCTCAGAGCGTTGCCAAACTTGCCAAACACGACCAACTAACCCGCCTTAAAACAGGTGTGGATGAGGTAGACAATGTGCTGGGAGGAGGTTTTGTGGCAGGTAGTGTAAGCCTGATCGCAGGTGAGCCCGGCATAGGCAAAAGTACACTCCTCTTACAGCTGGCCAATGCTGTTGCAGCAAAAGAGACCGTTCTGTACATAAGCGGTGAGGAATCTGCTCATCAGATAGGTTTGCGCGCTCAACGTCTGGGCGCAAGCCAACCCAAATTACAGCTTGCTACTAGCAACACGGCTGACGATGTAGCAACCACCATCGCTCAGGGACAATACAAGCTAGTTATTATTGACTCAATTCAGACGATTACTGTAAGTGGGGTTAGCTCTGCCGCCGGCACAGTTAGCCAGATATCTGGTAGCACTCAACTCCTGACCGCAGCGGCTAAGCAGACTAATACAGCACTAATCTTGGTTGGGCATGTCACCAAAGAAGGCTCCATTGCCGGGCCAAAAGTGTTGGAACATCTAGTAGATGTTGTATTGCAGCTAGAGGGTGACCGTTATGGTGGATTCAAACTACTTAGAAGTATAAAAAATCGTTATGGCTCTACCAATGAGGCTGGCATATTTGAAATGGTAGACAATGGCTTGCAGCCAGTCACAAACCCGTCTGCATCGTTACTAGCCGAGAGACAGGTAAGTGACGGCTCTGTAGTTCTGGCCACAATGGAAGGATCGAGGCCCCTGCTTGTAGAAGTCCAAGCGCTAGTCAACAAAACTAGCTATGGCTACCCCAAGCGTGCTGCCAGCGGAATTGACCTGAACCGGGTAAACTTATTAGTGGCAATGCTTGAGCGGCGCACCAAACTGAATCTGTCAGACAAAGATATCTATCTAAACATCGTCGGCGGCATACGGATCACAGAACCTGCAGCTGACCTAGCAGTTTGCATGGCTATAGCCTCTGCTGCAAAAGGAATGCAACTACGCAAAAATGCTGTTGTATTTGGAGAGGTTGGACTTTCCGGAGAAGTACGCCACGTGCCGTTTGTAGATAAGCGAGTAGCTGAGGCAAAAAAACTAGGCTTTGTAGGTGCCATTGGCCCAGTTATAAGGACAGGTAAAAAGCCCGCAAGCCTATTTGGCGTACGTGATATACGAACAGCTCTTAACGAATTTCTCGAAAAAGATTAATTGACGTTGGCTGTTGCAGCTGCGCCAGTGCTATCTTTGACTACCACAGGAGTGTTGTGAGGAGCGACTGCAGATGAAACAGTACATGTTGAACCTGAAACATTTGTACACGATGCGTATGGAGTAGAATTGCCGGTCTTGTACACATTAAAAGGCCCAGTGCCTCCAGACCAAGTAAACTTCGTATTAATGCCGTTGATGGTTGCTACTAGGTTGCTTAGCGGCTGAGCCGCTCCGGCTAAATTTACAGTAGCCTGCGCACTAGTGCTGTCATATAACACACTGTCAATTACTTGAATAGCCATCGTTACAGATCCAGAACCGCTATAAGTAAAGCTGACATTGCTAGGTGAGTCTGAAACCTGTTTGGTCTGTACAACCTGACCGTTGACTATCAGATTGACCGTACCTGGGAACTGGGGATATTGGGGATCACTAAACGGATGGGTACCAGCCGTGACAGCTGTAGTTATATTGCACGAATCATTACAGCTGATTGAGTTACCGGCGGTGGCATCCTGGCCATCTACATAAAATGATGCAACGCTTGGTGGGCTGTCACTGCACTGGTGTACATCATCATTGGCGCTCGTATTTGCTCCTGAGCTCAGGGCTCCACTGCCAAAGAATATGTCTACAGAGAATGAATTAGCATCCCCGCCTGTTGTCTGTTGCTTAGCTAGATTGGGTGTACAGCTAGTAGCTAACTTGTTTGAGACTTTATCAATGCTAGCATTGGTGACCTTGGAGGGCGCATTGTACCAGCCAGGAAACAGGTCAGTAGCAGGGCTTGGCTCAATATCGCCATAGTGGATGTGGTTGTGAACTACAAACGCGGGTAGTGTTTTGACGGTACTAGGTTGGACCCAATTGACCGGTTTGATGTTAGCGTGGGCAGCTTCCATCCAGCCCCGAGTGAGCGGCTCTGTAAGCGTTTCCATGGTGGTATTGAGGTTAACGCGACGTGTATGATTGCCTACCCAAGATACTACAGCGTATCTAGTAGACCAGCTTGTCATAAGACCATCAAAGCCGTCGTTAGTAGTACCAGTCTTGACCGCAAAGTTCCAACCGTTATCGCGCTGGAATTTGTAACCGCCATGGGACAGCGGAGTACAGGTTGTGGCGGTACAGCTACCAGGCAGGTAGCTGGCGTTAGGGTCACTAGCAATATTGTCCACTATGTAGGCGCTATCTGCCTTAATCACTTGCTTGGCCTTAGGTTGCTGGAACGCATATACGTTTTTGTTGGCTGAGTCAGTAATCTTTAGAATGTATGTGCGCGGGATAGCTTGCCCCAGTCTGGCTAGAGTAGATAACCCATTTACGTGGTCGTCTAGATGTAAAAACGCACCGTCACCTATAGCTGAGGCGCCATAACATTGGGTGGTTTGTGTTAAGGCAGTATTGGCATAGCAATTGTAAGTGCTACCGCTGTTGTACGGGTTATCCATCATAGCACTGGCTGTGGATATAACTTTGTTGATAGAGGCTACATGGCCGCTACTAGTGTCATTTGGCACGGAAGAAAGCATGGCCTTAACAGCGGGAATGTTTCTTGACCCACCCAGGGCGTAGCGAAGTGTAATGGGACCGGGATTCAAGAAGTCGTAATCTTGCAAACAATTGCCACCATTTTTGGGCAAGGCCTTGTTAGTGCATGGATAACCTGGTATTGGTCCCACTTGGTCATACATGACAGAGCCCGCTCCGACGTTATTATTATTGTCTATCAAAGTAGTGTAATCATATGGTTTAAAACTGGAGCCAGGCGGTACCAAGATGCCGGCTGCATAGTTATTTTGTCCATGATCGGCATTGCTAAAGTCAGTGCCTCCCACCAAAGAGACAATTTGGCCGGTTTGTACATCCTCCCCTACAATTGCTTCTTCGTCCGCACCGTATCTACTGACATTATGCAAGTTTGTAGCTACTAGTTGTTCGGCCGTGCTTTGCAGGCCCATATCAAGAGTAGTAATGACTTTCCAGCCACCTCGGTTGACGGTACTCGAGCCATACTTATTATCTAGTTCACTTTTGGCAGCCAAGACAAAGTAAGGAGCCTTAATGCCAGCATATTTGTTTTGTTGCGGTTGAATTTTGGCAACTACATCTACCTTTTTGGCGGCATCTGCTTGGGCTTTCGTTACCATATGTTGCTGAACCATAAGGTCTAGGATGTAATGCTGTCTTTCTACTAAGTCCTTGTTTGCCGTTGCAGGGTCTTGTTTATAAATAGAGCCATACGGCGAGTAGTAAGATGGCGACTTAGGAATGGCTGCCAGAAAGGCAGCTTCGTCTAGCGTTAAATCTTTAGCAGATTTATGGAAGTAATCATTAGATGCCGCCTCGACACCATACTCTATATTGCCGTAGGGAGCTACGTTGAGATAGCCAGTCAATATCTGATCTTTGGAATATTCCCTTTCAAGCTCTACGGCTAGAATTAGCTCCTTAACTTTACGGCTAACGGTACGGTTGCCGGTCCAGTTCTGCGTAAGCTTGACTAGCTGTTGAGTAATGGTGGAACCACCTTGAGTGCCTCCATGTCCAAAACTATCGGCTACACCGGCGCGAATAATTCCACGTACATCAAATCCGCCATGCTTGTAAAAGTCCTTATCTTCTACTGCTACAGTAGCTTGCTTCACGTATTTAGATATATTTGGATCACTAACTGGTATGCGCTTAACGGCATCATAGTCCTGCCAAAGCAGATTATTGCCAGTTTTATCGTAATAACTAATGCTGCCGCCTATATTACTGCCAGAAACATCGGTAATGTTGGGTAGATCCTTACGGAAATAGGCAAATAGACCAACCAATATTACGAACCCAGCAGCGATACCAATACCCAATATTTTAAGGGCCATGATGCCGCCGTCACGGCTAATCCAGTACTTGTACATGCGTTTAGGCTGAAAATGATAAAGAAAACGCTTGAGGCGGGCTTTTGGTAGTCCAGCTTTACGTTCTGCCTTACGGCGTTCTTTGTCGTCCTTACTGCCAACCCATTTTTGCAACAGATTACGATGTACTTTAATAACGTTCCCACTCTTAGTAGTAAAATAATTCTTGCCAACTTTGCGCCGGCCACCACCTGAACTTTTTTTGGCACTCATGTGTCTATTCGAAAACTCCTTAGAGGTACAGATATTATAGCAAATTTACTCATTCGACAACGATTGATATTTGGCATAATCATGGCCGCATATGTAAGTCTAATCCTGTATACTGAGAAAAAGGTAATGAATATAGAGAAGCACAAATGACACTATCAGAAGAGCTGGCCTGGCGCGGCTTTATAAATCAATCAACTCTTGCAGATATAAAGACACTTGATAAGAAAAAGTGGACGTTTTACCACGGTTATGATGCGTCCTCTGATTCACTGACAATTGGTAACCTAGCCGCCCTAATGTTTGATCGTGCATTTGTCCGGCATGGTCACAAAGCAATTATGCTAGCTGGCGGAGCTACAAGTCTAATTGGTGATCCGGGAGGTAAGAACGAAGAGCGACCACTACAACCAATCGAACAGGTTGAAGCTAATGTCGCCAAAGTTAAACAACAGATAGAAAAGCTTTTTGGTCATGACGTGCATATGGCAAACAATCTTACTTGGTTCAAGGATATGCCCGTTCTGACATTTCTACGTGATGTTGGCAAACATTTTTCTATGACTCCGCTTGTTCAGAGGGACTACATAGCCAAACGGCTCGGGGAAGGTGGAGCTGGCATTAGTTATACTGAAATCAGCTACACGCTTCTTCAGGGCTACGATTTCCTACACTTGCATAAACATCATGAGGCCAATCTGCAACTAGCTGGATCCGACCAGTGGGGAAACTGTCTGTCTGGCGTTGAACTTGTCCGCAAAGTCACGGGTGACGAAGTGCACGCCATCACAATGCCACTGATTATCAACAAAACTACAGGAATTAAATTCGGCAAAAGCGAAGGTGGTGCTGTTTGGCTTGACCCGGATAAAACTAGCCCAATCGATTTCTATCAGTTCTGGATCAACGTAGACGATGATAGTGTTGGCGACTACCTAAAGATCTTTACTGAGCTAGACAAAGAGCAGATTGCCAAGGTCATGGAAGAGTTTGAAAATGATAAACCAAACCGCCATGCACAAAAAACGCTCGCATATGAGGTTACAAAGCTAGTACATGGAGCAAAGGAAGCCGACAATGCTAACGCACAAGCAGTTAAACTGGGACAAGCAACACAGTCTTCGACTGGGCAGATCAAAATCGGAGATAGTGTGGTTGATGTTCTGGTCAAGTATGGTCTGGGAACATCCAAGACTGAGGCTCGACAGCTTTTGAGTGCCGGAGGCGTATATATAAATAACAAGCAGAGTACCAAGACAACTTTTGAAGCATCTGACTTCCAGGACGGGAGGCTGATACTGCGTCGGGGCAAAACTCTCCGCAACACTGTTGTCCTTAGGCTACGCTAACTGCTACACTAGGCTGCAATGGCAAAAACACATAAAAAAGCCGACCAATATAATGATCCATCACATAACTATCTACATTACTGGGATGGCCGTGATTACGAGAACGCTGCCGAGCAGATAGCTATAAAGAGACTTCTGAAGGGCAAACACTTTGGACATGCCGTGGATGTGGGTGGTGGTTATGGTCGTTTGTGCCTGTTACTAGAAAATTACGCAGACAAAGTCACTTTGGCCGAGCCGTCTCAGCAGCAGCTTGATATTGCCAAAGATTTCCTCAAAGATCATCCAGAGATTGACCGCAAACTAACACAAGCAGACGACCTTTCATTCAATGATGGTTCGGTGGACCTTCTTACTATGATAAGAGTTATGCATCACTTGCCGGATCCAAGCACTGAGTTTAGGGAAATATACCGCGTCTTGGCCCAAGATGGAACATTTATATTAGAGGTCGCTAACTATGCTCATGCCCGTAACCGCCTCAAGCACATCTTGAAGGCTAAAAAAATGCCAATTGATCCAGTAGATATTCGTTCTGAGCAAAACAAGAAAGAAAGTGACATAGCGTTTGTAAATCACAATCCAAAAACAGTTATCAAACAGTTGGCACATGCAGGATTTAAGGTCAAACGTACACTGTCTGTATCTAATCTGCGCTCGCCAGCCCTCAAAAAGATTATCCCCATGGGTGGCATGCTGGCAGTAGAACGTGTCTTGCAGCCAACTCTTTCCAAAACCTACTTTGGACCCAGCGTCTTCTTACTGATCCAAAAAGCCTAGCCACATCATCTATACTAGGTGATGTGAAACTAGAGAGTCCGTTGACTGATATTAAGGGGGTTGGGGAGACACTTGCCAAAAAGTATGCAGTGCTTGGCATCCATACCGTGGCTGATCTAATTGATTATTACCCGCGCCGTTATGATGATTATTCCCAAGTGCAACAGATTGCAGATATTAAGCCAGGAGTGATTACACTCAGGGTATCTATCAAGCAAGCAAAAGGCCGTTATGTTCGCCGTGGCATGCACATAACAGAGGCAGTAGCGAGTGATAGTACAGGCAGTGTTCGTTTAATATGGTTTAACCAACCTTACAGAGCTGCTGCCATTAAGCCTGACGCACTGTACTACGTTTCCGGGCAATTTGAGCTAAGCCACCAGAAGTTTTCTGTTATGAACCCTTCTATGGAACTAGTTAGTGAGTTTCCTGTTAATACTGCACGGATTGTTCCTATTTACAGGGAAATTAAAGGTAGCAAGTCATTAGAAATCCGTCGTATGCTGCGTGAGGTCGCACCACTTATTCGCTCCCTATCAGAAACTCTCCCTACCTGGCTTATAGCCCAGCAAAAACTAATGAGCCGTAGCGAAGCTCTTATGGCCATGCATTTTCCAGAAAGTTCAAAACAACTGGAACAGGCACAAAGAAGGCTGGGTTTTGAAGAAGTCTTCGGGCTGAGCCTTGCTAGTCTTCTGAACAAAAACGAACTTGCCCAGGAAGTAGCACTAGCTATTCCGTTTAAGCAACAGCTAGCGCGTGACTTTGTGGATCATTTGCCGTTTAAACTTACTGACGCCCAAAGGAAAGTAACCTGGCGTATTTATCAGGACCTAGAGAAGTCTCGTCCCATGAACAGGCTAATCGAGGGTGATGTTGGCTCAGGTAAGACGGTAGTAGCCACTATGGCGGCGCTTATGGCCATGGAGCAAGGCTTTCAGGTGGCATTTATGGCACCAACCGAGCTTTTAGCGCGCCAACACGCGGATACTGTTCACAAGCTTTTGGAGCCACTAGGCTACGCTGGGCAAGTAGGTATGCTTATTGGCAGCCTAAAGCCAGCCCAAAAGGCTGAAGCTCACAAACGTGTCAAGAAGGGGGATATACGCTTAATCATTGGCACGCACGCGCTTATTGCAGAAAAAGTGGATATGCACAAACTAGGACTGGTAATCATAGACGAGCAGCACCGTTTTGGTGTGGAGCAGCGCAAAAAACTCCAAGCCAAGGCCGGCCATGCATTGCATGTAATCAGCATGACCGCTACACCTATTCCTCGTAGTTTGGCATTGACTCTTTATGGAGAGCTAGACATTTCTGTAATAGATACTAAGCCTCTTGGCCGTAAGCCCATTATTACTAAAATTGTCTCACCCAACTCGCGCGCACAGTTATACGCAAAGATTGATAAGGAGTTAAATGCCGGTCGCCAACTATTTGTCGTTACACCACTAATAACCGAATCTGAAGTTAGCAAAGCCAGCAAGTCTGCAGAAAAAGTCTATGAAGAGCTCAGCAAAGGTCCGTTTAAGCATAGAAAAGTAGGACTATTGCATGGCAAGATGAAATCAGAAGATAAAGCAAAGGTAATGGGCGATTTTGTAGCCCATAAACTAGATGTTTTGGTAGCGACCACGGTTATAGAAGTGGGTGTAGACGTACCAAACGCTACAGTCATGTTAATTGAGGATGCCGAACGGTTTGGGCTAGCACAAATACACCAGCTACGAGGACGGGTGGGCAGGAGCGAACACCAAGGCTATTGCTATCTTATGCTTAGCGATTCCAAGGCTCCCAGTCGACGTTTGCGGGCGGTGGAAGGTTCATCCGACGGTTTTGAGCTAGCTGAGCTAGACCTTGACATTCGCGGACCTGGAGCCATTTATGGCACCATGCAGCACGGCCAGCTTGACTTGAGAGTAGCTAAATTAACAGATGTAAAATTAATTTCCGCAGCTCGACAGGCAGCCCAAGAGTTTATAGACACGGGTGCAAATCTGCTACAATACAAAGAGCTACAAGCGCGCGTTAAAAATCTTCGCGCTGTTACAAACCTAAACTAACATATGTATTCAGGAACAACACTTACTAAGATATCGGGCCGTGTCATGGGTGCACACCAAAAGATTGATAGAGTAGCCCGGCGGCACTTAGCATTAATAGTTGGAAGCAGTAATATATTTCCTAGTATTGGTAAGATATTGCAATTTGAGGGCAAAAATGGACCCGATGGTATAAAACGTAAAAGCCCGGCTAAGGATGAACCTTGGCACTATTACAGTCCATTCAACAATGACGATTCCCAACTGATTGAGTTAATCCAGGATCATTACAGATTATTAGTCCAACAGCTAAAACTTAATAACAAAGAAAGAGTTGCCTTTGAAGCTGCCTGGCTTGCTCATGCTATTGTTGACGGGCTTACACCTGCACATCACTATCCATACGAAAAAGAATTAGAAGAACTGAGAGGCGAAGGTTTGGAAACAAGGACGACATTAAAGGGTAAATTACTTATACCAGGCGACACTAAGCGCAAACAAGTAAAAAATAATTGGAAAATGTGGGGACCAAAAGGGTTAATCACGACACATGGATTATTTGAGTTTGGAATTGCCTCTATTATAAAACCGCTTGGATTCAGTGATGCTACGCCCACCAAGGAAGAGCTGCAGAAAATTAAGGAAATTGGAATCGTAGAATGGTTTAAACGCTCTGCCCGTGAAATTGCCGTGCTTGATATGTATAACAGATACCATCATCGTGGCTGGTCTACCCGGCTTACACTAGATGTAAGACAAAAATTAGCACCGAATATAATCAAAACGGTTACACTGGCCTGGTACTCTGCAATGGCAGAAGCGGGTTTAATCGAGCAGTCATGAGAGTTATAGCTGGAACTTTGGGTGGCAGACAGTTTGACGCACCCAAAGGCCAACGGACTCATCCAATGAGCGACAAGGTACGTGGCGGCTTATTTAATACCTTGGGCGATATATCAGGATTAAATGTGCTAGATGCTTTTGCTGGCAGTGGGGCACTTAGCTTAGAGGCCATTAGCCGTGGTGCCGCACACGCCACAGCCATAGATATAGATAAAAATGCCCACCAAACACTTATGGAGAATGTCAGGCAGTTAGATGTTGATGATGCAGTAAAGTCAATCCGTGCCAATGCTAGCGGCTGGTCAGACAATAACCTTAACTCTGTGTTTGATTTGGTGTTTGCTGCGCCACCATACGACGATCTACGACTGCCTTTACTGCAGAAGCTAACTAAGCACGTCAAAGACAATGGTTTATACGTATTGGACTGGCCCGGCAAGTCTAATACGCCAGAATTTGAGGGACTAGAAGTTATCAAAGAGCAAGATTACGGAGATGCCAAACTAGTGTTTTACCGTAAAATTTCGTAAAATACAGTCTGTTTATGCGGATGTGGTGGAATTGGTAGACACGCTAGCCTTAGGAGCTAGTGCCGCAAGGCGTGAAGGTTCAAGTCCTTTCATCCGCACCAAAACAATGCGACTCCTTTTGGGGTCGTTTATATTATGCTGATAGTTTCTTCAACTCTTCGTAACGTAGGGCTGGCGCTGCGGAATACAGCACACTCAGAGCTAGGCTAATAAATGCTCCCAAGAACGGGATTATACTTGGCAGACTCAGCAGAAACGATACGCCAATAATTCCCCATATTGCTCCTGGATATGGTTTAGTCAGCGCTGCACTTCTTCGCATAGACTCCATAATGCCAGTATTGTGCTCCACCATAATGTAAGGAGCTAAAAAGTACCGGCGAATCATGATAAGGCCCGGTATTATAAATAGTATTAGACCTACAACTATTGTTAGACCAACCACAATGCTAAGTCCAAATAGCCGTAGCCAATATTTTTTACCAACTTCCCAAAGATTGGACATGTCAGGGGTCTTACCTTGCGCACCTTGCAGCTTCAAGCTATATAACATTGCCTGGATTAGTGCACTGACAATTATGACTACAACGAATAGGGCTATGCCAACTCCAGCTAGACTTGCAATTGCGTAGGTCGGTACTCCTGCAATTCCTACATTGCTAAAGCTTGTTGTACGATCTCTAGAGTGGCTCTTAGCTATCATGCTCCCTAGAAGCGTAGCGGCAGGTAGTAAGTTTAATATTACAAAGCTAGACAGGTTACGCATGACTATTTCCTGGCTTTTGCTAAATAGTTCAAAAGCACTTACGGTTTGTGATTGCTTTTTCTCTTTGGCCATTCTGAGAATCTCCTTATGTTGACCATATTATGCGCCAGTAGCGTTTCGCTGACAACAACAAGATTGGCGTTAGCGTCTCTAGTTAGTTTTAGCTATAATAAGGCCCAAGTTATGGCACTAAGTACCCAACCCTACAAAGGCGCGCGAGATTTTTATCCTGACGATAAACGTTTGCAGAAGTATCTGTTTGGTGTTTGGCGCACAGTAGCAGAAAAGTTTGGATATGAGGAGTATGACGCACCTATCCTAGAGCCGCTAGAACTATATCTTGCTAAAACTGGCGAAGAGATAGTAAATGAGCAGACCTATACATTTGAGGACCGAGGTGGAAGGCATGTTGTCATGCGACCAGAGATGACACCCACAGTTAGCCGCATGGTGGCAGCTAAAAGGCAAGAATTAACCTACCCACTGCGCTTGTACAGCATTCCAAACCTGTGGCGCTATGAACGCCCTCAGCGTGGACGGCTGCGGGAGCATTGGCAGCTGAATGTTGATCTGTTTGGTATTGCGGGGCTTGAAGCAGAGCACGAAATTATACAAGTGGCAGATAGCGTAATGCAGGCGTTTGGCTCCCGTCGCAACCAGTACAGCATACGACTCAATAGCCGCAAATTGGTTGATGCTTTTATGCACGAGCATTTAGGGCTGCATGAGGTACAAACTTATACCCTAGGCAAACTCATTGACCGCAAAAGCAAGATTCCACACGCTGAGTTTGTAGCCCAAGCAGATGCGATATTTACACCAAGCCAACGTGAGCAAGGGCTAACCGAACAACTGCTCGAAGGACTCAAAGCAGAAGATTTGTCTGAGCTACCGCCAAAGCTCGCAGACCACGAGTCAGTAAAGGAACTCAAGCAACTCATGGATTGGCTAAAGGCTAGCGGTATCAGCAACTGCGTGTTTGACCTAACACTTATGCGCGGCTTTGATTACTACACAGATATAGTATTTGAAATA
Organism: Patescibacteria group bacterium; assembly: GCA_035480855.1. Classification (GTDB taxonomy): domain Bacteria; phylum Patescibacteriota; class Saccharimonadia; order Saccharimonadales; family JANWIN01; genus DATIHJ01. The sequence goes on from DATIHJ010000019.1 coordinate 64,610, forward strand.
TTTGACCGTGATCCAGAAAATAACCGTTCTATGTTTGGTGGCGGTCGATATGACGGTCTCATAGGTCTTTTCGGCGTAGAAAACCTACCAACAGTAGGATTTGGCATGGGTGATGTTACTCTAGCTAACTTCTTGGAAACTCACCAGCTATTGCCCAAGCTTAAACCTGAAACTGATATATATGTAGTGCTTGTAGGCGATGACATGTATGAAAAGGCACAAACAGTTTTGGCAGATCTGCGACAGATGGGCCTGAGTGTTGCCGTAGACAGCAGCGGACGTAAGGCCGGCTCGCAAATAAAAACAGCTGCCAGCAAAGGCGTCCACTATGCATTATTTATTGGCGAGAAAGAGCTTGAGAGCGGACAGTTCAATCTAAAAGATTTGGCTACTGGTACAGAGGAACAACACAGTCTTCAACGCATAGTCAGCATGGTGAAAGATTTTCGAAAGTAGATGACAGCGACCAACCACGTTCTAACTGGGGCATTGATAGCTGTGGTAGTCCATAACCCAGTAGTGGCTCTACCAGCTGCATTTTTGTCCCATTTTGCACTAGACGTGTTACCTCATTTTGAAATTGCAAAGCCGAAATTTAACAGTAATCTGTATAAGTTTAGGCTCCTTGGTGATATTGCCGGTGCATCTCTAGTTCTTCTCGTATTACTTATTATGCAGCCCGCCAATGTTTGGCTTATCTTAACTTGCTCTGTGCTATCAGCAAGCCCTGATCTGATGTGGATTCCCGACTTTGTTGCAGCAAATGCTCACAAGCCTAAGCCTAAGTACGGTCCAATTCGTCGTTTTCATCACGGCATACAGTGGTATCAACGGCCATCAGGCGTGGTCGTAGAAATTGCATGGTGTGTATCAATGGTAGCTCTACTAAATTCACTACTAGTACGCTAGAATATTCAGCGCCTATCTGTTATAGTTACTTTTTATGCAACTCATAAAGACATATCTTAGTGATACTCGCATCAAGCTGGACATTTCTGCCGACCAGAAACTCATAGATGGCATAAAAACTGTTGTACTGCGCCATTTGGCAAAAGACCACGTTAAACTACCCGGCTTCCGCAGTGGTAAAGCTCCGCTTTCAATGGTTGAAAAGAGCGTAGATCAGGAGCTACTACATAGTGAATTCTTAGACGAAGCCGTAAATCGCCTATATGTGCAGGCAATGCAGGCTGAAAAGCTACGACCTGTCGAGCAGCCCAAAATTACCCTCAAAAAGTTCGTGCCTTTTACACAGCTAGAGTTTGAAGCCGAGGTAGAGGTTATAGGTGAAATAAAGCTGCCGAATTATAAGACCATGAAGCAGCAACCAGCTGCCGTAAAGGTAGAAGCCAAAGATGTCACAGAAGTACTATCAAGCCTGCAACAGCGTATGGCAGAACGAAGCGGCGTACAAAGGGCATCTAAAAAGGGTGATGAGGTACTAATTGACTTTAGTGGTAAGGATAGCAAGGGTCAGCGAGTAAAAGGTGCTGACGGCAAGGACTATCCTCTCATTTTAGGTAGCAACACATTTATACCAGGCTTTGAAGAGCATTTGTTTGGCTTAAAACACGGTGATGATACTAAATTTGATGTAACATTTCCTAAAGATTATGGCGTTGCGGCATTGCAGAGTAAAAAAGTAACTTTCAGCGTTAGTGTTAAACAAGTCCAAGAGGTTGTGGCACCAAAACTAGATGACTCATTTGCAGCCAAGTCCGGTCCATTTAAGACACTAACAGAACTAAAAACAGACATAAAAAAGCAGCTTACAATTGAGCGCCAACAGCAAGCTGACCGTGACTTTGAAAACCAGCTGGTCAGAAATATTGCAGCTAAATCTAGCGTAGCAATACCGGAAGTATTGATCGACGAGGAAGTAAAGCGGGCAGAAGAAGGTGAGCGTCAAAACTTGGCCTATCGTGGCCAAACCTGGCAGGAGCACCTAGACGAAGAAGGAATAACAGAAGAAGAACACCGCAGACGAAACCGTGACAGTGCCCAGGAAAGCGTTAAGGCTGGGCTGGTACTGAGTGAAATATCTGAACAGGAAGGCATAAAAGTTACTCCAGAGGAGTTCGAGATTCGCCTCCAGCTTCTAAAGGGGCAATATACTGATAATGCTATGCAAGCAGAACTTGACACTCCCAATGGTCGTCGTGATATTGAAAATAGTCTATTAACAGAAAAAACATTAGCCAAGCTTACAGTATATGCCAAGAAGCATACTACTTGACCAAAGTTGATATTAGTGTTAATATAATTTTATATGAGCAAGACAGGTAAACTATTAAAGCATATTTACTACGGCCAGTTTAAAAATGGCGCGGAAGATCTTCATGTTGATAATGCCAACGAATTATCAGATCGTGAAGGGACTAAACGCCTTGTTGGAAGTACAGCACTGTATTTAACGCTTATAACTGCAGAATTGGTTAGGAATAAGCCAATAGGGTTGGCAATCGTTACCGGAATAGGCGGTATACTTTTACGCCGACAGTATCAAAATACACAAACACAGCACATAGATTTAATGGAATCTGAAACCACAATAAAAACTGAAAGTGATGATTATAGAGACGTTCAGTCTATACCCATTACAGATACTTCAGCACAGGCGGATGCAGTTAGCGCAAATTACCTAAGTAATCTTTAAATAAACGAAGCTGACTAATTAGCACTCTTGACAGTAGAGTGCTAATTTCATATTATGGATATACAAATAGGAGAAAACAATGTTTGCACAAGATGATTCTAACGTTAAGAAAAAGAGCCAGGTACTTGTACCGACAGTAATTGAAAACGAGGGACGCTACGAGCGAGCCTATGACATTTATAGCCGGCTGCTACGTGAGCGTATTATCTTTTTGGGTTCAGACGTTAACGAAGTTACCGCAAACCTTATAATTGCCCAGATGTTGTTCCTCCAGGCAGATGATGCCAAAAAGGACATATTTTTATACATCAACAGCCCAGGCGGCAGTGTATACGATGCGCTAGCTATTTATGACACTATGCAATACGTAGGCAACGATGTGCAGACAGTTGGCATTGGTGTGCAGGCTTCTGCGGCTGCTTTCCTGCTCAGTAGCGGTGCCAAGGGAAAAAGATTCTTGCTACCAAACGCTACCGTCATGATTCACCAACCTTCTAGCGGCAGCAAGGGCAAAGTCACAGACCAAGAGATTGACCTTAAGGAAGCCTTGCGTGTAAAGAGACTCATGGAACAGATTATGTCTAAAAACACTGGTCAGAAGGCTGACAAGATCCACACGGATATGGAACGCGACTTTTGGATGACTGCCCCGGAAGCCAAAAAGTACGGTGTAGTAGACGCTATAATTAGCACACCTCCAAAACTCAAGTAGAGTGATCCTTTAATTGAAGAGAAGCTAATTAGACTTACTATACCTGTCAGAGAAACTCAGATTCCTTTTAATTTGACTATAATGTGATTAAATTGCTCTCACCTATTGCATGTAATGGTATAATATATTGTAGTAATTGAGGTAGAGCAGACCATGTCCAACGTTTCGCCACAGAATTTCGAATATAAGTTAGTTAATCCAACTAAACTTTCAGACACTGAACACGATGAGTTTAACGGCTTATATAGGGCTTCGGTTGAAGTAGATTTCCCTGGTCGCTCACAAGCTGAGTATGACTACTTTATTAATAACCTTGAAAAACAGCGACGTAAAGTTAATGCAGGAGTTGGGGGCCCTTTTCAAAGAAAAAACCAGCGATATGGATCTCCACTTGCTGCAGTAATATTAGATCGTTCTCATAATCTGCATGGTGTTATATCTGGAACAGTCAATGTATCTACCAGCGCAGAAGAAAAATTAACGGATAGAGTCGGAGCAAAGCTTGGTAAAAAAGCCGGTAAGGTAGTAGGACTAGTAGTTGGCAAACCATTAGGTAAGTTAGAGATGGCTGCTAAAATGCATTCCGACACACTGCATATTAATAGATTAGTGCCAAAAAAATGGGCTTCATTAGGTTCACGAGCGTTTAGTCTATCTTTACTTGAAGGTATTCAAGATACTGGTGATGTCAGTGCCGCTGATGTTGGAGTGCATCACATACTAGAAAAGCGCGATCCTAGAGAGCAGGTTTCTTCGTGGCCATATGTAGGCGAGAGACTTTGGAGTCCTTATCTTACGAGCATAGGTGTTACATATACTGGTGAACCGTTTGAGTGGCGATGGGTATTTGGAGAAGATGCAACGCCAGTTGTACAATTTCGCCACACAAACTCCGGAGTACACGAAGTATTGGATATAATCTCTCAAAAACCAGGCGCACCGGAGGCCATAGATCAATCCAAATGATAATATAGGATTTTGTAGTCTTTGGTCGTAAACTTTATACTTGACTCGTTAGTTTTTTGTCTCTATACTAGTGTTCAAGAAGTAGTGTAAGGGCTGTGCTGGATTTTATCAAAAATTATATTGTCACCACCCCTTAGTGACCTTCGCGCGCGAACCATCTAACAGATAAAACAAAAGTCTCTAACTTTATATCTACATAAGTGGGAGTAGTAATTATATATGGCCAAAAGCACTACGAAGATCAAGCCGGGCGAACGAGTTTATTACACTAAGCCAGACGATACTATCGATCTGCCTAACTTGGTGGACCACCAAAACAAGTCATTCCAATGGTTTGTAGACGAAGGTCTAGGTGAGTTGCTGCAAGAGATTAGTCCGATAGACGACTATACTGGCACCAAACTGACCCTAGATTTTAAAGGCTATCGTTTCGAAAAGCCTAAATTAACAGAAGCAGAAGCCCGTGAAAATAATGTAAGTTTCGAGGCTCCACTTAAAGCGACTGTAGTCCTTACTAACAAGGTTACTGGCGAGGTAAAAGAACAAGAAATCTACCTGGGCGATTACCCATGGATGACTACCCGCGGAACGTTTGTGATTAACGGCGCAGAACGCGTGGTAGTAAGCCAGCTTATTCGTTCTGCTGGTGTATTCTTTACCGCAGATAAGAAAGGCACAAACAACCTATACGGCGCCAAAGTAATACCAGGCCGTGGTGCTTGGCTGGAGTTTGAGACAGCCGCCAATGGCGCATTGTATGTAAAGATAGACCGTAAACGAAAAATCCCTGTTACTACACTACTGCGCGCATTAGGTATGACAGAAGCCCACATGCTGACAGCCTTTAAGCATGTAGACAGTGGCACAGTAAGTCACCTGGCCGTAACACTAGAAAAAGACCCTGCTCACGGCAACAACGATGCTTTGATTGAAGTCTACCGCCGTTTGCGTCCTGGTGACCTTGCAACAGTAGAAAACGCCCGAAGCTTGCTTGAGAACATGTTCTACAACTTCAAACGCTTTGATTTTAGCCGCGTTGGACGCTACAAAATCAACAAGCGGTTGGATCTAAAGACTCCAAATAACATAGAAAACCGTGTAATGCGTCTTGAAGACCTAGTGGCGATCGTAGCAGAGATTATCCGCCTAAATAACACACAGGAACCGGCCGATGATATTGACAGCCTAGCAAATCGCCGTGTCAAACTGGTTGGCGAACTTGTGCAACGTCAATTCCGTATTGGTTTACTTCGGATGGAGCGTAACACCAAAGACCGTATGAGTATGAGTGAAATTGAAACCGTTACACCGGCCCAGCTTATAAATGCCCGCCCAGTAGTAGCAGCCGTACGTGAATTCTTTGCCAGCAGCCAGTTGTCACAGTTTATGGATCAGATTAACCCACTCAGCGAACTTGCGCACAAACGCCGCCTAAGCTCTATGGGCCCCGGTGGGCTAAGCCGAGAGCGTGCAGGCTTTGAAGTCCGTGATGCCCACGCCACTCACTATGGACGCATTTGCCCGGTAGAAACGCCAGAAGGTGCCAACATTGGCCTAGTACTAAACCTTGCCAGCTATGCCCGTATTAATGACTATGGCTTTATTGAAACCCCTTACCGCAAGGTACTCAGTGCAGTTACCGCCAAACAGTCAATAGGCCACATAGCAGCTGTAGATTTTGAAGATGAAAAAGGCAAGACGATAGTAAAATCTGGCCAAAAGGTTACTGCCGCATCTGCAACTCGACTAGCAAAGGTTAAAAACCAGACGACCTGGCCAATTAAAGCTGAAGTAACTGACCAAATCATATATATGGACGCATCAGAAGAAGAGCAAGCTGTTATTGCAAGCGCTAGTGAAGCATATAACGACAAGGGCTACTTTATAAATGAGCGTGTAAGTGCCCGTAACCGTTTGGTGTCTGGTGAAGTTGACGCTAACGATGTAACGCATATGGACGCATCTCGCCGCCAGATAATCGGTAGTAGCGCAGCACTAATTCCATTTATTGAGAAGAACTATGTTTACCGAAGTCTAATGGGTAGTAACCAACAGCGCCAAGCTGTACCACTAATTAGCCCATCTGCCCCAATTGTTGGTACCGGTATAGAGACCGTTGCCGCCCAAAACACTGGGCAGATTACCTATGCCGAGGCTGATGGGACGGTTGAGAGTGCAAGTGCAGATGAAGTCAGAGTGAAATACAAAGGACACACAGCTACGTATCACCCCCAGCATTTTGTCCGTAGTAATGAAGGCACATGTATAAATCAAAAAGTTGTAGTAAGTACAGGCGATAAGGTCAAAAAGGGCCATGTGCTTATAGAAGGTATGTCCATAGCTGATGGCGAATTAGCCCTTGGCAAAGACTTGCTAGTAGCATTTATGCCTTGGTCTGGCTATAACTTTGAGGACGCCATTATAATTTCCCGCAAGCTCGTTGAAGATGACACGCTAACCTCAATACATATTGTCGATTACATGACTGAAGTTCGTGAAACTAAACTAGGACCTGAAATTGTAACCCGCGATATACCTAATGTCAGCGAAGAAGCCCTACGACACTTGGATGAAGATGGCATCGTACGTATTGGTGCAGATGTTCATCCAGGAGATATCTTAGTAGGTAAGATTACACCTAAAGGTGAGCAAGAATTAAGCAGCGAAGAGCGACTGTTACGTGCTATCTTTGGAGAAAAAGCCAAAGAGGTTCGCGATACTTCACAGCGCATGAGCAATGGTAAGCACGGCAAGGTTGTGGGCGTAAAAGTCTTCAGCCGCGCCAACGGACATGAGCTTAAAGCTGGCGTAATTATGCAAATCCAGATTTTTGTAGCCCAAATGCGCAAAATTGCCGTTGGTGATAAACTTGGAGGCCGCCATGGTAACAAGGGTGTGATTGCCCGTGTACTACCAGTTGAGGACATGCCATTTACAAGTGATGGAACACCTGTTGACATCATCTTGAACCCCCTTGGCGTACCATCTCGTATGAACGTAGGTCAGCTGTTTGAAACTCACCTCGGTATGGCTGCACGAATGCTTGGTTTTAAAGTCGGTAGCCCGCCATTTAACGGTGTTTCCACCACCCAGATCCAAACACTGCTAAAACAGGCTGGATTACCTGACGATGGCAAACAGCAGCTTTACGACGGCCGTACAGGAGAATCGTTTAAGGAGCGCACAACTGTAGGCAGTATGTACATGATTAAGCTCAATCACATGATTGCAGACAAGATCCACGCTCGTTCAACTGGTCCGTACACCATGGTTACCCAACAGCCACTTGGTGGTAAGGCACAAAACGGTGGTCAGCGCTTTGGTGAGATGGAAGTTTGGGCACTTGAGGCTTACGGTGCATCACACACCCTACAAGAAATGCTGACTATTAAATCAGATGATGTCTACGGTCGCAGCAAAGCTTACGAATCTATAATTAAGGGTACAGAAATTGTTGGTCCTAAGGTACCTGAAAGCTTCAACGTGCTTGTGAAGGAACTGCAAGGATTAGGCCTTAAAGTAGACCTAGTTACCTCAAATGCAGTTGTGGATGCAGAAGCCATATTGGCCGAAAACATTAAGGACGAGGCTGCTCATGCGCCAGAGGTAGACGTTCCCCAGCCAGTGGTGTCTGATGTAGACGTCACAGAAGACGCCTTACAAGACGAATTTGCTGTAATGGAACTTGATGATGAGCTTAGTGGAGGCATTGCTACTGCTTCGCCCGTCGATGACCAAACAGTTGCAGCCGACAACACAGCTCTAATAGCAACTGACGATGATGAAACACCTGAGGAGGCAAAATAATGATGCGGAAATATTCTACAGGCACAAACATTGCCGACTTTGATGCTGTACGCCTTGCGGTGGCCAGCCCAGAAGACATTTTGGAATGGAGCCACGGCGAAGTAACCAAACCAGAAACTATTAACTACCGCACCCAAAAGCCTGAACGCGATGGCTTGTTTTGTGAGCGCATCTTTGGTCCAGTCAAAGATATAAACCCGCATGACGCTAAGTTTAAGGGTGTACGTAGCCGCGAAGCAGCTGTTGATAAAAACGGCGAGATTGTTACCAAATCTATTGTAAGGCGCGAACGCATGGGCCACATTAGCCTGGCATCACCCGTTGCCCACATTTGGTTTTTGCGCGGCACACCTTCTGCTATTGGCCTCGTGCTAGGCATGACTGTTAAGAACCTGGAGCGTATTGCTTACTTTGCAAGCTACATTATTAAGAGTGCTGATACAGACAAGCGTGACAAAATCCTAGAAGACAAAGCTGCAGAATTTAACGCCGCTAAAGAAGCTATTCGCATCCGCAACGAGGGTGCAGCCAAGATTGAGGGTGCAGACGTAAAAGCCTTAACAGAGCTTCAAGCTAAAGAGTTAGAAGAATTAACAATTGAATACGAACAAACCAAAGAACAGCTAGAGGGTCTGGAGCGTCTACGACTAATTAGTGAAACTGACTACCGTAACCTTCCAGACGATTTGCAGTCAATTATTGAAGTTGGTATGGGTGGTGGTGCCCTAAAAGAGCTACTAGACACCGTTGATCTAGGTGATCTAATTACAGAGCTTAGTAAAGAAGTTGAAGAGACCAAGGGCCAGCGCAAAAAGAAGCTTATGAAGCGCCTCCGTTTACTAGAAAGTATGCACCGGGCTGGCATTAAACCTAGCAGCCTATGTGTTGCAGTACTTCCAGTAATTCCTCCAGATCTACGTCCCATGGTTCAGCTAACTGGTGGACGTTTTGCCACAAGTGACTTGAATGATCTCTACCGACGTGTAATTAACCGTAATAACCGTCTTAAGAAGCTGATTGACCTTAACGCTCCAGAAGTTATCCGACGCAACGAGCAGCGTATGCTTCAAGAAGCTGTTGACGCACTTATAGATAACAATAATGCACGTAGTGGCCGCGCAGTGGCTGCAACTGGCCAACGTCGTCGACTAAAGAGCCTTAGTGACATGTTAAAGGGCAAACAAGGCCGCTTCCGCCAAAACTTGCTAGGTAAGCGCGTAGATTATTCTGGTCGCTCAGTAATTGTAGCCGGCCCAGAGCTTAAGATTTACCAGTGTGGACTGCCTAAAATGATGGCTCTTGAGCTATTTAAACCGTTTGTAATTGGCTATCTTATTACCAACGAACATGCTCATAACATCCGCAGTGCAACCCGAATGATTGAATCTGGTGAAGTAGCTGTGTGGGATGCCCTTGACGAAGTCATTAAAGGTAAGTACGTGCTGCTTAACCGTGCGCCTAGTCTGCACCGACTCAGTATCCAGGCCTTTCAACCAGTACTTATTGAAGGTAAGGCCATTCAGCTTCACCCACTAGTATGTAAGGGCTTTAATGCGGATTTTGATGGTGACCAAATGGCGGTTCACCTTCCACTGTCAGACAATGCCCAGGCTGAAGCTATAGAGATTATGGCTGCAAATAAAAACTTGCTAAAACCAGCTGACGGCTCCCCTATATTGCATATTGAGCAAGATATAGTTCTGGGCTGCTACTACCTAACATATGAACGTCCTAAGACAGCCAAAACGGCCAAGCTAAAGGCATTTTCTAGCCTAAGCGAAGCCCTAATGGCTATGGATGCAGGTATCATAGAACTTCAGAGCAGTATCCGCATACCTTTCCGTGGTGCTCTTCGTGAGACTACATTAGGACGGGCTCTGTTTAATGAAATCTTTCCAGAAGATTTCCCATTCCAAGATCAAGCTATGACCAAGAAAAAACTGGGCAATGTTATGGCGCTTGTTTACCAGCGTTATGGACAGGCTAAAACTGCAGAAATTGCCGATGATCTAAAAGATATGGGCTTTACCTACGCCACAATGTCCGGACTATCTATGGGTATGAGTGACTTTAGCGATATCGAAGGTCTAGATGGCATTATGGACGAGGGTGAAATACGAGCCACCAAGATCAGTAACCAGTACGACGAAGGTTTCATCACCGACGAAGAGCGTTACCGCCTAACGGTAGACAACTGGCAAGACACAGTGGGTATGGTTCAAGATCGTTTGTCAGAGCAGTTTGCCAAAGAGGACAGCTCTATGTCGATTGCTGTAACCTCTGGTGCCCGTGGTAACATTGGCCAGGTCATGACCGCCGTTGGTATGCTTGGTGTAACAACAGATGCTACTGGACGAGCCATTGAACTTCCCATTCGTTCCAACTACAAGTCTGGATTATCGTCCCTAGAGTACTTTACCGCCACCCGTGGTGCGCGTAAGGGTATGATTGACACTGCTCTTAAAACTGCAGACTCAGGCTACCTAACCCGCCGATTGGTGGACGTCAGCCAAGATGTATTTACTATTGATGAACCTACAGATGATCCTGGCTTTGCCATCTTCCGTTCTGATGCCGAAGAAATTGGTGTGAGCTACGCCTCACGTCTAGTTGGACGCTTTAGTGCCGAGAAAATTGGCGATTACATTAAGAAGGGCCATCTCATTAGCCCAGAAGTTGCCGCTCAAATTGAAGCAGATGCGTCACTTGACGGCGTCAAAATCATGAGCGTGCTTAGCTGCACTAGTGTTCGCGGTATTAGCCGCAAATCATATGGTGTAGATCCCGCTACTGGCGAGCTTGTAGCTGCGCATCATCCTGTAGGTGTAATTGCTGCTCAGAGTATCGGAGAGCCAGGTACACAGCTAACACTAAAGACTTTCCACTCCGGTGGAGTTGCTGGAGAAGACATTACCACTGGTCTGCCACGTGTCGAGGAATTGTTTGAAGTCCGTGCACCCAAGGGTCAGGCGTATCTATCAGAAATTGCTGGTACAGCCAAAACTTGGGAAGATGGCGATCACTATGTAGTGCAGATTACCGGCAAAGAAAGTAGCAAAGTTGAGCTTAAATTTGGCGTCCGCAAAGTACAAATTAAATCTGGTGCAAATGTTGCCATTGGAGATGTTGTAGCGGCAGAAGAAGACGGCTCACAGCCGCTAATTACCCCAATTGCTGGCAAGGCAGAAGTTGGTAAAAAGGCAATAACCATTGTGCCTGCAGACGAGCAAGCAGTCCGTTACGAAATACCTGGCTTCAAACAGCTACTCATTAAAGATGGAGACGCTATAGTTGCTGGACAGCGTCTAACTAACGGATCTATAAACCTGCACGAGCTAATTGTGCTCCAGGGTATTGAATCTACCCAGCGCTACATCATGAACGAAATCTTGCGTATCTTTGCCAGCCAGGGCCAAAACATTGCCGATAAGCACCTTGAAATCATTGTGCGTCAGATGTTTAGCCGCGTACAGATTGAAGAAGCCGGCGACAGTGAGTTTGTAACCGGAGACATTGTTAGTAAGCTAGCCGTAGTAGAGGCAAATGACAAACTATCTAAAGACAAGAAGCACCCAGCCAAATACAACCAATTGCTGCTTGGGATCACCAAAGCATCCCTATCTACTGATTCATTCCTAAGCGCAGCTAGCTTCCAGGACACCACTCGCGTTCTAATAGCAGCTGCTACAAGCGGTAAAGTGGACCACTTGTTTGGGCTAAAAGAAAACGTCATATTGGGCCGCCGCATACCTGTAGGAACCGGCTACCAAACAGAGGATGAAATCCGGGAGGCCAAAGAAGCAGTTGCAACAGAGGTGGAAAGATGATAAAATCCAAAGCTAAATTTCAAGGAATTTTGTAGATGCCAACAATTAACCAGTTAGTACGCAAGCCTCGTAGCCGGACGACCAGCAAATCCAAGTCGCCTGCGTTGCTTCGTGTTGCCAATAACCTTAAGACCCGCAACTATGAAAAGCCTGCTCCATTTAAGCGTGGTGTGTGTGTAAAGGTAACTACTAAAACCCCCAAAAAGCCTAACTCTGCTCTACGTAAAGTTGCCCGTGTACGTCTAACAAATGGACAGGAAGTCTGGGCTTACATTGGTGGTGAGGGTCACAATTTGCAGGAGCACGCAGTAGTACTTATCCGAGGTGGTCGTGTTAAAGATCTTCCTGGAGTTCGTTACCACATTGTCCGCGGCACACTTGATCTTCAGGGTGTATCTGACCGCAAAAATGGCCGCAGCAAATACGGAGCTAAAAAAGGTAAGTAATGCCTCGCCATAAAACTAAATCACTAGTTAGAGACATTCAACCAGACCGCCTATATAACAGCGTGCCGGTTCAGCGGTTGATTAACCGTGTAATGCTTGATGGCAAAAAGCAACTAGCAGAACGCCTGGTTTACGGTGGCATGCAAAAGGCTGCAGACAAGCTAAAAGTAAAAAACCCACTTGAAGTATTTGAGCAAGCTATGAAAAACATTCAGCCACACATGGAAACTCGCAGTCGCCGTGTAGGTGGTGCCAACTACCAGATTCCGTTTGAGGTCAAAGGCCAGCGCCAAAACCACCTAACAACTATGTGGTTTGTGGCTGCTGCCCGTGCCCGCAAAGGTATGAGCATGGAAGACCGCATTGCCCAAGAGCTCATGGACGCCTACAACAACACCGGTACATCAGTTAAGAAGCGCGAAGATGTACACAAAATGGCAGATGCAAACCGTGCCTTCGCTCACTTCGCGAGATTCTAAAATGTTAGAAATTCAGCCTTGCGGTGTTGGTGAACGTCGAAGAATATGTCCAGCTCTGAGTGTTTTAGATATACAAATCAACTTATACGAATCTGCAGCAGAAAATGGGAATGCATTAGCCAAGAAAATTGCTAGAGATTTTATTGAGCAACGTGAAGAATTTTTGGCAAGAGTTGATTCTGGAGAATGTATAGGGATTGTTAGAGAAGAGAGGCGACTTGGTGAGCATGCGCCCTACTTTTCTGCGCCTGCTTGCGGTCTTCAGTTTATAGACTCGCAAACTAGAAATGTCGATAACGAGTTAACTACACTATTAAGTACTGAGGAATAACACATATGGCAGATAAAAAATACGCACTAGATAAGTTTAGAAATATTGGCATTATTGCTCATATTGATGCCGGTAAGACTACCACTACTGAGGGAATACTGTACCGTACAGGGCTTAAGCACAAGATAGGTGCTGTGCATGAGGGTGAGACTACTACAGACTGGATGGCACAAGAGAAAGAGCGCGGCATAACAATTACCAGTGCCGCTGTAACGTGTTTTTGGAAAGATCACAAGATCAACATTATAGATACACCTGGGCACATTGACTTTACGGTTGAAGTAGAAAGAAGCTTGCGCGTACTGGATGGTGCTGTAACCGTTTTTGACGGCAAAATGGGTGTAGAAAGTCAGTCTGAAACAGTATGGCGCCAGGCAGACAAATACAAAGTCCCCCGTATCTGCTTTATCAATAAGATTAACCAAACCGGTGGTGATTTTTATAAATCCCTTGAGAGCATTCATAACCGTCTAAACAAGCGTGCTTTCCCAATCCACCTTCCCATTGGTTTTGAACAAGGCGTTAGCGGTGTTGTAGACCTCATCACTATGAAGGCCTACACCTACAAAGAGTTCACAGACCATGAACTTACCGAGGGTGAAGTGCCAGCAGATATGATGGACCAGGCTAACAAATATCGTAGCCTATTGATCGAAAACGCAGTTGCTGAAGACGAACAAATGCTAGAGAAGTACTTTGAGGTTGGCGAAGAAGGTTTAAGTGAGGATGACATCCGCCAAGCAATCCGTACGGCCGTACTCACTGGTAAGTTCTTTGCAGTCAGCGGCGGTGATGGTCGCGGTGTAATTGTCGAGAAGCTACTTGATGCTGTTGTAGACTTTTTGCCAAGCCCAATCGACCGTGGCTCTACCTGGGGCACACATCCCAAAACTGGCGACGAGATTGAGCGCAAACCAGAAGAAAGCCAACCTTTTGCAGGACTAGCCTTCAAGATTGCTACAGACCCATTTGTAGGTAAGCTGGCCTTTATCCGCGTATATTCTGGAAAAGTTACAGCCGGTAGCTATATACTCAACAGCTCAAGTGGTGAAAAAGAGCGAGTTGGACGCATCGTACGTATGCATGCAGACAAACGTGAGGACGTCAGTGAAGTTACAGCCGGGGATATTGCAGCTATTGTGGGTCTCAAGGCCACTACTACCGGCCATACCTTGTGTGACCCAAATAACCCAATTGTTCTCGAAAGTATAACGTTCCCAGAGCCTCCAGTATCTATCGCTATTGAGCCTAAGACTAAGGCTGACCAAGAAAAGATGAGCATTGCACTACAGCGACTAGCAGAAGAAGATCCTACATTCCGTATCCGCGTGGACGAGGAAACCGGCCAGACTATTATCAGTGGAATGGGTGAGTTACACCTAGAAATCATTGTTGATCGCATGAAGCGCGAGTTTACGGTGGAAGCTAATATTGGCCAGCCCCAAGTTGCTTACCGTGAGACTATCCGTAAGGATGGTGTTGAAGCAGAAGGCAAATATATCCGACAGACAGGTGGACGAGGACAATACGGACATGTCTGGCTGCGACTTGAGCAAAACGAGCAAGGCAAGGGCTTTGAATTTGTGAATGCCATTAAGGGTGGTGTGGTTCCAGCTGAGTACATTAACCCTATCAAAGCTGGTATCGAGGAAGCACTGAATAACGGTGTGATTGCTGGCTATCCTGTAGTAGATGTTAAAACCACCCTATATGATGGTAGTTACCACGATGTTGACTCATCTGAAATGGCCTTTAAGATTGCTGGTTCAATGGCTGTACAAGAAGGCGTTAAGAAGTCCAACCCTGCACTACTAGAACCTATCATGAAGATAGTAGTAGTAACTCCTGAGAGCTTCATGGGCGACGTTATTGGTGATTTAAACAGCAAACGTGGGCGCGTTGAAGCAATGGAAGACCTGCAAGCTGGAATAAAAGAGATTACCGCCTTTGTGCCTCTTGGTGAAATGTTTGGTTACACTACTAATCTACGCAGTATGACCCAAGGCCGCGCTAGCAGTAGCATGGAACTAGACCACTATCAGGACGTGCCTAACAACGTAGCTGAAGCTATCATTGCTAAAAACGCCAAGTAAATAAGCTTGACCATCTTTCTAAGAAACCGCTACACTCACAGACATGAAGAGTCCCCTGAGACATTTGCCGCTTATACCCCAGCCCACGACATTACAACCTAATTTGGCGCTCCGCAAAGTAACCTCGAAATCTGGCAAAGGAGTTTATGCATCGTCTGACACTCTATTTAAGGGAGCAGTCTTTGGCCGCGATTCACTTGAGGTCGCAGATGATCTATTGTTAATTAAACCGAGGCTTGTGCAGCATATACTCCTAACTCTAGCTAGCCTACAGGGTCTACATAGCCATGACATTAGTGAGGAAGAGCATGGCAAGATTGTGCATGAGTACCGTACGGCCATTGTAGATGGCAGGCGCCTAGATGATATGTCAAAGCACATTTTTCATGAACTCTCGTCACGTTGGGGTGGCAATGAGCACGAGATGGCCTACTATGGCTCAATAGATGCTACACCTAAGTTTATTCAGGTGACAGGTCACTATATGCATGCTCACGGCCACCAGCTTATGAACCGTGCTATTCGTCGCCGCGACGGCTCCATTGCACCGTTTCGTCAATCTATAGTACTCGCCACAGATTGGCTGGTAGAAAAGCTTTCAGACTCAAGCTCAGGACTACTGGAGTATCGTGCCAGGAATCCTCACGGCATAGAAAACCAAGCTTGGAAGGATAGCAGAGAGTTTTATGTACATACCAACGGCAAACTTGCCAACCACAAGCAGCCGATTGGGTCCATTGAGGTACAGGGGCTAGCATATGACGCACTTGAGGCAGCGGCAACTCTTCTTCCGGATAGGTCAGCTGAGCTAAAATCCCACGCCCAGAAACTTCGTGATAGAACTATTGAGCTGCTTTGGCGACCCAAAATCCATTATTTTGCACTAGGTATTGATCATCGTGATGACGGCAGTATACGTCCAATTGAAACAATTACGGCAAACCCGGCAACTCTTTTACACTCGCATTTTTTTGACTACTTACCAGAGGCAGCAAAGCGAACTTACCTGAGCGGATTAATACGCAATATTATGGGTTCCGACTTTCTTACAGATGCAGGTGTACGAAGCCGCTCGCTGAGCGAAAGCAAGTTAATTAAATTTTGGGACTATCACGGATCGTTTACTTCTTGGCCCAAGGAAACCTTTGATGTAGCTCAGGGACTACGGCAGCAAGGTTTTCCGCAACTGGCTGATCAGCTAGAAAACCGCATTTTAAATGTAGTACGTAAAAGCCGCAATTACCCAGAGTTTGTCTATGTGGATAGCCGTGGACGTGTGATGGCAGGACCCCCCGACCCACGTACGCACGGTGAATTATCTCTAGTCGTTGACAGTACAAACAGACCTGAGAGTATCCAGGCCTGGACCGTATCAGCGGTCTTAGCCATAACAACCGGTCGCAATCCTGGCAAAAGACGCAAAAAACTGCACCAAAAAGAGTGGCAAATAGCACTTGAGAAAGAAGTGCTTGCCCATATACCCCATGTATCTCCCTTACGTGGTAACAAAGAGCTTAGTGCTCGCTACCCAGATTATTCATATAAGCTTGCCCAAAATAAGGCAAAAAGCTCTGGTAATTTTCTGCACGAAACATCAGATAGCTAAACTCTTCATCCCGAATCTGTTAAGGGGTTTACAAAATGCTTGTTTTCAGATAAGATTATTCGGTAACTCGCTTTGGGTAGTGATGCTCGCATTGCTATGTATAGGCGAAACTAATTAATATTCAGAATAACCCTTCGACTTCGCTCAGGGTAAAGGAGAATCACAAATGGCAGATTTTGACCGCAGTAAACCTCATGTAAACGTTGGTACTATGGGTCACGTTGACCACGGTAAAACCACACTTACGTCGGCTATTAAGACGGTTTTGGCAAAGAAGCTTCCTAGCGACACAAACAAAGCTGTAAGCTATGCCGAGATCGATAACGCACCAGAAGAAAAAGCTCGTGGTATTACTATTGCAACCTCACACCAAGAGTATGAGAGTGAAAAGCGCCACTATGCCCACGTAGACATGCCTGGTCACGCCGACTATGTAAAGAATATGATTACAGGTGCTGCCCAGATTGACGGTGCTATTTTGGTTGTATCTGCTGCTGATGGTCCTATGCCTCAAACCCGCGAGCATGTTCTTCTTGCCAAGCAAGTTGGTGTGCCTTCTATCTTGGTTTACATGAACAAGATGGACCTAGCTGATCCTGAACTAGTTGAGTTAGTAGAAATGGATATCCGCGAACTACTCAAGAAGTATGATTTTGACGAGAACGCGCCCATCATCAAGGGTAGTGCCACTAAGGCGCTTGAGGGCAGCAAAGAAGATGAAGATTCCATTATGGAGCTTGTATCAAAAATGGATGAGTACATTCCAGAGCCCAAGCGTGATCTAGACAAGCCGTTCCTTATGCCTATTGAAGATGTTTTCTCAATTAAAGGTCGTGGCACAGTTGCTACTGGCCGTGTAGAGACAGGTGTTGTTAAGGTAAACGAAGAGATTGAAATCGTCGGCATCCGTCCTACTAAGAAATCCGTCGTTACCGGTGTTGAGATGTTCAAGAAGAACCTAGACCAGGGCCAAGCTGGCGATAATGTCGGTATTCTCCTGCGCGGTATTGAGCGTGAAGACATAGAACGAGGTCAGGTGCTTGCTAAGCCAGGTACTATTACTCCTCACACAGAGTTTGATAGTGAAGTTTACATACTTACCAAAGAAGAAGGCGGACGTCACACTCCATTCTTCAAGGGCTACAAGCCACAGTTTTACTTCCGTACTACCGATGTAACTGGTGAAGTTGAACTACCAGCCGATAAAGAAATGGTTATGCCTGGTGACACTATCACCTTTAAGGTCAAATTACTAGCACCTATTGCTATGGAGCAAGGTCTGCGCTTTGCTATCCGCGAAGGTGGCCGCACTGTCGGCGCCGGCGTTGTGACTAAAATTGTTAAGTAAACATGGCAGAAGATAAAGAAAAAACAGTGGTTGAAAAATCAGCTGCAAAGAAAGCAGCACCTGTTAAGGAAGTCAAAGAAAAGCCTACTGCCAGTACTGCTCAGCGCATTCGGATCCGGCTAAAGGCATATGACCACAAGGTCATTGATCAGTCAGCCAAGCAGATTGTAGATACTGCTCTTCGTACTGGTGCTACAATCGCTGGTCCTATCCCACTTCCGACACGTCGCAGTACATTTACTGTGGTAAAAAGTCCGCATGTTTACAAAAAAGGTCGTGAACAGTTTGAAATGCGGGTGCACAAACGTTTGATTGACGTATTAGACCCTACCCCCAAGACCATAGATTCACTGATGAATTTATCGTTGCCCGCTGGCTGTGATGCTGAAATCAAAATGTAGGTAATCCCTACCGAGAAGCCGAAAAAGATCATCCATTGTGATGATCTTTTTGATTGATAGGTATTGCTATGGGATTAATCTATTTGTAAATTGATGGCAAGTAACTACAGAAGCATTCTTTGTTAAAAAAATATCCTTTGTGACATAATGTTGCTTATGGCTAAAGCAAAACAAACAGTTAAGAAACGACGTAACTTAGTAAATGAAGCAGATAGTGAGTATTTTCTTAAGATACTATTTTATCTTGTGATCGGGTCATTTTGGCTGCGTATTACCAATAGCTCTGGCACTCAGATACCTATTCCAATTGGTTTTATAGCCGGTGTGGCGCTTGCCATGCATGAGCGTCTTAGGATTGACCGTAAGCTAGAGTATGCAGTACTACTAATGGCAATGTTTATCGGTTTTTGGCTGCCAATAGGCATAACCATTACCCATTAATCGATTTGTAGAATACACAACGAGTTGACAGAGGTAGCAATGGTCTGTTAATCTGTAACGGTACAACAAGACTCTGAGCACTTGGCATATTGGCAAGTCCACCACGTAACAGGGGTAGATACTGCTAGTAGCCAAGCATTTTTGTGTCTTATCCAGATTCAAAAGCAAGGGTTATTAATCTGTACGAGGATTCATGAAAGCATTGATCGCCAAAAAAGTCGGTATGACAAGCACCATCGCAGAAGACGGTGCAGCTGTTGCTGTGACTTTGCTTTTAGTTGAACCCAATGTAATAAGTCAAATCAAGACAGATGAAACTGATGGTTATACAGCCGTACAAGTAGGCGCAGGAACCGCCAAGCTAGGTAAGGCACAGAAAGGTCATTTCAAAGCCGCCAAGATTATGCCTACCATTACCCGTGAATTCCGTGTAGACGAAATCACAGAAGACCTCAAGGTTGGAGAAACACTCAGCCCCGAGGTCTTTTCAGTTGGAGACATAGTGGCCGTAACCGGAACCAGCAAGGGTAAAGGCTGGGCAGGCACCATAAAGCGACACAACTTTCACCGTGGACGCAAGACACATGGTGGTCGCAGCTACCGTCGCCCTGGTTCAATTGGCTCCATGTATCCACAGCACATATTTAAGGGTAAAAAGATGGCTGGACATATGGGTCATGAACGTGTGACCGTAAAAGGACTCAAGGTAGCAATTGTGGATACAGAGCTTGGTGTAATTGGTGTCACCGGTGCAGTCCCCGGCCCACGTAAAGCAACGGTCTTGATACGAGGAGCTAACTAATGCCAGTAGCTACTTATACCAAGACCGGCAACAAAGCCTCTACAGTCGCGAAGCTAGACAAGGCAGTATTTGGTGTTGAAGTCAAAAACCATGACTTATTGAAGCAAGCCTACCTAGCTTACCTAGCAAATGGACGCGAGAACCTAGCCGTTGTTAAAACCCGAGGCTTAGTACGTGGCGGTGGTAAAAAACCCTGGAAACAAAAGGGAACGGGTCGGGCACGCTTTGGCTCGTCTCGTAACCCCATTTGGCGTGGTGGTGGTATTGTATTTGGTCCAACTGGGTTAGAAAACTATTCTCACAACCTCAGTACTCAGTCTAAACGACTTGCCTTGCGTCAAGCCCTATCACTTGCAGCCGATGGCGGACTTGTAAAAGTTATAGAAACGTTTGAGTGTAAAGAAGGAAAAGTCGCGCCAACAGCTAAGTTACTAAAGAAACTAGAGGCAGACAAAAATGTTCTTCTAGTAGTTAGCGTTAAAGATAACTTGGTAGAGCAAGCAACTCGTAACATCCCTGGTGTTAAAGCAGTACAAGCTACTTACTTGAACGTTTTTGACATCTTAAATGCTGACCATATTATCATTAGCCAAGAAGCACTAGTTACTATTAAAGGTTGGTTAGGTGTGACACCTAATGCTGTGGCAGCTAAAGAGGTAAAGGCATGAGTGAGCTACTTATACTCAAACCACGCCTAAGTGAAAAAGCTTACGGGCTTAGCCAGACGAACCGTACCTACGTTTTTGATGTCTTATCTAGTGCTAGCAAACAAAGTATAGGTGTGGCTGTAAGCGAGCAGTTTGCTGTCAGCGTAACCAATGTAAACGTGGCAAACATTAAGGGCAAAGCCAAGCGCACATACGTAAGCCGCCGTGGCAAGTTTGTCCGTGGTACACGTTCTGATACCAAGAAGGCTTATGTGACGCTTAAAGAAGGTGATAGCATACCAATTTTTGCGGCAGAAGAAGAGGCAGAGGCTAAGGCTCAAAAAGCCGAAGAAAAAGCTGTTAAAAAAGCTGCTAAGGAGAAGAAATAATGGCTATAAAAGCATATAAGCCGACTACTCCTGGCCAGCGAGGCATGACTACTCAAGATTTGAGTGAGATAACTACTAAGAAGCCACTTAAGTCACTACTAGTATCCCAAAAGGTTGGTAGCGGCCGCAACAACCAAGGACGCATTACCACCCGTCACCGTGGTGGTGGCGTGCACCACTTTTACCGGTTGGTTAACTTCCAACTTGCAAGCGGTACTAAGGCTACCGTAGAACAGATAGAGTATGACCCTAACCGTAGTGCCCGTATTGCCAGAATTAAGGATGGCGAAGGCACCTATCACTACATTATTGCGGCTAAGGGAATGAGGGTTGGCCAAAAACTAGTAAGTGACCAAGAAGCTCCTATAGAAAACGGAAATCGTTTGCCGCTCAAGAACATACCTGTGGGTAGTGTTATATATGCAGTTGAACTACAGCCGGGTAAAGGCGCACAACTAGCCCGCAGCGCCGGTGTGCAAGCCCAGCTAGTGGCTAAAGAAGGCACCTATGCCCAGGTACGCTTGCCTAGTGGCGAAGTCCGGATGGTTCTGCTAGAATGCATGGCCAGTATGGGCGGCGTCGGAAACGACCAACACCAGAATGTTAAGATCGGCAAAGCAGGACGAAACCGTAAAAAGGGCAAACGCCCTGGAGTACGTGGTGTAGTTATGAATGCAGTAGACCACCCACATGGTGGTGGTGATGGTGGTAGGCACGGAATTGGCGGTGGTAAAGACCATGGATCTGCACCTAAGACGCCTTGGGGCCAGAAGACTTTGGGATATAAAACCCGTCGCCGTAAGAGTACGACCAAGTTTATAGTGAAGAGCCGTCATGCGGCTAAGAGGAGATAATTAGAATGCCTAAAATAGATAGCGCAAATTTAGTAAAGCCACAAAGAATATGGATGCAGGGATTTAACGATGCTGTTTTTGAAGATGTATTTGGTCAAGCATATGTAACTATTGAAGAACTGCATAAGAAACATTACCTCGGTGACGAATTTAAATCTGTAGAAACACCTCCTCTTTGTAATTTGAGCAATTCGTACATGAGCGACTATTTTGAACAAAGAAGTTTTGGACTTCATAGTTACACAAGTGGCTATAAAGCTGCTTCTTATATCTTATTAAAAGACCAGGGAGTAATTTCTCAAGTTGCCGAAACAGGGGGCAGTCGTGTCTAGATCTCTCAAAAAAGGACCATTCGTTGATCCGAAACTGGCCAAAAAGGTAGCTGCATTGGGCGGTGAGGATCGTACCATTATCAAAACATGGGCCCGCGCATCTACCATAAGTCCGGATTTTGTAGGTCGTACAATAGCAGTACACAACGGCAAAGTCCACGTTCCAGTATTTATTACAGAAAATATGGTTGGGCACAAACTGGGTGAATTTTCTCCAACTCGTAAGTTCCGTAGCCATGGCGGCAAATTAGCAAAGGCAGGTAACTAATAATGAGTGTTCAAGCAGTAGCCAAAGGCGTTAGTATGAGCCCCCGCAAAGTAGCGGTAGTGGCTGATCTAGTACGCGGTCACTCAGTAGCAGATGCACTGACTATCTTAGAACACACGCCCCGCCGCTCAGCCCTTCCCGTTAAAAAAGTTATCGAGAGCGCCCAATCAAATGCAGACCATAACCACAATCTACGTCCTGAAAGTTTGAAGATAGTAACTATTAGCGTTACTCCTGGCCCACGAACTAAGCGTTACCGACCAGCAGCCCACGGCCGTGCCTTGCCCTACCAAAAGAAGAGCTCACATATAACCGTTATTGTTGAAGGTGAAAAACGCGAAGTTAAAAAGGTAGCAGACAAGAAACCTGCAACTAAGAAGGAGACCAAGTAATGGGCCAAAAAGTTAACCCTACCAGCATGCGTCT
Organism: Patescibacteria group bacterium; assembly: GCA_035480855.1. GTDB lineage: Bacteria > Patescibacteriota > Saccharimonadia > Saccharimonadales > JANWIN01 > DATIHJ01. The sequence goes on from DATIHJ010000019.1 coordinate 87,441, forward strand.
CCAAGTAAATAAGGATTGGCGTAGTAAATGGTTTGCTAACAAAAAAGAGTATGCAATCTATCTTGGACAAGATTTGGCTGTCCGCCGGATGATCCAGGACAAACTTGGCTCCCGCGCCGCCATTAACAAGGTTGACATTGAACGTTCACCTAACCTAGTTACTGTAACCATCAATACCGCTAAAGCCGGTGTAGTTATTGGTCGTGGTGGTACAGGTGCCCAGGAGCTTAAGACTGCTATTGAAAAAATCTACGGTGTACCTTCTCGTGTAAATATTGAAGAAGTCAAGAAACCTGAACTGCACGCCAAGCTAGTTGCAGAAAACATTGCCCACCAGCTAGAGCGTCGTATTTCTTTCCGCCGAGCTATCAAGCAGACAGCTGCCGCTACAATGCGGGCTGGTGCCAAAGGTGTCCGCATACAGGTGTCTGGCCGACTAAATGGCAATGATATGTCACGACGCGAGAAAGAAGTTGCTGGAAGCGTGCCTTTGCACACAATACGGGCAGATATTGACTATGCCCAAGTACACGCCAAAACTGTTTCTGGAATCATTGGCGTTAAAGTTTGGATTTATAAGGGAGAGGTAGTCTAGCATGTTGATGCCGAGCCGCACTAAACACCGCAAGGTCCGAAAAGGCCGTATTCGTGGCGTAGCAACGGCTGGCAACTATATTGCCTTTGGTGAGTATGCCTTGCAGGCCCAAAGCTCAGAGCGCATTACTGCCCGCCAGATTGAAGCTGCCCGCCAAGCTATGACCCGCTATATCAAGCGTGGTGGCAAAATCTGGATCCGAATATTCCCCCACACACCAGTCACTCGTAAACCCCAAGACGTAAAAATGGGTAGCGGTAAGGGTAACCCTGAGTTTTTTGTAGCCAAGGTCCGTCCGGGCACCATTCTGTTTGAAATGCAGGGCGTTAGCGAAGAAGTTGCGCGTGAAGCAATGCGCCTGGCTGCACACAAACTTCCCATTAAAACCAAGTTCTTGATTAAGGAAGGGGTATAGCTATGAAAATTGCTGATATCCGTAAACTTTCTACTAAAGAACTAGCTAGCGAAAGTACCAAACTACGTGATGAGATTATGCAGCTTAGGCGCGGTCTATATATGGGTGAAACCCAAAACGTCCGTTTAGTCCGCCACAAGCGCAAAGATTTAGCCCGTTTGTTAACTGTACTGGGCGAGCAATTAAGCAAGGAGGCTCTATAATGGCCAAAACACTGATTGGCGTTGTATCGTCTGATAAACCAGATAAGACAATTATTGTTACCGTACGCTCACGTAAAACACATCCCCTATATAAGAAGCAGTACTCCGTCTCTCGTCGTTTTATGGCCCATGATGCCAAAAACGAGGCTCAAGAAGGTGACAAAGTATCTATTATAGAAACTCGACCACTTAGCGCTCGTAAGCGCTACAAACTGGACAAGATTATTGAGAAACCCGCTATACGCCAGGAATTATCTGTAGAGGCCGTAACAGCAGAACCAGCACCTGAGGAAAAGCCTGAGGAAAAAACGCCAGCAAAACCTGCTAGCAAAGCAAAGAAACCGGAGTCCAAATAATGATTCAACAAGAATCACGATTACTAGTAACAGACAACAGCGGTGCCAAAGAAATTTTGTGCATCCGTGTACTTGGTGGTACCCGACGCCGCTACGCACATGTTGGCGATACTATTGTGGCCACCGTTAAACAAGCTAACCCGAGCGGCAACGTCAAGAAGAAGTCTGTAGTACGAGCGGTAGTGGTACGAACTAAAGCACCTATTAAGCGCCGTGATGGTTCTACAATCCGTTTTGATGACAACGCAGCCGTAATAATTGGCGACGACAAGTTGCCACGGGGCACTCGTATTTTTGGTCCTGTACCGCGTGAGCTTCGCGACATGGGCTACGCCCGAATCATTTCACTAGCGCCGGAGGTACTATAATGAGCCGCGCTCCAGAACTAAATAAGACTGTCTACAAAATACGTCTCAAGGTAGGCGACACTATTGTGGTCCGTGCTGGCAAATACAAAGGCAAAACTGGAAAAATCATTGCCACGCACCCCACCCTTAACCAGGTTACTGTTGAAGGTATTAATGTAGTCAAAAAGCATATTAAGCCTACCCGTCAGCAGCCTAAGGGCACAATCGTGGAGCTGACTAAGCCTATGTGGGTATCTAAAGTTGGTATTGTTGAACCTGCTAGCAAAAAGCCAGCCAGGATTGCTTATAAAGTTGCCAAAGACGGCACCAAGACCCGTGTATTTGCCAAAACACTCAAGGAGATTAAGTAATGGCTACTAAAACTATTAGCCAAGCTAGGCTAAAACACCAATTTGACAGTGAATTTGCTGCTGCCCTGCGTAGTGAACTCAAGCTAAAGAATATTCATGAGGTGCCTCGTCTTGAGAAGATTGTCATTAATACCGGACTTGGAAAAGCCAACGATGATAAGAAAATCATGGAAGTTGCTACCAACACACTACGCAAAATTACAGGGCAACAACCCGTCCAGACAACTGCTCGTAAATCTATTGCGGCCTTTAAGCTTCGTGAGGGAAACAAAATTGGGCTTAAAGTAACACTGCGTGACGAGCGTATGTATGAGTTTATGGACCGTCTAATTAACATCGTTCTTCCTCGCTTACGAGATTTTCACGGCGTTAGCTTAAAGTCTTTTGATGGCGGTGGTAACTACGCACTAGGCATATCCGACCAATCTGTTTTTCCGGAGCTTAGTTTTGAAGAAACTACATCCTCCCACGGTCTACAAGTTATATTTGTTATAAAATCAAAGTCCTCTAAAGAATCTCAGGCACTACTAGAAAAGTTTGGAATGCCATTTGAGAAGGAAGGTAAGGAGAATTAATCATGGCAAAGAAATCTATTGTTATGCGTGATCTAAAGCGCCAGAAAATGATCAAGCAATATGCTGCTAAGCGTGCAGAACTCAAAGAACTTGGTGACCAGGAGGGATTACACAAACTTCCTCGCAACTCTTCGCCAACCCGTTGGAAGAATCGTTGCCAAGAAACAGGACGTGGCCGTGCATATATGCGTACATTTGGACTAAGTCGCATTTCCTTCCGAGAACATGCCAGTAAGGGTGAGATTCCTGGTGTAACAAAGGCGAGCTGGTAGCAAATATGAGTAGTGTATCAACCGATCCCATTGCCGACATGCTATCGCGTATTCGTAACGCCATAGCTGTGCATAAGCACGAAATAAACTTGCCACATTCTAAGGTTAAGGAAGCTGTTGCACGCCTGCTTATGGACAATAACTTTATAGACAAAGTTGAAGTTAGCGATGCAGTCGTTGGCAAGACTCTTAATCTCATCTTGAATTCTCCTGAGCGCAATGCTCGAATTACTGAAATCGTTCGTTTGAGCACTCCAGGACGCCGACATTATGCTAGCGTGGATGCTATTCCTACTGTCAAGCAGGGTCGTGGACTAGTAATATTGTCTACCTCTAGAGGTGTTATGACTGGTAAGCAAGCCAAAGACCAGAATGTTGGTGGCGAATTAATTTGTAAGGTGTATTAAGGAAGTATATGAGCAGGACAGGCAAAATGCCCATTACAATACCGAGCGGTGTCACAGTAGCAATCGATAAAGATGCTGTTACTGTAAATGGCTCAAAAGGTAGTTTGAGCCAGTTCACAATGCCAGGAATTACTGTTGCCCAGTCTGATGGGATCGTAAATGTCACTCGTGCCAATGATGAGCCTAAGATCAGGTCTAAGCATGGGCTGATGCGTACACTTATAGACAACATGGTTGTAGGCGTTAGCCAGGGCTTTTCTAAACAGCTAGAGATAAACGGCGTGGGCTATAGAGTTAATCTGTCCGGTAATGATCTTACCTTTAACCTCGGTTTTTCTCACGATGTACACTACAAGCTGCCCGAGGGTATAGCCGCTACGGTTGAGCAGAACATTATAACTATTAGCGGCATCAGCAAACAGCAAGTTGGCCAAGTGTCTGCAGAGATTAGGGCTCTTAAGAAGCCTGAACCATATAAAGGCAAGGGCATATCATATGTTGGCGAGCGCATTATCCGTAAGTCTGGCAAATCTGGTAAGGAGAAAGCATGAGTCGTTTAGCCCAAAAATCACAGCACCTTCGTCTCCGTAAGCAGCGTGTGCGCGGCATTGTATCTGGTACAACTGCACGACCGCGTCTAAGCGTTTCTATTAGCAACCACCACATAAGTGCACAAATTATTGACGATACTAAGCAAAGCACATTGGCAGCCGTTACTACTGTTGGCAGCAAAGAAGCATCAGGAAATATGACAGAGCGTGCAGCATGGGTTGGAACCTTGGTCGCAGGGCGCGCCAAGAAAGCTAAAGTTAAAACTGTAGTATTTGACCGTAATGGCCGACTATACCACGGTCGCATAAAAGCCTTAGCAGAGGCAGCCCGCAAGGCAGGATTGGAGTTTTAGATGGTAGGAACAATGCAGCAAAAACCGCGCAGAGAAGCGAACACCGAGGAAAAGCAATTCGATGAACGCGTAGTGCACATAGACCGAGTTGCTAGGGTAGTTCGTGGCGGCCGACGTTTCCGTTTTAGAGCACTTGTAGTTATTGGTGATCACAAAAGCCGGGTTGGCATTGGCTCAGCAAAAGGTGCGGATGTAACTGCTGCTGTTACCAAGGCTGTAGAAGTTGCAAAAAAGCATCTTATTACTATCCCACTATATAAAGACACACTACCTCATGAAGTCGAGGCAAAAGTTGGTGGAGCGGTTATCTTAATTAAACCAGCCAGCCCTGGTACAGGGCTAATAGCTGGTGGTGTTGTACGGGTTATATTAGAAGTTGGCGGCATAAGCAATGCACTTAGCAAATCGTTAGGCTCAAGCAACAAAACCAATACAGCTTACGCCACTATTAAAGCCTTGCAGCAAATAGTGCCCGCCAAACAGTGGATTACCCGTCCAGAATCCAAGCCAAAGACTGCTGAATCTGCTCCTAAGATAGAGGAACAAGCTCCAGCTAAGACGGAACCTGCAAAGAAGACAGTTAAACCGGCAGTCAAGAAAGCAGCTACTAAGAAAACGAAAGATAAGTCATGAAGTATAACGAACTTACACTCAGCACACACCACTCTACTAAACGCGTTGGACGTGGTATTTCCGCAGGCCAGGGTAAAACAGCTGGTAGGGGAACCAAGGGCCAAAAATCACGAACTGGTAGTAGCCGGCGCCCTGGGTTTGAAGGCGGCCAGAACCCGCTTATTCAACGTATACCTAAGCTACGTGGGTTTACTTCACACCGCCAATCTACAGATGCTGTCTATACTGGACAAATCAATGCGTTGACGGGTACTATTGATAACTTCAAGCTTGCAGAGGCAGGCTTAGTTACCAGCCCACATACGCAGGTAAAGCTTATACTCAAGGGTGAAATTAACAAAAAACTAACCGTTAAGCTTCAATCTGCTAGTAAGTCTGCTATTGACGCTGTTAAAAAAGCTGGTGGTGAATTCCAGCCAACACCGCGCATAGGCCGCGTTAAAAAAGAAAAGTAAAGTCTTTCTTTATTTAGCGCCCAGGTCTTGATCAAAGTTTTATTATAGAGCTACAACGCTGGTAGGATGTCCTGTATACTAGAGTACAGATTTTCGAATAAATACGGGGAACAATGTGAACTGGAAGGTAATTGGGCAGTCAGTCAAAAACAGCGATATGCGCAAGCGCATACTGGCTGTCTTAGGCATGATCTTAGTTTTTCGTATCTTTGCGCACATTCCCGTACCGCTTAGTGACCCACAAACGCTCCAGCAAGTACTCAAAAATGTCTTTTCTTCTGCGCAAACCCCTCAACTTCTAAGCTTTATTAACGTATTGTCCGGCGGTGCGCTGGCCAATTTCTCCATTATGTTAGTTGGACTAGGGCCATACATTAACGCATCAATTATCATGCAGCTACTTACCCGGGCAATTCCTAAGCTTGAAGCACTAAATAATGAAGGTGAGTATGGCCGTAAGAAAATTAACCAGTACACCCGGCTGCTTACATTTCCCTTAGCTATAGTCCAATCTATAGGTGCCATTTACCTTGTACGCCAAACAGCCTCCAGTATTGGAGGACTAGGTGATATTACAGCCCATACCTCTCTAATGCAGTGGGTGCTGATGGTTGCAGCCTTAACCGGTGGAGCGATGATTTTGATGTGGTTAGGAGAACTTATAACCGAACAGGGTATTGGAAACGGAATATCGCTAGTTATTACAGTTGGTATTGTCAGTAGTCTTCCAAAGACAATTGGGGCTGTGTTTAGTTCTATAACTGCTGGTGGACACAAGATGAAATTATTAGGTCAATCACTACCTTTTAGCTTAAGTGGGTTTCTCTACATTGTGCTGATCTTATCGATAGTAGTACTGGTAACTGTATTTATTGTGAAACTTAATGAAGCATCCAGGAATGTAACTGTTAACTACGCTAAACGTGTGCAAGGCAACCGTACCTATGGTGGCGTAACTACAGTGTTGCCCGTTAAGCTCATCACAGCTGGTGTAATACCTATTATCTTTGCCGTAGCCTTCCTAAGCGTTCCAAGCTTTGCCGGGCAACTTATGTCAGGTGCCTCTAGTTTGCGGCTGCAAAACATTGGATCGCATTTGTTACGGCTGTTCCAAACGCCAAGCGCCACTACATTCCAACAGGGGGGCTGGCAGCCCTACCTGTATCCTCTGGTGTACTTCTTGCTCGTCGTGGTATTTACTTACTTTTATACGAGTGTAGCCTTTAACGCCAAAGAGATAGCAGAGAACCTACAAAAACAGGGAGGATTTATTGCAGATATCCGATCCGGTAAGCAGACAGAAAAGTATCTCAGCAGACTAGTAAATCGGCTGACTCTTTTTGGAGCTTTGGCTCTAGGATTCTTGGCGCTACTACCAATGGCAGCGCAGATATTTCTAAAGACTAACATTGCTATTGGCGGCACAAGTATTCTTATTTTGGTATCCGTTGCACTTGAAACACTGCGTCAAATTGAGTCACGTGCACTCATGGTCACATATGACCAATATAGCGAGCCAGACTTCTTCTACGACTCGAGTGAGCCTGCCCAAGCCGGCACGGGAGCGCGCCGTTTAAGGTTCTTACCTGGCCGTGGCAAAAAATCTGATAGCTAATAAAACTGTCGTGGTATAATAGGCCTAGTATTTACCACGTTCTGCTAAAGTGATAAAACACTTTACAAACGGTGGTGGTGTTTGTTATACTTAATTCTTGTTAATATTTTATGACTGCCAGTAAAGAGGTTATCGAACTTACAGGGACGGTAGTGGAAACACTACCTGGTACTCAGTTTCGGGTAGAGCTCGAAAACGGGCATAAAATAATAGCTCACGTTGCCGGTAAAATGCGAAAGCACTACATCCGCATTGTGCCAGGTGACAGCGTTACGGTCGAGTTGACCCCTTACGATCTTTCGAAGGGCAGAATCACCTATCGCAAGTCCTAACCATATTAAGCAGTGAGTCATCACTTATAAGGGAGATGATCCGCATGAAAGTGCGTGCAAGTGTCAAAAAAATTAGTCCAGACGATAAAATAGTCCGCCGCAAAGGTCGTGTCTATGTAATTAACAAACTTAAACCTAAGCACAAGCAAAGGCAAGGTTAAAACGTGGCAAGAATTTCTGGAGTAACTATCCCCTCTGACAAGCAAGTACAGATTGCTTTGACTTATGTATATGGTATCGGCCCCAAAACTAGCCAAGATATTTTAGCTGTGGCCAAAGTACAACCTACTGTACGCGTAAAAGACCTAACAGACGCCGAGATTGGACACATCCAAGAAGTTATTAATGATAAATACATTGTTGAGGGCGAACTACAGCGTATAGTTACCGGAAACATTAAACGTCTTAAAGATATAAACGCCTACCGCGGACTGAGACATAAGGCAAGTTTACCTTCTCGTGGACAGCGCACCCGCACAAACGCTCGTACTCGCCGCGGCAAGAAGATTACTGTTGGTGGAACAGCAAAGAAAGCAGTATCTAAAACCTAGGAAATAATATGGCAGAAGAAACCCCAAAAACTACCGATACAACCGTACCAGCCACCGCTTCTACTGCGGTAGATGATACTGCCGTTGCCGAAAAGCCAGCTACTCCTAAAAAACGTAAAGTTAAAAGGGCTGTAGCCTCCGGCCAAGTACACGTTTTGGCATCGTTTAACAACACTATCATCACATTTACAGATCCTAAGGGCGGGGTTCTTAGTTGGTCTAGCGCTGGTAGTTGCGGTTTCCGTGGTTCTAAAAAAGGTACTGCCTATGCCGCCCAAGTGGCTTCAGAAAAAGCCGGCCAAACAGCAAAGCAATTTTATGGATTTTCTAAAGCAGATGTTTTTGTCAAAGGTATTGGTCTTGGACGTGATGCAGCCATACGTTCGCTTCAGAATCTAGATATACAAGTAGAGAGCATACACGACGTAACTGGCGTACCACATGGTGGCGTACGGCCACGTAAGGCAAGGAGAGTCTAGAATGGCCAGAGACAGATCATCAATAGTTAAAATGAGTCGCCGTGAAGGCTATGCTCTGCACCCTAAGGCTCATAAAGCGCTTGTAAAGCGCACAACTATGCCAGGCCAGCAGCCAGGTCGTATGTCACGTAATAAGCCCAGCCAGTATTCGCTGCAGCTTCGTGAAAAGCAAAAGGTTAAGCGATTATATGGCCTATTGGAGCGCCAGTTTAGTAATCTTATGAAAGAAGCTTCTCGTACGAAGGGCCAATCCGGCCAAGCTCTATTAGTTTTCTTAGAGCAGCGAATGGACAACACTGTTTATCGTAGTGGTTTAGCCATTAGTCGCCGAGCTGCCAGACAACTAGTAACACATGGACACTTTATGCTGAACGGACGCCGCGTAGACATCCCTTCAATTCGTATCAAACCCGGCGATGTCATAGTTGCGCGCGACCACAGTAAACAAACAGAGTATTTCAAACATATTGATGATGTAAGCCCAGCCAGCCCAAATGACATACCAAGCTGGCTCAAGGTCAATCGCAAGAAGTTAGAAATCACGGTCAGCAGCTTACCCACAAGGGACGATGCTGAACCGGATATAAATGAGCAACTAATTGTGGAATATTATTCACGCTAAAGGAGGCAGATACATGTCAAAGATTATTCACACCCCGGGACTCGTAGCCATAGACGATCACAGCAAAAGTTCGGCTACATTTACTATAGAGCCACTTCATACTGGTTATGGCATGACGCTAGGCAACTCACTACGGCGCGTACTGCTGTCTAGTATTGCAGGTGCAGCCATCACCGCCTTTCGCATAGAAGGTGCCTCGCACGAATTTACTACTATCCCTCACATCAAAGAGGATGTGGTAGACATAATGCTAAACCTAAAAGGCATCCGCTTCCGCGTATTTAGCGATGAACCCCAGACACTACGAATTACCAAACAAGGCAAAGGTGCTATCACAGCTCGTGATATCACTACCAACGCAGATGTTGAAGTAGTAAACAAAGATCACGTTATTGCTACCTTGGACGACGCCAAGGGCAAACTAGTCATGGACATTGTCGTAGAGACTGGCCGCGGTTACCGGGCCACCGATGAGAACGCTACCCGCAAAAACGCAGATATGATTACACTAGATGCCGTCTTTAGTCCCGTCACTCGGGTCCGCTACAAGGTTGAGAACACCCGTGTAGGACAAATGACTGACCTTGACCGCCTGCTCATCACAATTGACACCGATGGCTCACTAACTCCTCGTGACGCCTTTGAAGAGGCAGCTGCTATCTTAGTCAACCAGTACACTGCTCTAGCTGGCCAAACAAAAGTAGAGGTAAGTGCACCACCAGCCTCAATAGACAGCATGGGCGGCGAAATTGGCGACAGCGATGAACCACCAGAACTAATGACGCCAATTGAGGATCTAAATCTTTCCGCACGGACAACTAACGCGCTTGTAAATAATGAGATCCACACGCTCAAAGACCTATTTAGCCTAAACGATAGTGAATTACGTGAGCTAAAAGGCTTTGGCAACAAAGCGCTTGACGAAGTTAAAGAGAAAATGGCGGAGCTGGAGCTTTAAACAATGCATAGGCACGGATACCAAGGAAGAAAGTTTCACCGAGAGCAAGGTGAGAGGCTGGCGCTCATTAAGGGCCTAGCCGATTCTTTGGTTATCTATGAATCTATAGAGACTACTCTGCCTAAGGCCAAAGAACTCCGCCCATATATGGAGCGACTTATTAGTAAAGCTAAAAACGGAGACTTGCACAGTCGCCGGCTTATTATAGGCAGTCTTCAAACCAAAGCTGCAGCTCACAAGCTAGTAGACGAGATTGCACCAAAGCTTGGAGCACGAACCAGTGGTTATTTACGTATCGAGCGCACGGGTTTTCGCCGTGGTGACCACGCTGAAACAGCCAGAGTTAGCTTTGTCGATGATCTAAAGGCAAGCACCAGCAAGCCAATTACTAAGACTGCTGATGTGCCTGCTAAAACTAGCGCCAAACCCGCAACTAAGCGCCCAGCAGCAAAACCTAAGGCAAAGGCGGCAGCATGATGAAGACTTTTAGCATGAAAGGCAGCGATGTCGAACGTGCATGGTACATTTTAGACGCCAGTGAGCTACCGCTTGGCCGACTTGCTACAGAGATTGCGAGCCTTCTTATTGGTAAAAGAAAACCAACAGTTACAGCCCACGTAGATGGCGGGGATTATGTTATTGTCATAAATGCCCAAAACTTGGTAGTAACTGGCGACAAGATGCTTGATAAAAAATATTACAGCCACAGCAGCTATCCTGGTGGACTCAAAACAGCTAGCCTTAGTGAAAAGATTGCTAAAGATCCAACCCAAGTTATTGTAAAAGCCGTGCGTGGCATGCTACCTGTCAACAAACTTCGTGATGGTCGGTTACTACGACTCAAGGTCTACACAGGAGCAGAACATCAGCATGAGGCACAAAAACCGCAATTAATTTCTTTGAAACGGGGCAAATAATGGCAGAGAAGCACTATCATTACGGACTTGGTCGACGCAAAAGCGCAACGGCTCGTGTACGTTTACAGAGTGGTAAGGGTGTTATAGTTATCAACGGTAAGCCAGCAGATGAGTATTGGGCCAGCAGTAAAAACCTACTAAACAAGCTAGAGCAACCTTTTACAGTACTAGAACAAAATAACAAATATGATGTTAGTGCAGTTGTTTCTGGTGGTGGTCCTAATGGCCAGGTAGAGGCTGTACAACTTGGAATTGCCAAGGCATTGGCTGTTATGAACGAAGACCTTCGTGCCACCCTAAAGCGGGCAGACTTGCTGGGACGTGACCCGCGCGAAAAAGAACGTAAGAAGTTTGGCCTCAAGGGCGCTCGCAAACAACGCCAGTTTACCAAGCGCTAACCCCTTGACTTTTCAGCTCCTACTGATAACATTTTAGTATGTCCTGTGACAAACAAGTATACGCAAAGAACGCCTTTGCCATCCGCAACTAGCGGTTGACTTACTTGTTACGCCCCACAAGACACCATAGCAAGAAAAGTAAACCGCCCGGAAGGCGGTTTTTTAACCCCGAGGAGTATTAATGGAACCAAAAAAAGTTGCGTTCCAGGGTGAAGTAGGTTCGCACCATGAGGGTGTTACCAAACAGAAGTTCGCAGATGAGGATATTGAGATGGTTTATATGGCGAGCTTTAGTGATGTATATACTGCTGTCGCAAACGGTACCGTCGATCAAGCTATTGTTGCCGTAGGCAATACTAACATCACGTCAATCAGCGATTCAACTGACGCACTATTGACTGGTAGATTTTACGTACGGGATGACATTTTTTATGAAGTAAAGCATAGTCTGGGCGGTGTAGAAGGCGCTACCATTGAAGGAGCACGCGAAATTCATTCCAATGTGCACGCCCTAAGACAATGTACGGCATTATTCAAAAGACTGCCGGGAGTTCTGGCTGTGCCGGAAACAGACACAGCCAAAAGTGCTCGCCAAGTAAAGGCAGCAGGAGATGTAGGCATATTAGCGATTGCCAGCGCCGAGGCCCTTGAAGTAAACGGGCTTGTCACGGTTGAAGCAGATGTGCAAGATCCGCATAACTATACTCGCTTTATGGTTGTAGAAAAACTAAATGGCCAGAGACCCAGAGTTGGCCATACCAGAACTACTATGCTAATCACAATTAATAACACTCCTAAATCATTAGCGGATGCGCTGGCTGTATTCGGCGAAGACAACATAGATCTTTCATTGATAGAAACTCCAGGTGTTACGGCAGGACACCCAAGGACAAGAGTCTTAGTTGAAGTAAAGGCGGGTCTATATAATCGCGCTATGCAATCCGCCATGGGTCGTTTAGTCGCAGATGGAACTGTTAAAGTCAGGTTTATTGGTAGCTACAACGGAGATGAATTGCCAGCAGGCGAATATAGTAGCGAAGAATGGGAAGAGCCCGAAACAAATATTAATATCGAAGAATTTGTCGCTTCCCTCGAAATGTAGCAAAGTTGCTAGAGAGCAATATCCGTGATAAAGTATCCTTCATGTCAAATACGACAATCCAAAATTCAAACTATTGGTTTACAGACACTGCTCGTGGCGGTTTGCTCCATATGTTTTAAAAAATTTAGAACCTACCGAATAAACCGCCACTCAGGCGGTTTTTTAATACAATATAGGAGGAATTAATGTCAGATAGAATAAAAACTGACGGACCTTCGGAGGAAGAGGCAGCTGCCTTTTTAAGGAAAAGTGGCGTAGAGAGAGGTCCAGACGAATTTCGTACTGCACTACATATCGCTAGTTTGTTAAGGAGTACAGGCAGTCCAGCAGAGCCGAGGACAGAGCAAACTGATGTAGCTGAATCTATAGATGAACCTAGTTAACAACAGGGTTTATAGGATATAATTACATTCAATGAGTAAGCAGGTAATTTTGACAGGGCTTAGAGCCAATAGTGAGTTTCACTTAGGTAACTATCTTGGTGCCATTTTGCCTATGGTAGATGTGCAAAAGAAACATGCCGGGGATTACCAGCTGAATATGTTTGTCCCAGACCTTCACAGCTTCACTACACCAATCGACCATGGCAAGCTTTATCAGAACACTTTAGATAATTTAAAGGTTTTTGACGCAGCAGGCCTAGATATAGAAAATTCTGATACATTCATTTACAGGCAGAGTTACATACCAGCGCACAGTGAACTTGCATGGATACTTGACTGCTTTACTTATTTTGGTGAGGCAAGCAGAATGATTGAGTTTAAAGACAAGTCACAAAAGTTTGGTAATGATACCGTTAGTGTCGGCCAGTTCAACTATCCAGTACTAATGGCAGCAGACATTTTGTTATATGGTGCGGAATGGGTTCCACTGGGTGACGATCAGCAACAGCATCTTGAGCTTGCCCGCGATCTGGGTATGCGTATGAACAATAAGTTTGGTGATTTGTTTGTTGTGCCGCGTGAATGGAAAAAGCAACTGGAGTTTACGGATAGGACTAGCGTACGCATCCGCTCGCTGCGAAACCCAGAAAAAAAGATGAGCAAAAGTGTGGAAGACCCCGCCGGCACAATTATGCTCAATGACAAACCAGACGAAGCCGTAAAGAAGATTATGAGTGCCACAACTGATTCTGTGGGATCAATTCACCTGGACTGGGATAAACAACCCGGCATTAGCAATTTACTTCAAATAAGCGCTCTCTTACAAGGTCAAAACATGCAGGACACAGCTAAGGAGTGGGAAGGCAAGACAAGCTACGGAGAACTAAAGGAGCATACTGCTGAGCTTGTTAAAAAGTTTTTGTCGGAGCTGCAGCCAAAAGTAATGAGTATTAGCGAAGAAACTGTACTCAAAAAGCTGGAGCAAGACGAGGCAGCCATGACTAAAGTAGCCAATGCCACCTTACTAAAAGTTCAAAAGGCGGTGGGACTAAGGTCAGAGTGAAGCGGTTTAAAGTAAGCAGCCATGATATAGGCAAGCGGCTAGATGTGTTTGTTGTTGAGCAAATGCCAACCCTCAGTCGCGCATTTGTGCACAAACTTTGTGACCAAGGCAAAATGCTAGTAAACGACCAGCAGGAAAAGCATGGATATAGGCTTCGCCAAGATGACAAAATTGCCGTTAATTATGATTTGGCGCAACTGGGGCAAATTCCAAGCATAGACATACCAGTACTTTACGAAGACAAGGAATGCGTAGTTATCAATAAACCAGTTGGACTACTAACCCACAGTAAAGGAGTCTTTAATCCCGAGCCCACAGTAGCCACCTGGCTAAGTCAAAGACTGAATTCAAGTTTTACAGGATCAGACTCTGTAGAAAGTAATCAAAGAGATGGGATTGTGCATAGGTTGGATAGGGCAACGTCTGGGGTGATGATTTGCGCCAAGACTCGACAGGCACAGTCATGGCTACAAAAACAGTTTTCTAGCCGTAAGGTTCATAAAACCTACATTGCAATCATAGAGGGTGCTTTGGAGCCAACAGCAGCAATTATTGATATGCCTATAGAGCGCAACCCCAAAAAACCACAGACATTCAGAGTGGGAGCAAATGGCAAGCCATCTATAACCGAATATGAAACTCTTAGCTCAAACGAACACTACAGTTTAGTAAAACTATCGCCCCAAACAGGACGAACACACCAACTGCGGGTACACTTGAAGCAGCAAGGTCACCCAATTGTCGGCGACACCCTATACGATGGCCAACCTGCAGAACGCTTATTCTTGCATGCTTTATCCCTTGAGCTGACACTGCTGAATAAGTCGCGCCAAACTTTTGAGGCACCCTTACCTCCAGATTTTGAAAATTTTATGAAAGATGAAGTATGAAGTTACTGCTTCACAAAAACACCAGCGCTGACATCAAACGTTTTTTAGAGCACCCTAAGCACGCTATGCTAATTGAGGGTTTAGAAGGTGTGGGCAAAGGAGCAGTTGCTGAATATATTGCTGCTGAAGTATTAAAAGATTCTACAGAAAAACTTGGTATTTATCCATATTACTTACACGTCGAGCCGGATGGCACATCTATATCTATAGACACAGTACGGAATATCCAGCGCTTTATGCACCTCAAAACACTAGGTACTCAGGACCTACGCCGAGTATTAATTATTGAACGAGCACAGACAATGACTATAGAAGCGCAGAATGCCTTTCTAAAACTACTAGAAGAACCACCAGCAGATACTCTAATTATCCTAACTGCTATTAGCGCAACCAAGTTGCTACCCACTCTACGTTCACGTGTACAGACTATTCACATAAATGTGCCTGCTGAATCTGATATTCGGGAGTATTTTAACGAGTTAGGATTTGCAAAAGCAGATATAACTCGAGCTTACCACATAAGCCAGGGTCGTCCTGGCTTGATGCAAGCAGTTCTTCAGAAAGATAATACTCATGAGTTAGTTGCCCAGATTGAGAAAGCCAAAAAGCTGCTAGCAGAACCAGTAGCTAATCGTTTAGGAGAAATAGATGAACTAGCTAAGCAGAAAGAGTCGCTGGGCGAGCTTATGCATGCCCTAGAGCTTGTGTGTCATGCAGCACTCGTCCAGGCTAGTGAGCGCCATCAAACTCCGCAGATTAAGCGCTGGCATAAGGCAATGGCCAGGTTAAGTAACGCCCAACAAGACTATGCTCATAACGCCAACCCTAAGCTTTTGCTCAGCGATCTGATGCTGAATTTGTAGGCTTTGCTATAATAGGCACTATGTTTGAACTAGGTTTAGTACTGGGCTTTGGGCTTCTGGCAGTTCGTAGCGCCCAGGTTCGTGACGAGGAACTATCCGCCATTCCGCGCCGTATTAGCGACAAGCTAGGTAAGCTTTGGGACATAGCTCATCAGGGTATGCGCGAAAACCGTTTCCTGAGGGCTGAAAAGGCCTTACTAACCATCCTAAAGATAGACGAGCGTAATGCGGCGGCCTATAACCGTCTTGGCATACTCTATGCCAAACAAAAGGAATATAAAGACGCTATAGACTGCTTTGAGATAGCCAGCAGCATAGAATCCACACCTTCTAGCTTGCATAACCTGGGACTAATTTATTACGAGACCGAAAACTATCAAAAGGCAGCCATAGCATTTGAACAGTCCCTTAAACTAGAAGACACCTATGCCGCCCGGCATATTGCCTACGCCAAGGTACAAGAGAAGTTGGGAAACCAAAAGTTAATGCTTCAGGAATTAGAACGTGCTGCAGAGCTCGAGCCTAATAAAGAGACCTACAACTTGCTTATCAAAGCCTACGACGATTTAGGTATGGCGGTGGAAGCTGACCAACTCAAAGACCGTTTAGCCAAGCTTGTAGTGCCAGCAGGACGCTCCAAACGCGTCCTCCGCCCTCGCAAGGTTGTTATTTGACCTCTGTTTTGCTACACTACGGCAGTTAATTCAGGCGCGCCGACGTAGCTCAGTTGGTCAGAGCGGCTGTTTTGTAAACAGCGGGTCGTGGGTTCGAATCCCTCCGTCGGCTCCATGACATTAACGTGCAGGGTTAGTGAAGCGGTCAAACACAACAGACTGTAAATCTGTCGGCTTATGCCTTCGTAGGTTCGAATCCTACACCCTGCACCAATTTCTGGATATAAATGCAAACTATAACTATCGTAACAGGCAATCCTGGCAAGGTCAGAGAACTTCAGGCCATGGCAATGGGTAAACTTGACTTTAGAATGCATGATTTAGATATTGAAGAGATCCAAAGTTTAGACTTAGAAAAGATAGTAAAAAATAAAGCTAGTCAGGCATACGAACAAATAAAAGGACCTGTGATTGTTGATGACGTTTCCGCCGGACTGTCAAAACTTAAGGGGCTTCCGGGACCATTTATCAAATTTTTTAACAAAGAGATGGGTAGCGACGCGCTGTATCTATTGGCTGGGTCGGAAGATCAAGAAGTTGTGATTAACTGTATTGCAGCATATTTTGACGGCACTGACTTTGTTCAGGGTAAGGGCACAATATCAGGTAAAGTAGTCAGCCCTAGGGGAACAAACGGTTTTGGTTTTGATGCTGTAGTTATTCCGGAGGGACAAAACAGAACTATGGCAGAAATGTCCGAGGAAGAAAAAATGAAAGTTAGCCATAGAGGTTTAGCATTTAAGGATTTATTAAAGCAGCTAGAGACTTTAAAATAGTTACTACAGTATAGATTACCCTGTACAATTAGCATTGTACTTATACTTTTGTTAGAGGAATAATATTATGCCAATAAATGCAAATAGGGAAATACAAAAATTTAAAACGGCCGAAGATAGAGCAGCGGATAAAATTACTAGATTTGCCGGTACGATGCATTTTGTTTACATACACTCCGTTTGGTTTGCTGTTTGGATTATTATCAATCTAGGATTACTCGGCGCAGGGATAGTTTTCGATAAATTCCCGTTTGGGTTACTTACTTTGATTGTGTCCCTTGAGGCAATATTTCTTTCAACTTTTGTTATGATTTCACAGAACAGACAAGCATTAGCAGCAGATATACGCTCAGAACTGGACTATCAAGTTAACGTCAAAGCCGAGAAAGAGATAGACCTTATCTTAAAAGCACTGCAGAGAATTGCCGAAAAGCAAGGCATCGGGGTAGGTGACTTACTTGGTGAGTTAAAAGAGATTCGTAAACTTGAGGGCGTGAAGAAGCGATAAATAGAGTACTACTATCATTTATAACCATACATTCATTTGTACTATTGAGGGGGTTTCTTTATTAAAAAAGGCGCATATAATCTAAAGTATAAACGCTACGAATGGAGGAAATATGCGCGGACCAATAGATTATATAATTGTTGGGTTTGAGGGTAACAAATTTGATGGTAGCGTTTTAAAGGCACTGGCGGAAGCGATAGACAAAGGTATAATTGCACTCGTTGCACTGAGCTTGCTTGTCAAAAACGAAAAAGGCGATACAGCGATCATAGACGTTGCTCAGTCAGGTGATGAATTTATTGTCAACTTTGTAGAGAAATATAAAACAGAAAAAGATTTAATCACCCAGGATGATATTGATGAAGTTTCTGACTTACTAGAAAACAATACTTCTGCAGGATTGTTAATAATTGAGCAGTTGTGGGCAAAACCTCTGAAACAAGCACTTTTGGATGCTAAAGGTGTGTTGGTGGCCGAAGGCCGTATACATCCCGACGCAGCCGCAGAACTAACAAGTAAGGAGAAGTAACATGGGTTTATTAAGAGGAATGGCTAGAACAGCAGTAATTGCCGGTACGGCAACCGCAGTATCAAATAACGTATCACGCAGACAAGCCAGTCGTTGGGGGGCCACAGAGGAACAACAAGCTGCTCCAGCAACAACCTCTGGCAGTGATCCTATGGAAGACTTACAGCAACTAGGACAACTACACGACAGTGGAGTCCTGACAGACGAAGAATTTGCAGCCAAAAAAGCTGAAATATTGCAACGAATGTAGACAGTTGTCATTTTATCGTTCTGTGTACGCTACCAATTCAGTTAGCTTGGTAGAAAGCTCTTAAACTGTTAAAATCACATCTGTTAATGCCGACATAGCTCAGTGGTAGAGCACCTCCATGGTAAGGAGGGGGTCCCGAGTTCAAGTCTCGGTGTCGGCTCCAGTTGTAAAACTAATCCTTATCTGTTAGAATGGTCTGAATATGACTAAAAAAGGTGACAAGCGCAAAATTATTGGTATGGTGAGCGAAGACAGCGGTCATCGCCATTACTACACGACCAAAAATACTATGAATACCCCCGACAAGCTCCGCTTAAAGAAATATGACCCGGTAGTACGCAAACACGTTTGGTACAGCGAGACCAAGAAAAGCCTTGGCCGTAACGAAGTTAAACCTCGTTAGATTAATCTTTTTATAGCAATGGCTACAGCAGCCTCTTTTAGGCTGACTTTTTGTTTTTGGGAATAATTATAAATCTGTGTCGTAGCCCTAGCCAAGTACCGTTCCAGTTCTTTGTTTACTTCTATTTCATTCATACGCCTATTCTCTTTGTTCTGAACCCACTCTAAATAGCTCACAATAACACCACCAGCATTGGCCAGGATATCTGGTACCACAATCACTCCGCGGTTCGTTAGGTACTCATAGGCTTCGTCATTGACTGGCCCGTTAGCAAGCTCCACCACTATATCTGCTTGCACCTGCGCCATATTGTTGTTCGTAACAGCTCCGTCCAAGGCAGCGAGCACTAAAACATCTGCTTTTATACCAATAAGTTCATCGTTTGTAATCATTTTCCCATGCCCGTAGTCCTTTAGAGCTCCGCCAGCTGACTTAAACTTATTCACTTCTTCGGCGTCTAAACCATCGAAATCTTTTATGCCACCTCTGGAGTCCGTGGCAGCTATCATTGTCCACTGAGGTCTAAGCTGCGAAGCTGAGAGCGAAAAGAAAGAGCCAACATTACCAAACCCTTGCAACGCGTAAGTAAGGGGTTTGTCAGATCTACCTAATTTTTCTAGAAGTTCACGCAGTACAATCACACCACCGCGCCCAGTGGCGGTATCACGACCGAGACTCCCGCCTCGTCCCACTGATTTGCCAGTAAAGGCAGCATGGCTAGAATCACTAGTAATAGACTCAAACTCGTCTAGCATCCAGTCGATAACTTGGCTATTGGTATTTACATCTGGGGCGGGTACGTCTTTGTCTGGACCTATGTGCGGAGCAAGATACTTAGCATATTTACGGCTCAGTTCTTCTAGTTCTTCCTTGTCCAATTCCTTGGGATTAACCACAATACCGCCCTTGCCGCCACCCATTGGCAAGCCCACCGCTGCTGTTTTAAGGCTCATGAGTGTCGCCAAAGCACGGACCTCGTCCAAATCCACCTCGGGGTGAAAACGTATTCCGCCTTTATATGGTCCGCGCTTGTTATTGTGCTGTATGCGGTAGGCTGGGAATTTTTTACCGTTATCCAGTTCAATTTCAAAGCGGTGCTCAGCATTAATTTTGAGCACATCGGCAATCTGTTTGTCAGACAAGCCTAGTTGTTTGCCAACCTTCTTAATCAAGGAATGTGTAGTTTCTAGCATAATAATTAAGCTACTGGCAGGGGCACGTGGAATCGAACCACGATCTAGGGTTTTGGAGACCCTTATACTAACCGTTGTACTATGCCCCTATAACCTACAGCAGTAATAATAATCTATCTGCACCGTCCTGTCACCAGGGTACGCCTCTTTTCATCTAGGGAGAAATCTGCTATACCATAGGTTAGTTATGAACAAACTTGTGCTGAGTAAACCAACGCTAATTATGCTCTACGGCTTCCCTGGGGCAGGTAAAACACATTTTTCTCGTCAATTATCCGATGCAGTCAGCATTGCACATGTTAGTGGTGATCGCATACGTTTTGAATTATTTGAAAAACCACATTACGACAAACAAGAAAACGATGTGGTCAACCATCTTATGGAATACATGACAGAGGAATTCTTGCAGGCAGGTGTAAGCGTTATTTATGATGACAATGCCATGCGCCTAAGCCAACGTCGGGCACTACGCGATATGGCCCGCAAAGCACACGCCCAGCCCGTTCTTATTTGGATACAAATTGACCCAGACAGCGCCCAGGTCCGGCTTAGTGGCCGAGATAAGCGCAAAGCAGACGACAAATACGCTGCAGATTACGATAAACACGGTTTTGAAACATATAGTGGCCACATGCAAAACCCACGTAACGAAGATTATATTGTCATCAGCGGCAAACATACCTTTAATACCCAAAAAAGCGCTGTGGTCAAAAAGCTTTATGACCTGGGTTTGCTCAGCGCAGATAATGCGACCACAAAGGTAGTCAAGCCAGGGCTTGTAAACCTCGTGCCAAACATGGCAGCTGGACGGGTAGACATGACCCGCCGCAACATCGTAATTCGTTAAATGGCTTATAAGCAACTAGAAGTGCCAGGTGTTGGCACCGTAAAACTTTATAAAAGGCGTGACGCTAGGGCTCTTAAGATTACTATTGCTCACGACAACCATATACGAGTTACTCTACCCATGTGGCTGCCATATAGGGCAGGTCTGGAGTTTGTCAAAATAAAGCAAGACTGGATTGCTACGCACCGCCGTACACAAAACGTTCTTTTAGAGGGCCAACTAATTGGTAAATCACACCGTCTCCGTTTTGTAGCAGCAGAGTACGCCCCTACCCAGAGCACCAGAGTTACCACGCAAGAAATACGTATTATGCTGGCACCAAATACTCAATCTAGCAGCCCAGGCGCACAGCAACTGGCAAAACAAGCCAGTATAAAAGCCCTGAGACAAGAGGCAGAGGCCCTGCTCCCAATACGCCTTAAACAGCTAGCCACACAATATGGATTTGAGTATAAATCTGTGAGTATCAAGCAACTAAAAGCACGCTGGGGGAGCTGCAGTCACCAGCAGCATATTTCACTCAGCCTGTTTCTTATGTTATTGCCCTGGCCCCTAATAGACTACGTGCTATTACATGAACTAACTCACACCAAAGCTCTCAACCACGGAAAAGATTTTTGGGATATTTTATTACGTTGCCAGCCTAAAGCTAAAGAACTACGGCGAGAGCTGCGTGCTCACCAGCCAAGTTTGTAAACAACCATAAGCGGTCTATGGCATAATACAGGTATGCCCCAAGACACAGCGCCGGTACCACAGAATGATGCCCAAATTGAGCGTGAGCGTTTAATTAGTCTAATCAATAGTATGGCAGACGGAGTTATTGCCATAAATGAGGCTAAGGTAGTAGTTATCTACAATGGAGCTGCGCTTAATATTTTGGATGTAAACAGCACTATCACCGGAATGCCCATCGACAAAGCTATTAAACTAGTAGACAAAAATAACCAGCCAGTAAACGTAGTCGAGCTAATCAACCAAACTACTCGTGCCTACTCCACTCGGGATCTGCTTATACAATACACAGGCGGTGGCACCATTAACCTTTACCTTAGCATTGCACCTGTACATCTAGGCTTCGGCAAAAGCGGCGCTCATGGCCATGTCCTGCTACTACGTGACATTACAAGAGAAAAATCACTTGAGGAAGAGCGTGATGAGTTTATTAGTGTTGCTAGCCATGAACTTAGGACGCCCATTGCCATTGCCGAAGGCAACATCAGCAACGCCCAAATGATTACTGACAAAGGTGGTGACATAGAGCAGGTCAAGAGTGCCCTCAAACAGGCATACGACCAAATAACCTTTTTGTCCGGCCTAATTAATGATCTGGCCACGCTTTCTCGCGCCGAGAGAGGTAAGTTAACTGCAGACGTTGAAGACATAAATGCGCATCAGCTATTAGATGATTTAGCGGCTAACTATAAGCCACAGGCAGAGTCCAAACATTTGCAGCTACTTACAGAAATAGACCCAATGCTTGAGGTATTAAAGTCTAACGGGCTTTACGTACGTGAAATGCTGCAAAATTTTATTACCAATGCCATAAAATATACAGAGACTGGCAGTATCACCATAGGTGCGCGTACACAGGACAAAGGAATAATGTTTTGGGTGCGTGATACAGGTATAGGTATCAGCAAAAGCGACCAAGACAAAGTATTCGACAAATTCTTTCGCTCAGAGGATTTTCGCACCCGACAAAGCAAAGGCACAGGCCTTGGTTTGTACGTAACAATGAAACTAGCTAGACTGCTACATGCCGAGATTGACTTGCATAGTGAACTCAATAAAGGATCGACCTTTCAAATCTATGTGCCAAACTTATCATAATTGTGTTGACCGGTGTGATGGGATAGAGTACTATTGACAAGTGAAGACCTACAACGTGTAGGTTTTTTTTATTAGGAGAATACATGGCAGACAGCGAAGCTAAACCGAAGCGTAAGGTCCGACCAGCGCCAACAGTCCGGGAACAAACAGAAGAAGCAGCTAAGCCCAAAACACAGGGGCGTCGTGTGCGTGCAACTGCCGCTGCCTCAAAGCCTATCCGGGCAACCGGAAGTGCTATTGGACGTGGTTTGCGACCTTTTAGGTTTTTGCTTGCCCCATTTCATAATCGGCCAATGCGCTTTATTGGCCGCAAGCTATATATCATTACCGGTGCTCGTTATTTCCGCAACTCTTGGAAAGAGCTAAAACTGGTTACATGGCCAAACCGCAAACAAACAGCTCAGCTAACATTTGCTGTGTTCGTTTTTGCTGCAGTGTTTGGCATTTTGGTGACCATAACAGATTATGGCTTAGACAAGATATTTAAACGCATTTTATTAAAGTAGGAGCAGATAATGACCAAACGTTATGACACAAGCAAGCAATGGTATGCCATACATACCTATAGTGGCTACGAAGAAAAAGTAGCAGAATCTATTCGCCAACGCGCAGATAGCTTGGATATGAAGGATAAGATTTTTGAGATCTTAGTACCTAAAGAAAAGATGATAGAGATCAAAAATGGCAAACGCAAAGTGGTAGAAAAGAGAATCTTCCAAGGATACGTTCTTGTGCAGATGAAGCTGAGCGAAGATGCATGGTACATTGTACGTAATACTCCAAGCGTGACAGGATTTGTGGGCAGCGGTACCGAGCCGACACCCATTAGCTTGGACGAAATGGAAAAGATCCAGAAACGTATGGGCTTGGAACAGCCTAAGCACAAGATTGATTACAATGTGGGTGAAGTAGTAAGTATTACAGACGGGCCATTTAAAGGCTTTGATGGCAGCATCAATGAGATTGACCCCCAAAAGGGCAAACTCAAGGTGTTAGTAAACATGTTTGGCCGTGAAACACCAGTAGAACTGGATAGTCTACAAGTTAAACGAGTTTAAAAAAGTTAACATGACTACATCAATCGAACATGATGGATTAGGACGGCAAGTATTTGATAAAGTGGTGAATCATGCGGCAGCACCCTCTGACGTTGTAGCTGATCTGAGTTTTCTTGAGATGTCAGATGCAACTGATTTATTGTATGAAGACGGAGATTACTCACCCGCGCAGCGCATAAGGTTGAGAGGGCTAGGAATCCAGATTTTTACAGAGGCGCTGGAAAGACACGCACTTGGTTTGATACCAATAGCAGAGTGTGAGCAGGCTCATACTGATTATCTAGATGTAATGCTTGACGCTGGAAAATGGCTTGCGCGACATCAGCCTGGACAACAGGGGTGAAGTATAGTAGACTACTCTAGTTACGCACGAGAGACGAGGAGCTTCTATCCCCGTTATTAAGGATTAATTATGGCCGAGAAAAAAGTTACAGCTAATTTAAAGATGAAGATACCTGCTGGCAAGGCTACTGCCGCGCCGCCAGTGGGCAGCACGCTTGGCCAGTACGGCGTAAATATGATGGACTTTATTACGCCTTTTAACGAGCAAACCAAGGAGCTTAAAGGCACCGTAACAGCCCACATAACTATATTTGAGGACCGCACCATGGCCTTTCGGGTTGTTAGCCAACCCACAGACGACCTTATCCGTGCCAAACTGGGCATTGACAAAGGTTCAGGCAAACCTAACAGCGAAAAGATAGAAAAGAAGTTATCTGACCAGCAACTAACAGAGATTGCCCAAGAAAAGGCTAATGATATGAACGCCGAGGACATTGAGGCCATCAAAAAGATTGTAGCCGGCACCGCACGCAGTATGGGCGTAGAGATAGGCAATTAGTATGAAGACTGAGCATTTTGTTACTCTTGTTCCTGTAGTAACTCAAAGAGAAGGAATAGATTTGAATAGTGCGGCTAAGGTTGTGTTTGAATCTAGAGCAGACAATATGAGTGGACCCTTCATGAACAGACGTAATTTTTCGTCTGATTTTTATAGACCCCCAACTCCGGAGCAAAGTGCCGCCTATTTCGCCATCCAAAGTTGCATGATTGAATTTTAATTAATTTTGTGGGAGCACGTTATAAGACGTGCGTTTGCACCACGAAGGAGAAAATATGGCGGAAGCCAAGAAAGCTGCCAAGGCAGCAGAAAAGAAACCATTAGTAAAGAAGAAAGTTGTTGCTGAAAAGACTCCAACTGCGAAGAAAGCTGTTGCCAAGAAAGAACCGGCAAGCAAAAAGACAGCTCCTGCTGAAAAGCCAGCCGATAAAGAGGTTATAAAGCCTGTAGAGAAAACAGAGGAACCTGTAGTTGCTAAAGCAGGTAAGCGAAGTGCTAAAGCTCTCCAAGAGACTGAAGAAAAACTAGCCAAAGAAGAGCACAAGGCCGAGATATCTGAAGAAAAGGAATCTAAAGCTCCCAGAAAGCCAGAAAAACCTGCCCGTTCCAAGCTTGAACGACGCAGTAAGAAATACCGTGATGCTACTAAACTTATAGAAAAGGATAAAGAGTATTCCGCCAAGGATGCTTTGGAGCTTGCTATAAAAACAAGTACCGTTAAGTTTGATGCAACGGTGGAACTTCATGTAAACCTAGATGTTGACCCCAAACAGGCAGACCAAAATATTCGTGGTACTGTAACATTGCCATCTGGTAGTGGCAAAACAGTACGCGTAGCTGTGTTTGTTGAGGCAGATAAAGTAGCAGAAGCTAAAAAAGCTGGTGCAGACATTGCCGGGATAGAAGAAATTGTTAAACTCCTAGATAAAGAGTCCATGGACTTTGATGTGCTCATCTCTCCGCCAACTCTAATGTCCCAGCTCGGGAAATACGCCCGTTTGCTAGGTCCTAGAGGCCTTATGCCTAACCCAAAGAGTGGAACTGTAACAACAGACATTAAAAAGGCGATTACAGAAGCCAAAGCTGGTCGAGTAGAATACCGCGTAGACAGTACGGGTATTGTGCACCTGGGCATTGGTAAGGTCAGTTTTGGTGCCGATAAACTTGTTCCTAACGCAGAGGCAGTGCTGGGCGCTATCCGTAGTGCAAAGCCTGCATCACTCAAGGGCAATTACGTTAAATCTGTTTACGTGACCAGCACAATGGGCCCCAGCGTCCGACTATCAACTACGATATAATACTTACAATGAACGGCTACATAATTGCCATAGACGGGCCAGATGGCGTGGGCAAGTCAACCCAGGCTGAACTTCTTCGGAAATACCTAGTAGGTAAGGGGCACAAAGTCCATTTTACCCGAGCATCTGGTGGTACACCTATTGGCGAGGAACTACGCCGTGCCTCGCTATCACACCACCCCCGCCCAGTCGAAACAGATCTACATATATCCCTAGCAATGCAGACGGCACTCGGTTTTGACCTGCAAAAGCGAAAAAAGGCAGGCGAGGTTATAGTTGTAGATAGAAGTCCACTGGCAATTGTGGCCTATCAAGTATACGGTAATCAACTAAAGCCCGAATCTGATGGGTTCGATGCCTGTGAGAAAATGCTGCGGATATGGGGCATAGATACACTATTTGTACTTGAAGCTCCCCAGCCAGTGCTAGATGATCGGCGCAAAAAGCGACTTAAGGACAGTGATTATTTTGAAGACCAGCCGGCAGACTATCACCACCGTGTACAGGAAGGTTATAGAGACGCCCAAGCTGCTGTACGCAAGATTGATCTACCTATGAAGACAATTACAATTGACGCCAGGCCATCTGCCGAAATAATTCACCAAAATATACTAAAGCATATCCCTAAGAACTAATTTTTAAGCCATGATGAACACGCATGGCCTTATTTAGGGCATTTACCACTCGGCTAAAGGTTCGTATGCCGCCTTTGTATGCTATGTAGCGATTCTGCCAACGTGGCTCGTATTTTGCCTTGAACCGATACAGTCCACTGAATGAGTAAAATCGGTCGCCGTTTGCGTATACGAACTGTAAAGCGCTATCGATAATGGTCTTATCTTCGTCGGCCTGGTATTTGAGGCCAGTAAGCGGGCAAAGTCCCAGATTAAGACTGTCAAACCCGTTTGCGTGCAGATATTTGGCAAATTCTATCAGTAAAAAGTCATTGGTATTACTTATTGCCACACTACTTTGCCGCAGCAAGTCGTAGTTAGCTTCTTTTACGTCAAAACTGGGTATTTGGTTTATAAATCCCTGTACAATTCCATCTTTATCAATTGCGGCCAAAATATGGCTCATTTGCATATATTCCGCTGTGAAATGTCCCATCATTAACCCTCGCTCTGCTCGTCCTGGAAGTTTGAGCCATTCATTAGAAATGTTACGCAGGCGATTTATGAGTTCTGGAGAATGAGGCGGTAAAAGCATCTTAGCCTCATAACCCTCGCGTCCAAACCGGTTACTAATTTGACGGAAATATTTATTACGGCTAGTGGACTGAGTGAATTCGCCCAATTCAAGAATTGCTTCCTGACCAATTTTTTGTAGGCTATAACCATTAGTTTTGTAGAAACTAGACCATTTTGGCTCAGTGTGTATAAATGCCGGAGTCCAATCGTTTGTGCGGCAAAGCTCATGGAATTTTGTAAGCAGTTGGGCGGTAGCAACTTTCTGCCCGACAGGATCGCCTACAACTAAAGCCACTCCGCGCTCTACGCGGAATGCCAGCCCAGCCTGGTTACCAGCCGCTAAATAATAGCCTTTATCATGCGGCCAAAGTTTAAAGAAATCTTCACTGGAGCCGCCATACCGCTCCAATAGCTCCTTTAGTATTAAACGGTTGCGGTTCTGGTCACTCAACCGCGCTTTAATCGGTTGAAATAACGAAATCGCTACATATGCCAAGGCCGTAGCGCTGACTAACGACAGTGAGTTTAAAAACAGATGTCCTCGAGCAGTAAAGGCGATTAGCGCCTTATTAGTAGTTAAGCCAAACTGGTCCACCGTATAGTGTGCGGCTTGGACTAGGCTTATTTCTTGTCTAAAATCATGCTTATCAAGCAGCTGGAATCCAATTACCCCATACAAAAAGGCTATGATGAGTACTAGACAAATAAACCGCAGGGACAGGGCAAAGTTGCGAATATCACTCCTGACTGTAAACTCATGACGGTAGTACGCTAGGCTACATAGTACGACCAGAGGTAAAACGATAGATCGCAAGAAGTGTGTAGCGCCAAAATCATCAAACGACATAGATGACAGATAGGGTGCTGTATTTAGACCCAGCAAAAATGCATACAGGCCAATGGTAATCGCCCAGGCAATCTGTTTCCGACGTACTAGCAAGGTAGATAGATAAATAAAACTCATACCAATAATTATTGACACACTTATTCGGGCGTCGCTGGTTGCGGTATGTCTAAAAATAGTAATGTGGCTGGCGAGCACACTGGCAATAATCAACAGGCCGTTAGCAAATACGCCAAAGGCCACTAGCCTGAGGACAAACAGTTTGCGTACTAAATGCCGCTTTTGCTGGGTATCAGCCATGTATAGATATTGTATACTGTCAGCTGCATAAGCTTATTACTAAAAAGAAGTTGTAATATTTCCAGTCCTACTTGCCAGCCTGTCAAATCATTTCGTACAATGGTTATAGTTAAGTGAAAGAGGGTACTGTGGGGGTATATAGCAACATACAAATACGTCAGGCAATGGAGGATGGTCATATTATTTGCACTCCTTTTGACCCTAAGCGCGTATCGCATGCCAGCCTTGATGTTACTCTGGGTTACTACTTCTACCGCATAGAGCGGATGAACGAGCGTAACATTTATAACCCGTTTGACCGTGAGGACGTGGAGCGCTATTTTGATGGCCCTTACAAGGCACAGCCTCACGCCGAGTGGTGTGACCAGAACGGTGTAAAGCCGCTGCTAGGCATTTCAGATAGTCACCCAGTTATTGCACTTAAACCTGGAGAGCGTATTTTGGCACATACCCATGAGTTTTTTGGCATTAAGCCACCTGGTGCGTTTGATCTAAGAGCCCGCTCTAGTTGGGCACGCAACGGAGTCGCAGTGTGTTTTGATGCTGGCTGGGTTGATCCGGGCTACATTAATCGGCTTACCCTTGAAATCTATAACCTGAATCACCGTGAAACAGTTGTATTGCCAGTGGGTGAGCGTATTGCCCAGGCAGTGTTTCACGAAACGGGTGAAGTTGAGGGTAATTACGGTTCAGGCCGGGACGAAGGTTTTAGCGGCAAGTACCAACGAGGCACAGACATAGATACAATCATCAAAACCTGGGCACCGGATATGATGCTACCTCAAGCATACAAAGACAAACGCACATTGCCACCTAAAATTGAAGGTATGGCGTATGAGTGAGCCGCTTGGTAAATATATAGTCATCGAGGGTCCAGAGGGTGCGGGCAAGACAACCCAAATAACACTTCTGGCAGCCGGACTGCAAGCAGCCGGTTTGCCAGTACGTGTCCTTCGTGAGCCAGATAGCCAGAGCGATTTAACCGCCCGTAGCATACGTCAGCTGACCCAAGACCCACGCTACCCCATGAATAGCCGCACAGAAGTGCTACTTTACAACGCTGCTCGTTCACAATCACTGGATATTATTCGTGCGTCTATTGCCCAAGGCATTATGTGCCTAGTAGATCGTAATTACCTGACCACATTGGCTATTCAGTATTACGGACGTGGAGATGTACCGGATTACGAAACTATAAACCAAATTATAAGCTTTGCAGTCAACGGTATGGAGCCAGACCTTACGATTGTACTGGATGCACCCGTGCAAATGCTTCGCGAGCGCACCCAGACGCGGCGTACCAAGGAACGCTTTGACAATCTGGACGAAGCCTTTTTGGAACGAGTTAGGGCAGGGTACCTCTGGGAAGCCAAACAGCGAGGCTTACCGGTTGTATTTGCGACAGAGCCACCAGAAGAAGTCTTTAAGCAAGTATGGGAATTAGTCGCTCAAACACTAGCTATACGGGGCCCCAAAGCTCAGCAGGCCAGCGAGCCTGCATCGATTAGAGACATCTTAGCGGAGCGCCAAACCACCATGCCACATTCTAAACAGATGGAAACTCAAGGAGAGGATGAAGCTTTAGTTATTAAAGACGACCAGGGTGTTTATAGCGTGACAGACGCTGGCCGCCGCGAGCTGGAACAAGCAGTCACGAATGTAGACGATGATGTTTATTCATTTACTGAGCGCCTGAGCCCAATGACCATTGCAGCAGCCATGGCTCGACTCAGCCGTCGGGGCGATGATATGCGTATTACACTTTTGGATGAATTTATGGGCAAGGCCGGTAAGGACGAACAGCTTCTGCACCGCATTATTACCGCTTTTGGCGACGATTCTGTACAGCAGTTGGCAGGGCAGCACATAGTGGTAGAAAACGCTTCAAACTTGCTAACCAAAAAGTTGGAGTGGGGCAGGCTGGCCGCCTATTTGGAGCAGTCCACGCGTTACATCTACTTTGACCAAAAGGATAAAGACGGTAATTACAAATACTACGTGCCCAAACAGTTCAACAAAAAGACTGCTAGCTTGTACCGCAAAGCTATGGATGCAATATTTGACAGCTACTCAGATATGGTTCGAGAACTAACAACCTACATCCAGCAGCACTCAAACGTCCCCAAGAAGGAGCAAGACGGAGCCTGGCGGGCCGCCACCAGGGCCCAGGCCTGTGATGCAGTCCGCCCAGTGTTGCCGGTAGCGACTAAGTCTACCGTAGGCATTTATGCCTCTGGACAGGCTCTAGAAAGCCTTATTATGCACTTACTAAGTGATGAGCTACCTGAAGCCCGTGAAACAGGCCAGAAAATGCTCGATGAAGCTCGCAAAACTATGGGCACATTCCTAGAGCGCGCCGACAAGCCTGACCGTGGCGGTGCAATGGTTGCCTACCGAGCCAATACTGCAGCAGGAGTAAAAGATCTTGCGCATAAATATTTGCCAGATAATTATGGCCAACAAGATGCGCCGGTCACCCTCACAGCCGTTTGGCCCCGTAACGAGCTAGACCTAATACCAGATATGCTCTACGACCATAGCAATTTATCACTAGAAGAGTTAAAACAGCAGGTTAGCGCTTGGCCCTACAGCAGAAAAGAAAAAGTCTTTAAGGCATATGTTGGTGAGAGGCTTAACCGCCGCCATAAGCCAGGACGAGCATTAGAAAACGCCCACTATAGCTGGGATCTACTATGCGATTACGGCATTTTCCGCGACTTGCAGCGCCACCGCATAGTGGATGACCTAGAATGGCAGCTACTTACACCGCGCTATGGCTACGATGTACCGTCACTAATAGAAGAGGCTGGACTAACAGAGCAGTTCCAGGCTTGTTTTGATACAAGTCTTGAACTCTATAGCGCCCTGCAGGCTTCAGGGTACGAACTTGAGGCCCAATATGCTACCTTGCTAGGCCACAAAATGCGTTGGAAGATTACCTATAACGCTCGTGAAGCCTTCCACTTGCACGAACTACGTACTACACCCCAGGGACACCCTGGCTACCGCAAGCTGGTATTACAGATGCATGAAAAGCTAGCTGAGATCCACCCGATGTTGGCGGAAGCTATGAAATTTGTGAATCAAGACGAAGATCCGGCGTTAACCCGTCTAGCAGCTGAGCGCTACACACAGTTCAAGCTAGAGCAGTTGGACAAAGCCAAATCTAAGTAGCCTGAGAATGTCCACCCAAAAGATATACCTTTGCATCAACCGGGGTGTGATCTTCGAGGCCAACACTACTATCATTTACCCGAAGATCAACTCTCCTGCCAAACATTTTTCCCGACCAAAGAATATTAATTCCATTTACATCTGCCGAAAGATCTGTTTGACCCCGAGAGCCAATTGATTCAACTAAGTGTTTATTCAGGAGTTGCGTATCTTCGTCAGATAACTTGACTCCCCATGCAATACAAGACCCATACTCTGTAGATTTGTCATCACGCATTTCAATTAACAATGCTTCTAGTCTGCGTTGTGCTAGGCCTATGTCTTCTGGAGTCAACGGACCTCTAAAAGCCAACGCTACAGAAATTTGAGCATCAAGCGGTAATAATCTATTTGGACCAAACTCAGGCCCTTCTGAATCTAACATTTAATATCTCCGAAGCAATTCAAAAATTTCAGATCCTTAGGATTAAGGATCTCTTTTTGTTTGCCTATATCTTATAGGTCTGCACGATTGAGTAATTTACTCTTCCCGAGTTATCTTGTCAACGTTTGACGACGGTGTTAAAATTACACGCATGATTGGTTTGAACCGTTTGCAGCACCCCCTACTCGCTCTTACTGGGCTGTGCTTCATTACGGTTGAAGCCTGATCCGCACTACGCGGAATCGCACAGCTCAACCCAACAGGCTTCAACCGGAAGCTTGTCTTTAATTTTAGGAGATTTAATTATGAGTAAATTGCGCGGTGAATGGAGAGATATTATCTTAGATCCTTCAGATGCAGCTTATGGCCGCTGGAGGACTCACGACGGCCTTCCTCCAAACAGAAGTGAGATTGAGGGCGGACCACCTATTTTTAAGCGTTTGCCGCCTACAGAATTAGGGGCGACTTCAATACAGGCAGCTAGCATAGATGAAATAGAACAACCGCCCTATCAGCTTCCTTAGGGGTTGTATCTTACAAGTGTTTCTTGTAGAATATCTTTAGTTACCAAAGACAGCGACTGTGTAATAACTTAATTTGTCGCCGAGGTTTAAACAATACTTGTTTTCTCGTAATTTGTCTTTGGATGTCCAAAGACTTTTTTATTACGGTAACTAAACCCGAGGTGGTCGATCCGGGCTAAACAATAAGGAGACACACAGTGTCACTAACCAAAGATAAGAAACATGAAGTTGTTGACCAAATTGGTCAGTTACTAAGTGATGCCAAGCTAACAGTTGTTGCCAAATACGAAGGTACAACCGTAAAAGCCATGCAGGACTTGCGTAAGCAAGCCAAAGACACCGGCACTATGGTGCATGTTGTCAAAAACCGCCTGGTTATCAAGGCAGTTGAGAGCAATGAAGCTCTAAAAAGTGTTGACACCAGCGCATTGCGCGGACAGTTACTTTACGCCTTTAACAGCGAGGATGAAGTAGCACCGGCGCAAGTTTTGGCCAACTTTGCAAAATTACAGCCACAACTACAGTTTGTAGGCGCGATTACAGCAGACGGGAAGTTCCTAGGCGCGGACGATGTTAAGGCGCTAGCTAGCTTGCCAAGCAAGGATCAGTTACGAGCCCAACTAGTCGGTACCATTGGTGCACCTCTCAGTGGCTTTGTTAATGTTCTATCGGGGAATTTGCGAGGTTTCCTGAACGTATTAAGTGCAAAAGCAGAATTAAGTTAATAAGGAGAGAATCATGGCAGATGAAGACGTAAAAGAGACTACTGAGGCTCCAGCCGAAAAGGCAGAAGCCAAATCAGAAAAATCAGAAAAGGTAAAAACTCCTAAGGAGTTTGAAAAACTAGTAGCTGAGCTCGACAAAATGAGTGCACTAGAGATTAGCAAATTTGTTAAATTTCTAGAAGAGTACTGGGGTGTTAGCGCCGCAGCACCAGCTGCAGCATCAGCCGCTGCACCAGCTGCAGATGCTGCACCAACAGAAGAGGCAAAGAGTGAGTACGATGTAATCCTTAAAGATGCAGGCGCCCAAAAGGTTGCCGTCATCAAGGCAGTAAAAGACATCACTAACCTCGGTCTTGGTGAAGCCAAAGCCCTAGTGGATGGTGCTCCTAAGCCCGTTCTTGAAAAGGCTAAAAAAGATGATGCCGAAGCCGCCAAGAAAACATTAGAAGACGCCGGCGCAACAGTTGAACTAGCTTAATATAAGACTAGCGTACAAAAATCACCCGTTTCGGCGGGTGATTTTATACAGTCTTTTAGATATCCTAGCGATAGGATGTCTATCTTTTTAGTTCTAATCTCTATGTACCGTACTCCTATTATTATATTTACTTGTTCTGACCCGATACTCATCGTTTATCCACAGGTTTAGACTTGCATCTTTGACTTGTACGTGTATTCATGGTAATTTTGGGTAAGAGTGTAGCAAACAAACACACTACGGAGTAAGGGACGGAATGGCAGACGTACCAGATAAACAGGTAAAAAGACTAAGAAGCCTTATTCAGGAGGCTGAGACGAGTTTGGCAGCCGCCAAAGAGCTGCTACTGAGTTTAGTGGGCGAAAACCCAGAAGAAACAGCCACAACTGTGGACGATTCGCTCGGCAAAGTTATAGAGGGTGTGTTTGACGGCCAAAACATGGTAGGCAGCGACGGCAAAACTTACCCAGTGCCTGCTAACTATGCTTCTAAGTCAAAACTTGTACAGGGAGACATTCTCAAGCTAACAATAGGTGACGATGGTGCATTTACTTACAAACAGATTGGCCCCATTCCACGTAAACAAGTTGTTGGCAGCCTAGAGCTCAAAGAAGGCCACTACTTTGTAAAGGTTGCTGATAAAGAATACCGCGTACTACTAGCTAGTGTGACATATTTCAAGGCCAAGCCAGGCGACCAAGTTAGTGTGAACATACCAGAAGACGATGCGAACGCCGAGTGGGCAGCTCTCGAAGCCGCTTTATAAACACCTTTTTTACTAACCATAGCTGAATAAACAACAGCATTCGTTGTATGCCTTCGCTATAATAGATAGCACATGGGGCAAGCGTTATACCGTAAATACCGGTCTAAGACTTTGGGTGAAGTGGTGGGGCAAGAGCACATCACATCCACTCTTCAAAGCGCCTTAAAAAGTGGCAAAATCAGCCACGCTTATTTGTTCACCGGGCCACGAGGCACAGGCAAGACAAGTGTAGCCCGAATACTGGCTCACGAGGTCAATGGTTTACCCTACACTGATGAGTCCATTCACCTAGACATTATAGAAATAGACGCGGCCAGTAACCGCCGCATAGACGAAATTCGTGATCTGCGCGATAAAGTCCACATATCTCCCACTAGCGCCAAATATAAGGTCTACATCATAGACGAAGTCCATATGTTGACCAAAGAGGCCTTTAACGCCTTGCTTAAGACCCTAGAAGAACCACCAGCTCACGTTATATTCATCCTTGCCACTACAGAGGCCCATAAGCTGCCAGATACCATCATCAGCCGCACCCAACGCTACAGCTTTAAGCCTATTAAGACCAAAAACATCACCTCCCACTTAAAACAAATTGCCCAAAAAGAAAAGATTAATATAGATGTCGAAGCCCTGGAACTAATTGCACTGCACAGTGACGGCGGACTGCGTGACAGCATTAGCCTACTCGACCAAGCAGGCTCCAGGGGCAGCGAAGTAACTCTTGCTAGCGTCCAGCAGCTGCTTGGCATTGCCCCCAGCGAAGCTATAAACGAACTTCTGGCAGCTCTGGCAAGTGGCTCACCCAAGCAACTGCTAGATATTTTAGCTAGCTTACATACCCAAGGGCTCCAAGCCGGTCAGCTGGCCAAACAGCTAGGTCAAACTTTGCGTCAGCAGCTAGTAGACAACCAATTAACCCTACCCGTGAATGAAACAACTGAGCTACTTGGCAGGTTATTAGATGTACCGGCAAGTGGCCAAGCCGACCGCTTGCTAGAAGTCATTCTTCTAGAGGTGTTGCTTAGTTTAAGCGCTGATCAACCCCGTCCCGTTGAGCAATCCAAAGCCAATAAGCCTTCGCCTGAGCCAGAGACGCCAGCGCCAAAAACTAAACCCGAACCTGCCAAAGTAGAACAAGTAGCTATAAATACTAAATCCAATTCCAAGACATCCCAACCAGCTAACTCTAGCTTCGCACTAGACATGTGGCCAGAAATATTACAAAACGTCAAAGCCGAGCATAACACTCTTTATAGCGTGCTACGTATGGCAGAGCCATCACTTGAGAACAAGACCCTTTACCTGGGCTTCCAGTTTGCTTTTCACCAAAAGCGCATCAATGAATCTAAAAACAAGAAAATACTAGCAGATATCATTGCAGCTCACTCCAGCCAGCCCATTACAGTTGAGGCAATTGTTTTGGAAAAGCCCGTATCCCAAAAAGCAAAACCAGAGCCAGTAGTAGCTAATATAGAGACCATTAGCAGTATTTTTGGAGGTGGCGAGGTGCTAGACTAGTACCACACTACAAGAGGGATTATGGACAGCGAAACAGCAGTTATACCACCACAAAATACGGATGCCGAAGCTAGTCTGTTGGGCGCTATCCTAATAGATAGCGATGCCATAGTAAAAATAGCAGATATTATTACTATGCAGGATTTCTACGACCCTCGCCATCAGCGCATATATGAAGCCATAAACCAACTGTACGAAAAGCATCAGCCCATAGATGTACTCACTCTATCTGACCAACTCAAAAACAGCGGTTTTTTGGACTTTGTTGGCGGTGGAGCCTACCTAACAGAACTAACTAACTATGTGCCAACAGCTTCACACGTTGAGCAATACGCCGATATTGTGGCTCAAAAAGCCATGCGCCGTCGGCTCATTAGTGCCTCTCAGGACATTATTAAACTTGGTTATGACGAAAAGCAGGGGCTTCGCGAGCTTGTTGAGGAGGCAGAAAATCGTCTGTTCCAGGTCAGCCAGCAGCACCTTAAGCAAAACATTGCCAGCTTAGAGACTATTTTGGGTGAGAGTTTTGACCGCCTGGATGAACTACACAAAGACAAAGGTAAAATCCGCGGACTGCCCACTGGTTTTAAAGATTTAGACAATATCTTGGCTGGATTGCAACGTTCAGACCTAATCATACTGGCAGCCAGGCCGTCCATGGGCAAAACCGCCCTAGCCCTTAACATTGCCCATAAAGTAGCTCTCAAGGCTAACGAGCCAGTCCTTATCTTTAGCCTAGAAATGAGCAAAGAACAGCTTGTGGACCGCTTGCTGGCCATGGAGTCTGGTGTTGATGCTTGGGCTCTACGCACCGGGAACCTAAGTGACAACGACTTTGAAAAGATAGGACAGGCCATGGGTAGTTTGAGTGAAGCACAGATGTATATAGATGATAGTCCGGGTATAACCGTCAGCGACCTTCGCACTAAAGCACGTCGTGAAGCCCACCAACGCCCGCTCGGCCTAATCATTGTAGATTATTTACAGCTTATGAGTGGCGGCAGCCGTTTTGGTAGTGATTTTAACCGTGTACAAGAAATTTCAGAGATTTCGCGAAGCCTCAAAGGTATTGCACGTGAGCTTAATGTGCCAGTGCTAGCCTTAAGCCAGCTAAGCCGATCAGTTGAAAGCCGTAGCCCACAGATTCCACAGCTGGCTGACCTCCGTGAATCTGGCTCTATCGAACAAGATGCAGATGTGGTGGCCTTTATTTACCGCGAGGATTACTATAACCCAGAAACCGAACGAAAAAACATGACAGATATACTTATCAAAAAGCACCGCAATGGCCCAACTGGCAACATTGAGCTGTATTTTGATAAGGAACGCCAGCGTTTTAACAGCCTAGACACCAAGCACAGCCAACCATTCCAGGAGCAATAAGTAAAGCGATAATGCTATACTAGACCGCGTATCTATGAGTCTTAGCAAACGCCTCCATGTCTTATTTATCCGCGTGTCATCGCCGCTTGTTTGGGGCCTAGCTGCACTAGCGGGAATCGGTTTTATACTTTTTTATCGACTGGGTAGCTTAGTACCAGGCTGGAGCCAGGCAGAACTTAGCTTTTTAAATCAGAGCCGCACATTCAAGGGCATTTTGAACAACCCCCTAAATGCACCTTACAAACTTGCGCAACTAGCGCTAATTCTACTCCACCATGAAGGGCCAATAGCAATGCGCAGCCTTAGTGCCCTTATTGGACTCACAAGTATTGCACTGTTTTATTATGTTATCCGTAAATGGCACACTACACGTGTCGCCTTGATGAGCGTAGTGCTACTGGCCACGTCCAGCTGGTTTTTGGGGTATGCTCGGGTAGCTCTGCCGGCTATACTCTATACTTTTCTAATTGCCGCTCTTGCATATGGCACCTGGCTACGCTCAACTAAAAAGTCTGCTTTGGCACTGTTTGTAGGTGCTGCACTAGCAGTGTTTTTAATCTATATTCCTGGCCTAGTGTGGTTTGTCTTAGTAGCCGGTGTCTGGCAGCGCAAAGCCATATTTGCTCACTACAAAGACAGGTCTGTACTGGGATTTTTGGCTATTATTATGGGTTGTGTGCTACTACTTCCACTTATCTATGGGTTGGTCATGCATCCTCAACTTACACGTTCGTTTGCTGGACTTCCGTTACTGCATTGGCCAAGCGTACTCACTGTTTGCAAAAACATCTTGTATGTACCTTACCATCTGGCTGTACATAGTGGCCTTAACCCCGTTTTTGGCCTGAGCAACTTACCACTGCTAGATATCTTTACGCTAGCGATGGCCGTGCTAGGCATATATGCCTACTTTTTTCGTCGTCAGCTTGATCGTACCAAGCTACTTCTGGGTTCAATCATTCTCGGAGTAGCCCTAATAAGTTTGGGTGGAGGGGTAGAAATAGTTATATTGCTACCTTTTATATATCTATTTGCAGCTGGTGGTATTACCCTAATGCTACAACAGTGGTTTACAGTTTTCCCACTCAACCCACTAGCCAGGATAGTGGCCACAACCCTTATGACCGTGATTGTACTAATGGCCAGCTTTTATCACATCAACCGCTATTTCGTAGCTTGGCCAAATGCCCCGATCACCAAGCAAACCTTCCATATTCACTCCTAGCCAAGCCATGCAAGGACTTACCTTGCAAAGATCCATTATGTAAGCGGTTACCATCTGTAAGAAGTTTGCTACAATAAGGGAGTAATTAGGAGGACAGAAATGAGCCGTTTTGACCAAGCTAAAATGCTTATGAAGATTAAAAAGGTCCAAAAAGAGCTGCAAAAACAGATTATAACTATTGAGACAGGAGACGGGGCAGTTAAGGTAGAAATTACTGCTGAGCAAAAGATTAAAAAAATCCATATCGACCCTGAGTATGTTGACTTAGAAGATATTGGCCAGTTAGAGCGCTGGGTAGAAGATGCTGTAAAAGACGCCATCAACGAAAGCCAAAAAGTAGCCGCAGAAAAAATGCAGCCATTTATGGGAATGCTGGGCGATTTGGGACTATAGCCAGGAAATTCGTGAATATTTTGCCGCCTGCACTGAGTGATTTGATAGAAGCCCTGGGAGCTTTGCCTGGAGTAGGGCCGCGTTCTGCGGAGCGTTATGCATATTTTATGCTTAGGAATGATCCTGGACTAGCACAGCGCCTGGCAGAATCACTTGGCGGCCTACATGGTGGCATTGGTGTCTGTCAAAAAACGTTTGCGCTAGTAGAAAAAGGCCAGAAACTATCCAATCTTTATACTGACCCTAAACGTGATAAAAAGCTGGTGGCTGTGGTAGCCGAGCCTTTTGACATACTCGCTCTTGAAAAAACCAACCAGTTCAAGGGCACTTATCACGTGCTAGGGGGCTTAGTTTCGCCTATCGATAACATTAATCCAGAGCAACTGCATATCCGTGAGCTCATAAAGCGAATTGACGAGGATGGTGTAGAGGAAATCATCCTAGCCACCAATGCCAGCGTAGAGGGTGAATCCACAGCCCTATATATCCAGCAACAGCTTGGTGAGCGCAAAGTTAAGATTACTCGCCTAGCCCGTGGTCTACCAATAGGCGTAGACCTGGAATATGCCGACCAGATAACTCTAGGACGCGCCCTAGAGGGCCGCACCCAGTTATAGAATTAATAGATTAGGTCGTTATCGGATATACTTAGACAGATGAAGTACCCTGAAGCGCAAAAGATCAAAGACATATTGGACGGTGCCAAAACGGTGGTTATTATCCAGGCAGATAACCCCGACGGCGATAGCTTGGCTAGTTCACTGGCACTAGAGCAAATTCTGGGCGATCTGGGCAAAGAGCCACATATGTACTGCAGTGTGGATATGCCTGACTACCTCAAACACTTGCCTGGCTGGGACAGAGTCAGCAAAGATATACCGTCCAAGCTAGATGCCAGCATTATCGTAGACACCAGCGCCATCTTGCTACTAGAAAAGCTAGAAGCCAGTGAATACAGAGGCTGGGTGTCAACAAAACCAGTAATGGTACTAGACCATCATGCAGAGGTAGTTTGTGATATACCGTATGCCAAAGTTGTTATAAATGATGCGGATTCCGTAGCTACAGGGGAGGTTATCTATCATCTGGCGAAGCAGTTAGATTGGCCACTTAATCTGATGGCAAAAACACACATAGCCAGCAGTATTTTGGCAGACTCATTAGGACTTAACAGTGAAGGAACTACCCCAACTACTTACAGGATCATGGCCGATCTGATTGAGGCAGGTGTAGATCGCCCTGCACTAGAGGAAGCCCGGCGCGCTCTTTCTAAAATGCCAGAGCAGATCTTCCGTTATAAGGCTGAGCTTATCAAACGGACAGAACTTCACGCTGAGGACCAGCTAGCCCTCGTCACGATACCAAATGATGAAATTATGCGCTACAGTCCGCTATATAATCCTGCACCACTAATTCAAAACGATATGCTACAAACTGATGGAGTCCGGGTTGCAATAGTGCTTAAACAGTACAAAGATGGCAAGACTACAGGGGCTATACGTTGTGGCTACAATACAAAGATTGCAGCAGATCTAGCTAAACATTTTGGTGGAGGCGGACACGTATACGCCAGTGGCTTTAAAGTAGAAAAAGGCAAAAGCTTTGACCAGATTAAATCTGAATGCATTAAAATAGCCTCTGAATTACTTAGTAAATCTAATTCCAAATAAAGCATGAAGCTCTATAATACTTTAACTAGAAAAGTTGAGGAGGTTAATCCCATTAATCCTCCAGTGGTTACAGTTTATACCTGTGGTCCTACGGTTTATGACTATCCGCACATTGGTAACTGGTTTACCTTTATCCGCTATGACATTCTTATACGCGCTCTCAAAGCTTCAGGTCTCAAGCCCAAGTGGGTTATGAATGTTACCGATGTTGGGCATTTGGTGAGTGATGCGGATGAAGGTGAAGATAAGCTAGAAAAGGGCGCTAAACGCGAAGGTAAAAGCGCCTGGCAGGTTGCAGAATTCTACACAGATTACTTTACTAAGGGTTTAGATCGCCTTAACATCACCGAGCCAGACCAATTGCCGCGCGCAACCGAACACATCCAGGAACAGATAGATCTTATTAAAGACCTGGAGAAAAAGGGTTACACCTATACGATTTCAGATGGAGTGTATTACGATACCAGCAAATTCCCAGACTATGGCAAAATGGCCAGATTAGACATAGCAAATCTCAAGGAAGGTGCCCGTGTGCAAGTGAATGCCGACAAGCGTAACCCAACTGATTTTGCACTCTGGAAGTTTTCACCCAAAGACAAAAAACGCGATATGGAATGGGACAGCACTTGGGGCAAGGGCTTCCCTGGTTGGCACCTGGAGTGTTCTGCTATGAGCATGAAGTACCTAGGGGAAACACTAGACATTCACGCTGGTGGTATTGAGCATATACCAGTGCATCACACAAATGAGATTGCCCAAAGCGAAGGCGCAACTGGCAAAAAGTTTGCCAACATTTGGGTGCACATGAACCACATTCTGACTGGCGGAGAGAAAATTTCCAAAAGCACCGGCAACGGCATCACTCTAGAAGATATAGAAAAAAAGGGTTACAGCCTAGAGGCTTTACGACTACTTGTATTAGAATCTCATTACCGCACCCAAGCAGAATTTACCTGGGAAACTCTTGAATCAGCTCAAAACAGATTAAAAGATTACCATGCTATGGCAGCATTACGCTTTCAAACGCGCAAACATTCAGACGACGCAAGCATGTACGTACTAAAAGAGGTGGCCCCTGATCTTGTTAATACAATAAGTAACGATCTGGATACACCTTCGTTGCTAGCACGGCTTAGCGATATATCTTCACAGCTTAGCGTTCTTTTAATCGATGAAGAGAATGGCAACAGATACAATAACTTAAAAGACTTCACCGCTTTACTAGAGACAATTGATCAGATATCCGGCTTATCACTTATGAGAGTTGAGGATATTTCAGAAGATCAAAAACGGTTCATATCCCAGCGCGAGGAATCACGTGAGGCTAAAGACTGGGCAAAGTCAGATGATATACGTGGTCAACTAGAAAAGCAGGGAATTGGGCTACGTGATACTGATCACGGTCCTATTTGGTTCCGGCTTTAGCTGTTTCTGGCTCAATCAAGTTATTACGATTCAAATAATCTAATACTAGTATTCGCAGACATCCGGCAATTGGTATAGCTACTAGTCCCCCTAGTAGACCACTAAAGCTCACGCCTATGATAACGGAACTAAAGACAAGCAATGGTGACATTTCAGTAGCATTAGCCTGGATACGTGGTTGTATAAAGTAGGTTTCGAACTGCTGGTAGAGGATGTAGTAGCAAAATACAATAATTGCCGCAGGTACAGAGTGAAACAGCGCAATAGTACTTACTATCACGGCACCAATAGTATGACCAACAAGTGGTATTAGTCCACAGACAAACACAATTACCATAAGTGCCACTGGATAACTAACATGCAGAATGAGCAGTGGAATAATTATAAGCACTCCTGCTAATACTGCCAAAAATAACTGGCCATTAACGTAACCCTTTATGACCTTGTACATATCCCCAACTATCTTTTTGGCATGAGTCTCTTTGCTCTCAGGAAGTAAGCGCTCAGCAATACGTAGCCATTGCGGACCCTCAATTAGCATCATAAATGTTAGAACTAGCACTGTAAGTACCGAAAATACGCTACTACTAATGCGCGTAACAGTAGTAAATGCGCTGCCGCTAATATTATTTAGCCGGGCGGAGAGCTGCTTTGCAAATTTATCTACCTGATTTTCTAGATGATGATTGCGTACAAAGCTGCCCACTGAAGTGTTTTGATTGTGCAAATCCTCTACAATATGGGGCGCTTGGTGCACAAAATTACTTGTCTGGCGTACCAGAGGTGGAGCGATGCTGGCAATAAAGCCAGCTAGCAGCAACACGATAGATATAAAGGCTGTGGCTGTGGCAAGCGTCCGGTTACCGCGACTACTACCAGGTAGACGTTCTGCAATCCAGTGTACTGGGGAGTTAAGTGCAAGCGCCAGGAAAAACGCCACAAAAATAAGTGTCAGCGCATGGGAGGCCCTATGCAGGGCGGCAAGCATAATAACAGAGAGAAATATAAAAAGTAGTACCCGTATTACCGTGAAGCTCGCAATGGTTATTTCTACTTGTGAAGCTTTTTTGTCTTTTCTAAGGTAGCCAAACATAGCCCCATTATCTCATGCCCAGCCCTGGTTGCAACTACCTATGCGTTTCTAAGTAATTCGCGTAGCTTGGTTGGCAATAATGGCGATATGTCTTTGGCGCTAGCCAGCATTGGGATAGCATGCTTAGGCTGCTTTGACTTTAAAAGCGTAAAGTCGCTAAACACAACCTTCATATGCTGCTCCACAATGTGATTATCAAAATAGTGGTCAGCACCTACGGCTACATGGTAAACGGGCAGGTCTACATGATGTTTACATAGATCAAGTGTGAGCATTTCGTTCGCAGTCTTCATATATGTTTGCGTATCATTAGAGCGCCACAACACAATTTTGAACTGCGCCTCTTCGCTAGCCGGGTCAATGCCGCGTACTCGGTAAGCTAAGCGTACTAGGCTTGGGCGAAGCAAAACATTGTGCGTCAACCAAGAAGGTGCCCTGTGTGCACTTAGCGAAGAGCCATGCTGCAAAGCAAAATACTTTGGCTTACTAAATACAAAATCATCCTTATGGACAAAGCCGGTTAGGCTAACAAGCAGATTAACCTTACCAGCTATTTGTGGATATTTTTGTAGCATTTTAGTCACTACAATAAAACCAAACGATACTCCTACAATAGTAATGCGGCGATTTTTGTAACGAAGTTTAATAAAAGCAGCTAGGTAGTCTGCTAGATTATCGAGCGTTGGAGTCATGCCAATTTTATAAAAACTCTGCATACCGCCAAAACCAGGCAAATCCGGCATACTAACAGCACCGTAACGATTAAGTGCAGTAGCTAAGCTTACATAGCGCTCCAAACTAGCAAAATGGCCGTACACAAGTAATATCTCTTTGCTTTTGCCTTTGGGCGGCGGCAAATACAGCATGCGACCTTGCAGACCATTCATATATAGAGGCTGCAAATGAGTTGTGGTTTTTGGTCTAAGCGTAGCCATAGTACTCCAAAATGTACGCTACATTAGGAAGTTAATCAACATATTTAGGCCTTTTT
The DNA here is from genome assembly GCA_035480855.1 of Patescibacteria group bacterium. Taxonomy (GTDB): domain Bacteria; phylum Patescibacteriota; class Saccharimonadia; order Saccharimonadales; family JANWIN01; genus DATIHJ01. The sequence continues at coordinate 131,483 of DATIHJ010000019.1, forward strand.
GCAAATAGTCTATACTGTCTAGTATGCAGCGGCCACACGTATATACTCTTTCAGCACTGGTTATAACACTGGTTATTGGCGGAATTGTACTTGCATTTAAAAACCCTAGTCCTCTTCATTTGCCCAGCTCAACTACTAGTAAAAATCAAACTAGCTCATCACAGAAAAATAATGTACCACCGACCGGCTTTAACAAACAGCTTTACTCTATAAGTGATCCAGCCAGCATATGGGTGGTCGTGAATAAGACGAGGCCACTAAATCCAAACACCTATGCACCATCTGCTCTTACGCCAATAGGCAACGGACAGTTGATGCGGCTGCAATCAGCCCAGGCCCTTGCGACCTTATTTGCGGCTGCCAAGACGGCTGGCTTTAGCTTGTATGCAGAGAGTGGATACCGATCATATGGCACACAGGCGGGCGTGTATGCTAGCGAAGTTAAAAATTTCGGTCAGGCCACTGCAGATAGCGAGAGCGCCCGGCCGGGCTATAGTGAGCATCAAACAGGTTGGGCCGTAGACATTGCTAGCCCTGGTTGCGTAGAAGACTGCTTTGGCAAAACGACGGCAGCGGCTTGGGTAAACTCCAACGCCTATACGTATGGGTTTATCCAGCGTTATCCAACCGACAAAACAGCTATAACTGGGTATCGTAACGAACCGTGGCATTACCGCTATATAGGCGTATTGCTTGCCACAGAAATGCGCAATAAAAGTATAAAAACTTTAGAAGAGTTCTTTGGCCTGCCTCCCGCCCCAGATTATAAGTAGGGTTAGTGGAAAATACGCCAATGGCCTGATGGAGTAGATGTAGTGTCACTAAGCACCACTGGAACAGTTTGACGACCAGCTGCACTATCTACACCGATTGTGCCCACCTCGTAACCAGCGCTATGAGGCTGTTGCAAAGGCAGCAAGCCAATACTGGGCTTGTAGGTAGCCCCGCGCCAACCAAATATTGTTAGGGCTTTTTGAGCAATCGCAGGTACATGTGTGCCCCAGGGTAGGGAATAGTTTGCAATTGTCTGGCCAGATTTAACTACAGTAATTTGCCCAAAACCTTGGTAGGCAGCATCAAGCAGTGGTAAAGCATCACGCATAGCCACCCCAAGACTTGGAGCGCCCAAGATTGAACCTACGACTGTTATATGCTGGCCTGGTGCAACATCACGGATAGCAGCAAACAGATAACAGCCACCCGCATCACTAGTGTTGCCAGTCTTAATGCCAATAATTCCGTCCTGACCCAGTAGAAAGTTGGTGTTATATACAGTGCCCGCTACTGGAATATCCGCCTGTTGCTGGGCTACTATCTCTGCCAGCACTGGGTTCTGCAACGCCGCCCCACCTAGTCTCACAAGATCCGTTGCCGTACTGATAGTCTCAGGTGAAAATCCGCTGGCATCGGCTAAGTGAGTACTAGCCATACCCAAGCTCTTTGCTAAATTATTTGAATAGGTTAGGTAGGCATCAACAGAGCCAAACGCCCATATAGCCAGCGTATCTGCCATATTGTTACCAGACGGTAAAATAAGCGCCTGCATCGCCTGATATTCGCTAATCTGTTCTCCTTCCTCTACAGCTACCACAGATCCGCCCTGCGCCGCTGCCTGCTGATACAGATCTACATCATGGGCACTAATAGTAATGAGCGGGCCTTGCTGCCCTGGTACAATCGGGTTTTGCCTAAGTACTGCCAACGCCACCATAACCTTAGCAACGCTAGCAATTGGAACAGCCAGACCATCGTGAGAACTTGCCAGTACTCCATAACCCTGGGCGCCTATTGACGCCTGTCCATACGAGGGCCAGGGAAGGCTTATATTTTGGGCAGGGATAGCGCCGGCTACAAGCTCAGGTGACGTACTGGGCAGTGCTCTGTTATATGCCATAGCAGTATAAGTACCGCCCAGGACTGCCATAGCTAACACGAACATAACAAACAGGCGCACCAAATGGCGATGTTTTCGCTTAGCAGGTCGTTTGCGAAGCTCCTTTGGCTCTATCACTCTCATGCATATAAGCTTACAGCTGATAGCAGACAGCTCATAGCATTTTCATACCGCTTGTGCATAAGTAGTATTGACAACAGTGCATATAGGGAGTAAACCTAGACTATAGGTTTGTAATTTTAGACAAAAAGTGAGTTAACAATGGCGCAACACGTCGATACAATTTTCCCAATTACATCAGATGCTGCAGGAGGTGAGTTCCAGGCCACATTGCACTTAGTCCAACCAGGAATTATAGGCAAGATTGAACCAGGAAAAGAAAAAGAACATGCTGTACCAGAATTGTATGACGATACTATGCGCAGCTTCTTTGCGATGGTTGAAATGCTTTATGCGCCTGTTATGGATGGAGACAATGGTAACACTCTGATTGCGGAGACAGTAGGTAGGGTAGAAGTATACACAGATGAAGGTGAAAAATTTTTAATTACACATGGAAATGATGATCAGGGAAACTCGATCGCCGCTGTACTCACACACGACGGACGCCATGAGCATGACCATGCGTTATCTATAATTGATGCTGGCGATAGAGGTATTTATACGGAACAGCATCGTTTTCGTTATTCCAACAGCAAACTTATAGAGAGCTTTAGCGAGCCAATTAAGGAACGCGATTATGTCCAGGTATTTGACAGAATGATTGACCTGGTAATGACGGGTAACGCGACAATTGTCGCAAACCCATAAATAGGCTAAAATTTAATCTGTTATAGTTCGGGATCGTCTAATGGTAGGACACCGGGTTTTGGTCCCGGCAATCTAGGTTCGAATCCTAGTCCCGAAGCCATGTATATATGAATTCACCCAGATATTCGTTTTATAACTATGGTCGCGGTGCACGATGAATGATTTTTCATGGCTGAAGGGAAACGCAGATGAAATTGCACCGCGTCTGTTGGGGTGTGTTTTAGAGCGCATTATTGACGGCAAATCTATTAGTGGCAAGATAGTGGAAGTAGAGGCTTATGACCAGTCGGATTCAGCCAGCCACAGCTATAGGGGCAAAACAGCCAGAACCGAGATAATGTTTGGTGCGCCTGGCCACTTGTATGTGTACTTTACCTATGGCATGCATTACTGCTGCAATATAGTTGTGGGCCCATCTGGACATGGCTCTGCAGTATTAATACGGGCAATAGAACCGATAGGGGGCTTGGAGACTATGGCGACTAAGCGCGGCGGCAAAGTTGGACAAGAGCTTACCAACGGCCCCGCCAAACTGTGCCAAGCGCTTGGAATAGACAAGGCACTCAACGGCCACGATTTACATAAAAAGCCCTTACAGCTAAAAGTTGGTAAGCAAATTCCTAAAGGTCAGATTGTCCAGACAACCCGCATTGGCATACGCCATGCAACAGATACACCCTGGAGGTTTTATATTAAGGATAACGTGTACGTTTCAAAAGCTAAGATGTTTACCCTACAGAAAAACCCGCTCGTGGCGAATGTCGAGCGGGCTATAATGCTTGACGCCTAATGATGGTACAGGTTACTCCACCAAGCATAGCTATATTTAAAATCTGTTGCTATAGATTGTCTGTGAGAATACTTACAAAACCTATAGCCTATCAGACCAGTGAGGAAACTAACGAGTGAATATCGCCAATAGTTTCTCTGGTCTTATCTTCCGATAAGCCCTTGAGATCAGGTACATTCCAACGGGGAAATTCACCCAACCAATCGGGTATAACATTTAGCTCCGCCATTACAAATATATGGGCATATATATCTTTCATTTCTTGCGACACCCTTTGACGACGGCATTCTGATATATCAATGTTATAGTCGCGCTTCATAACATCTATTGTGTATTTGGCTTCTGGTCTGTCACCAACTTTTTGTCCGGGGATATCAACATTAATACCCGCAGATTCAGCTTCTCCTTGGTGAAGCTGATTATAAAACGCTGCTCCTACTTGGCTTCGGCCTATATTTTCGCGACATACAAATAGTACTCGATGCACATCCATTATCTACCTTGCTTCAAACGCCTCAAGTTTGAGTTTTTCTATACTAGGGACAGAAATATATTTGCCTGTTTTAATTAACTTTTTCTTTCTGAGTTGCGACATACATAAAGACACTGTTTCTCTAGTCGTACTAAGCACATCCGCCATATCCTGTTGGGTCAAAGGTATCTTAATTTTTGCACTGTCGCCTTTTTTTTCACTAAATTTATTAGCAAAGAACCAAAGTTGATGTGCCACCCGCGTATAGGATATTCCTAGACTAATATTCTCTAACTGATGTATGTTTGACTGAAACCTATCGGCTGCTACTAGTAATAAGTCACCATAAAGAAGGGGGTCTGTCTTTATAGCTTCAACCAGTGCACCCCCGTCAAGGCTATATAGAGAAGTCCTAGTCATAGCTTCGTAATAATACGTTTCTGGACCACTATAAATTGACTTATTGAACAGTAGCCTAAAAACATAAGTCAGCGGGAAAACTTCTTTTGGTCCGTAAATACTCTGTATACTTATGTTTCCCGTATTGGTTATTTGGTAGCGTTTAATATAACCCTCCTTCACCATCTGTAATGACTTATTGTCCTCGGTAGAAAGCACTATCTCACCCTTAGGTACAGTATAAGTCCTACCTTGTCTGATTAGGTCTGCCAACTGTCCCGCCACTGCAGTAGTGAACATACTTATTATTAAACCATATCCCAAATGTTATCTATAAGATTTCTCACCATGATTATGAATAAATTTGGTGGTCTGTAAGGGTATAAATGTTTGTGCTAAACTGAAAAATATGGGCATAGAGGTACCTACTCCTAGCCACAGAGCGTATGCGTCTGACATGCGATTTGATAGCGTTGCGCAATATGGTGGCACGGCCCTATATTTAATAAGCCGTGAGAAGGTTTACGGACATACCCGTGAGGGTGTAACCATGCATGACCGACTGCATAAAGAGGGGCTTGCTAACCTTCGTGGAGACGAGACTGTTGTTGATCTAGGGTGTGGTTATGGTAGGACTCTGCGCAAACTACGTGATCGTGGGCACAAGGGACATCTTGTGGGATTTGATGCAAATGATACATGGTCGGTATTACCTCCAAAAGATCTGAAAGGTCTTGATCTTATCTTAAAAGACGCTCGAAATACAGAACTACCTGATGAATCCGCAGACGTAGTCATATTGGAAAAGTCTATTTACCATTTTCCTAATATTCTGCCAGAGGTGTACAGAATAATGAAACCAGGCGCACGGGCTGAGGTAACAACCTCAGGAGAATACAATAAAACCAAACAACGCATACTCCAAGAATTAATTATCAGGGCTATAAACAATGACAATCAAGAGGAAGAGGAAATAACTTCTCCTGTTGATCTAGCTGCGCCGTTTAAAAGCGCTAAAATGTATGATCTAATGCCGGTAATTTTTGATACGGTAGTAAAACACGAACCCATTCAGACTATAATGATTATCAACGGTCTTGAAGCACTTGAAGATTATGTAGGGTCGATAGATTCAATGTCCACTACTTGTAACCCACCTATACCAGGTGGTATATGGCACCCATATACCTTACGTCACGCTGTCCCTCTCATTAAAATGGAGTGGCACTTAAACGGCCGTTACTCAGATTTTATAGATCAGCACTGGATGACTGGCTATAAAAAGGCTGCCTAATAGCTTAAGTGGCGGCCATTCAATGAATGACTCTCAGAAATTGCCATACGGCTAGCTAGTTTGCGCCAGCGCCTATCACGGAGTTTGCGTGCCCGTTTCTGCCAATTATGTGCGTCGTCAAAAACGTCCTCCATGTAGTTTACGTGTTTCTCTGACCGTATTGGTGTTGCTATGAAACGATTGCTACGCATTTGCTATTCCTCCCTTACCTTTTCTCCTAGCATCAATAGTGTATCCAAATGGTGTAAGGCAGTCTGTGTGAAAATTCACAAATACAGAGGCCAGTATAAGGGCACAAACTTTGAACTATCTTGTATACTAGAAAGAGTAAATAAGGAAGGGCTAGATATGAAGGCAGTGGCAGCATTTAGTGGATTTTCTGTAAAAGATTTAGCAGAGGCTAAAGACTTTTATAAAGGTAAACTTGGCTTAAAACTAAACGATGAGAAAATGGGACTAGACTTTAGCTTACCTGGTGGGGGCAAAATGTTTATATATCAAAAGGATAGTCATGAGCCAGCCACATTTACTATCCTAAACTTTGTGGTTGAGGATATTGACGAAGCAGTCAAAGACTTAAAGTCAAAAGGCATAACGTTTGAGCAATATGATTTTGGCGGCGGCGCTAAAACCGATGCAAACGATATTATGCGTGGCCTAGCCGCAAAGCAGGGTCCAGACATAGCCTGGTTTAAAGACCCAGACAATAACATACTCGCTGTCTTGCAAGCTAAATAACATGGCCAAACCCCTAATCGTAATATCCGGCTCTCTGGCTATTGATCGTATAATGAATTTTGATGGGCACTATAGGGAGTTGATTGAACCTAGCAAAATTGAAGTCCTATCTGTAAGTGTACTTGTGAATTCGCTTGAGGAAGCAGAAGGTGGAACTGGAGCTAATATTGCTCACAACCTAGCGAGTATGGGTGAAAAGCCCATACTGCTTGCATCTGCAGGCAAAAGCGCCACTAGTTACGTTGAGCGTCTTGCTACCTCCGGTATAGACACTAGTAATGTACACATTAGCAAACTACCCACTGCTTCTTTCAACGTTTTAACAGATAGTGCAAGTAATCAAGTAGGCGGATTCTATCCTGGCGCCATGGCAGACGCCAGTACACTCAGTTTTGAGCCATACAGTGGGCAAGATGTCATTGCCTGCATATCTGCCCATGATCCCGTCGCTATGCGCCGCCAGAGTGAGGAATGTGTAAAACACAAAATCCGCCTGGTCTATGACCCCGGGCAGCAAGTGAGTAATATTTCTGGTGAAGATTTGCGAGTAGGAGTAGAGGCCGCAGAAGTAGTTATCGTTAACGAGTACGAGCTGGATATGCTTACGAAAAAAACCGGTTGGACCGCGTCGCAGCTAGAATCAAAAATTCCAGTACTAATTAGTACACATGGCGAACAAGGGTCACGTATAGCAGGAAAAAGTATTCCCAGTTCCATACAGATCAGTAGCGCCAAGCCGGTCAAGATTGCAGATCCTACAGGGGCAGGAGACGCCTACCGGGCTGGCTTTTTATATGGTTATTTGCGACAATGGGAGCCTGGAAAGTGCGGACAGTTGGGCTCGGTTGTGGCATCATTTGCACTTGAGCAGCATGGACCACAAGCCAAACTGTCTCAACCAGATATAGAAGCACGTTATCAGCAAACATTTAATGAGAAGGTAGTACTGTAGTGGATTATAAAGTCAAAGACATCAAGCTGGCCAAATGGGGCCGCCAAGAAATAACATTAGCCGAAAGTGAAATGCCAGGGCTAATGTCACTGCGCGAGGAGTACGGAAAAGTAAAGCCACTCAAAGGTGCACGCATCGCCGGCTCCATACATATGACTATTCAAACAGCTGTGCTAGTAGAAACACTTCAGGCGCTTGGCGCTGATGTCCGCTGGTCTTCATGCAACATCTTTTCTACACAAGACCACGCAGCTGCTGCTATTGCGGAGGCTGGAACACCGGTGTTTGCCTGGAAAGGTGAAACAGAAAAAGAATACTGGTGGTGCGTGGAGCAAACCCTGAAATTTGGCGACGACCTTGGCCCAAACATGCTGCTGGATGACGGTGGCGACCTAACAGATCTGGTACACGATAAACACCCTAAGCTGCTAGAAAAGATAAAAGGCGTTTCAGAAGAAACTACTACGGGTGTTAAACAATTAGACAAATTCTTTAAGGACGGTTCACTTAAAATCCCAGCCATAAACGTCAACGATTCAGTTACCAAATCTAAGTTTGATAACCTCTATGGTTGTCGTGAGTCGCTGATGGACGGTATTAAACGAGCTACAGACGTCATGATTGCCGGCAAAGTAGCTGTAGTAGCCGGTTACGGCGATGTAGGTAAGGGCAGTGCACAGTCATTACGTGCATTTGGCGCTAGAGTGCTAATTACAGAAATTGATCCTATCTGTGCCTTGCAGGCGCTAATGGAGGGCTACGAGGTAGTTACTATGGATCAGGCAGCTCCGCAGGCAGATATATTTGTAACTGCTACCGGCTGCAAAGATATAATTACGCTAGAACACATGCAGAAGATGAAAGATACTGCTATTGTTTGCAACATTGGCCACTTTGATCACGAAATCCAGGTAAAGCAGCTTAACGAGCTTAAGGGAGCTAAAAAAGAAACCATCAAACCGCTCGTAGATATGTACACAATGCCTTCCGGCCGTCGTTTAATACTATTGTCTGAAGGCCGTCTGGTGAACCTTGGCAACGCCACCGGTCACCCATCGTTCGTCATGTCCTGCTCCTTCTCTAACCAAGTACTTGCCCAAATTGAACTCTATACCAAGCCTTACGACATTGGTGTCCACCGTCTACCCAAAGCACTGGACGAAAAGGTTGCAGCCATTCATGTTGCTGCGCTTGACGGACACGTCAGTAAGCTCAGCCAAGATCAGGCTAAATATCTTGGCTTAAAAGTAGACGGGCCGTTCAAATCTGAGTTTTATCGCTACTAATTTAAGTTTTTTAAATAATTACTAAACTGTTTCATGAGTGTCGATAGACTTGTAGAGCTTGAGCCAAACACGTACCCATCAATTGATTTAGCAGGCAGGATTTTAGATGATGTGCTAGTGACAAATGCAGCTTCGTATTGATCCAAATCATCAAGATGAATTGGTTTGTGCGCCACCTTAAATCCGTTTTTCTGAGCATAGTCTAAGACGGCGGCACGCATAATACCTGGTAATATTTGCTCTTCTGGTGGACTTGTAATAGTTTGTCCCTTTAGGCACAAAAAGTTGGTACGGGTCCCCTCTGTTATATAGCCAGCTGGGTTTATCAGCAGTGCATCGTAAGCCCTTTGTTGTTTAGCCTGCCGATAAGCCAAGTAGCTAGGCAGCATATTGAGTGTTTTGGCGTGTGGATAATCACGTACATGCTCACAAGTAATAAAGTGCGCACCCTGCATATATAGCTTTCTGTCTGGGAATAACGGCACCAGGCACAGTATATACAGCTTGGCGTCAGCTGGTGTGAGTCCTCCCACTAGTATTACCTTTATATTGCAAGTTTCTACTTTGTTCTTGGTAATTAGCCCAATAATGCTTTCTTGAATAAACACTGGGGAAAATGAATGCTCTAGAGATATTATCTTTGCAGATGCTAGTAGTCTGTTGCAATGTTGGCTTATAAAATATGGTTTGCCACGCACTACACGAAGCGCTTCGTAAACACCAAAGCCATATTGATACTCTATGTTTGCTATGGAAATTACAGCTTGCTCTATGGGCAGCAATTTACCATTTGCCGAAAAATATCTATATTTCATTTGCCCCTATTATAATCTGTAAACGCTATACCAGCTATAACGCCGAAAATGCACTAGCAATATAGCAAAATTTGATATATTATTTTTTGGTCGATCCTCTCTTAGGGCTAATTAACCTCTACCTGTTGGTAGCGGATTTTTTGCCTGGCAGATAGACGTAAATTAGCTCTTAGGCGGATCTCCATTAAGCTATGACAAGTACAACCATGACTAAACTATTGTTTAAGTTTGCAACGCCCAAAAAGCGTTTGTCTCTTTCAAGATACTTTCCGGCAGGTACAAGTTACTTTTACGCCTATCCAGCAGGTGAGGACTCTGGATTTTTAAATAAAGTTAGTCCTAAGGTAGAGGAGCTAGTCGCAGCACGCACACTTAGCTGCGCAGGAGAGGACGTGTCAGTAGTCAAATTTGCAGCTACTCATAGTTCGGTTGTAGGCAAGGACCTTATTAAAACTCTAGGTATACCTCAGCTGCCCGCAAAGCAGGTTATTGTTCTGCCAGAGAAAATAGACGCTAACTTAGCAGGCACTTCTCGCAACAAGGCCATTAAAGAGGCCCTTTTAAAGCGGGTAAGGCCAGGTAGCCTGGTAATGGCTCAGCCCTACACAGATAATTCTATAGCTCATATGTATCAAATACCTGCCCAGCTAAGCACTTGGATTAACGACAAAAACAATATGGATCAGTACATCGATCCCAAAAACTTACCAAAGCGTCAGGCGGTATACATAGACGGCGAGCAATTCGGTGCCTACCACAATGAAATCAAACTACCGTGCGTAGTAAAGGTAACGTCCTCAAGCTCTGGGGATGGCGTATATATCTGCCGAACCGAGCAAGACATGGAACATGCTATGGATGAGCTCCGCGACATAAAAAGTACCATATTTGTAGAGCAGTATATTGAAGCTAAGAAAAACTATGGCATACACTTTGGGATTCCGTATGACCATACAAAACCAATTGACCTTATTGGCGTTAACGAGCAACTAACCACTAAAGATGGTGAATTTATGGGTGGAATTATTGAAACCGTGGCCTTGCCAACAGAGCTTCTACCCCTAGAAGGCTACCTATTAGATGAGGTTTTGCCTAAGATTCGAGATATGGGCTGGTATGGGGTTGGCTGTTTTGATGTTTTGTGTGATGATCAAGACCGCTTATACCTTATTGATGCTAATTTCCGAGTTACGGGTATGTCTGCCTACCATTTTTTAATTTCTAACGGAGTTATCAAGAAGCCACTTCTGAGTTTCGGCGGCGAGTTTGTAGGCAACAGGGAGCAGTTCGAAGAAGCGCTATTCCCATATGCAAGCAAAAATAGCCGTACACGTATGGTCCAAATGATTGCACTTACTCGCTACGGCGACACATGGAGTTTTAACGCAGCCCTGTCGTTTGAGAACCACCTGCAACTTAAGTCCCGCGCCTGGGCACTACTTCGTCAAGGCATAAAATCACCAGCCCTGGAGCATTTAATCAAATAGAAACTATTGATGTTCCGTAATTAAGGGCAGGGTAATGATAAAAGTGGCGCCATGGCCTATCTGGCTTTGAGCAGTTATGTTACCGCCCATACGGTCTATGACAAGTTTTGTAGAGTAAAGGCCAATTCCTGTGCCCTCATATTGATACTCCATGGTACTAGTACCTCGGTGAAACTTCGTAAAAAGCCTAGACATTTCCTCTGCGGCTATACCAATGCCAGAGTCAGAAATAGATAGCTTCGCATTACTGCCCTCGGTCATGGCTTCTAACTTTACCCAGCCCCCATCCGGCGTAAATTTCAGAGCGTTATCGAGCAAATTCCAAATAGCACCACGTAAATGGGCTGGGCTAATATTTGCTTTCACATCTCCAAGACTAATGTTAGGAGTAAACGTAATATTTTTTTGGTTAGCAAGTATGACCGCATCATCGGCCATACCTTGCAAAAGCTTCGCCAGTTCTGTTGGCTCTTTTTGTATCACATCTTTACCAGACTCCACCTGAGAAATTGTTAACATATCCTCTGCAAAGGCAGTCAAACGTTTGCTACTAACAGCAATGGTATCTAGTATGTGCCGCAGCTGGGCACTAACCTCTGTTTTTTGCAGCGACTCTAGATAGCCGTTTATTATTGTCAACGGCGTACGCAAGTTATGTGAGCTTATCATCATAAATTCCGTTTTTAGCCTATCAACCTCGCGAAGTTGGGCAATATTAGCCTTTAGCGACTCCGCCATGCTGTTTACAGCTTTAGCTAGTGCTCCTACTTCGTCATGACTTACTATATTTATCTGCTGATCGAAATGTCCAGCGCTAATCAGTAGAGCCTGCCTACTAACAGCTTGGATAGGCTTAACGAACAGCCGAGTTGTCACAAGATAGGTAATGAGAATGCTAACCAGTAGACCCAAAATAACAAACAAAATAGTAAGCATCTCTGTGTGGTGAATGGCTGCTTCCACCGAAGTGCTTGAAACAAAATATACCAAATTGTAGCGGTGTGAACCGTTTTCTTCTATCAGCGGTACAACAATGCGTTGAATAATGCCGCTGGCATTGTGGTCATATATTGGCTTAAAGGTAGTAGCCGTTTGCTCATCTACTTGGACAGTTTGGTTATCGTGCTGGTTGAAAGCGACTTTTCCCACAGTGTCAACGACAGCCACATCTGCAATCGTTTTATTTAAATCTGTAAAGTTTTGTATTTGCTGGGTGATTTTTATCTGACCTGAATCCTGATAAGTCAAAAACGTATTACCTACAGGGGTTGTGGCTAGCGCCGCAAACAGCTTTGACCGGGTGTTTAGGTCATCACGTAAACTACTTGAGTTTTGACGGATCAAGACAACTGCAATCACACCAAAAATTAGCGCCAGCAATGCAACAATAACAAATGCGAACTTTAGGCGAAGGCCTGGCCGCTTCATGGCCTATTGCTGATAGACTTTCCAGAGGTAGACACCTAGGCCTGCACCTGGAATATCACGGTGCAGCGTGTAGCTTGTGCTGGTCTGTGCATAGAAACCTGTTCGGCTAAATAGTGGAATAGCAGGCACATTATCATTTAGTTTTTGGGCTGCTTGTTGCAAAAGTGTAATGTGCTTGGCGCCATCAAGGGTCTGGTTAGCTTTAGTTAGCAAATCATCCACCGCCTGATTATCGAACGTAGAAGGGTTTTGGAACAGTGTCGTAAATGGATCGCTAGCATCAAACAGATCGGCTGAGTAGCCCAAGAACAACATGTCTAGTTTGCCTGCAAAGAAGCTATCTGCTAGGACGCCAACATCTGCCTGTGGATCAAGCTTAAGCGTAACCCCAATAGCCGCAAGTTCTGTTTGAATTTCTTTAACAGCTTTATCGTTGCTGGCATCTGTGGTGTAGCTAAGGGTAAGAGTAGGGGTTTTAACGCCTGATGAGGCAATTAGCTGTTTGGCTTTGGCAACATCTTGCGTCGGTACTGCAATACTTGCGTCATATCCAGGTATTTCCTTGACCACAAACTGACCCAGTGATGTTCCTTGAAGATCTGCGGCCTTCAGTATAGCACTGCGACTAATGCCAATATTCAGCGCCTGTCTGAACGGCAAGCTAGCTAGTGGTGAGCCTGTTTTTACAGTATTGAGTACTAACATATCAACCGTTGACGATTCTTCTGCAACTGTATTAATATTGTCGTCCTTTAAAGTTTTAACTTCAGATAGGGAAGTGAACTGCTCAAATACGTCAATTTGGTGTTTTTGAAGCTGGGTAATTGCCCCATTAGCATCTGTAACAGCAGATATTTTTAGCTCCTTAGTATATACATGGCCTCCCCAGTAACCCGTAAATGGCACTAAATCTGTGACTGTATCTTTGGATGGGTCAGTTGCTGGCTTAACTATGTATGGTCCTGTACCATTTATTGCATCATTTTGCTTAGTGCCCTTAGAATCAACAATGAATAGAGACGCTAAGCGGTTGAGCAAGATAGGATCTGGTCCATCAGTAGTGATCTTGACTTTAGTTGGCGACACTACCTCAACAGATTTGATTGTGTCACCCAGACCAGCGCCACCACCATAAGCAGTGTCTTTGAACTTATCCAGGCTGTATTTAACATCATTGGCAGTCAAAGCGTTCCCGGTGTGAAATTGAACGTTGGACCTGATTGTAAAAATCCAGGTTGAATCATCTGGGTTAGTCCAGCTGGTGGCGAGCATAGGAACAACTTTGGTACCGTTTTGCCAGCCGACCAAAGCTTCAAAAATCTGATTGTCGGTAAACGTCACGCCAGATGTGTTTGGCCCTGCCGGATAAAAACTGTTGACCGGTCCATCGCCCACACCAATCCTAAGCAATGGTATATCCTGCTTAGTGACTGTTTTGGCCACTGGCGCAGCTTTTTTAGTGCTATGTTTGTACAGCAAATATCCGCCAACTGTCGCCATAACTATAACTAAAATTAGTACTAACACCCCCGATTTGGATTTATGACTTTTCTCAGCTCCAACAGCTATAGGTTTGGCAACTGGAGGAGTCTCTCCTGGCTCTGTTGGTGGCATAGAAGCAACAGGGTTACTTGTTGGTGCCGTTGGTTGCTGAGGTGAAAATGTTTGGTTTGGTTCTTGGTTTTGAACACTATTATTGTTTGGGTGGTTATCCATGATCTTCCAAATTACTTATGCTTGTAATATCCCAAGAAAACACCCCTGTGTCAACTCTGTTTAGCTCGCATGTGATTGCTAGATATATAAATTCCAAACACAATTAGCCATAAAGTCTGTGGATAAGCCACTATACGTTCCATACCACCTATATCTAGACCCAGATAGATATTGTTAACAAATAACCCTAGTGCAAGCAAAGAAACAATCCCAGAAATAAGGGTATAGAGTTTAAGGGTTTTAGGTATATCTAGGGACAGGCCCAGCACCACCATGCCAACATTGCCAATCAAAAAGGGCAAAAACGCACCAAGAGTGTGTAGAGCATGGACTGTGTTTTCTGGAAATAAACCAACTAATAGTGTGCCAAAACCGGCCACAGCCATAAAGCTAAATCCGACTGCACTACCTTTGTTTTCGGTAAATTCTTGGTAAATAAGAGTGGCTCCCGCCATCATAGTAATTCCCAGGATTATAAAAGAGGCATTCATCAGCCCGTGTAGGGGCGAACAGACTTGGCGTCCATCGTAAATGCCACAGGCAGTATTACCAAGGTCGCTAATAGTGTTGTGTAGCAGGCTATAAGGAATTAACCAAGCGCTGGCAACTATAATCTGGACTATGTAGTATTGGACACTAACCATCCAGAACAGGGGACCAACGTAGGGATAACGATCTGTAAAAGTCTTGATCATCTGTTGGGGTTTCATGCTCTTAGATTACCATGAGCATGTTTGGTCGTGGTACTTGACAATTTGCATTCTTTTTGATATAATATTCTTATTAATAAAGATGAGGTGATTTGGAAATGCGTAAGGTGTTTAAATCTGTTGGCACAAAAAGCCTATTAGTCTTGGCCATTTTGTTTGCCCTTAGCGGATTGCGCCCAAGCCTAGCCAGCGCTGGGTCTGCGCCCAGTGTCCGCTTTCCTCACCACTCTAATACTGTTTTGCACATTAAGTTCAAAGACAGCACTAATATTAGCCTAACCGGCAATAATTTTGTTGGCAGTGACGCGGGTAGTATTAACTCAGTCCTGTCGCAGTCCAAAGCGCAGTCTAAGCAGCAACTTTTTGAGGACAGCGCCGCAAACCTAAAGGCT
This sequence comes from Patescibacteria group bacterium, assembly GCA_035480855.1. Lineage (GTDB taxonomy): Bacteria > Patescibacteriota > Saccharimonadia > Saccharimonadales > JANWIN01 > DATIHJ01. The sequence continues at coordinate 146,666 of DATIHJ010000019.1, forward strand.
AAGTATCATGCTGCTATTGCTAGCGGTTCAAATGTGCATGACTTGAGCCAGTACTACGCTATTAAGATATCTGCCGGCCAAGACATTCAAGCTGTTAGTGATCACTTGCGCACGCTACCAGGCATAGAAGACGCATACCCAGAGCCTCTGCCCGCTCCATCACCTACAACTCCCAACTATACGAGTATGGAGTTATATCGAAATTCTGCACCTACTGGTATTGATGCTAACTTTGCCGCTACTTGGCCAGGAGCTGTGGGAGCACACGCCAGAATTACCGATGTAGAATATAGCTGGAACGTTAACCATGAAGATCTCTCTAAAGCTCGAGCACCAGGGGCATCCATTGCTAACGGTACGCCTGTAGACCCATTCAACGACAACAACCATGGTACTGCAGTACTTGGAATGCTGGGTGGTGATGCTAATACATTTGGTGTGACTGGACTTGTTCCCAACACTCCAATTAACATGGTAAACACGGTAAGCTCTGAAAGTGGATGGTCAGTTGCCAACGCTGTATATATTGCCTCAAATCAAATGAGTGCTGGCGATGTAATGACAATAGAACAACAATCATGTGGGCCATCAGACCCATCATGTACTTCAGGTTTTATGCCAATTGAATGGATTCCTGAAGTATATGACGCTATCAGTTATGCTACTGCTAAAAATATAGTAGTAGTTGAGCCGGCCGCAAATGGTGGGCAAAATCTTGATGATGCTAGTCTATACGGTAGCCCTTTTCCTTCAGGTAAACCAAGTTCTGGCGCTATCATAGTTGGGGCAGGTGCGGCTTGCGCTGGAGGTTCGCCAGGACGCTCACGTCTTAGCTTTTCTAATTACGGTTCTAGAGTAAATATGCAGGGACTCGGTGAGTGTGTGACTACTACTGGTTATGGCGGATTATCGCCTTCTACTGCTACGCCAAACTCATATTACACTGCGTACTTTAACGGAACGTCTTCAGCTACACCGACAGTAGCTGGCGCAGCTGCTTCATTTGTGAGTTCTTACAAATACCTTAATGGCGTGGCCCCCAGCGTAACTCTCGTTAGTTCTGTGCTTGAGTCTACTGGCACGCCGCAAAACTATTCAGTTGGTTCATTAACAGGCAACATCGGTCCATTACCAAACCTAGCTATTGCGCTTCTAAGGACTGACCTAAAGAGCCCAACCTCTGCTACTAAACTATCTGCTGCTCTCAACGCCTCCAACAAGGTAGTGCTTAAATGGACTGCTGCTACAGATAATGTGGGAGTAGCCAGCTACAAAGTCTATCGTAATAATGTTTTGATCAAAATAATTGCACCTAGTACGACCTTTACCGACACAACGGTGGTTGCCAAAAAGACTTACCAATACAAGCTAGTCACTGTAGACCGTGCAGGACACTCCTCTCCCGTTTCAACCGCAGTTTCTATTACTACGAGATAATTTGTTGTAGTTTTTGCTGCAGTGCTGTATTTCTCGTTGACATCACAATGAGCTAAGCGTATATTTTAAATTGCCATCGTGAGGTGGCTACTATCGCAAGATAGTAGGAGGTGTCACTTGTGACATCACCAAAATAAAGGAGCCCGTCAAACGGCCCCTTTATTTTTTTGTCTTTAGATTGGCTGTACAATAGAAACATGGCAAGCCCAGAAAATATTGACGCAAAAGAATCAGCAGAAAAGAAAGAGCGTAGCACTTTGCACATGATTGGCTTATTTGCATTACTACTGGCAGGTGCGGCTTTACTATTTAGGCATAGCTCAAAGCACAACAGAAAGTAACCTATGGTTGAAATCAGCGACACAGATTTTAGAAAGATAGTAAAACGAGCTATTGATGCCATACCGAAACGTTATGCCGAAAATATAAAGAACCTCGCTTTTGTGGTTGAAGACGAGCCCAACCTAGCTCAGCGCCAAAAACTCAAACTTCGTGACGACCAATCACTTTATGGCTTATATGAAGGAGTACCGCTAACCAAACGGGGAGCCGGTTATAACCTAGTGCTACCGGATAAAATTACTATTTTTAAAAACCCGGCAGTACTTAGAAGTTACTCTCTAGAGCAATTAGAACAAAGCATCCACCATACTATCTGGCACGAAGTAGCACATTATTTTGGCCTTGGTCATGATCGCATTCATGAACTTGAGGGCAGGTACTAATCAGTTTTATACATAACTGTTATAATAAAATCCTAATAAGGAGAACTACTCGCCATGGCAGACGACAAAACACCAGCAAAAAAACCAACTAAGGGCTACGGTAAACGTCCAGTTTGGCACTGGATAGTTATCTATCTTGTAGTCGCAATTATTGTCTACGGGCTTGTATACATTCTGTTTATCCGCAATAAAAGTAGTAGCGGTGGCGGATTAGGCTACTAGTAGACCCCCTCGTTTGACTAAAACTTATGGCCAGACACACTTTTAGTAAACAGCTACAGTCCTGGCTAGAGTCTAAAGGCACAAAAACTTTAGCCCAGCTAGATGATAGCTTCGGGGCTAAGAGTTTCGGCGTGGCGTTATTACTACTTATGAGCGTCCCAGCTCTGCCACTTCCAACTGGTGGAATAACCCACTTGTTTGAACTTATTGCACTGCTTCTGAGCTTAGAGTTAATTGCAGGGCGAACTACTTTATGGCTGCCAAAACGCTGGCGTAAAATGCGTCTGGGTGACATGCTGCAAAAAAAGGCATTGCCCAAATTACTTGGCGCTACTCGCTGGATAGAGCGATTTTCCCGACCCAGGTTCACAAAATTATTTACAAATACTTTGGGTCTGCGCATTATAGGCGCAGTTGTATTTTTACTAACGTTAGCAGCCGCGCTTGCTCCACCATTTTTTGGTCTAGACACCTTGCCAGCTCTGGGAGTTGTTATGGTGGCACTGTCTCTACTTCTAGAAGACGCAGCCATGTTTGGCATAGGCTGCCTGACAGGTATAGCAGGCATCGTCCTAGAAATTAGTTTGGGCTCGCTGGCCTTGCATTTACTAAGCTAAGTGAGCAGTTGATGGTACGAAACGACCATCAACTTGGGTTTTTAGCACCCATTTTAAATACAGTTCCGGCAAATGCTGTAGTCCAGTGATAATATTGTTCGAAGGCAAAGCTTTTAAAACATCAGAAGAAACTTGATTGTATTCATTAATTTTTTGGATAGATTTATCCACTGACCCGTTTTTTATAAGTAGGTCGGTAAGAGCCGTGGCATCAACGATTCTGGATTGAAGTTTGGCCTTTATGGACTTTCCATTTGCCCCCTGCAGTCCGAATATAAGCGGCATGGTGTATGTACCGCTACTTGCATCTGCGCCCACAGGCTTGCCGGCCAGTTTACTGGAAGAAAGTAAGTCTAGTAAATCGTCTGTGAGTTGGTAACTAACTCCAAAGTTAGTACCATATCGTCCAAACGCACCCGCTTGTGCGGGCGTATAGCCAGCACATTTGGCGCCTAGTTGGCAGGCCGCATCAAACAAGGAAGCAGTTTTGCCCTCAACTGCTAGTAGCAGGGAGTCCAGCATTCGGTTTTGATTATGCTGGTCGCCTAGTTCGCGGCTTTGGCCATCACATATCTTGGCAATGGTTGAGGCAATGAGTGTTGCAGCCTGAGCATTGATGTCCGCTGCAGTTTGGCAGGCCTTTGCCAGCAAAAAATCTCCTATTACAATAGCCTCGCCTATGCCCGCCTTGGCATTAATCGTGGGCTTGCCCCAGCGGGTCTGAGCTTCATCCATAATATCGTCGTGTACTAAACTGGCTAAATGCACTAGCTCAATAGCTGCGGCTGCCTTGATGATAGTTTTATCAATTTTTTTACTGCTACTGGACGTGACCGCAAATAATAGGGAAGGGCGCAGGCGTTTGCCTCCCGAACGGACTAAACGCTTTAAGATTGGGTCAATTTGTGGATTGTCAGATGCAACAATTCTCTCGAGTTCTGCTTGTAAACGCACAAGATAAGATGGCAGCTTGGGCAAGTTCAAGGTGGCGCGCAAGTCTAACTCATTCATATCTACACTAACTATACAGGGAATCAGGGCAATTCCAGGCCCCTTAAAGTGGTATAGTAGACATTATGTTTGTGGTTATGATGTCATTTATATCCTGGAAATATAACTTTCAAAACGGATTATAGTGCTCAAAAGTTACTACCATTTAACCAAACCTGGAATTATCTATGGAAATTTGGTTACAACTGCTGCTGGGTTTCTACTAGCCAGTACAGGTCACATAGATTTGTTGTTGCTTGTGGAGACGTTAGTTGGCGTGTCGCTTGTGATAGCCTCGGCCTGTGTTTTTAATAATTATATCGATCGTGGGATTGACGCTAATATGGCTCGTACCAAACAGCGTGCTCTTGTAAGCGGTAAAATTTCTGCACAGTCTGCCATCATCTATGCCACCTTGTTGGGACTGCTAGGTTTCCTCATCCTGGTTGTTTATACCAACCCTCTCACCGTTGTCCTAGGTCTTATAGCCATGTTTGTATACGTGGTGCTATATGGCTACGCTAAACGCAAGTCAGTGCTTGGCACCGTAGTTGGTAGCATTGCCGGGGCACTGCCGCCAGTGGCCGGATATACCGCTGTTACCGGTAGCCTAGATGGCGGAGCAGCACTGCTGTTTCTGATACTAGTCTGCTGGCAAATGCCACATTTCTATGCCATAGCCATGTACCGCTTTGATGATTATAAGCGTGCTAAGCTGCCTGTGCTGCCTGTGGTCAAGGGCATGAAGGCTGCCAAGGTACAGATACTGCTCTATATATCTGCCTTTACTCTCGCCGGTGCACTATTTACTATTTTTGGTTATACGCACATTGTTTTTTTGGTAGTCGTGGGAGGGCTGGGGCTCAGCTGGTTATATAAAGGAATAAAGGGTTTTAGTGCAGAGGATGACAAAAAGTGGGCAAGGGGCATGTTCTTCTACTCTCTCATTGTCACGCTGGTACTGTCTGTAATGCTAGCCGTGGGTGCACGATTGCCTTAAGCATAGTACAATTAATTTATGGTCATCTTACCTATCCACGTCTTCATTGCTCTATCGAGTGTCTTCGTCTGTACCATTACCTATATGTACCCCACGAAAGCCAAACTTTATGGCACATATGCCCTAGTTGGCCTCACCCTAGTGAGCGGAACTGATCTAGTCGTTGTCTCACATTCACGTATATTATCGGCCTGTACTTCTGGACTCGTTTATATCGCTATTATGTCAGTCGCCATATTTGCTACCCAGCGCAAGCTAGCCGCCCAAAAGAGTCGGCACCACATAGACGAATAGGTTGAGTATTACGGGTTCACAGTAAAGGAGCCGGCTATCTCTTCATGTAAATGATCATGAAATGTAATTGTACCCGGTTCGGATAGTGTTATGGTAACGCTTTGTCCGCTTAACGCAGTTAGTTCTGACTCGCCGGCATACACAATATGATGTAGATGAGGCCCGAAAGCAATATCTCTTACCTCTTTGTCGTCATTAATAAACGACAGTGTATCGCACTTATTTGCAGTTGTGTGGATGGGGCTGACCTTTCCGTTATTAATCGTAACTTGGTGATTAGTGTATTGTCCCTTACAAGCGCCGGTTAGTTGGCCGCCTATTTGATAGATACCTTCATCCGCTATTAGTTTCTTTACTTGATCTGAAGGCTGCATGTTGTAGTGC
>DATIHJ010000020.1:0-2241 GCA_035480855.1 Patescibacteria group bacterium
CAGGTTCTATTTCACTCCCCTTCCGGGGTTCTTTTAACCTTTCCCTCACGGTACTTGTTCACTATCGATCGTAAGATATATTTAGCCTTGGGGGGTGGTCCCTCCAGCTTCAGTCAGGGTTTCACGTGTCCCGACCTACTCGACAAAACAAATGATAAGGTTGCTTCACTTGGTATACCTGGCTTTCACAGTCTTTGGCCCGACTTTCCAGACGGTTCTACTCGCTCCGCAATTTTTTACCTTACACAGACGGTGGTAGCATCTGTATCCAATCCATCCCCAGTTTTTTCAAACTGGAGTTGGACTGGTATTTGTAATGTCACAACCCTTTTAAAATATTCGCCTACCAGCTTATTCATCTGTCAGAAAACTGACAGACAAAAATCTTAAAAGTTTGGGCTCTTCCGGGTTCGCTCGCCACTACTACCGGAATCGTTGTTTACTTTCTCTTCCTCGGAGTACTAAGATGTTTCAGTTCCCCCGCTTACCGCTATCCTAATCTATATATTCAATCAGGCGCGACCAGACATTACTCTAGCCGGGTTTCCCCATTCGGACACCTTCGGTTCAAAGCTTGTTAGACAGCTCCCCGAAGCTTATCGCAGTCTACTACGTCCTTCATCGGTATCTTACGTCAAGGCATCCCTTGTGTGCGCTTGAGTAACTTTTTACGTACAAATAATGAAAAACCCCTAGGGGTATCTCACCACTTTTGTGCATTTGACTAGTTATTGGTGTTAACCAATAGCCGTTTGTCAATTTCTTTACTTATGTCGTTTAATTGTTAAGTTACAAAACTCTGAGGCATCCCACAATAGCATCCAAAAACACCAGGGGAGCTTGAGTTTACGCTAAAATCTTTTCCGGCCGTATTGCCGTAAGACTCAGTGCGTAAACTCAAATATTCATAGTGATACAATTCTAGCAATTTTAACAGAGGTTGTAAAGCCGATATTGATGCATAAAACACTACAGTTTAACTTCGTAGGTTTCTCAATTTTTATTCAAGGACTAAGCTATAGGTCTCTTGATATCTATCTTGGCGCTTATACTGGCACCTGCTGTTGGCCTTATTCACAGTAATGTTGCAAGTTCCCTTACTAGAACCCCACATAAATTGCAAAACATACAAAAATTCATCTGTAAAAAGCATAAACAGTTGACAATTCTGCCTTTTTGTAGTAGTATAGAGTTATGGAAAATCCTTTTACCAAAAAATCCCAAGAACCCAGTAATAAGCTGACTACAGGCAGGCGCGTTGGAGCGGCATTTGGCGGTGGTAGCATGGCTCTTATGAGTCTATTGAGTACAGGCGCAAATGCCCAACCTATCCCAAGAACTACTATTACAGACCAGAGCACTAGCTCTACTAGCCCAGAATCTTCTAGCACGTCTGAAACTACAAGTACAGTTATAGTTGATCCTACTTCTTCTACGGAAGCCTCAACAACTACAACAGAGCCTATAATTAAGGTGGGCAGAGGAACTACTACAACTTTTGAAACTCCGCCTACCATTCCCAACGTAGCTGAACAAACTGACAACGCAGCTACGCAAGATGTATTGCCAAGAACAGAGTAAGCTGCTCTTTGAGCTAAGTTAGATTAAAAAACATTAACACCTTTTACCCTTGTGTTTTAAGGTGTTTTTAGGTAGAATTCCCCAGTATTTACGGGGACGTAGCTCCCGCCGACGCCGAGACTTTGGCGGACAGGCAGTGTGCTAGCCTAACACGTTTTACAATATGGGGCATTAGCTCAGTTGGCTAGAGCACCTGCTTTGCAAGCAGGGGGTCCGGGGTTCGAGTCCCCGCATCTCCACCATACATATCTGTTAAAATTTAACATGTCGGGGCTGTAGCTCAGCTGGTTAGAGCGCGTCACTGATAATGACGAGGTCCCAGGTTCGAGTCCTGGCAGCCCCACCAAATTATTGAATCAAAGAGAGCCCTCTCGTAATGGGCTCTTTTCTTTTGGCTTCTCGGACCAATAAATGGTCATCTGGTTTAAGAACTGAGTAGTGCAAATCACCTCTAGATAAACTAAAGGTCGATACTCCTCGCAGAGGCATCGAACGTCAATCGTAGTTTAAGAACTCATCCCTTAAGATAACTGCTGAGTTCTACTAAGAACAGTTATCAGGATCGCCTAGCTCGAGTGATCAATTGATTCACTCGGCTGATGTAATCTCCCTAGAAAGGAGGTAATCCATCCGCAGCTTCCGCTACGGATACCTTGTTAC
>DATIHJ010000021.1:0-40428 GCA_035480855.1 Patescibacteria group bacterium
AAAGCGCTTGGGACCAGTGGTGAGTTCGGTCAATATTAGCCCTGTCCACTTATGACCTAGCACGCCTAAGCAGCTGGCTACGCAGCCTTCCTGAATTGCACCTTTGGGTTGTTTGAGAGATATATTTTTCATACTTTACAAAATATAGTAATGGGACTATACTCCTTAATACTATATAAAGTATACCATTAGAAGGACCAAAATGAAACTAGCAGTTATATTAGGAACCACACGCCAAGGCAGACATACCGAGAAACTAGCTAAGTGGGTGCTAGAGAAGGCAAAAACCCTACCTGATACGGAGGTAGAATTACTTGATCTAAAAGACTACCCCATGCCATTTTTTGAGGAACCAGTTTCGCCGAGATTTAATCCAGATCGCAAGCCTTTGCCTATTGCTAAGAAATGGCTAGACAAATTACTAGAACAAGACGCCTATATTATTGTCACTCCAGAGTACAACCACTCCATCCCTGGGGTACTTAAAAATGCCTTAGATTACCTTGACTGGCAAGTTAGCAAAAAGCCGTTTGCAATTGTTAGCCACGGCAGTGCCGGCGGGGCCAGAGCAACCAGCCATCTTAAGCATATTATCTCTGAAATCAGAGCTGTAGTAATTTCATCTAACGTGGCACTGACAATGCGTGTCAGCGAAGTATTTGATGAAAACGGTACACTTGCCGAAGAATTTGCTGCTCAAGAGTACGGACCAGATGCAAGTCTAGCTACGTCCCTTAATGAACTCAAATGGTACAGTGACGCACTATCTACGGCCAGAGCTCAATCTAAGTAATTGAGGATTTAGCAATAATCGTATATAGTATGCGTCTATGCCAAATCGTGTACTTGAGGTTATAGGCCCAGAAGCTTTACCAGACGCTGCAATTTCTCTTTTAGATAACAGAGAGCTAGATATATTGCATGTCAGAAAGTTTTTTCTACCTAGCTATCTACCACGTCTTAACGCTCTAACTAGTGGAATAAATGCTGATTTATGCCCGCCTATTTATGAATATGGCCCATCTGCGGCCGAAGCACTAACAGAAACTGCATCCAGAGCAGGAGAGTGGCTAGTACAGCATGGATGTGAAGATCTAGAGCCTCTCGGTGACTTTATTTCAGGCGAAGTACTACGGTTTGGTTTACAACCACATATTGATAGACCGGTTGTTGGCGAAGATGCTGGCAGGGAAGAAGGAGAAAATAAATACATCAGCGGACCTCTAGTAGCGGTTATAGGGTTACGAGGCAGGGGCCTATCTGCTGCCAAACGTGGAGAACTTGTTATAGATGGCAGAGGAAAGTACGATAATCCCAAACATTGGGAACTTTATAACCAGTTTAATAATAGGTATTACAGGTATTGGTTTGAGCATCGCGATGAATATTCGCACGTAATGCAGCACCCGACTGATCTAGTGATGTTTACAAATACTCCTGACCCTACAGAGCATGCCGGGATAGCTCTATCAAGGCGCAAGGCGGGCGTGTATGAGCTTGGTTACAAAGTTCCGCTTGGTGCAGATAGAAGAGAACTACCTAATCCGCTACCAAATTTCCTAGCACCATTACAGCAAGGTATGTAAATCACATGAATCTTAAGTTGGTGGCAAAAACCATTTTACAGGTATAATAGCGGCAATGAGTGATACAAAAGATGTAGTTCCTACCAAAATACTTTGGGTTGATCTGGAAATGACTGGCTTGGACCCTGTTAAGGACGTGATATTAGAAATTGCAGCGGAAATCACGGATTTTAACTTCAAAACACTAGAGAGTTACGAGGCTAAGGTACAGCACAAGCGCGATCTAGTTGCCGAACGTATGCAAAAAAACGTCTGGTGGAAAGATTTCCCAGCCAACCGTGACGAATTTTTGAACAATTTGGGCAATGCCAAGCCTAGCGGGGAAGTCGAGCAAGATTTAATAGCACTTGTGAACAAACATTTTGGCCAAGAGCCAGCTGTGCTGGGAGGCAACTCTATTTATAACGACAGAATGTTTGTAAAGCAGTGGTGGCCAGCTCTGGATCTTAAGCTTCACTACCGCATGCTGGATGTCAGCGCTTGGAAGGTGTTTATGCAAGGTAAATACGGTGTAAAGTACGAGAAAAAACAGATACACCGTGCCTTCGACGACATTCAGGCCTCCATTGCCGAGCTACAGCATTATTTAGATTGGTTCAAGGAAAATGGACCACAAAACAGTTGAAAAGTATGTGCTGAGCATGCCAGGGGCTAAACTGGAATATCCGTTTGGCGAGGACGTGGCGGTATATAAGGCAAATGATAAAATGTTTGCCCTAATATCTGAAAAGAGCGATCCGCTGCGTATCAGCCTCAAGTGCGATCCGCAGCTGGCAGAGGCTCTGCGCAAAAAATATGAAACGGTCATGCCCGGCTACCACCTGAACAAGAAGCATTGGAATACTATTGTGCTCACTGGGCAGTTACCATGGGACGAGATCCAAGGGTTCATCCGCCTTAGCTATGATCTAGTTGCTGCCAGCTAGCTACTGAGCAGAGTCGCCTAACAGATATGATGCGCTGTTAAAGCTTGACCTCAGTATATTTTTCTCACTCTGACTAGCGCTTGCTTTATATGCCTGCTGCAAGGAAGCGCGGTAACTCTTGAGCTGTGTCTGCAAGTCTCCGGCAAAAGCTGCGTCAAAACCATTATTTTGGGCGGCAGCGGCTAGCTGCTGGTCAGTTGAAGAGTTCTTTTTTAGGTTTAGCTGCGCTGACTTAACTTTGTGACCAGTCTTCTTTAGCTGTGCCAGCGTCTTGGTTTGGTCGGTCTGTACAGCCAGCTGGGTAGTTATGGCTAGGTTTTGGGTAGCTTGGGATGCTCCAGACTGCTTTTCGCCCAGGGTAGATACACGAATAAGCTCTTGCTGTTGCTCGCTCAACTCCACCAGTGCGCTGGCGTTGCCTCCACCACCCAGTAGGGAAGCAAAAATTATAGCCGCAATCACCAGAACTATACCTCCAGCCGCGACAAAGATTACGCGGTTTTTAAAGGACCCGCCAAACAGCCCAGGCTTCTTCGGGCTATGGTTCAGAATAAAGTCATAAGGAGTTTGATTACCCGCTGATGAAGTGGTTGGTTGCGGAGCAGGGGTAGGTTGAGCTTGTTGACCAGAATATTGTGGGGAATAAGATAAACTCCCATGTTTACCTGCAGATTCCATGTTCACACTAAACTGCTCACCATAGGCAGAGTGATCACGGCGCATGAGATCCGGTGCGGGTGCTCGTTCGCTAACAGTGCGTGACATGCCAGGGTCCAGTGACTTCATTCCTGCCTGGGTTTGCCGTTCCATATACGGTGTAATGTACTCTTGCATATGTGCGGGCATGGACTTTTTCATATAGCCGGCTATCTCTTGGGCGGCCTTTTGTGGAATATATGTATTTCCGCCCTGATACTTCTGCAAATTAGCGGGCATGTGCTGAAGGCTTTGATCCATCTGCCGCTGAATGCTGGGCGGAATATAGCCATATTTGTCATCAGCCATAAGCATAAGGATAACGTATAACGTATCTCGTATAAAGTATTTAGCTAATTACAACTATATTGACAAAAACGCAATAATTTGCTATGATGTTAACAAGTCTTAAAAAACTAAAAAGAATAAAAATGAACCAACTAGAACTTAAAACCCCAAAAACGGAAGCCCAAATTGCTGAGCAAATCCATCGCATAAGCGCTAAGCTGGGTGATGAGGCTTTGGCCCTGGATTCTAAAGGAGCTATAGAGGCATCTAATAACCCTTTTAATCGTATGATAGTTAGCCAAGATGGTGATATTGCCAACTTAAAAACCAATGGTGAAAATGTAGGTTCAACCTCAATAGTTCGCTCAAGAGGCGATCCAAGTATTGCCTTAATTCAGGGACAATTTGAAAATAAAGCCATGCGGATTTCTTCCACTATTGATGGCAAGGGCAGAGGTGAGGTTAAGGGCATGTTAGGTGAAACAGATGCTCCTCAAGATCCAGAAATTAGGAAAGCTACAGGGATTCTTGATAAGCAAGAAGCCGCTAGCGCTGCTACTAAACTACTAGAGAAAACTAGGAGTGAGCTCTCGGTACGCCGTGCAGCTTCCAAAAAACAAAGAGCCGCTTAATTAGCCAAGTCTTAAAAAGCTGAAAAATTGGTAATTCATTGAAGACCTGCCGGTCGGCAGACAAGTTGTGATTTGGAACTTGTTATTTCCTAAGTATACTGGGGTTATGGATGCAGTGGAGGATATTAAGTCCCGTTTGTCTATAGAAGACGTTATTAGTCGCTATGTTGAGCTTAAGCGCGCTGGCCGCAATTTCCGTGGTCTCAGCCCATTTGGAAGCGAGAAAACGCCCAGCTTTATGGTCAGCCCAGAAAAGCAAATTTGGCATGACTTTTCATCTGGCAAGGGCGGCAACATGTTTAGCTTTGTTATGGAAATGGAGGGAGTTGACTTTAAGGGAGCGCTAGAGCTATTAGCGCGTCAGGCAGGAGTCGACCTGGACCAGTACCAGCGTAGCGGCAGTGGCCAACGCGCGGATCAGAAGAAACGGTTGGGTGAAGCTTTGGACTTCGCCGCCAAGTTCTACCAGGCGCACTTTAAAAAGAACCAAAAAGCTCTTTATTATATCTTTAAAACCCGTGGCTTTAGCAAAGATACAGTCATGGCCTTTCGAATAGGCTACTCTCCAGACACCGGCGATTCACTTACCAAATTCCTGGTTGGAAAGGGCTTTAGTCTGAGTGAGCTCAAGCAAGCAGGGCTCAGCACCCAGGGGTATCGTGGCACTAGTGATATGTTCCGGGGGCGCATTATGATACCGCTCATGGACCCATTCGGTAGCGTTATTGGTTTCACAGCTAGGCTTTTAAATGATGACGCTAAAGCGCCCAAGTACATCAATACGCCCCAAACACTTCTATATGACAAAAGCCGGCATGTTTTTGGCCTTCATCTGGCTAAAGAGGCTATTCGAAAAGCTGGCTACACCGTCGTGGTGGAGGGCAATATGGACGTGATTGCCAGCTATCAGGCTGGTGTGCGACAGGTAGTGGCCACGGCTGGTACGGCCATGACAGATCAGCATCTCAAAATCATTGGCCGTCTGACTAGCGACGTACGACTAGCTTTTGACCAGGACAAAGCTGGTTTGGCCGCCGCCGAGCGCACCATACCTCTTGCCGCCAAGGCAGATGTGAGCCTTAGCATTATCACCGTAAAAGACGCCAAAGACCCAGATGAACTAATCCAAAAAGACGTAAAACTGTGGCAACATGCCATAGAAAAGCCCCAGTATGCCCTGGACTGGCTGATTGAGCGTCATAGCCAGCAGCTGGACATATCCAGTGCACAGGGCAAGCGCCAGTTGAGTGATATTGTACTCAAAGTGGTCAAGCAACTGCCCGATAGCGTGGAACAGGACCATTATGTTACTCAAATTGCTAAACTGCTGGGTGTCAGCGCTGATGCACTGCGTAGCAAACTTACTCAAACAGGGCGCAGCGAGCGACGTGCACCCCTGCGCAAGGCTGCCACACCTCAGCAGCTAGACAAGGCCAAAGTAGAGGCCACAAAGACTCAAAACCACTTCTTAGCCATTATGCTGATGCAGCCTGGATTACGTATGTATCTAAAAGGAATTGGTCAGGATATGATGCCGGATGCGGCTGCGCAGGAGCTTTTGGCGTTTTTGGTGGCCAAGCCTACGTTTTCGTGGCAGGAAAACCTGCAAAACATAGACCCTACAGTGCACGAATTTGCCCAAATTGTGGTATTATTATATGAGGAACTATACCAGAGCCTTGAGTTATTAGAGCTTCGCTATGAAGCCGCTCAATTGCAGGCCCGTCTAATTAGCCAATACGTCAAAAACAAAAAAACGAGACTTGCTGCGGCTATGCGCGCCAGCGGCGAAGACCCTGCTTTATTAGAACAAGTTAAACAGCTCGATGAGTTGCTCAATACCGTGAAGGAGAAAGTAAATGGCTAGAAAAGCTAAAAAAGCTGCAGACAAGCAGCCAGTAGACCCAGTACTAGAAAAGGCTAGGCAAGAACTTTTTGCCAAGGCCAAAAAAGAGGGGACCATAGAACAGCGCGATATATTTGCGCAAATTCCAGATGTTCCAGAAAACGTAGATGTGCTTGATGCCCTCTACACCGACCTGGCCGATTCAGATATTGCCATTGTAAACGGCGCGGAACCCGTTATAGACCCACTGAGTGATGAATGGGTAGCAGATGAGGAAGAAGAAATTAAGCTAGACGACCAGGTCTACCTGGATGACATTGCAGACGACTCCGTGCGTTTGTACTTGCGTGAAATTGGTAAAATCCCACTGCTCAGCGCCGAGGAAGAACTGGCCCTGGCTAAGCGAGTAGTGGCCGGCCATAAAGATGCCAAAGACAAGATGGCAGAGGCCAACATGCGCCTGGTGGTGAGCATTGCCAAGCGCTATGTGGGGCGCGGGCTAGACCTTTTGGACCTTATCCAAGAAGGCAACACAGGATTACTGCGCGCGGTAGAGAAGTTTGACCCAGACAAGGGCTTTAAATTTAGTACCTACGCCACCTGGTGGATCCGCCAAGCAATTACCCGCGCTATTGCCGACCAAGCCCGTACCATTCGTATACCTGTACACATGGTGGAAACAATTAATAAACTACTGCGCACCCAGCGTCGCCTAACCCAGGAGCTTAACCGCGAGCCTTCCAACGAGGAAATAGCGCAGGAGATGGAGATAGATGTAGACAAAGTAGAGCACATCATGAAGATCAAGCAAGACATTTCCAGTTTGGATGCGTCTGTTCGTGATGATGAGGAAGACAGCGTACTTGGTGATTTCATTGAGGATGAGGATACTATAAGCCCAGAGGAGTCTGCCACCGTGCAGCTACTGAAAGAGCACGTAAAGGATATGCTGGGAGCACTGACCGAGCGCGAACAAAAGATACTAAAGCTGCGTTTTGGGCTTGAGGATGGAAAAAGCCATACCCTAGAAGAGGTAGGGCAGGAGTTTAACGTCACCCGTGAGCGCATTCGCCAGATAGAGGCCAAGGCCTTGGCTAAACTTCGCAAACACCGTGACGCCAAAAAACTACACGACTACATCAAGTAGTAGCCCACAGCGATAGCAGCTACCTTTATTGACTAACAGCTCAAAGTATGTCAATATATGTATATGGACAAAGGTGAGTCGGCGAATTTTTCAGGCAGGGAGCAAACAGTAGATGTTGCTCGCGCTGCTTTAATGCTTAAAGTCGCTAAAGAAGAAGGTAACATGTCTATAAACATAGTAAGGTGGCCTGGTGAAGGATTTACTCCTCCAGGGTGTGACATGGAAGTTGCACTGTGTTCGCCAGCTGACTCAAAAGAGAAATTTGAAAATGTTCGTTTGATAATTTCAGGCCAGGAAAACGCGAGTGTAAACAGTTTCTATAGGAAATTATCCAGATTAGAAGCTGAAATTCGCGATAGTAGAAAGCCTAATAAGGATTACTCCGCTTCAAAAGCTGCAGGCATATTATCTACTGGAGAATCCGTAGGTAATGTAGAAATATCTCAAGCTTAATGGGTCGTGTAGAATAGGGCATATGAAACTGATAGGAATAGGCGGATTACCTAGGAGCGGCAAAGACACTGTTGCCGAGCTTTTGATTGCTGAAGGATGGTTTGGAATATCTTTTGGCGATGTTGTACGTGTACATGCGTTTGTACGCCACAAAGGTGAGCCTGATCCTATCTCTGTTGCTAACATGACGGATACATCCAATTGGTTGCGTGAGACCCAGGGTCCCGATGTGATCCTTCAGGAAGCCATAAAGCAGTTTAACGTGCGTCAGCATAGCGGCAAGCAAGACAAAGGCCTAGTGCTGTGGAGCGTCCGTGCCCCAGTGGAGGTGGATTTTATACTTAGCCACGGCGGTGAACTTATATGGGTAGAGACAAGTGATGAAGTTCGCTATGAGCGTGGCATGCAGAATCTTAGAGAAGGTGAGGCCAAAATTTCTTTGGAGGAATTCAAACGCCAGGAGCAACTGCAGTGGCAACCTCAGCCAGGTATTCCCAAGGAAGTCCAAATGGATATATCTTACGTCAAAAACCACGCTACGAAGACCATAGAAAACAACGGCAATGACGTAGAAGCTTTCAAACGCACTATCGAACAAGCACTTGGTTTATAAATAAGGCTTTAAAGCTAATATTGCTCATGCTTGCACCCTGTTAGCTATAGAGTACAATAGCGCAATGACGTATACCCCAGATAATCCAATGGACAGCTTGATAACTGGCGGACAACATGAAACTGCAGATACTAGCGAAGTACATATGTCGCCCGAAGAAGCTGCTTCTATTGCTGGTCCACTGGCTGCAAGGGAAGCCATGGACGCTGATTTAGAAAGAGTAGTTCTTGTTGAGCCGTTCAAAGAAGAATTACGACCGATAGTTTCCGAAGCTTCGTCCAAAAAACTGGTAAAGGGCAGAGTTCGGAATACCAGCATTCCTATAGAATCTCCCAAGCCTCGGCGTAAAGAAGATCGTGATTATGAAGATTTACTACGAACATATTTGGAGGATGCCAGAGCATATCCACTACTATCTCCAGAAGACGAAGTACGTTTAGCCCAGCAGATAGAAGCTGGAAATGCCGCCAAGGATGAATTTTATAACCGAGAAGTGAATCTTACTCCATCTCGCAGAAGAAAATTGAGAAGGGAAATTAGGGCTGGAGATGAAGCTAATCGGACATTTGTGAATTCAAATGTGCGCTTAGTTGTATCTATTGCTAAAAAGTATCAAACATCGGGTATGCCACTTCTTGACATCATTCAAGAGGGAAATTTAGGTATGATGCATGCAGTAGATAAATTTGATTGGCGCAAAGGTTTTAAATTTAGTACCTACGCTACCTGGTGGATCCGCCAAGCAATTACTCGTGGTATTGCTAACACTAACAAAACAATCCGACTACCTATACATGTAGGAGAGATTATTCCTAAAGTTATAAAGACTCGAAGTCTGTTGGAACTAAGACTCGGCAGGCCCGCTACACTGGCGGAAGTGGCTGATGAAATGGAACTCCCAGTGGATAAAATTTTAACAGCGCTTAGATACGAAGACGAACCCATCTCTCTGGATGCGCCATTACAGGAAGATGGCAATGCGGATCTTAGCGATGTTACAGCAGACCCCAACGCAATATCAACACTTGAAGCGGCAATAAGATCCGTACTTCCAGATGAAGTACAAAAAGTACTCAACGTGTTGGAGGAGAGGGAACGGCTAGTTTTATCATTACGTTTTGGACTAGATGGAGGTGGAGAGCGAACACTTGGGGAAGTCGGTGAATATTTTAACCTGACCCGTGAACGAATACGACAGATTGAGGCGAGAGCTATGGCAAAACTACGCCATCCTTCTGCCGACACCGGTGCCAGGGAACTTCTTAACAGTTTCTAGAATGCTCCCTAACAGATAGCGTATACTTATATCATGAGTGAGGTGAAGCGCAAGAAGCTGGCTATAATTGATGGTAAGAGCGTCTTTTATAGAGGCTATTATGCTATGCCCAATTTAGCTACTAAGGATGGCACGCCTACTGGAGGAGTTTACGGTTTTGCAGTTATGGCGCTAGAGGTCATTAAGCGACTCAAGCCAGATTATGTTTGTGTTGCGTGGGACAAGCCTAAAACCAACATTCGCAAACGTTTAGAACTATACCCAGAGTACAAAGCGGGACGCAAACCTGCACCGCCAGACTTTCATGCCCAGATACCTGTATTGCATGAACTTTTGGATGCCTTTGGCTGGCCTCTTTATGAACTGGACGATTACGAAGCAGACGACATTATGGGTACTCTGGCTGTTCAAGCCAAAGCTAAGGGCATCGAAACCATGCTGGTTACATCTGATCTGGACATGCTGCAACTGGTGAACGATCACGTGCATGTATATGCGCTTAAAACCGGACTGAGTAATATCGTGAAGTTTGATGAAGGTGAGTTTAAGTCTAAATACGGTATAGATGTGCACCAGTTTTTAGACCTCAAATCGCTAAAAGGCGACAGCTCAGACAACATTCCTGGAGTACCAGGTGTGGGCGAAAAGGGTGCTCTGGATTTACTAAAACAGTTCAAAACCTTGGACGGCGTTTATGACAATTTGGATCTAATAAAAGATTCTACTCGCAAAAAGCTAGATGCAGGCAAGGACCTGGCTTATTTGAGCAAAAAACTTGCAGCCATCTGGACGGATGCGCCGCTAAAACTAGATCTAAAGGAGGTAGACGGTACCAAAAGTAAGCCTGAGCATATAATGGAACTTCTGCACAAACTGGAATTCCGCACCCTAGAGCGTCAACTGCCAGATATTATGCAAGTGTCAGCATCGCTGCCAGTAACCAGTGACCAGCCGTCATCCATCACTAAAATTGGTAAAAATATCATAATTGATACTAACGAAAAATTAGAGCAACTAGATATCGCAAAAGCCAAAGAGTTAGTAATTCATTCTCGTAGTGCAGGCAAGCATGGGCGCGACCCACAAGTACTAATAATTAGCCCAGACCCCAAAATCACCTATACGCTCGATATCAGCAAACTTAACCCAAAAGCTCTAGCTTCTAAACTCCAGAATCTAAACTCTAAATTGGTTGGCTATGACATAAAATCGACGCTAAAAGTCCTAATGACCCTAGGTTTAGAAAATTTACCTGAGGTTGGTTATGATGTACAAATTGGCGCGTTTTTGCTCAATCCGCTACGGCGCGAGCAAAGCCTGACTGAACTGGCGGGGACAGATTTAAACTACGAGGGATCGCCGTTTGAAGATTTACCCCCAGACGAGCTAATTCACAGGGGTGCAGAGGTTGTAGCTGCTTTACATTCCTTGTACGAGCTACAAAAGAAGCAGCTAGCTCGTATCTCTAAACTCCAGACCCTAGCCTCTACAGTAGACTTTCCCATAATCCCAGTACTGGCGCGCATGGAATACGTTGGCATAGAGTTAAACGTAGACTACCTAAAAGACATGGCAGAGCAGGTAGATGGCATGGTCAGCGACTTTGAGCAACAAATTTATGGCCATGCTGACCACGAGTTTAATATTGCCAGCCCGTCTCAGCTAGCAGATGTACTATTCACCAAGCTCAACCTGCCCACGGCTGGCATCAAAAAGGGCAAAACGGGCTATAGTACGGCAGCCAGCGAACTTGATAAGTTGCGTGGCCAGCACCCTATAATAGATCTAATTACCCAGTACCGAGAGGTGGTAAAGCTCAAAAACACCTATATAGACACTTTGCCTAAGCAGGTGGATGAGAACTCGCGCCTACACACTACCTATGCCCTTACTGTGGCCCAGACCGGCCGGCTTAGTAGTAATGATCCAAATCTCCAGAACATACCTGTACGTACAGAGTTGGGCAAGCGTATACGTACAGCCTTTGTGGCGGCTCCAGAGCACGTGTTAATAGGTGCAGATTACAGCCAGTTTGAGCTTCGCCTTGCAGCCTACCTGTGCGATGACAAAGAGCTCATCCGCCAGTTTAACGAAGACATAGATGTGCACACCGCTACAGCCGCAGAAATTTATGGGCGCGAGCCAGAAGACGTGACCAAAAACATGCGACGCGATGCCAAAGCAGTAAACTTTGGTATTATGTACGGTTTGGGCCCACATGGACTGGTGCAGGCAACTGGCATGGGCTATGCCCAGGCCAAAGAGTTTATAGACAAATATTTCCAGGTTCGCCCCAAACTAAAGGGCTACATAGAATCTGTACAGGAGCATGCACGCAAAGACGGCTATGTAGAAACGTTGTATGGCCGCCGACGGCCAACACCAGATGTGCATTCGTCTAACTTTGCCGTACGCGAGGCCGCCATGCGTGCCGCTGTAAACATGCCGTTCCAGGGCACAGCCGCAGATATCATGAAAATGGCTATGATAGCAGTAGATAAAGAGCTTATGAAGTTTGACGAAAAGGACCAGCCCCGCATGTTGCTACAAATTCATGACTCAATCTTGGTCGAGTGCATAGCTAGCCAAGCAGAACGGGTAGCAAAACTACTCAAAGACACCATGGAACACGTAGTAAAACTATCTATCAAACTGACAGTAGACACAGATACAGGCAAAAATTGGGGAGAACTGTAATGCCAAGTTATAACATTCCTGAATGACTGGCGAACAAATCCCTGAGGAACCTAATGCATTTGCAGAGCATATGCACAGACACACTGGAATACCTTCTGCCAGCTCAGTATCTAAGAGTAGTGAGTCATCTGGCCAAGTATTTTTAGATGATAATGGTCAACCCTTTCCAGCCGATGATCAAGTGAGTTTGCGCAGAGCCCTTAGGCATATAATGGATGAACTTCATAATAAGAGCGACGAGACATGAATTATCATATATTGCCTGGACCGAGGAACTAAATAATTTTTAGCGTGGTCCCTTACGTCTATGCTTTTGCCTAAAACCCCTATCTACTAAGTCTCCAGGCATTTTTCTGCCGCCGCGTCCTGCATTTTGCCATTTTGTAGTTTGCTGGGGTCCACCTACTTCCGCTTCATCAATCATTTGAGTTAAATCGTCGCCTAGTATTGCCTCGGCTGCCGTTACAGCTTCACCTAAATTTACTAAGCGTGCATCGTCAGTAGGGATTTCTCCTTTTATTTTAATTATTCGCGGTCCTTTAACCTCTGGCGAGGGAATACTGCGAATAGGTTCAGAAGCAGTCATACCTAACAGTATATAGCCGATTATGATGTGTTAAAACCCCACAGGCTATATGACTAGCTTAGTTTTTGTCACACCTCTAAGATTCTGAATCTTCAACTTATCTTTTAATGTTTCATGATTGATAAGGTGGTCATAATCTGGAGCCACATCATTTAAAGGCACCAGCACAAAGGCCCGTTCCCACATGCGTGGATGAGGGACAGATAGATTAGGCTGGTCAATAATCTGACCGTCGTAATCCAGCAGGTCCAAGTCTAGCGTGCGTGGACCCCATTTTTCATGTCTTACTCGGCCGTAATCTGACTCTATTTTTAGCAGAAATTCTAACAGCTTCTGGGCACTTAGATCTGTATCTAGCGCTACAACGGCGTTCAGGTAGTCGGGCTGGTTTGGCGGGCCACCAACAGGTGCTGTGCGGTATATATGGGATTTGGCCACAATCTTACCAATGGTTTCTAACTGTTGAAGGGCATAGGCAAAGGCCTCCTGCACATTTCCCAAGTTTCCACCCAGTGCTATCAGGGCGCGCCGCATGCTCATAGCCCCAAAGCTTTCTTGTGGGCAGCTACATCGTGGATGCGTAAATATGCTGCCCCAGAGGCTACAGCCAATTTTGCAGCCTCCAAGTTGGGTCCAATCTCCATACGGTCCTCACCTAAAAATCGCTTACGTGAATAGCCGACCATCACCTCTACACCTGGAACTTCTTGAGCAAATGTGAGCAGGAGCGGGTTGAGCTCTGGTACCTTGCCAAAACCAATGCCAGGGTCCAAAACAATGTTTGCAGCCGGCACACTCAACTTTATTAGTTCAGTGCGTTTTGCCAACAGCTCATCTTTGACTTCCTGAACATTTTTGGTGGGCATACGTTTGTGTGCATCGGCAATTGAAGTAGCAGCTGGGGACAAATGGCTCACGATGTATCGTGCTTTACCTCTGTATTTGGATGCCAAGGACATCATGTCAGTGTCTCGAAACATGGTTACATCGTTTATTATGGTTACACCCATATCTAACGCTTTTTGTGCAGTCTGATAGTGGTATGTATCTACAGATATTTGGCCAGGAAATTCTTGTACCAAAACTTTAAGTACGAGTTGCAAACGCTTCCACTCCTCATCTACATTTAATGGGCTGGACCAAGGGTTAGTGGATTCTGCCCCAACGTCCACCAGGGCAGAGCCATCTGCAAACAGTTGGCGCCCCTGTTGAACTGCCTTAGAGGCATCCAAATAATTACCACCATCACTAAAGCTATCTGGTGTAACATTCAGGATTCCGACTAGTTTTACTTGCGGTCGTCGGTTCATACCTCTAGTATAGAGGTACACGGAGTTTTATACACAAGCGCTGGGAGCTATGAAGAAACACCACAAACTAGTCCGGGACAAAATACCGGATATTATCCGAGCACAGGGCCAGAAGCCTATTATTCGTATTCTGGACGATAAGGAATACGTAGAGCAATTAATAGAAAAGCTGTGCGAAGCTGTTGATGAGTTTGATGAAGACCGCACTGCCGCAGAGCTAGCAGATATTTTAGAAGTGATAACAGCGCTAATGAAAGCACTAGGAATAAAACAAGAAGATTTGCGAACTATGCGAAGCAAAAAAGCTGCCACTCGTGGTACGTTCAAAAAGCGCATCTTTTTAGAAAAGGTAGTAGGTTAAATTGAGCGAAAAACTTTTTAACATAGGCATAAAGGCCATCATTAAACGTGGCAATAAGGTTTTAATTCTTAAAACCACAAAAGGGAGTTACTGGGAAGTTCCAGGAGGGCGGATGGATGCTGATGAAACAGTTGTAGAAACACTTAGGCGTGAACTTAATGAGGAACTACCAAATATTAAAACGATAGAAATAGGCGAAATTGTATGTGCTACCCGGATTCATAAAGACATCAAAGAAAACGTTAGTTTAGTGCTGATTTTCTACCATGTAGATGCAAGCTTTGAAGGGGAAGTGATACAGATAAGCGCTGAGCACGATGCATACAAATGGGCAACCAAAGACCAAGCCCTAAAGATAGTTTACGACAAGAACAAAGAGGCTATAGAAGCAGCCTTCAAATAGGGATAAATTTATTGTTTAGATATGGGCGGGACTAATGGTTGGTCTTGACGGGCTATATAGTGATCGTCGAAACTATCTGCCATACGAGCAATGTGACCAGATATATTAGCACCCTTGCTTGGCAGAAGTTCTTCAGGCAATGGTTCCACAATAGCGACCCGTTCCATAACGTCACGGCGTACTCGCGGATGAGGCTGCCCAACCATGTCTTGTGTTGCTAAAAAAGGTCGTTCGGGAGTTGTCATAACTGATACTATAGCATAAGGAGTTGCGATTGTCCAACAGATATTGCAAATGTTCATTGGTTATGTTAAAATAAGCACTATTAGGAGCTGATAGACTTATATGCGTTTTCTAGTTGGCATAGTACTCATCGTCGTTTTGGTCATCTTTAGCGTGATCTTCTTTAGTGGTGGCAAAAATGGTTCCAAGCAGAAGGCAGCTGTGCCAAAAATCTTGCCAGACTATGCAAACACTAGTGCAGAGGTGCAACTGACTACCGATGGAACTATAAACGCTGACCAAATACACCGCTCTATTATCATAAATGTCAGCAACACATCTAGCACGCTTGAGGTGGTGCAGGGCTACCAAAACAATGTTATACAAACCAACACCTTTCCAAATAACCAAGACTCCTTTAGTAAATTTTTATACGCACTATATAATTCGAATTTCACTAAAGCACGCAAAACCAAACTGACTAATTCTGCAGGTGTGTGTCCACTAGGCAACCGCTACACTTACGAGCTCAAAAACGTTCCAGACGTCAAAGATACTAGTAGGTGGTCAACTTCTTGCGGTGGCAATGGAACCTTTGGTGGTTTGGCCCCACAAGTACGCCAGCTTTTTCAACTACAAATACCTGGATACAGTCATCTTACAAGCAGCGTTAGCTTGTCTGCTGATCAATAAAATCCGACGCTGTTATAGTAAGTGCATGATAAAAGCTATCATTTTTGATTGTTTTGGCGTGCTTACAGGGGATAGATGGAAAGAGTTTGTTTCAACTCTACCTGCCGAGCAAAAACGCCCTGCAAGCGAACTAAACAGACAACTAGATAGTAGTGAAATTAGTAACGCGGTTTTTTTGAAAGAAGTTAGCAAACTCACAAACCATTCAAGTGAAAAAATAAGCAACTTTATAAATGCAGAGATGCACAAAAATACAGAGCTACTTGAATATATAGCTAGCCTTAAACTCAAATATAAAATAGGGATGCTCAGTAATGTCTCTAGTAATTGGATACATAGTTTTCTAACCAAATCAGAGTTAAATTTGTTTGATGATATAGTACTGTCATTTGAGGTTGGTATGACTAAGCACGATTCGCGAATATTTAGCCTTGCATCAGAGCGTCTTGGAGTTCAAAATTCCGAGTGCGCCTTTACAGATGATAATGACCAGTACTGTCAAACGGCTATACAAGAGGGCATGAAAGCTATACACTACAGGGACTTTATACAGATGAAGCAGGAATTAGAAGTACTTATAAAACAATAAAGTTGACATATGTAAGCATTAGTGTTAATATACATGTAATATAAGATTGTTAATATAATTATGAGTTACAAAGCATCACAATCCAGTTCAGAGAAGCGCATATCTGCAGAAGAAGAAGCCAGAATGTTACACGAGACGTATACGTTTGATCTTACTTCAACCAAGCGCCCTACTGAGTCAACTACTATCATAGAGGGTGAAACTTTTCGGAAGGCAAGGGAACACGCCAATGCGGCTAGGGAAATTGGCGAAAAGCCCACTAAACAATTAGTTGAAGTTGATCCCGTTACACGAACACCAATAGCCGAACCATTTCCAGACTCAACGCCCAATTCTGATAACTAGTTTCTTATCTGTTTTTAGCTCTTTTTGTAGCTCGTGAAGCTGCATACGTAAAGTGCCAGCCAGGGCAGCGCTGGATGTACTTATGGTAATGTGTTTGTCATGTATTGTTACGCCCACATCTACCTTAAACTTTTGCCGTACATAGTCTTTGATGGTCTGTATTTCTGGTGGTTCATCCCATTTGTCTGCCAAGATATTGCTAATTGAATCAGTCACAGTGCCTATTATACCTGTTGGCAGCTGCTACAATATATAAACTATGCCAGAGTTACCGGAGGTTGAGACAATTCGGATTGGCCTGAGCCAGCTTCTACCACACAAGGTTATTAGAGGTGTGTCTTTCGATTCAGCTAAGAGCTTTCCAAATGCTCCAGCTGACGTCAAGCAGTTCTTAGTAGGCGCAACCATTACTGGGGTAAAACGGCGAGCTAAGGTGCTGCTGATAGAGCTAGATAACAATTATTCACTGGTAACCCACCTAAAAATGACCGGGCAGTTGGTCTACCGTGACGGGAATGAAAGATTTGGGGCGGGTCATCCCAGCCATTCGCTTGTTGGCAAATTACCAGACAAATCTACCCGAGTAACGCTGAGTTTGGGCGGCGCCAAACTCTACTTTAATGACCAGCGCAAATTTGGCTGGATGAAGCTCATTCCAACAGAGGAAGTTAAAAATATAGATTTTTTTAAAAAGCTGGGACCTGAGCCGCTAGCTGCCAGTTTCTCGTCCAAAGATTTCGCTCTCAGGATGCACAGTCGACCGAACACCTCTATAAAGGCAGCACTCCTAGACCAGTCAGTCATAGCTGGCGTAGGCAACATATATGCAGATGAAAGTCTGTGGGGCGCCAAGATCCACCCAGCTACATTAGTACGGGACGTTTCTGCAGCTAAACTCACCAAACTGTTTACAGAGCTACAGTACGTCTTGAAACTAAGCATCGCCAAAGGTGGATCGACGGACAAAAATTATGTAGATGCCAAGGGCAAGCGGGGTAGCTACCTAACCTTTGCCAGGGTGTTTAGGCGCGAAGGCCAGCAATGTCCACGCCATGAAGTGACGATTATAAAGATTCGCGTAGCTGGCCGAGGCACACACTTATGCCCGAAATGCCAGAAATTAGTGAGGTCTAAAAAATGATAGCTACCTTCACGGGTCCAAATTCATTTCTACTAAATCTGGAACTGCGGAAGCACAGGGATGCATTTATTCTTGATTCTGGTGACCTTGGATATGAAATAGTTGATGGGGAAGAGGCGGACACACAGCGTATAACCGAGGCTATTCAGAGCCTGCCTTTTCTAGCACCCAAAAAGCTCATAGTGCTAAAAAATCCAAGTGCGCAAAAGCAGTTTGCAGAGCAAATAGAAGGATTACTGGCAAGCGTTCCAGAGACAAACGACGTAATCTTAATTGAGCCCAAAATAGACAAAAGGAGCAGCTATTTTAAGGTGTTAAAAGCAAAAACTGAGTACAAGGAATTCAAAGTACCAGATATGTATAAATTGAACAACTGGGTTGTTCAATATGCAAAAGATCAAGAAGGTTCAATCGATGCTGGTGGCGCTCAGTACTTGGTAGATCGCATAGGCCCAAACCAACAATTACTGGCTGTAGAAATTGATAAATTGCTCACACACAATCACCGAATTAGCCGAGACGATATTGATTCGTTGACCGAGCCTACGCCAACTAGTACAATCTTTGAGCTACTGGATGCGGCCTTTGCTGGCAGGCTAAAAAAGGTCAGCCAGCTCTACAGCGAGCAGCGGGCTCTAAAAGTTGAACCGCAGCAAATTATGGCACTGATTGCTTGGCAGCTGCATGCGCTTGCATTAGTCAAAGTGGCAGGGGAACGTAGTGTAGACGACATAGCTTCAATATCTAAACTCAACCCATTCGTAATCCGCAAAACCCAGCAATTGGCCAGGCAACTTACTTTGGCAGAAGTAAAAGACCTCATAAACCGCGCCCTAAGGCTAGATGTACGCCTAAAAACCGAGAGCATCGATGCCGACGAAGCCCTCCAACACTTCCTACTAACACTCACTTAAAATTTATCAACTAGTTTTGGTAAGGGAAAAGGATTATTTTTTGGCAGTTTTTTTGGTTGCTGGCTTTTTGGCAACGGGTTTCTTGGCTGCGGGTTTTGAAGCGGCTTTGGCGGTTGGCTTCTTGCCTTCGGCTTTGACCCCAGACTTTACTCCGGCAGCTTTGGCTACAGCTGCTAACTGACGCTTTTTTCGGGCGGCCTTGTTGGGGTGCATAACACCTTTCTTTACAGCTATATCCAGTGTGCTTTGGGCTTTGCGCTGGGCGTTGGTGCCTGGCTTGGCATTGAAAGCCTTGAGAGCAGTTTTAAGAGAGCGCTTGGTGCGCGCATTACGGACGGTGGCCTTGCGGGTCACCCGGACTCGTTTCTTGGCTGAGGTGATAATGGGCATGGGTTTCCTTGGTTATATCATGTAATTATCGAAACTCAACTATAGCGTGAAAACCGCTATCTGTAAAGACTAGTCCTCAAACTGTAAATATCTATTGCTAAACGTAACCGTTTATGATATATTCCAATCAGTAGTTTCAAAAACAAAAACTCTTATGCCACCATCACAATCACCTCCACCAATTCAGCCGCCTTTGCCGCCAGCGAGCCCGCCTCCGGAGCCTTCTGTACCTCAACCAATCCCACAAGCCACCGACACGACCGACATCAGGCAGCAAATAGCTGAGCAACTTAAAAGTGCTAACAATGTACTAGTCACAGTCAGCACCAACCCCTCGGTAGACCAACTAGCTGCTGCTATAGGTCTGACCCTAGTGCTAAACAAGCTGGGCAAGCACGCCACGGCGGTGTTTAGCGGGCAAGTGCCATCCATCATTGAATTCCTCCAGCCAGAAAAAACACTAGAGAAAAACACCGATAGCTTGCGTGATTTCATCATTGCTCTGGATAAATCTAAGGCAGACAAGCTGCGCTATAAGGTTGAAGACAAGTTTGTAAAGATCTTTATAACCCCTTATCACACTGCGCTGAGCCAAAAAGACCTGGAGTTCAGCCAGGGCGAGTTCAATGTAGACGTTGTAATTGCTCTGGGCGTAAAGCAACAAGCTGAGCTTGATCAAGCCATTACGGCTCACGGCCGCATATTGCACGACGCAACCGTTATAAGTATCAATTATCGACCAGGATCTAACCTAGGTGCCCTCAATCTAAATGCTCCAGATGCTTCCAGTCTTAGCGAAATTGTGACTAGCATTTGCAACTTACTCAAGACCGATGCCAACCAAATCTTAGATCCCCAGATAGCTACGGCGTTTTTGACCGGCATCGTGGCCGAAACTGACCGGTTTAGCAACAACAAGACCAAGCCCCGCGCTATGAGTACTGCTGCAGAACTTATGAACTCTGGTGCCAACCAGCAGCTGATAGCTACCAAGCTAGAACCTCCCAAACCTATTCCTAAAGAGGAACCACCTAGACCTGCTCCACCCAAAAAACCCAATCCCTCAGTGGCTAAGCCAATCAGCACCAAACCGTCTGCTCCCAAGCCGCCTACGCTTGCCAATGTGCCTGTTACGCCACCTCCCAATAGCGATGGTTCGCTGCAGATTCAACACAATGACGCACCTCCACCAATTGATCTAAACACCATGGATTATGAGCTAGATGATGGCGGGGAAGAAGACAACATAGATAAAATTCACATTGATGAACAAGGCAGGTTAAGTCGTTTGGCAGAGCTGCAAGCCCAGGCTGCAGATAATGCCAAAAAAACAGATGGGGGCCGCCAAGTGCTGACTGGCCCAGATCCCAGTGCTAAGCTTTCTGCCAACACTCAACCCGAGACCACTGATCCTACCAGTGATGCCATGAGCCTTCCGCAAGTGAACCCGCCGCTGCTAGAACATAAGCAGGCACCTGTACCAGACGAGCAAACCCTAGACAATATAGAAAAAGCGGTTCACAGCCCCCACGTGGCCCCAGACGGCCGCCCATTGCCGGATTTGGGGAGTGATATCGCGGTAACAAACACTCCATCAATTGGCACCGTAAAATCAGAGCAGCAACCGCCACCAGGTCCTGGAGCATCAGCGCAGCCATTCCCGCCACCAGACCCCGGATTACCAACAGATCAAACTGCCGGCACCGCTAACCCAGGAGCACCTCCACCAGTCCCGCCACCTCTGTATGCGCCTCCACATTTGCCAGGCAGCGATCCTACGGATGCAGGTAACTCCGGCGTTCCACTCTAGCTCTTTTCGCTTAGTTAGCATGGAGTAGAATAGCCTCATGGATGGAATATTGCTGGTAGATAAGCCAGTGGGCTGGACGAGTTTTGACGTCGTGGGCAAGGTTCGGGGCGTGTTGCGGCAGTCGTCTGCCCAAAAAATAAAAGTGGGACACACCGGAACCCTTGATCCTCTAGCCACTGGTCTGCTGGTGCTTTTGCTAGGTAGTTATACAAAGCGAGCAGTGGAGTTCACCAAGCTGGATAAGACCTACGAAGTCACTATGGAACTGGGTCAAACCAGCACCACGGGTGACAATGAGGGCACGAAAACCCGCGTTAGTACTCAAAAGCCCACAAGCCAGCAGCTTGCTCAGGCCCTTGAACAATTTAATGGTGAAATCATGCAAACTCCCCCAGCATTTTCTGCAATTAAAGTGGATGGCCAGCGGGCCTACAAGCTAGCTAGGGCGGGAAAAGAAGTCAAAATGGAGCCCAGAAAAGCGACAATTTACAGATTAGAAATGACAGATTATATATATCCAACTGTAAAGTTTGTTGCCCAGGTTTCAAGCGGCACATACATCCGCAGCTTAGTAGAAGACATAGGCCGAAAACTTGGAACAGGCGCTTACATGAGCGGTCTAAACCGCATAAAAGTCGGTAAATTCGTACTTTTGAATGCTTTGGATCCAGACCAGCTAAGCGCTGAACAAATTTATAGTAGAATAACCCTTGTAAAGGACGAGTGAATCTGATAGAATACAGCTAAGATATGATAACTCTTGAGAAAAAGCAGGCCGTTATAGCGGATCTGCAGGCGGATAAGAAAGATACTGGCAGCAGTGCTGTTCAGGTTGGAATACTCACCAGCCGCATTGCTGAGATTACCGGGCATCTAAAGACTCACAAAAAAGACCATATGGCCCGCCGCGGTCTGTTGCAAATGGTTGGCCAGCGCAAGCGCCTGCTACGTTACATATCTAAAAAAGACAGCAAACAGTACCTGGAACTGATCGAAAAGCTTGGCATCCGCAGGTAGTTCGTTAAATTTTCAATTTACAGTTTTCAAACATTGGACTATCGAACTTTGAATGGAAATTGAAAATTGGTAATTAAACATTAACTAATTGTAGGTGTTGGAGCACAGTCCACCAAAGGCGGATTGAACCCCATCACCTATGGAAGGAATCATTAATATACATGAGCACCATAAACCCTTTTGGTAAAAAAATTGTAAAAGTCGAGACCGAGTTTTGTGGCCGCACCCTAAGCCTAGAGGTTGGGCGGGTAGGCTTCCGCACTAGCGCCTCTGTATTAGTCCGTTACGGCGACACGGTTGTTCTAGGAACGGCTATGGTAGGGCAGCAGCCTGCACACGGGTTTGACTACTTTCCCTTGAGCATTGATTACGAAGAGAAAATGTATGCTGCGGGCAAAATCAGCGGCAGTAGGTTTATTAAGCGCGAAGGTCGTCCCAGCGACGACGCCATTCTAATAGGCCGCCTAATCGACCGGCCTATTCGACCGTTGTGGCCCAAAGGTTACCGGCACGAAGTGCAGGGTGTGGCCACCGTTATGAGCATGGACCCAGACTTCCGACCAGATATGGTAGCTATGATTGCCATGAGTGCCGCCTTTATGCTGTCTGGGGCGCCATTTGACGGCCCTGTGGCTGGCGTACGCGTAGGAATGGTAGACGGTAAACTAAAGGCCTTTGCCACAGCTCAGCAGCTAAATGATGGGCTGGACCTAGTGGTAGCCGGCACCAAAGACGGTATTATGATGGTAGAAGCTGGAGCCAACGAGGTCAGCGAGGCCAAAGTGGTAGAAGCCTTGGAATTTGCTCAAAAGGCCATTCAGCCGGCCATAAAGCTACAACAAGAGTTAGTGGCAAAAGTGGGCGTAACAGCTCAGGAGTACACTCTTAATCTCCCAGATAGTGACATGCAACAGCGAGTAGAGACCTGGATGGCGGGCAAACTAGGCACGGGTTTACGCTTACCTTACCCCGAGCGTAACGATCTGGTTAACAAACTTCGCGAGAGCATGCATGAACATTTCGCCAAAGATATTGGTGAAGACGCCTACAACGAGTCTAAAAATGACTTTGAGGATGCTTTTATGTTGGCTTTGCATAAGGATGTGCGAGATGGCATTGTCAAAGAAAATGTCCGCCCAGACGGCCGCAAGCTGAATGAAATAAGGCAGTTATCTAGCGAGGTAGGACTACTTCCACGGGCTCACGGCAGCAGCCTGTTTACTCGTGGTATGACACAAGCCTTCAACGTTGTTACCTTGGCACCACTTAGCTATGTTCAGCTGGTAGACACCATGGAACGAGCAGGCGAAAGGCGCTATCTACATCATTACAACGCACCGGGCTATACTGTTGGCGAAGTCCGTCGCCTGGGCAGCCCAGGCCGGCGAGAAATTGGCCACGGTTACCTGGCAGAGCGGGCGCTTGACGCTGTTTTGCCCACTGAAGCTGAATTCCCTTACACCATTCGCTCTGTGACAGAGATTATGAGCCAAAACGGCAGCACCAGCATGGCAGCTACTTGCAGTAGCTGTTTGGCTCTGATGGACGCTGGCGTACCGCTCAAACGTCCTGTAAGTGGCATTGCTATGGGACTCATGATGGACGGCGACAAGCCATACATACTCAGTGACATTGCGGATGCCGAGGACTTTGCAGGTGACATGGACTTTAAGGTAACAGGTACAGAAAAGGGCATTACAGCCCTGCAAATGGACATGAAGGTCCACGGCCTGCCGCCAGAAATCCTGGCTAAGGCTCTGGAGCAGGGCAAAACTGGTCGTGCAGAAATTCTGAAGCACATGGTTGGCGTTCTATCGGAAGCCCGTACGGAAATGAGCCCGTATGCTCCGCGCGTAGAATCCATCAAGATTAATCCAGAGAAAATCCGTGAAGTTATAGGCAAGGGTGGAGAAACCATCAACAAGATTATTGCCGAGACTGGTGCCGAAATTGACATTAAAGACGACGGCACAGTATTTATTGCCAGCCCAGATAAGAAATCCATTGACGGTGCCAAACAGTACATCCAGAGCATTACAGCTGAGCCAGAAGTAGGTAAAACCTACGAAAACTGCCGGGTAGTGAGCGTACTAGATTTTGGTGCCTTTGTAGAGATTATGCCGGGCAAGGAAGGACTAGTGCACGTTAGTGAAATGAGCGAGGAACGCGTTAACAAACCTAGTGATGTTGTCAAAGAAGGCGATGAAGTCACCGTTAAGTTAGTAGCAATAGACGACCGTGGCCGCCTTCAGCTAAGCATGCGGGCTGTAGAGCGCGATAAAAAAGGTAAATAAGGATAGAGATATGGCTATAGATGGCTCAGACAGAATAGAACTAAGTGAACCAGACACTGGATTCACTATTCCTACGGAGGCTTGTGATGAAGCAGATTTTGTAGATGAGGTACTTTTAGCCGTAGCTACGGGCATATACAATTTAGATGGCCCCCCTCCGCGATCACTGGATCGTTATTTTGTGGGAGACCAACGCTTCTGGCTGCACGATGACAAAAATGACGTTCTCTTATCTAATCCGGACCAAGGTTAATAGATATGGCAAAAACAGTTAGCAAAAAACAGACTGATTTTTGGCAAGGCCGAAGTGGCAATTTAGCAATAGGAGTTTTAGCCCTTCTTGTTACTTACTTGATAGGCTCAAGGGCAATTGATACCGGCAGTCTGCAACAATACACTCTAACGTTATTGTTCTTAGCACTGGCCATTAACAGGTTTATCAAAACGATTCGTTCATAAATATTTTAATGAGTAATACAACCAAGCAAGGCAAACTTGACCTGATCAAGGCACAGATCTTAAAAGATAAGGTCTGTCCTGACCTAGCTAAACAAGCCACACAGCTAGTCTTTGGCGACGGCAATCCAGATGCCGACATTGTCTTTATAGGCGAGGCGCCAGGCAAGAATGAGGACCTTCAGGGTGTGCCATTTGTAGGGGCAGCCGGCAAGTTCCTGGATGAAATGCTAGAGATGATAGGCATGAAACGCTCAGATATTTATATAACCAATATCGTCAAATACCGTCCACCAAATAACCGTGATCCTTTACCGGAAGAAAAAACAGCTTTTTTGCCGTATTTGCAGACCCAACTGGCAGCAATAAACCCCAAGCTAGTCATTACGCTGGGGCGCCACAGTCTAAATTGCTTCCTGCCAGATTTGCAAATATCAGAGGTCCATGGCCAGGCCAAGCGCCTGCGCATTAAGCTCAAAGATACTATTTCTACGTGGATATTACTACCGCTGTTTCACCCGGCTGCTGCGCTATATAACGGAGGAATGCGACAGACCTTAATCGATGACTTTGCCAATATCCCACTCATTCTACAAAAAATTTAACATTAGGAATTACATAATTATCTCTTATAACAGAGAAAGGAAAATATGAATAACAACCAAAAAAACTTTAATAATCCCCGCCCACCACAGAATGGGCAAGGGAACAAACCGGGTGGTAGCAAACCGCAAGCTGCCAACCGTGGCGCTTCACGTGGAGCCGCCATGCGTGCCCAAAAACGCACTTCAGAAACTGCCCAAAAGCTAGTAAACGAATATGCTAATGCCGATTCCAAGAGGCTACAACCCAGAGCAAATGTCATCGTGGATGACTTCAATAAGCTAAAAATTACGTTTCTAGGTGGATTAGATGACGTCGGAGAAAAGAACACCACAGTCATTGAATACCAAAATGATGCAATTGTGCTTGATTGTGGAAACAACCTGGGGGTAGACCTACCAGGTATCAACTACGAGATTGCTGACCCTAGCTATCTAGCAACTATTCGCCACAAGATAAAGGCTTACGTCGTAACACACGGGCATCTAGACCACATTGGCGGACTCAAGCACATAGTGCCCATGTTCCCAGCACCTATATATGGCTCCAGATTCTCACTGGGTATTGTTGAGAAGTCTTTCGAAGACGTGCCAAGTGGTAGCAAACACTTTACGCCTAAGCTGGTCATCATGAACATGGATGCGCACGAAAAGCTAAAAGTAGGGGTGTTTATGGTGGAGCTTATCCGCATTACTCACTCCATTCCCGATGCTGCATCTGTATCTATAGACACACCAGTTGGACGCATAATTGCTACTGGCGATTTCCGCTTGGATCCAGAGCCGCTAGATCATTTGCCCAGCGACACCGCTCGACTCAAACAACTTGGTGACGAAGGCGTATTAGCGCTACTAACAGAGAGCAGCTATGCAGACGAGGAAGGCCGTACGCCCACAGAACAGACTCTGCAGCAATCGTTCCACGACGTCATTGCCCAGGCTGGCGGTAGGATATTTTGTGCCGTGTTTTCTAGCAATATGAACCGAACCCAAATGATCATTGATGCCGCAGTAGCCGGGGGCCGTAAGGTAGCATTTGATGGCCGTAGCATGATGAGCTACGCAGAAATAGCCGTGCGCCAGGGCATACTCAAAGTGCCAAAGGGCACCATTGTAGCTATGCGAGACATTGCTGCCATTCCAGAAGAGAAGGTACTCATTATGTGTACTGGTGGACAGGGAGAACCCGGCGCTGCCCTGCAAAAAATGAGCGAAGGTGAGCACAAACACATCAAGCTCAAACCAGGCGACACTGTTGTGATTAGCTCGTCGCCAATCCCAGGCAACGAAATCCGCTATGACATGATTAGCAATAGCCTAGCTCGCATGGGACTGCATCTATTCCGTCACCCTACTCACGAACTAGACGGTTGCGGCCCATTGCACGTATCTGGGCACGCCCGTCGCGATGAAATGCGCGACATGCTCAAACTAGTACGGCCCAAGTTTGTCATCCCAGTACACGCCGGTATGTTGCGGCGCAAATACCACGCCGAACTTGCAGTCCAGGAAGGTTGGCAACGCGAAGCTATAGTACTTGGTAACAACGGCGATAGCTATGTGTTTACAGCCGATAAGGTTGAACACAGCGGTCAAGTGCCGCACGGCAGCCTACTAGTAGATCAAACAGGTGCAGTGGTGAGCGGAATTGTGGTCAAAGACCGCTTGATGTTGGCAGAGGAAGGCCTGGTGGCCGTAATTCTGACGATAGACAAAAAGTCCGGTGGCCTTCTAACTAGCCCGGACATCATTAGCCGCGGCTTCATATATATGCGTGACAATGAAGAGCTTATGAACGCCTTCCGTGCTGAGCTACGCCGAGCTGTTAGCCAGCGCTTTAAGCGCATAGATCTGGACAGGTTCAAAGCAGAACTTAAAGAGCACGTCACACACTTCTTGTTTGAGCATACAGGACGCAGTCCCATTGTCATCCCTGTAGTAAACATAATTGGCCCCAAAGGGGCAGAGCGTCCTACAAGTGTAGTGGAACCAGCCACAAAGCCCATACCAGAACCTCAAGAAGAGCTCCAAGAGCGCTTTCAACAGATGCGTGCCAAGCTTCTAAACCAAGACTCTCGACCAGACTAGAGATACCGTAGACTTGTAAAAAAAGCAATAATATGCTAATGTTTATATAGTTATGCAAACTTTATATCCAAATACTGCCCCTCAAGTTCCACCCAGTTTCAGTCATGAACCTGAAGGCGAAAGAATGTATTGGTTAAGTAATTTGGTTGTTGATCTAGAAAAGCAGCGAATAGCCCGAGCTAACAAATTGGGAATTGAAGCTACAGGTGCTTTTCTAGACGAAAATAGCTCAAAATTAGAAGTTGAAAACTCAGACATTACTGCCGATAAAGAGGAACATAAATTAGAAACTTTAAGAGATATATTTCTTGATAAAGTTCGCAATAAACTTGCCGGTTTAACTGATTCAAAGCGGCAACGCTTAGACAGCTACTTAGACAAAAGCGCTCCAAAATCTTTATATGCTTTAAATAGAGAAGATACAGATTACGAAAATCTAGAGTCAGGATCAATTTCTTGGACAACTTGGTTGTCTAAAGATAGTACCAACGATCAACTTTTAAAATTTTTAGATTGGCATATTGATACGCTTGAACAGCAACAAAATAGCGAACAAGTAGAACGTCTTATTACCCAGCAACGTAAAGAATACAAAAAAGGAGTCAAAAAAGGAGTGCGCGAAGGTTGGTTGCACAAAGATGCAGCTATGGCCGCGACCAAGGTGGACAATGTTCACATATTAGTAGGAGACATTTTTGATACGATTCTAGAAGACAATGGTGGCTATGTAATAACCGGGTCTAACGTGGTTGTTATAAGTCCGGGTGTGGGTGCTACTCCAAAATCGCGAGAA
The DNA here is from genome assembly GCA_035480855.1 of Patescibacteria group bacterium. GTDB lineage: Bacteria > Patescibacteriota > Saccharimonadia > Saccharimonadales > JANWIN01 > DATIHJ01. Next base: position 28,175 of record DATIHJ010000021.1, read on the forward strand.
CGTAATTTTATGCGTAAAATTTTCGCTGGATTAAAGCATGAATTAAACCATAAAAATTTTGGCTTTATGGCATACAGATGGTTGGATGAAGCTTTGGCAGAACACGTATCCCAATCATTAAAAAACGGCTTCCCGGAAGAATTGCTACCATTTAATCGCCCTAAAGATCCTGGTATTTATAAAGAAGAGCGTTCTCTTTTGCACGGACTTCTGAATTATGGAAATAAAAAAATTCCAGTAAGTGTTGCGACGAGGGCATATTCTGACCCTAGGGGCACAAAAGGTAAGTCCTACAAAGTTTTCTCCCAATTACTTGATGAATCATGGGGTTCAACAAATGTACTAGATCAAGTTCAGGGCAAAATAGAAGCATATGAAACCGAGCTAGAACAAGGTACAGTTACCACATTAATGGATATTCGAGGTCAAGCTGTAAAGATGCTTATTGCTGAATTCAATAAAGCATCAAACGCAACAAAATCGTTGTAAACCTCTAGCGTTATTGACAAACGTTGTATTTTTTGCTATAATATTGTAGTTATGTCTAAAGGATTTTATATTTCTCAAGCAGAATCTGGTGCTATACGCCAGGGCCCTGTTGCTCCGCCTAATTTAGAGGAACGTCCTGCTACTGCTGAATGGGCTATGAGTACCGCAGATAACGATTTAGGGCTCTATAACTGGATTATGAGAGCAGAATGGTTATACGATGATTTTAAAATAGGCCAAATTAGTGAAGCAGAATATGAAAATGCCAGCCGCCTGTTGGATCACAAAATTGAAAACTACGATAATTCAAAACAAGTTACTACAATACTTGGCACATTAGCAGTGCATGAGCCGCCTCACCCTTCTACCAGAAGGGAGAGAAAGCACAAGAAGTGATATAATAAACACCCATGGCAAAAAAGAAAAAACAAACTAAGAAAAAGGCTGTAGAGGCCGCCGCAGAGAAGTCTATATTCTGGCCGCAAGCAGGTGCCATATTTCTGCTGATTTTTGCAGTTTTCTTGCTGCTGGGTGGCTTTGGCGGCGGCGGACCTTTGCCTAAAAACCTCTTTCACGGAGCCTACTGGACATTAGGCTGGGCTGCATATCTTACTCCTATTGCCCTTATCTTTTTTGGTATCCTAAAGTTCAGTAGCGAAGACAAGCAGATACCTCTGGGAAAATTTATAGCAATGCTGGCGGCATTGGCCCTAAGTGCTGGCTGGTTCTTTGTGGCCTTTGCCACTCAGGCAGCTGTGGTTAGTGGCTACAGTGGTGGTCATGGGGGTGAAGTAGGGCGGGTGATAGGCACATCTATGCTCAGCATTTTAGACAAGGTGCCTTCGGCGTTGCTGTTTTTTGTACTAGCTATGCTGGCTTTCTTTTTTGCCTTTGGCATATCGCCGCAGATTATACTCAAGCTAAAAGCGCTGTTTGGACGCGGCGACAAAGAGGACACTGATCTAGCTGACCTCAAGCAAAAAGCTGGCGACAGTGCGTTTCAGTTGAACGAAGGCGTGCCAGTAGAGCATTTTGGCCGTGGACAGGGTGCGCGCATTAGTAGCTTCAAAAACACTGCCCAAAAGCTCACAAACGCCGAAAACCAGAGTGCGTTAACTGCGCCTAGCGATCCAGACTGGAAGTTTCCGTCTATTGACTTACTAAACCAAAAACAAGACAAAGCTAACGCCGGAGACGTGGAGGCCAATGCCAAAACCATCAAAGATACATTTGAAAACTTTAATATTGATGTAGAGATGGAAGGAGCCAACATTGGCCCACGAGTCACGCAATATACGCTGCGGCCACAGGCTGGCGTGAAGCTGACCAAAATTGCGGCACTCGAAAACAACTTAGCTCTGGATCTAGCTGCCCAATCAATTCGTATAGAAGCGCCAATTCCTGGTAAAAAGGCTGTTGGCATAGAGGTGCCAAACGTCAAACCAGCTACTGTTCGGCTGGCTAGCATCATTTCTAGTCCTGAGTGGTCAGAATACAAAAATCCGCTGGGAATTGTGATCGGCAAAGACATTTCTGGTACGCCTATAGTGGGTAGCCTAGATAAAATGCCGCATTTGCTGGTTGCCGGCCAGACTAACTCTGGTAAATCCGTAATGATAAACTCTATTTTAACCAGCTTGCTTTACCGCAACAGCCCCAGCGATCTAAAACTAATACTAGTAGATCCCAAGCACGTGGAGCTTTCGCCATACAACGACATTCCACACCTACTAACAGGAGTCATCACCGAGCCAGAAAAGTGCATAAGTGCCCTGAAATGGGCCGTTGCAGAAATGGAACGTCGCTACCGTACTATGGCCGAGGCCAGAAAACGCAACATTGACGAATACAACGCACTCAAAAAAGATGAGGGTATGCCCTATATTGTGATAGTGATTGACGAGCTAGCTGACCTTATGATGATGGCGGCACGCGATGTAGAGGCGCTAATTGTGCGCATTGCTCAAAAGGCCCGAGCCGTAGGTATACACCTAGTGATTGCCACCCAGCGGCCAAGTGTGGATGTCATTACTGGCTTGATCAAGGCCAATATCCCAGCTCGTGTGGCATTTACCACCACAAGCCAGGTAGATTCTAGGACCATCATAGACCAAATGGGGGCAGAAAAGCTGCTAGGAATGGGCGACATGCTATTTAGCACTGCCGATATGCCCAAGCCCAAGCGTGTACAGGGCGGGCTGATAGAAATTGATGAGGTTCAAAAGGTGACGGATTTCCTACGAATGCAGCGGCCGCCACAATACGATGACGAAATTATTAGCCAGCCGGTGCAACTCAATGGCCGAGGCGGTGTTGTTAAGGATGTAGATGGTGCTGATGAGCCAATATTCCAGGATGCCGTGCGGGTGGTTATAGAGGCGCACAAGGCTAGTACTAGCCTACTGCAGCGGCGACTACGCATTGGCTACGGTAAGGCTGCACGGCTAGTTGAAAGCATGGAAGAACAGGGCATTGTAGGGCCGGCAGATGGCTCGCGCCCAAGAGAAGTATTGGTGAATAGTCTCGACGAAGTGTTTGGCAACGACTCGGGCAAAACCGGGCCTGAGGAAGAAGATGTTTACGATGAAATCCCAGATGAAGAAGCATAGTAAACCACTACAGTCTTATAAAGATGACATAACAGACTCGATTACTCAGGGGCTGTTTATTCTGATGATGGTACTAGTCCTTATTTTTGCTATACAGTACATACTGCACCTTCCAATATAGAATAATTGCCTTTTGCCTCTGGGATCTCAGTTTTAAGCTTTGGCTATGAAATTAGAAGAAAATTTTGAGTAACACAAATAAAGCAGGCCATTAAAGATTGACAAAGATTATAATATGTTTATAATGAAAGTATGATTGAAACAGAACAGAAAATTATACAGATTGGCTCTAGTGAAGGCGTAACTTTATCAAAAAAAGATCTTGCCAGACTGGGCGCTAAGAAAGGTGACACACTTAAACTTAAAGTGGAGTTAGTAGAGGGACAAGATAAGCATAAGAAGTTAATGCAAGAATACGATGCGTTTGTCGGCAAGTACGGTCAAACCCTCAAAAACCTTTCAGACAAATGAAGATCAAGTATGTAGGCCTAGAAGAGATTTTACGTCTTCACTTTCAAATAATCGAAGACTTTGGTGGGAGCCATGGAGTAAGAGACGAAGGCCGACTGCAGTCAGTAGTTCAGGCACCAAAACAAATAGTATTTGGCGAAGAACAATATCCCTCAATTTTCGATAAAGCTGCGGTATATTTGAGAAACATAATTGGTGATCACCCTTTTAGCGATGGTAATAAGCGTACTGCCGTGACTGTCTGCGGGATCTTTTTAGCACGAAATGGGATTGTCTTAAGGGCAGACCCTAAAGACCTAGAGAATTTTACAGTTAAAGTAGCAACCCATCATTTGAAAGTTGATGAGATTGCTACTTGGCTTAAGCAAAACTCTAACTAACAAGCACTTTCTTAAAAATAACTAGGTGTATAAACAGAAGAAATGTCGCTTATTGACCAACAGGGGTGGTTAGGCTATAGTTCGAGCTAGTGTTTATGCAGCCAATCAAGCTATGAAAAATAAACAACCCCACGCACCGTATATTACAGATGCACCAACTAGCTGGATGTTTTCAGTTGGGCGGCTGCTTGTGTTTATCGCTATCATCGCTTTTGTGGGCGGTGTATCTCAGCTGTATTTGTCACATGCGGCAACCCCACTTGTTCAGGGGCGTGTATATGATTCACGCACTGGCCAAGGAATAAAAGGAGTGACACTTACAGGCTGCAACGGCCACACCCCAAACCCTACTGACTCAAACGGGAATTATTATTTTAGCGTTGGTACAGGCGGTTCATATTGTGCACGTGTTATGGGCGGTATTCCTGCCGGCTGGAGTGGTCCTGATACTGTTAATAACCGTACAAACCATACCGGAGCCCTAACCTATGAATATCAAATTGCCGGCATAGACTGCATTCATGCGTATCCTGTTCCTACCGAGTGTGATGCTAATACAAAGTCTTGGGACCGTACTACTGATAGCGGCGTAGATTTTGCCTATGTGTCGCCAACTCCCGCTCCTACACCTACACCAACACCAACGCCAAACCCAACCCCCACGCCGACCCCAACCCCCACCAAACCACCTACAACTACCCGCAAAACAACCACTACACCAGGAGCATCAGCCCCCACTCCAGATACTACTGCGCCGACAGCACCAACTAACTTTACTGCCACGGCAGACACTAGCTCAAATGACATTTCACTGCAGTGGCAGGCCTCTACAGATAACGTAGGTGTAAACGCTTATCAACTGGAGCGTTCCACTGATCAGCAGAATTGGGACGTGCTAGATGCCAATCTAACGGACATAAGTTATAGTGACCAAACGGCAGATTTTGGCACTCATTACTACTACCGTATTAAGGCTTTAGATGCGGCCGGGAACAACTCTGGCTACGCAACAGCGGATGCGGTAATGAGTAATTTTTCGCCAAATGCCCACAAAGACAAAGATGCACACATTACCTCAGACGACAAAGTAGCAACGGTGCTTATTCCAGCAGGTTCATTGGCTGCTGACTCAGATTGTTCGCTAAGCGTAACAACGGATGCACTTCCACCTAGCTTTAGCGGCTATAAATATATAGCCGGCCCATATGGTCTGGATTGCCGCAACGCTAACGGCGATAGTGCCACTAGCTACGGTAAACCGCTGGTGCTGATTACTCAGGTTAAAAAAAACTCTTTAAAGGGCGTTAGTAAGGTCCAATACTTTGGCCAAAAAGGCAAAACCTGGCAAAACCTCAAAATAACGTCTCACAACAAGAAAACCGGTCAAGATTCTGTCCAATTGGATAGCTACCATACCTTTGTGATTATGGGCAAGCAAAAGAAAACGCCATTCTGGGTTGTACTGCTAGAAATAGTGGCGATTATTGCAGCACTCATTTTTGCACTGCGCTGGTTTGTGCGTTGGCGAATACTGAAGAGAGCAGAACAACAAGACGAAGATTACTTGCACAAATCCCGCGGTTTCTAATCCTGAGTAATTTAGGTTGACCAACAGAGGTAAATAGCGTAGACTTAATCTGTTACTAACTTATTCAGCTTACATCCCCTAGTGAGTGTAGGCTTTAACCAATGGAAGGAGTTTGAATGGCACAGTATGAGATTGCTGTACTTTATGACCCAGATCTTGAGATTGATCTGGATAAAGCCACTGCTAAGGTAGAGAAAATCTTTACCGATAACGGCGGCAAGGTAATTAACGCAGATAATTGGGGCAAGCGAAAGCTGGCCTATGCAATAAAAAAGCAAGACCACGCCGTTTATGTGTTCTATGCGCTTGAGCTGCCAACCGAGAGCGTACAAAAGGTAGAAAACACATTAAATATCACTGACGAGGTCATCCGCTTTCTAATAACGCGGCCAGACCTGAAGGCTATAGCTAAGGCAGAGGCAGCCAAGGAAGAAAAAGCCAAAAAGGCTGCCGAGCGCGGCGATCAAGCGACAGACAGCGATGACGAACCAGCTGACGAGGAAGAATAGTGCCAGGCTTGACACATTTGTTTACCGGCGCTAATGTGGAAATACAATTAACTCTAAGACATAGTTCTTATAAGAAAGGAGTAGCGTCATGGCACGCAGTCTCAACCAAGTAACATTAATGGGGAACCTAACTAGGGACCCTGAATTAAGGCAAACGCCTAACGGACAAAACGTATGTAGTTTTAGTTTGGCCCTGAACCGCAGCTATAAAGATAGCAGTGGTGAATGGCAAGAAGTAACAGACTACATAGATATCGTTGCCTGGGGACCGCTAGCTGAGCGAGTGGCACAATACCTCAGCAAAGGCCGCCGCTGCCTAGTGCAGGGCCGTTTACAAAGTCGCAGCTGGGAGCAGGACGGCCAAAAACGCAGCAAAGTAGAGGTGTTAGCCAACGATGTCACGTTCCTAGACAGCCGGGGCAGTGGCGGTGGCGAATCTTCAGGGGCCAGCGCTGGCGGTGAGTTTGACCAGACTGCCAAGACAGAAAAGCCCAAACCTACTAAAAAGGCCAAAGACGAAGACGTAAAAATAGAAGATATTGGCGATGAGCCAATTAACTTGGACGACATACCGTTTTAAGTTAATGGGCATAAGTAAAGTGATTAATTGTGCTAACAATATGGCTCGTTGTCCGGAGTGCCCAGTTAATGAAATTAGGCAAGAAGGACTTCGCGACAGAACAACTATCTTCATGGGTACACTTAGCAAATGGTATAGCGCGGAACAAATCGTAGGCTTTACAGTCGAGGAAATGACAGCTATTTTAAGGGAAGAAGTGTCAATTACCGAAAGATATAGTTTGCTCTACACTAATGTTCTAGCTATTGCTGCAAGAGCGTTTCGCCAAGGCTTAAGTGAAGCATGTTCAAGCGACGGACTAAATACACCAAGTGTAATTAAAATTTAGTAAGTTTAAGAATAGGAGAAATATATGGCAAAGATTTTTAAATATAGAACAGATGTACCGTACTTTGACTACAAGGATTTCAAGACCTTGCAGCGCTATGTAAACGTGTATGGACAGATTGAAACCCGTAAAAAGACAGGTCTAACAGAGAGCCAACAGCGGCGTTTAGCCACAGCCATTAAGCGTGCACGGCATATTGCACTTCTTCCGTTTGTAGCCAGTAACTAGAAAGTCCTATGCTAGAGCTCAAGATTGCAATCACGCTGATAGAGCAGGGAAACAACTTCGTATTACAGCAGCGTGACAACGCTAAACACAAAGGCGCTGCTGGCATGATCGGCTGTTTTGGAGGCCAACTCGAGGGACAAGAAACTTCCCAAGAAGCTGCCCTTCGCGAACTTACGGAAGAAACAAGCCTAAAACCAAACATTGACGAACTGGAACGCATTGGAAAACTGGAGGTAAATTCGGACAAAGATGAAGCTACTGTACGTGTAAAAGTTGATGCTTTTAGGCTCATGGTAGATGATAATGTCCGTATAGAGGCAGTAGACGGTAGCTTAGTAGTATTACCCACTGAACAAGCAGCCAGCTATGTGCCACAGATGACGCCAGCAACTCAAGCTTTGTTTAAAGAGTTTATATTTAAGGAATAATCATGGCACTAGGAGTAACAGATCTTAAAAAAGGAACCATCTTCCAACAGGACGGTGTTCCTTTCCGTGTAGTCGAGTATTCCCAAAAAGTAATGGGTCGTGGCGGCAGTATTGTCAGTGTCCGAATCAAAAGTTTGCTCGATGGACGTGTGCTCGACAAAACTTTTAAAGGTAATGAACAATTAGATAGTGCCGACGTGGCTAACAAGAACGTTCAATACCTATATAACGATGGTAGTATGTTCTACTTCATGGACCAGAAGTCCTATGAGCAGTTTGAGTTATCGGCCGATGCAATTGGTGACCAAGCAGGCTATATGAAAGATGGCGACAGCGTGCAGGCACAACTATTTGATGGCAATGTAATCACTATTGAGCTGCCCAAAAATGTGCCTCTCAAAGTAACATATGCCGAAGACGCTGTTAAGGGCGATACCAGCAGCTCAATTACCAAAGATGCGAAACTAGAAACGGGTATTAGTGTCAAAGTTCCTGCTTTTATTAAAACAGGAGATGTTATAAGCGTAGATACCACAACCGGCGCCTACCGTGCTCGAGTGAATGGATAAATATGGCAGGTAGAGCTAGGCTAGACCAAGATATGGTGCGGCGTGGGTTGGTGTCTACCCGCAGCCAAGCAGAGAGTTATATTAAGCTTGGACAAGTTAAGGTGAATGGCCAGACAATCATTAAACCGGCTCACCAAGTGGTTGCAAATGATGGCGTGGAACTAACAGCTCAAGAACAGTATGTTTCACGAGCTGCACTCAAGCTTGCCTCTGTTGCTGACACTCTTAAACTAGATTTTATGGACAAGGTCGTTCTGGATGTAGGTAGTAGTACTGGTGGATTTACGGACTATGCATTGAAGCACGGAGCTAAGAAGGTAATTGCTGTAGATGTAGGCACAAACCAGTTGCATCCGAGTTTACACAACGACCCGAGAGTTGAGCTGCACGAGCAAACCGACATACGCGGCTTTAAAACAAATGATGTAATTGATTTAGTTGTGGCTGATGTGTCGTTTATTAGTTTGAGAGAAATTTTGCCATCTATCACAAAGCAAGCTAACGAGGCCACTCAGATAGTAGTAATGGCCAAACCACAGTTTGAAGCAGCTGAAAATAATCTCAAACACAAAGGAGTCATCAAAAACGACCATATGCGCCGCGACATACTCAAATCTTTTGAGCAGTGGGCAAACCAGCATTTTGTGATTATTGCTAAGGCCGATTCCCAGGTAAAAGGTGCCACCGGCAACCTAGAGCGGTTCTATTTGCTGCGGGCTACACCCTCCAGGGGCTGACAGCATCAACCTGCTAATGCTAAACTGCTCTTATGTATTTTAGTAGCCGCGAAGAGGCGGGCAAAAAGTTAGCAGCAGAGCTGTTGTCATACAAAGACACCAAAACAACTATTGTGGCCTTGTCTGATGGTGGCGTGGTTATCGCTGCTCAAATCGCCGCCATTATCCATTGCCCAATTAATTTACTGCTAATTGAGCCTATTGATTTACCAGGGGAACACGATCCAGTAGCAGTTATTAACCAGGACGGTGTGTTTACTTATAATCACAAATACTCAACGGGTGAGCTAGAAGAGTTTGATATGGAGTACCATCACGTAATTGAGGACTCCAAACTAGAGAAACTTAGCGGCATGCACCGGCTGCTGGGGCGAAAGGGCCTTATTGATAAGGATCTCTTGCAAGAGCACAATATTATTCTAACTTCAGACGGCATGAGTAGTGGCTTTTCATTAGAAGCAGCAGTCGATTACCTTAAGACTGTAAAACTCCGTAGAATTATCATTGCCACGCCGCTGGCCAGTGTAGATGCCGTGGACCGTATGCATATTTTAACAGATGAAATCCACTGTCTGAGCATTATAGAAAACTATATAGGTACCAACCATTATTACGAGGATAATGGCATGCCCAACCACGCCGATATTATTAAAACCATTGAAAACATTGTGGCCGCTGCCGAGCGCGAAAACCATGCCCACCAAGAACAATTACCAACCGCCCAGGCTTCTTAATCCAGATATTCCTGCAGCTTTTTCTTGTTTAGTAAGACTATAAATGGCGATTCTACGCGCAGTAGGCCCTTACGCTCTAGGTAGGCTAGCTCCCGGCTGGCTGTCTCGCGGCTAGCATTAATTGAGCTGGCGATGTCTTGTTGGCGCAGGGGTACATTTATTAGTTCGCCTTTTCGTGCAGGTTCACCAAAGCGTTTGGCCATGGTCAGCAAAAACGATATCAAGCGTTCGCGTACACTGCGGTATTCCAAGTTCAGGATACGCTCAGAGTGGCGCCGATATGCCTCGATTGCCATATCCAGCAGTGGTGGCAGGGCATCGGTATGGCCTTTTAGGTAGGCTAAATATTCTGGCCGTCTGATGCGCCAGACAGTTGTTGGCACAAGTGCCTGGTAGATGATATCACGCTCTTCGCCTGTAATAGCCCATATGAGTGGAAATATTTCGCCGGCTTCACGGATAATTAGTAGATTTTCTTCACCGTATTTGGTGATATCAAAAGCTTTGACTAGGCCCTTTTCTATGTAATAAATTCCACTAGGGGATTCACCAGGACGCAGAATATACTCACCCCTTTTGTACGTCATTTTCCTGCCGCTGTGAAAGACGCCCATTAGTTTTGCCATCTGCGCTTTGGTGGCTAACATAGCTATATTCTGTCATAAATACGCCCTTTTGCCAAAATTTGTGATAAAAATCCCATATTCGGCGTGAGGTAAATTACTGCGAACAAACACTTTTTGGAGGATGATATAGGCACTAGGGATGTTTCGGTGAGGAGGAGTTATGCAATCATTAAGTAAGGTTGAACACCGGCTACATCAACTTGGTCTTCCAAGCCGTTTCTGGTCAAGACCTGAGGTTCGTGAATTACAAAAAATTTTGGCGGAGGATGAAACTATCACCAACGCCTGTACTGGCCGCTACGAAGGTGGTCTTGCATTGATGGTCTCCACCGACCGCCGGCTATTACTAATAGACAAAAAAGTGTTTTTCCTAAGCCTAGAGAACGTTCGCTATGACATGGTCTCTGAGGTTGACTACACTGCGCGGTTGTTAGATTCTACAATCTTCATTCATACAGCTGCCAACAAAGTTTTACGCTTTACCAGTATATTTCATAGCCATCAGTTAAAAGCTTTGAGCGCCTATGTTCAGGGCAGGGTCATGGAGATACGCTCCCGTGAACAGCTGGCCTATGATCAGATAATCAGTCAACAACAGATGGGCCAGCAGTTCCAAGCACCAGTTGTGATTACCCAGCCTGCAATAGTGCAAGCACCAGTAGCTGCTCAGCCGATTCAACAGGCTACACCGCAGCCAGCTACGCGCCGGGTACCCATGCGCCCATTCAAACGAATTGGCTCCTACCCAACGGCTTCGCTAACAATGCCAACTATGCCTGAGCAGTTTTCACCCAACCCATACCAGAGATAACTAGACGTTGAAGCGGAATTCAACTACATCGTCAGGTTGCATAACGTAAGTTTTGCCTTCAGTTCGGACTTTGCCGGCGGCTTTAGCCGCTGGCAAGGAACCGGCTGACAGTAAATCTTTGTAGCCAACTACTTCGGCCGCGATAAAACCTTTCTCGAAATCGCCATGAATGACTCCAGCGGCCTGTGGTGCAGTGTCGCCTTTGGCAATAGCCCAGGCTCGTACTTCCTTCTCACCAGCAGTTAGATAACTTTGTAAGCCAAGAGTGCTATAAGCGGCATGTATTAGCTGTACCAGTCCGGACTCTTTCTGGCCATAGCTCTCTAACAATTCTTGGCGGTCGTTTTCGTCGAGACCATTTAGCTCACTTTCTAATTTGGCGCATACAAACAAAGCTTGGGCTGGTGTCACCAGTTGTTTCAGTTCTGCCTTTTTGGTCTCGTCGGCTAGTGTAGTCTCGTCCACATTGAAAAGGTATATGACAGGCTTGGCAGTTAAAAGGCTAGAGACTAAGGCTCGGAGTTCAGAAGAGCTAGATTCTAAGTCATGGTTTCTAAATTCTGATGTAAACAGGGGTTTTCCGCTATCTAAGGTGGCTTTTATTTGCTCAAGCTGTCCTACTTCTGCCTGGAGATTGGGACTAGCTTTAGCTTCTTTTTGCATCTGTGGTAGTCGTTTAGTCACTGTTTGCAGATCAGCCAGCACTAACTCTGTGTTGATAACGTCAATGTCTTTTTGAGGATTATGCTGGGAATCTATGTGTTGGACGTTAGGGTCCTCAAAAGCACGAACTACCTGGACAATAGCATTGCAGGTGCGGATATGGGCTAAAAACTGGTTACCTAAACCTTCGCCGTGACTAGCTCCGGCTACCAGCCCGGCAATGTCTACAAATGTGACAGTGGCAGGTACAAGTTTCAGCGTGTGGTAAAGATCTGCCAGCTTTTGCAGGCGCTCGTCAGGTATAGGTACAATGCCCGTATTTGGCTCAATGGTGGCAAAAGGGTAGTTGGCCGCCAGCACATTATTGCGGGTCAGAGCGTTAAATAGGGTTGATTTGCCGACGTTGGGTAGGCCGACAATGCCAATTGATAAGGACATAGACTAATTATCAGGGTTCAATTTTCAATTTACAAACTTTAACGGCTAAGCAGTCCTGAAGCGCTT
>DATIHJ010000022.1:0-3430 GCA_035480855.1 Patescibacteria group bacterium
GATAAGGCTAAAACCATAGCCCAAAAGTACGGGCACCAGGTGGATCCTGAGCATATAGAGGACTGTCTAGACACCTACCGCGATTGGCTTTACCAGCGCAGCACGTGCCCCGCCTGTACTGCCTGCAGCCTACAGATAGACAGTAAAACGTATTGCTGCTTTAACTGTGATACTAGCTGGGAAGTATCAAAGTCCCGCCTGTGCCGTGCATATCGTCGCAAACAAAAAGAGGTCCTTGTTTAGAGGACCTCTTTGAGAGTTAGAGAACTACTTACGCAGTTTTCTTGGTGCGACGGCTAATGCGGCCACCTTTGGCACCAGCAATGCGAGCTAGTTCACGGTTGGCAAAGAAACCACCGGTACGGCCCTTCTTGCCACCCATAGCACCGATCTTTGCATAAAAATCGGAACCATATTTGCTTTTGTTGGTTGAGGCAGCAGCTTTGCCGCCAAGTTTTGTTCCAGCCATGTAAATGACCTCCATTAATTAGTCTCGTAAGAGATACAAAAAGGGCCTTGCCTTACGGCAAAACCCTCTTATATTCTTTCGAATATGCTTATGATAGCACTACATTGCGCTCATGTCAATAATATTTAAGTGGACTATTTACGCTGCTTTGAGATGACTGGCTACGCTGCTGGAGTAGTTGTGTACCAGCTCTTTGATTTGGCTGGATTTAATAGGTTCATGCGTAAGCACCTCTTTCACAACATTTGCCTGATAGTTTCTTTCGACTCGGGGCAAAACAGCATCCTCTGCAGCCTGAGTGACAACAAAGTCTCGAAGTTCGGATAAACTGTCTTTGGTTGTGGTTTGAGTTTTCATGTTTGTTTTTTATGTAACTTCATAATTTTAGCATAAACACTTTAATTTGTCAATTCCTTGCTTTCTTTATGAAGTAGGATGTACAACGAAAGTCCAGGCCCGGCTACCCAAAGAATTGGTTTTAATGTATATGTAACAGGCCCAAAACAGCGTGGACTATGTATGCAGGCCAGACAATGCTCTTTAGGAACGCTAAGACTGAACCCCAGAAGCCATATGCTATGCCTTCAAAATAAAACAGCGCCCCAATCCATGCAAAAAATAGCACAAAGCCTAGCGGCCCATTGCTTTTGTTAATAGCTTTTGCTGACTTTTTCTTATCTATCTTTACCATTGTTTGTCCCCTATTACCTTCTTATTGTACACCCTGCCATCTTTTGCAATTTGGGGTATAATTTATTTGATAAATAGGAGGTTAGGAATGGCAATGTTTGTAGGGGTACACACCATGGGCACTTCAATGCCCGAAGACAAAATGAAGGAATCTTGGGAATCTTATAAGGTCGCTTGTGCTAAAGCTGGGCTTACAGCCAAGCACGCGCATATGAACGCCGAGCAAGGCAAAGCTTTTTGTGTGACAGAGGCAAATAGCTCAGAAGAGGTGCAAAAAGCCCACGAAGCAGCCGGTGTGCCAGTAAGTGAAATTATAGAAGTCAAAGATTTTAACTAAAGGAGGATTTATGAGCAAAAACCCAGTAGTACACTTTGAAATGCCATATAAAGACAGCAAGAGAGTGGCAGAGTTTTATAAAAAGGCTTTTGGATGGGGAATGAATGATGCCGGCCCAGATATGGGCGGCTACGTTGTGGCAGTTACGGCCGAGACTGATGATAACCGCATGGTCAAAACCCCAGGGACAATCAACGGAGGATTTTATAACGTTAATATGTCCCAGGCCTCACCAGTACCTTCAGTAGTAATTTCAGTATCTGATCTCAAGGAGGCAACAAAAAATATTGAGGCCGCCGGTGGTAAACTGCTTGGCAAACCCCAAGACATACCTGGCATAGGTCTATGGGTATCGTTCGAGGATTCCGAAGGGAACCGCGTAAGCATCCTCCAGGCCAACAATTAAGCTGCAGGGGTAAATATGTGGCCCAAGCTAAAGGCTTCAGTACCAATTGGTGTAGACTCTGGACTCATTGGAAAGATAACTACCTGTCCCTCCTGCGCTTCTATTACTTTTCCGTCTAATCGGGCAATCTCCTGACCTTTTTGTAAGGTATCGAAAGTTCTTGTTCCCCGAGGAAGCAATAGTTCGTAATCTTCGGTATGGCGTTTAAATGCGCGGCTGTTATGTATAAAACGTGGGTCCGTAAACAATGGGGGTAAATTACCTTCTAGCATTTCGTTCGCAATCAAAAAACGAGCTACGGCGTCATGGCCTCGCTCTAATACTTTTTCGGGCTCTGCTTTATAACCAAGTTCGTAACAGATACCAACCTTTTCGAGTGATTCCATAAAGGCATCGGAACCGCCTGGTTCTGCTGTACTCCATCCAGAAGATATGATTGGAGCACCTATAGCCCTGGCAACGCCAAAACCGCGCTCCTCCGTGATTATAAAGATAGGGCCATTGGGGTCGCTAAAATCATGCAAGTCTAATAGTGCGCGTGACTCGCGTAGTAAAGGCAATAGCTGCTGAGCACGCCTGACCTCTTCTGGCCAAGTATCCGGATCTGTGTCTACGTAGTTACTGTCCAGGTCTTTAAACTCACGGTTTAAGTTATTGCCGGGCTTAGTCGCACGCTTATTGATAGCAATCGCTGTGGGATTGCCCAGAGCAAGATAAACCGTTCCTGCATCTAGGTTAAGTACTTCCTTAGATTGCTCTACAACTTTAATACCAGTCTGCTCATCACCGTGGACACCGCCAAATATTGCTACAGTATTACCCGATTGGCCAGAGTCACCAACCCATACATCTGGAATTACGTCGTGTTTTTCCCAGGTGATATTACTATTCATAGTACTAATTATAACACTTTAAGCAATATAAATCAATAATATGATCTACGTGCTCAGCAAGTTAGGCAAAGAAAAACCACCCTTTCGGGTGGTTAAACTATAATTCGGCACCGTGCTATTTTCCCAGGGCTTGATATCCCAAGTATTGTCACCGCTGCGAGGCTTAACTGCTGTGTTCGGCATGGGAACAGGTGTGACCCTCACGCTATGGGCACCGACCAAAATGAGACAAAACTACATTCTCACTCGAGGTCGGCGTCCATTCGGACCAAATTGTAAAGCAAACTAACAAACAGTGGTGGTGATTCTCACCAATAACTAGTCAACCCTAGCCCTCCCACCGAAGTGGAAGGGTCGGATATGCACTCCCTATAAGCCATCCGCCAAAGGCGGACGTCTCATAGGTCGTAAAAAGTCAATGTCCCTATTAGTACGCTTCGGCTCCATATGTTGCCATACTTCCACCTTGCGCCTATCAACCAGATCGTCTTTCTGGGGGATCGTAGGGAAATCTAATCTTGAGGTCGGCTTCGCGCTTAATATGCTTTCAGCGCTTATCCGTGCCGCACGTAGCTACCCAACAATGCCCTTGGTAGAACAATTGGTACACCAGCGGTGCGTCCATCCCGGTCCTC
>DATIHJ010000023.1:0-35370 GCA_035480855.1 Patescibacteria group bacterium
AAAACTGGCCAAGTCATAGTTCGCCAGGTAGGACAAACCAAACGCGCCGGCAAAGGAACATTCATCAGCCGCAATTACACCATTCACGCCCAAAAAGATGGCGTGGTCAAATATACAGAACGCAAAGTCCGCCTTTTTAGTGGCAAATCAGTTCCGCGTACCGAAGTCACCGTTGAATAAATCTAGTTGTTATCGATACCAGGGACTTCAGTAATCCCGTCTGGCGAAGTGATTTCAGAAGTAGCATCTGGCTGTTCACTTGTTGGACGTTGAATTGCTTTTGAAAAATCTATATCCCCGGTTTTATTACTGGGATGTCCTAGTACACGAGTTGGGTCGCCACGAAAACCAGATAAATCTCCTAATTTAGGACCTGTTTTATCATCTGTGTCTTCAAATCCTGGTACAACGTTTATTTCTGGTTCTGGTGCTTCACTCATTTTTATCCTTTTTATACTAATATAATGTATTTTAGCATAAGCTTAGTAAAATGTCAATTCTACTATAGGGACAAACAAAACACCGCCCCCTAAAGAGCGGTGTTTTGTGGGCAATAGTTGCCTATTGCACAGGATCGGATGCTGGTGGAACTGGGTCGCTGCTAGGAGCAGCTCCGCCGTCACCACCACCAACGTCACCACCAGGTGCTGGGTCTGCAGCTGGTGCAGGCATGTCACTTGGTGCGGCTGGGTCCGCTGAAGGAGCCGGGTCTGCACTAGGCATTGCCGGAGGTGTTGTTTGAGCACTATCATCACCGCTTGGTGCTGCTGGTGCTGCTGGTGTTTGAGGGTCTGGATCCATAGGTCCTCTTTCCTTCTTTATTTTGATATAACTAGCCTACTGTACCATAAGCGTTTCATTTTGTCATGCAAATGTACTAAAAAACAACATAGCTTAAAATATATGCCTAGAACTTTAGGCGACGAGGCATTTTTAAGCTCCAGCCTTTTGGTCGATTAGTTTCTGCTATGTTCCGTGGCTTAGTGACTACAAGTTGCTGTTTTCTTTGAAGTGTAATCTGAAATCGCATTCCAAGGTAGTCAGAAGGATAGTCTTGATCAGCAGGATAAGTTTCCCGGCAACTTATAAGAATATTCGATGCACTTTCACTAGGAACAATGCCCTGCCAGCGAACTACTGCTAAAGCCCGGCCATCGTTATCTTTTGCTGTTTCTGGCTCCTGGCGACCTTCAATATTATCTGCATTAGCCCAATGCCTCAGCATTTCGGCAGAATTTTTTACGCCTTCGCGCGCTTCTTCAATGTTATGCCACTCCTCTGATACCGGGTCAAAGTAGCCTTTCATCATAATAACAAGCGGAAATGTGTCAATGGTAGCATTTTGTTGCAATATCTGGTTGGCGTGTTGTTGAATAGTTGTAGTAAAGTCTGTGGCTAATTGTGCTACAGCTGGCTGGAATTCTGGTCCATGTGGTCTAGCAGTTTCTGGCGTACTCATGATTGAGATTTAACTAGTTAAATGATGTTTTATACGGTCTACTACGTCAGCAATTACCACTTGGGATTTTACGAGGTAATCGTCAACACCCAGTTGGGCAGCCCGCTGCTTGTCACTATCCTGGCTAAGCGCTGTAAGCATAACAATCTTTACGTTTCCCACCTCTGGGGTGTTACGTAAAATATCTAGCACATCAAAGCCGCTGACTTTGGGCATCATAACATCTAATAATATAAGATCTGGACGGTACTGTAGGGTGGCAGTCAACGCCTCCTCACCATTTGGCACACGTTTAACGTCAAAACCTTCGGCTCCAAGACGTGTCATATATACACTAGCTAGCGCATCGTCATCTTCTACAAACAGTATCTTCTTTTTCTTACTGTCAGGTGCTGGGGGTGGGATAGATGGTTGCACTGGTACTGGAGAGTTAGGTATAGGTTCTGCCATAACCTCAATGCTAGCGCAGTGCGGTCAAATGCGCAACATAACCCTTGAGGGTTTAAGCACTATTTTATGGATTTAACGAATCCATCAAAAAGTGGGTGTGCCCTGTTGGGTCGGCTTCGGAACTCTGGGTGGAACTGGCTAGCTACAAAGAATGGGTGGTCAATACCTTCTATCATCTCTACTAGCGACTTGTCTGGTGATGTTCCAACTACGCGAATGCCCCAGCTCTCGTACTGATCTCGGTAGGTGTTGTTACATTCGCCGCGGTGGCGGTGTCTTTCTGTAATCTCTGTTTTGCCATAAAGCTTGGCAGATAGGCTGTCCTTTTCTATTACGCAAGGGTAGTCCCCCAAACGCATAGTTCCACCAGTGTTAGCAAGGCCAACTTGGTCTGTCATAGTGTCTATAACTTTTTCGTTAGAGTTGGCATCAAGCTCAAAAGTAGTAGCATGCTTAAGTCCTGCTGATCGGGCGGCGCCAATAACTGCCATTTGCAGGCCAAGGCATAGTCCCAGATATGGCATTTTGTGTTCTAGAGCATACTGGGCGGCATGGATTTTGCCTTCTAGGCCGCGCGTACCAAAACCACCAGGTACCACAATGCCGTCTACACCCTTGAGTGCACCGGCTACGTTCTTAGCTTTTGCCAGTTTTTCTGCTTCTATCCACTTGATTTTTACATCTACGTCATTCCACCAACCTGCGGAATTGAGTGCTTCAAACACGCTCATGTAGGTGTCTGTGTTATCCATATATTTGGCTACAACACCTACTGTCACCGAATGCTGATGTTTGGTAGTTGCACGTTTAACCACTGCACGCCAATCTTTGAGTTTAGGCTTTTTATCTTTTACCCCCAGGCGGTGGCAAATGACATCGGCAATACCTGTGTCCTCGAGCGTGAGTGGCACTTGGTAAATGCTGGCTGCGTTGGGCAACAGCGCAATGGCATCCTTACTAACACCAGAAAACAGGCTAAGTTTTTCTTTGACTCGCGGGTTAGCTGGGCGCTCACTACGCGCTACCAAAATGTCTGGAGCAATTCCAAGCCCACGGAGTTCGCGTACGGAGTTTTGGGCTGGTTTGGTCTTGATCTCCTGGCTGGCTCCCAGATACGGTAAGTAAACTACGTGCACAAACAGACAGTTTTCAGTACCAATGCGGATGCCAAGCTCGCGTATGGCCTCAATAAAGCTGAGGCTTTCATAGTCACCCACGGTACCACCAATTTCTACAATGTGCACATCGTAGCCATCGCCTGCTTCCATTATATAATCCTGGATCGCGGCAGTCAGGTGTGGAATTATTTGTACATCATCGCCATCATACTTGCCAGCCCGCTCGTCTTGAATAACTTTTAGTAACACCCGTCCGCTCATGAGGCTGCTGGGGCTGGAGAGTTCTTTGTCCAGGAACCGTTCGTAATGGCCTAAGTCCAGGTCCGTCTCAGCGCCATCGCGAGTTACAAAGCATTCTCCATGTTCGCGTGGGTTCAGTAGTCCAGCATCTACATTTAGGTAGGGGTCACACTTTTGAATATTTACGTTTAGTCCGCGGGCTTTTAGTAGGTTTCCGATGGAGGCGGCAGTGATACCCTTTCCTAATCCGGAAAGCACACCGCCGGTAACAAATATATACTTGGTCGGTTTTTTGGCCACCGCCTCTTCTCCTCTATAAACCCTGCAAAGGCTTTATTGCTCTAATGCTACATGACTACCCTTGTTTTATCAAGGGTAGAATTACAATTTCTCACTTTATTTTGCTAGGTAAACTGTGGCGGCATCTAGCTGGGGATCTTGGCCTTTAGGTGTGTTTACTGGTATTTGAACAACTTGGTCTGGCTTAATTCCCTGTTTGTCTATGTTTTTGCCGTCTGGTGTATACCAACGCGCAATCGTTACTTTGAGTTCTGCACCGCCCGGCAAGTTATCTATTTCTTGCACGCTGCCTTTGCCATAGCTGGTAACACCTATCAACTGGGCCGCACCGTTATCATGCAAGGCTCCGGCTGTAATTTCACTAGCGCTGGCACTACCACCGTCAATAAGCACTACAGTTTTGATTCCCTGAAGGGTAGCAGTGCCTGTCGATGCGTATGTTTGTACCACTTCACCACCACGCCTTTCGGTCAGGATAGTCTTGCCGCTAGGCAACCAAAGGCTAGATACGTTCACAGCGGCATCTAGTAATCCACCTGGGTCACCGCGCATATCAAGTACAATTCCCTTCACACCAGCTTGTTTGAAATCATTTGCTGCCTTAGTGGCCAACTGGGAGGTATCATCAGAAAACTGAGTAATTTGTATATAGCCAATGTTTCCGGGCAGTATTTTAGATGTAACACTAGGGATTTTGATATTGTCACGTGTAATAGTGATAGAAAGCGTAGGGCTTTGGTCGCGAACAATTTGCAGTGTTACTTTGGTACCCTTGTCTCCACGAATGCGAGACACAGCATCGTCCACGCTCATACCAGATGTACTTGTACCATTAATCTTGGCGATGAGATCTTTGGACTTGAGGCCCGCCTTGTCTGCGGGAGAGCCAGCAATTGGAGAAATGACAGTCAAATTGCCATTACTGTCTTTGCCTAGTTCGGCGCCAATACCACTGAAAGTGCCGCTAAGCTGTGAATTAAAGTTTTTGGCGTCTGCCGGGCTAAAATATTCGGTGTATGGGTCACCTGTTGCTTGGGCCAGTCCGCTTTTGATGCCGTCTAAAAGCTTGTTAGCGTCTAGTTTGCCGTCATAGCTGGTTTTGAGAGTATCGTAGACCTGTTCCACACTGGAATAATTGAGATTGGCTGGCAAATTGCCAGACACAGGTTTATGGAATATAGCTTCTTTGCCCAAAATAATCCGACCGCTGCCAATGGCCATGCCAAGCCACAAAACTAGTAATACAAATGCGATATTTATAGTCCAGCGTCCTATGCGCTTTAGTTTTGAACCTTTTTTGCGCACTTTTTCAGTAGCTACTGGCACCTGTTCTCCTGACTTTTTATAATAAGCTATAGAGTTATTATACAGACATTCCTGAGATTAAGGCTAATAGTACTTAGCTAAAAGTGGATGAATACTAGACCAGTTGTGTAGCGCCAACCCTCACTGTACTGCCCATTTAGCTGTTGGTTATATTGCTGCACATAGATCTGATTGCCGTTAACTGCTTCAACGTACATGGCATGGCCATATGCCCCAGCATTGCTAATGGCAATTGAGCCAGGTGTAGGGTTGTCATCTACTGGTATTCCATAAGCACGGGCATCATCATCCCACTGGTTTGCATTGCCCATTCCACCCCAATAAGGCATGTCGCGGTTATCCTTGCCTGCCAGGAAGTCTTGGTGAACCTTGAAGGCTGTGTAGCTAACACATTCGCGGTTGTACATTCCCCAGTTATCTATCATGCTGTCTTGCGGTGCGTTTGCCCAAGCCGATGGGTAGCCGCCATTGTTAGGGTCGCCTTTGAAGTCACCAATGTTGTACTGACCGTTCAAGATTATCTGTTGGCGGCGCAAATCTGCAATCTTGCCCTGATTGGAGGAGATTTGATTATTATAATCTGCTTGCTGGCTCTGGTTGTATGCTAGTAGCTGGTTTTGCTGACTTTGTGCTGTAGCTAACTGATCCTGCTGGTTCTTTTGATCTTTCAGCAAATCATCGACTTGCTCTTTTTGATCCTGAAGCTGCAGTTTGAGCTTGGTAACTTTATCTAGCTCGGTTTTTATCTTGTCCTGGACGGCGGAGCGGTATTCCTGTTTGTCGACAAAATCACTCAAATCTTTGCTGGACGCCAACATTTCTAGCGTACTAATTTGGCCGCCCACATACATAGCGCGGATGTCTTCACCCAAAGTAGCTTTTTCTTTGTCTAGTTCCGCCTGAGCAGCAACAATTTGCTGCTGTAAATCCGCCTGTTTTGCTAAGTTGGCATTTATAGCAGACTGCAAAGCGTTAATTTGGTCTTGGAGTTTGTTGACAGCATCTTGGTAGCTACTTGCCTGTGCCTGTAGGCCATTTAGGGCAGATTGACTCTGCGAATTTTGCTGGCGTAAAGCATTAATTTGGTCGTCGAACTGGTCAGCGTGAACAATTGGCAAAGTAACACTGGCGGAGAGTACTACTAACGCAATCAAAACTGCCCCAAATTGGGAGACCCTTAAGACAATTCTGGTTCTAAGTTTTTGTTTTTGCATGAACAGCTTCATATTAGCATAAGCGGTCAAATCTTTCAAGATACCCCCTCTTGGTGATTAGAGCCTAAAACACAGGCCCAATGTAGTAGCCCTGTTTTTCTTTTCTTTGAATTGGATTTCTACTATTTCGTAGTTTTGAATTTCAGATACCGTCTAGTCGCAACAACAGATGAGACGGCTCCTATAAATATACCAATTGTTAGTTGCATAGTCAAAAATGACCAAAAGTGATTTCCAAAATACTGGTTGGCGTAGTTGATATCTAACAGCCCAAGGCTGCTGGCCTGTAGCGTGGAGCTACTGACTACAAACAGACTGTTGAGCAATACAATAGAGATAACGGCAGAAAATATGCCGTACAGAACGCTCTCTACCACAAAAGGTCCTCGAATATAGCTGGTAGTAGCGCCCAACAAACGCATAATAGTCAGCTCTTCGCGGCGATTAAATATGGCCATCTGGATAGTGTTAAAGATAATTAGCATAGATATGACCGCAAACACTAACACGCCTACAATACCCGCCCTTCGCATAAAGGCTGTGGCCTGGGTTATTTTGTCTACCGCTGCCTTACGATCACCTGAGTATGAGGTAGCATCGGATTGTAGTGCAGTGATGTTGGGCTTATCTAAAAAGACTTTGATGTCATTTATACGGTTGGGGTCCTTAGGTTTGATCTGAATCGTAGCCGGCAATGGGTTGTCTGTTTCTGAAATTGCAAGCAATAGATTTAGGTTATTGGCATTTTGCTTTTTGTAAGCCGTTAGGGCTTGGTCCTTTGACACGTAAGTTACGTTTTTAACATTTGGCAGCTGTTGGATTTCACTAATTAGAGTCTTGGTTTGGTTAGTATCAACTGAATCTTTAAGGTAGACAGATATGTCAATCTTATCTGTAATCTGTTGGACTGTATTTGTAAATGTAGCATTTGCAATTATTGAAAACAGCACAATGGTAAGTGTTATAGTCATTACAGCCATGGCTGCTATGCTCAGCCAGGAATTGCGCACAAAATTTATACAACCATTACGTATAATACGTCTGAGTGTCATCAACCAACGTTCTAATCTCTCCCACCTGCTCATGACTTGTACTCCGCATTGGCGCGGTCACTTACCACATGGCCATCCTTAATGGTTATCACCCGGCGCTTTAAGCGGTTTACAATGTCCTGGTTGTGAGTGGTCAGCAGAACGGTTGTGCCAAAACGGTTAATCTTTTCTAGAACACGCACTACATCCCATGCATGTTTGGGATCAAGGTTGCCAGTAGGTTCATCTGCTATCAATATTTTGGGCTGTCGTACAATGGCACGAGCAATGGCCACACGCTGGTTTTCACCACCAGATAGCTCTCTGGGCATACGTTTCTCCTTGCCATTCAGTCCTACTATATCTAGCACACGTGGTACGGTGTGGTTTATTTCTTTGTTAGTCATTCCGACCATTTCTAGCGCAAAAGCCACGTTCTCAAAAACTGTTTTGCCGCTTAACAGCTTAAAATCTTGGAAAACGACGCCAATTTTGCGGCGTAGCATAGGAATTTCCTTGTCTTTTAGCTTGTCATAATCTATGCCGCCTACAATTATTTTGCCACCTGTGGGTTTTTCTTCCCTAGTCAAGAGTTTGAGCAATGTAGATTTGCCGGCACCGCTAGCACCAACAATAATTACAAACTCCTTGGGTTCCACATGCAAACTCACTCGCTCAAGTGCAGGTGCGTTATTGCGACCATAAGTTTTGGTTACCCTATCAAGCAGAATCATGTACAGCCATTATAACAAATTGCTTAAGCTGCAAGTGAATTGTCCAAAAATGCAGCAATAAACTCGTCCAGCTGGCCGTCTAGGACTTTATCCGGGTCACTGGTTTCATGCTTGGTACGCAGATCTTTGACTTGTTTATAAGGATGAAGTACGTAGCTTCGGATTTGGTTGCCCCAGTCTGCTGACTGATTGGGACCCTTAAGCTCACTTAAATGGTCTTTGTGCTGTTCTATTTGAAGTTGGGCGATGCGTGAGCGAAGCACAGTCATGGCTGTTTCTTTGTTTTGCAGCTGACTACGCTCATTTTGGATGGCCACAGTTATACCGGTTGGCAGATGTGTGATGCGCACGGCGCTGTCTGTGGTGTTTACGCTCTGGCCGCCATGGCCTCCACTACGATAGATGTCAATTCTTAGCTCTTTGTCATCTAACTCTACCTCTTCTGGTCGCTCTACTTTGGGCATTACCTCTACCTTGGCAAAGCTGGTTTGGCGAAGATGATCAGCATTGAATGGACTGAGCCGCACCAGGCGGTGCACGCCATGCTCACCCTTGAGCTGGCCATATACAAACTCACCACTTATTTCAAAAGTGACACTTTTTATACCGGCTTCCTCGCCTGCGGATTCATCAATGACTTTGGCCTGCAGCTTATGGCTTTCTGCAAACCGCAGGTACATACGCATAAGCATTTGTGCCCAATCCTGAGCATCGGTGCCACCAGCCCCAGCGTGGATGCTTACTATGGCGTCATGGTCGTCATACGGACCACTAAATTTAAGACGTTCCTTGAGATCATTAAAGCGTATCTCTAGATTATCCAGCCGGTCTTTGAGCTCCGTTTCTAACTTGGGGTCATCCATGGCTAGAAGTTCAGATGTTTCATCTAACTCTTGCCGTAAATCGCTCCATGGCTGAATTTTACCCTCAAGTTTGGCCTGCTGCTTCATATTTGCCTGCGCATTAAGGTTATCTGTCCAAAAATCTGCGCCAGCCGCCTGCTCTTTGAGTTTTGCTAGATCCTTTTGCCCAGCCGCAATATCCAATCGACTCATAGCAGCTTTAACCTCTGCGGCCAACTGTGTTGCTTGTTTCTCCAGTTCCATCATCTACCTGATTATAGCAGCCCTGTTAGACATTGCTTTGTAATATAAAATAGACTTACCAAAGGACACTGAGTTGATCGTGAAGTTGTTGGGCGAAGTCTTCCCCCGCCTTGCCTAGTACGCCTAGGCCCCAGACTTTCTCTGCAAAGACTGCTTCCATAACATTTACAATACGGTTGCGCGAGACTGCACGAATACGCTCTGGAACTTTGTAATAATCATCTATCTCGTCGTCAAAGAAATAACGGTATGAGTAACCGCTAGCCGTGCCGCCCACTGTTTGTCCACTACGTTGGTAGCGGCCTATAGAGTACTGCTTGGCGGCAGTGATATCTTCTTCTGCCAGTTTGCCTGCAAACACTGCCTTGAGTTCCTTTATTATAATGTCAAACAGTGCCGGAGCGTTATCGGGCATAATCTGAGCACCAAACCACCAACCACTGTTTAGTTTGCTCTGGCCATAGCCAGAATTTACGTCGTAAACCAAGCCACGCTCGCGGGCAGTGCCCAAGATTCTCGAATATAGCGTTTCTGTAAGCATAGTATTTATGAGCCCAAGCGCATCAGTTTCTGGGTCGCGCAAACGACGGTTTACAAAAGTATCTGCGTAAAAATATAGGTTATCTACAGTGTCATTATGTATATATAGAGGCTTTTTAAGAGTAATTGGAACCTCGTCAGGCAATTCTAAACGTTCATTGCCGTCTGGGAGCTCAATAGCTCCCATTTTTGCGCGAATTTTTTTACGCCGCTCGGGCGGGAGCTGGCCCGCAATTACAAAGCGCATGTTGGCAGCATAATGCGTCTTTTTATAGTGCTTTCTGATGTCATCTAGATGCACATTTTTCATGAGTTTGGAGCGCTCTTGGTCAGTTAGCATTTTGAACCCATAAGCTTGGCGCAAGGCGAGGCTCAGATGACGATAATGGTTATTGCCACGAGCTGTTAGCTCTTCGCGAACGTTGCCAAACTCAGCATCAAACTCCTCCTGCAAAAATAACGGTTTGGTAATCGCTGTCAGGAGCAAGTCCAAGATACGATCCCACTCTAAATCTGCGCACTCAGATTCGTAGGTTATATCGTAACTACTAGTACTGGCGTTAGAATACGCACCGTTTTTTTCAAACTCCGCTTGAAAGGCCCGAGCCTTGGGGTAAAGCATATTAGCGCCCAGTAGAACATGCTCCATCAGATGGGCGGTTTCCCATTTGTCGTGAGTGGCATAGCAATCCCCCGCCCGAAAGTTGATATCAAACGTCATAACCGTGGCATCTGGCACATGCACCAGCAGCCCCCGCGCGCCATTTGGCAGCTTTAACTCACTAACACTATGCTTCATTTTCTCTTTTTGGCCTTGTGGCGACGCTGGCGTTCAGCCTTGCGGGCTTTTTTGCGTTTTTTGTCTGATTGGTGCTTTTTGGTGGCACTACCCGAATCAGTATCTTTAAAATCGGATTCTTCAAATTCTTCTGCCTCAATTATACGCGAAGCATTGTCTACAGATCCGCGGGCTGCTAGTGTAAGCTCTGTCTCCGCTGGGCGATCCAGCACATTTTCTGCCACTGGCTCAGCATTGAAGAGTGACCGGACCACATCGTGCTGCAAAGTATTCTGCATATCGTCAAATAGTATTTGGCCCTGGCGGCGGTATTCCACCAGTGGATCGCGCTGGCCCACACTAATCCAGTGAATACCCTCGCGTAAATGCTCCATATTCTCTAAGTGCTGCATCCACAAATTGTCTAGGATTTGCAGATACACATCACGCTCTATTTTGTGCATAATTTCTGGGGTGAAGCCCTCTAGCTTGGCTTCATAAAGTTCAAGTCCTTCGGTACGAAGCACTTGGCCAAATTTATCCGCAGTGGTGTCAAAAAGTCTATCTAGCGTGGGCTCATCGAACGGAAAAACTTCTTTTAAAAAGTCTTGGAATTCGTCCGAAGTGAGCAGTGGCGAATTTGCCATAACATCCGCCACATCGCCAATCATTAGTCGGATGCGTTTGCTAATATCTGGTTGGTTAAGGATTTCGCGCCTCATGGTATAGATTGCCCGACGGTGTCTGTTCATGACATCGTCGTACTGGACAACATTTTTGCGAGTATCAAAGTTATAGCCCTCCACCTTTTTCTGAGCGGCTTCTAGACTACGGCTAATTATACGGTTTTCTATAGGTGTGTCTTCGTCTACTTTGAGGCGGTCCATAATGCTGGCAATGCGGTCACCACCAAATACGCGCATTAACTCATCTTCTGTACTAACAAAAAATTGTGTAACGCCAGGGTCGCCTTGTCGTCCGGCACGCCCACGTAGCTGGTTATCAATACGTCGCGATTCATGGCGTTCACTGCCTAGTACAAACAGGCCACCCAGATCTTTGACGCCATCACCCAAAATAATATCTGTACCACGCCCGGCAATGTTGGTAGCCAGTGTAACTGCGCCCTTTTGGCCGGCTTTGGCTACAATAGATGCCTCGCGCTCGTTGTTTTTGGCGTTAAGCACATGGTATGGCACACTGGCCTTCTTTAGCATGCTGCCCAGAAGCTCATTTTTCTCTATAGATACGGTGCCAATCAGAACTGGTTGGCCACGCTGCTGCAATGTTTTGACCTCGCTAACTATAGAACGAAATTTAGCCTGTTCTGACTTGTAAATGCGGTCTGCCTTATCTGAGCGTACAATTTTGCGGTTGGCTGGTACTTCTACAGTATCGAGTTTGTATATTTCATGGAATTCCTCGCTCTCTGTCATAGCCGTACCGGTCATGCCGGCCAGTTTTTCGTAAAGGCGGAAGTAGTTCTGAAAGCTGATGGTGGCTAATGTCATGGACTCTTCCTGTACTTCTACACCTTCTTTGGCCTCGATAGCCTGGTGCAGACCGCCGTTGTATCGTCGGCCCTTTAGTAGACGACCAGTAAACTCATCTACAATCACAATCTCGCCATCTGTAGTAATAACGTAATCTTTGTCTCGTTTAAACAGAGTTTGGGCCTTTAGAGCTTGCTCTAGGTGATAAATAGTCCGGATATTTTCTGTACCGTACAGACTTTCTATACCCAAAATCTTTTCTACATGCTCCACGCCTTCATCCGTTAGAACTACGGCTTTGCGCTTTTCATCGACATCGTAATCATCTGGTTTGAGCTGCCGAGCAACCTTGGCAAACTGGGCATAGGCATTACCACTAGTTACAGCTGGAGCGCTAATAATTAGGGGTGTACGGGCTTCGTCAATCAGGATGGAGTCAACCTCGTCCACAATGGCATAATGTAGGTCGCGCTGACGAAGCTGATCCACCTCACGCACCATGTTATCGCGCAAGTAATCAAATCCAAATTCATTGTTTGTGCCATAAGTCACATCAGCACCATAGGCCTCCTGGCGGGTACAGGGGCGCAAATGCCGGAATCGCTCGTCTTCGTGATCTTTGTTGGTGAAAGTCGGATCATAAATGTAGGATTCATCGGCAATGATTACTCCAGAAGTCATGCCTAAAAAGCTGTAGACTTGGCCCATCCAGCCGGCATCACGCTGGGCCAGATAATCGTTGACCGTCACCACATGCACACCTTTTTCTGTTAATGCGTTCAGGTAAACCGGCAGTGTGGCCACTAGGGTTTTACCCTCACCTGTCTTCATTTCACCCACATTGCCTTCATGTAGCACCATACCGCCAATTAGCTGAACATCAAAGTGGCGCTGGCCCAACGCCCGGGTGGCGGCCTCGCGCACTACAGCAAATGCATCTGGCAGAATCTTATCGAGCGATTCCTTCTTAAGCCGATCTTTTAATACTTTTGTTTGTTCGCGTAGCTTAGCGTCACTCAGCTTTTTGTATTTAGGTGCCATAGCATTGACCTCATTCACCCGTTTGCGCAGGCGTTTGATAGTCTTGTGCTGGGGATCCCCAAGTATACGTTTAGTAAACTTCTTTATAGCCATACGGACAGATTTTCCCTCGTCTCATTTCACGATTATCAGATAATAGTATAGCCTAAAGCAGCACACATTTGTAGGCTTGAACGCTGTAATTTAGACTGGGCGGTGCTTGAGTCTGGCCAGCACGCGGCGGTGCAGGCGCGGAGAGTGTTTGCTTTTGTAGCGCTTTAGTTGGTTTTTGAGCTTGGCCTCTACAATATCTACGGCGGCGTACATGTTAAGTGTGGTCTCTTTGGTAGTGATGGTTTCGTGCGGCAGATGAAGTATGACCTCACAGGTGGCCTGGGTGCGAGTTTTGACTTTATTTTCTTTGAGCTTAATCTCGGCGTGGGCAGATTCGCGTGCATGGCGGCTCATATATTGGTCCATCTTGCCTATTTTTTTAACCACGTATTTATGCAAATCATCATCTGGGTTAAAGTGCACTCCGTTTATCTCAAGTTTGCCTATCATGTTTGCTCCTTTATTTTAGATTGTTGCCGTACCACCCATATATGGGCGGAGTGCAGCCGGAATTTGTACTTTGCCATCCTTTTGCTGATGGTTTTCTATGAGCGCAATTGGTATGCGACTCATGGCTGCGGCCGTGCCATTTAGGGTATGCACAAAGACTTTTTCTGACTTTTCACCCTTGTAGCGTATGTTGAGACGTCGTGCTTGGTAGTCAGTTACATTTGAACAACTCATTAGTTCACGGTAAGTCTTATCTACTGGGCTCCAATATTCTATATCAAACTTTTTGTAGGCTGGTGCGCCCATGTCGCCTGCTGCAATCCGGACCAGTCGGTAAGGGATTTCTAATGCCTGGCAGAGCTCTTCCTCTATCGCCACCAATTCCTGGTGCCAATGTTCGCTATCTTCAGGCTTGCAGAATACATATAACTCCAGCTTGTTGAACTGATGGGTGCGAAACAGACCCTTGTTGTGTTTTCCGTAGGCGCCACCTTCTACCCGGTACGAGGGGCTTAGACCAGCATAGAGTATAGGCAGGTCTTTTACATTTATAATTTCATCTGCATGGTATCCAGTAATGGGTATTTCTGATGTGGCAATAAGGTTTAAATCCTCGCCTTCTATCTTATAAATTTGCTTTTCATCCCCCCGAGCAGAATAGCCCGCACCCTCAAGCACACGTGTTTTGACCATGTGAGGTACGGTAATAGGTGTAAAACCGTACTTTTCGGCAAGCTGTAGGGCATACTGGAAAACTGCCAGCTCTAGCTGCACCAGTGAACCTTTAAGAAAATAAAACTTGCTGCCAGACACCTTAGCACCGCGTTCAAAATCTATTAGTCCGCGCTGTTCGCCCCAGGACAGATGGTCAACCAGTTCAAACTTTTTAGGCTCAGTATTGCCCCATTGCTTTTCCTCCCTGTTGTCTTCCTCACCACCCAATGGAGTATCGTCTGGGAATACGTTTGGAACTGACCTTAGCAGCTCATCCAATTCTTTGTTAACTTCTGTAGATTCTTTATCTAGTTTTACTAGTTTTTCTTTAAGTTGTTTGCCTTCTGCAATCTGTTCATCACCTGGTTTTTGATCTTTAGCGCCCGATGCTTGCTGGTTACGCTTTTGGCGCAGCTCGTCCACCTGGCTAATCAATTCGCGTCGTTTATTGTCTAGATCTAAGATTTTAGCAACATCAACTTCATATCCTTTTTGTTTTGCCTTATCGGCCACTAGCTGGGCCTTGTCCCTTATGAACTGAATATCTAGCATATGGTTAGTATAACGTATTTTGTAAGGCGTATGACGGTGTTATTTATTGATTGCCTTAAGTGTGAGCTCTGTTCGGGATTTGGCGTAGAGACAATAATCGCATTCACCCCCCATAGCGGCAGTGCCTACTGCCGGCATATCGCCATCCATGCATTCCTTCATTTTGATAAGCGTAGGTTCAACCCAGCTAGCATCAGCTCTATACGGAATAATTTTGGTGCGGAATTCAACCTTGTCAAAAAACCCGTCCAAATCCAACCGGCCATTTGTGTATACAAAGTAGGCTGTGTCGCTAACATTCAAGCCGTTTTGGCGCAGTAGCCACTGATAAACCTCCATTTGCCGTTTGTAGCTAATTTGCCAGTCGGCATCCAGACTGACTTCGCTAGCCTTGGCAGTGGCCTTATAGTCCACTACATATACTTGCCCATCATCGTCCACCCAAATGTCATCAATTGCACCAAATATGTGCAGGTTGGTCGGCTCGTGCAGTGTAAATACGCCCGTAAAGTTGTGCCGCCACTTGTCTAGGTCATCATGCTGGAATGGCACGGCTTTTATCTGATTGTCTATCATCATAGGATGGGCGGTGCCCTTAGCTCGGTAGACGTCGAACTCTTTTTTGAGCAGTTCATCGATGGCTTTATTGATCTGGAACGGCGGGCCGCTTGGTCGCTTGATCTTGAGCCTTACATCCAACCAGAAGCAGCGCGGGCACTGCATGAATAGCTCTATTTTGGAACGCGATACCTTAAATGGAGGCTTTTGCCCAGGTTCATAAGGTTTGTTCCGCTCCCTCCAATAATCGTTTGCCATGTAGAACTATTGTAGCAGCTCGGAAATTTGAGCTGGCTTGGAAACAATGTGATCTGGGTGACGGGCCTTTAGGGCTTTGTCTGAGTTGTAGCCCCAATTGACGGCTATAGAAGTAATCCCCGCCTTTTTGGCGGCATCAATATCACGCGTTTCATCACCTATGGCATAGCAGTCTTTGGGCGCAAGATTGTAGGTACGCATGATGGATTTTATAGCCCGGGCTTTGCCAAATAGGCCTGCATTGCCTTTTACGTCCCGGAAATATTGCTCTATACCCTGCTTTTTTAGAAATACCCGGATGTTCTGAGAGCTGTTTGAACTAATCACGTATAGGTGGTGCCCGCCACCATGTAGTTTCTTGATAACCTCTGGCATTCCTGCAAATACTGGAACTTCATCTATGCGCTGGCCAAACTGTCCTCTAGCCTTTGCCAGCAGTCTCGGTACCTTCCATAATGGTATCCCCACTTCAGCCAAAACTTGCTTTAGACTCATATTACGCATACGCTCAATCTCTGAAGGTGAAAACGGGTCAAGCCCAGACCACTCATAAAATAGCTCTATTACTATCGGCAAAGAATCTGCCAGGGTACCATCAAAATCGAATATTATGCTGCTCATTACTTAAGGATTGCTGCGAATACCAGCCAGGCCAATACGGTTTTGGCAACAAAGCTAAGTGCCATAAAAATTTGCTCACCATAGAGGTAATTTTCCCATTTTCCCTTAGCACGGAACACTAATAGAGTATTGGCGGATAGCGCTAGTGTTATGACGAAGATACTTCCATCAATCACATACACAAAATGTGCTAAACCCGTACCATAAATAATTGCAGCCTTTAGGTAGGCTGCTATTACAAGCCAGACTGTTCCCCCGGCTACTAGCAGACCAATAAAGCTTTGCCGCTTAGCCCTTGGGGTAACGGCGTTAATCTCGCCAAAGTATCCCAATAAATGTAGTAACGCCACCAGAACAAAAATCATAACTAGGCTAGCTACGTCGTATACTCCGTTAAGCAGCGCAATCGTAATAAGCATAATGCCCGCACTGATGCCGTAGTCTAACCAGCGCAGGCCGTTTACGCCACGCTGTAGCCCTGCTTCATAGCGTTTGCGCTCTTTGGTGGCAATTGCTGTGTGAAAAATGGCAGAAACCAGCAAAAATGCTGCAACCAAGTATCTCAGGTTAATATCAAACAAGTGCCTTACAGCTGCAGCTAGTACGGTGTGCCCGGCTGCCTGTGATGCTAAAGTGTCGGGAGTGAGATAGTGGTTTACCACTGGCAGACTATATGACTTGCCGAAGACTAATATAACTATTGCCTGTAGCGCAAATAATATCGCCAAACATATATTCCATCTATTGAGTGCAACATATCGTGAGTTCTTGGTACTTTTAGCTACTACGTTAGAAGAAACTGTTTTTGCTAAAGGTTTCTTAGTTTTACTCCGTGAGGACGTCTTCTTTGTAGCCATGCGATAACTATATCACAGCTTAGCTGCTCTGGCTTTTCTGTCTAGTTTGATTTTTTGGAATGCCAAAATTCCCCATGTAGTGGCAATTGCCACCGCTGTAAGAGCAGAAAACCAAAGCCTTAGAGTTAGCAAACAAGTACCTATTATGCTAACCAAGACTACGTTCATGATGCTTGTAGCTGCAGCAGGCTTATCATCGCTTCTAATACTGGGTAACATTGCAATTATAAAACAGAGTTGTGCAACAGATATAACGATGTCTTGCCAGCGCATGAGGGCAGTATAGCAAAAACTACGTTACAATTAATCTTATGGAAACGCTTAAAGAATCTATTGTGCTAGGAGGCGGCTGTTTTTGGTGCCTAGATGCCGCCTATCGCTTAGTAAAAGGTGTTACGGATGTGACTTCTGGATATGCAGGAGGAACCGTACCCAACCCTACATATGAGCAGGTATATTCAAAATCTACTGGGCATGCTGAGGTAGTCAAAGTAGATTTTGATTCCAAGATTATTAGTTTAGAAGATATTTTAAACATATTCTGGATTCAGCACGACCCTACAAGCCTCAACCGCCAGATGTATGATGAAGGCCCTGAGTATAGATCAATAATTTTGTACAGTGATGAATCCCAAAAGCAACTAGTTGAAAAATCTAAAAAAGAAGCTCAAAAACTCTGGGACAAGCCCATAGTTACAGAAGTTGTACCACTAAAGATGTTCTATGCTGCCGAAGATTCGCACCAAAACTATTTTGAAAAGCACCCAGAAGCGTCTTATTGCCAGATAATCATCAACCCCAAACTAAAAAAGCTCCGCGAAAAATTCGCCACTCTTCTAAAAGTCTAGATTTTCTAAAACTACTACTCTGTACAATTTTTCAAAATTGTACATCTGGAGTTAACTATTCTGTGCGGAGGGCTTCGATGGGATCTAGTTTGGCCGCTTTGCGGGCTGGTAAAAGTCCAGCCACGGTGGTTACTAGCATTAGAAATATGATTAGGGCAATAATTTGCGCTGGTTTGAATATTAGCAAATGTTCACTACCAAAGTTAATTTTGCGGCTAATCCATGGGTTCAATAATGTACCCAGTAGCACTGCCATCCCTGCTCCCATTGCCGCACCTATGAATCCAATCCAAGTGGCCTCTATCATAAACAGACGGCTAACCGTACGGCGGCTCATGCCCAGCGCCTTCATAAGTCCAATCTCGCGAGTACGCTCCAACACACTTATGTACTGGGTATTGACCACACCAAAGAACGATGCTACTAGAGTGATAAGCCCAAACACAGCAATGACAATACCTAGTACATTGACTATTTGGTTGATGAACTGCTGCAGATCCTGAGCAGTTCGGGCCTCAAACCCAGCTTTTGTAACCTCTGACTTAAGCTGGTCAGCAGTCACACTCCCGTCGCCACGCACAATTGCTGCCGGCACTAAGTTTGCCAGAACAGTGTTGCCATTTATGAAGCTATCTAGCTGCCCGGCCTCATCTACAGACACATATGGACCAACTGGATCCAGGTTGATACTTAGGGTAGATTTGGTAGTAACAGCTGCGATTGTGAAGGTTTGGGCCATGGTTTTGCCCGTCAGTTGGTGGACCTGGATGATAATACTCTGCCCCACAGCCGCCTGCGCCGAGTTAAATTTGAGCAATGATAGATACGTGTCTGGCAAAAGCACTTGGCTGTTTGATAGGTTGTCTGGTAGTTGGCCTGCCTTAATAAGAGGTTTTTGAGCCGAATCATAAACGTTGATTGCGCCAGTGTATTTATCGGCACCAGGTCTTGTCACAAACTGAGCTGTCAAGTTATAACTGGGCAGGACCTGCGTGACATGCGGCAAGGCCTTGATCTTATCTAAATCTTGAGTATTGAGCTGTTTCTGCAAAGTACCGGCACGCCCAGTTGCCAAATCTGTACTGTATAGCTGGGGTTGGTCACCACTAGAGTTATTGAATAGTGTTTTGTCTTTGGCTACAAACACGGCTTTAGGGTCAAAATTGGCTTTTACTAAGCTATTGGTGTAATTATGCGCTCCTACAGATGCCGCTAGCGTTATAGTTAGCGTAAATCCGCCCACACTTATGGCGATAGCAGTAAGCAATGTGCGGAGTTTGGCCGCACGTAGATTGCGACCGCTGCGTTTGATGGTATCGGCAATTTTCATAATTTCTTGCCTTTTTGTTTAACAGATACAATTTGGCCATCTTTAAGCAGTATTTGTATATCACACTTTGCGGCCAGGTCTTCATCGTGCGTCACAATTATTAACGTGCTTCCTGCCTTTTTGTGAAGCGCAAATAGCAAGTCCACAATCTTGTCACCAGTGGAGCTGTCCAGATTACCTGTGGGCTCGTCAGCCATAATGAGTCTAGGATTAGCCACAATAGCTCGGGCAATCGCCAAACGCTGCTTTTGTCCGCCAGATAAATTTCTGGCCTTGGCATTAATTTTATCCGAGAGTTCAACTTGTTTTAGCGCCTCCGCCACCATCTGCTTGCGCAGGCGGCTGGTTATTTCGGTGATCTCTAAAGGTAGTGCAACGTTTTGGTAAGTGGTCTGATTGCCCTCTACAAAAAACGACTGAAACACAAACCCCAAATCGTTGGCACGGAAGCGGTCCATCGCCTTTCGCTTAAGCTTGCCCAAGTTTTGGCCGTTTACAATTACCTCACCTTCGCTTGGGTGATCCAGTCCTCCAATAATATGCATAAGGGTGGATTTGCCAGAGCCACTCTTGCCAATAATGGCTAAGCTAGCTTTGTCTGGCACTTTAAAACTAACGGACTTCAACGCTGTAAAAGCATTAACTTTCTTGCCATAAACCTTAGTAACGTCCTTAACCTCAATCATCTAGTAAGTATAACAGTTTGAACGACTTCATTCTGGCGAGGTTTGCAAGCTTACAAAAGTGGAGCTAAGGAGTCAGGAAATGAGACTTTTACGACTCTAGACGGAGACGTTTAAGAAGCCAGTCGCGGGGGAGCAAGGATAGGAACCAGCCGGCGCGAGGACCGGAATTTTTGCCAATTAGGGCTTGGTAGAGCGTTTGGAACAGCTCCTTTGGTTCTAGTCCAGTTGAGTCCTTTAGGTCATAAATAAGCTCGTGGAACCATTCTCCGTCTGCATCCTGAGGAGCAGCCTTAAGCTTGTCAGCCAGTTGGGCCAAAAACTGTTTCTGCGTATCTGTAAATTCGCTGGCGTCAATCTGCTTCAAAAGCTCAAATTTGACATCTTCTGGTGCGCGCTTGTCTAGCCAGGCATCTATAAACTTTAGCTCACGGCGTATAACATCGCCTTGCCCCTCGGCTAAATCTTTGTACTCTGTACGTCTAATAATCTCTAGGGTTTTGTCTGCATCGCGCAGAGAGGCTTGGTAGCTAGCCACGAGATGTGAGAACGGTACACTGCTGACTGTAGGCTGGTCTTGCCCCCACATACAGATGTCAAACAGTTGCTGTTCAGCCTTATCTTTGTCTGTTTTGGCGGCCAAAGCTGCAAACTCATCCATAAGTTGCACCACTCCATTAACAGGATCAAAATATAGCCTTTTGCTAGGCGGAGATCGGAGTATGAAGTAACGTAACACCTCTGGTGGCATAAGTGTGGCACCCTCTACAGCATCTAGTCCTGTACCCTTGCTGGCGCTCATCTTTTTGGTGTCGCCTGTGAGGTTAATAAAGTCGTATTGAACCGGTAGAATTGGTGGGGTGTTAAATACATCCTTCAGGATAGCAAGGCCTGTTTCAAAGCTTCCACCGCTGCTGCTATGGTCACGCCCGGCAGGTTCCACATCTACATGCAGTAGCCACCAACGGGCGGGCCAGTCTATTCTCCAGTCTAGCTTCACATCGCCCTTAGCGTAATTGATTGTCTGTTCACTGCCGTCTTTATCCTCATAAGTAATAGTTTGGGCAGATTTGTCTATTCTCAAAAATTTGCGTTTTTTGAGGTAGCCGTCCTCGTTTACCTGCACTGGCGACCATTCCTCCCCTAGTTTGTGGCCAGAAATTGTTTCTAGTATCCTTCGGATGTCCTCTATGTGCTCCAACGATTTCTCTATAGCTGTGACAAAGAATCCCGTACGGTATTTTGTATGTGAGCGGATAAACTCCACATCAATATTTAATGCCTGGCAGGCGTCAATCAACCCCTGTAAAAAAAAGTCTCCGTATGAGTTTTTGGACCCGTCAGGTGCTGGAATGTCGCATAGTGGCTTGCCAAGATATTGTTCATGGCTTGCTGGTACATTTACGGGGATTTTGCGTAGACCATCCAGGTCATCCGCAAAGTATACGTGCTTGGCGGTGCGCCCTCGGCGCTGCAGTTCTAGCAAGATAGCATCGCAAATAACCAGCTCGCGTATATGGCCCAAATGATAAGTGCCGCTGGGTGAGCCACCTGACTCAATCAAAATATCCCCGTCAGCACGGCGCTTTATAACTTCATCAACAATGTCATTTAACCAGTTCATTCTGGTGTAAAGTTTAGCTGATTTTAAGATATAAGACTAGCTGATGGTGACGATTTTGTAGGAAATAGGAGCATCACCATTGGTATGGATTTCTACAGCATCGCCTTCTTTTTTGCCCAATACCGCTTGGCCAATGGGTGATTCGTCTGAGATTTTGCCATTAAGCGGGTCGGCCTCTACAGTCCCTACCACCTGGAAGTCTTTAGTCTTGCCGTTTGAACGAAGTTTGACCGATGAACCCAGCTGCACCATACGACCGCCACGTGGCTTGGTAATGAGTTCGACGTTCTGCAAGATATGCTCAATCTCACCGATGCGGCTTTCCACCCGTTCTTGCTCCTGGCGTGCCGAAGTGTACTCTGCGTTTTCTGCCAAGTCGCCAAACTCGCGTGCACTCTTGATGCGTTCAGCAATGGGGGTGCGTAGTGCTGTTAGTTGCTCTAATTCGGTTTGTAATTCTTGAGCGCCGGTTTTGGTCAGGTGAAATTGTTTTTTCATACTAGGTCAGTTACTCCTCGATTTTACCTAAGTTAATTGTCCCCTAGCGATTTCCAAAAATATTATAGTGGCTTAATGCGAGTTGCCCAAGACTTTTTGTATATCTTCGGTACCCAGTAGCTGAGTTTGGTCGTTTGTACGAGCCTTGAGCTCGTATTTATGCTGTGTGAGTGTCTTGTCGCTTACTACGATTCGCCACGGAATCCCCATGAGATCGGCATCGGCAAATTTCTCGCCGGCGCGCAGGTCACGGTCATCATATAGTACCGCAATCCCAGCTTCAGTCAAGCTTTTGTACAGCTCGTCTGCAGCTTTGGCCACCTTACTATCATCTCCCAGACTAATGAGATAAGCCTGAGCTGGTGCCACAGCTTGCGGCCACACCAGACCTTTATCATCCGCAAAACATTCGGCAATTACTCCCATAAGGCGGCTTACACCAATGCCGTATGAGCCTAATATAACCGGTCGGCTATGCCCTGCCTCATCATCAAAATAAAGCCCAAGTTGTTCTGATTTCGTGCCTCCAAAACTAAAAATATTGCCCACTTCAGCTGCCTTTACCTCTTGCAGCTCACTGCGTTTGAGTCCCAGTTGCTCCAAGACTTCTGTGGTCAAAACCTCTTTATTTACTGCCAGTTTTTTAGATTTATCTAGGTAAATAACGTCCTCACCAGCCTCAGTCAATGTCTGAAACTCATGACTAAACTGGGTAAAATCTCCACCGGAAGCAAAGGTCAGATAAGTTTTTTTGCCCAAACCAACTCTTTCAAACACCTGTTTATATGCTTCTATTGTCTGGTCGTAAAATTTTTGATGGGTGGTATCGCTGGTTGTGTAGGAATACATGTCTTTCATCACAAATTCTCGTCCACGCATAATGCCGCTCTTGGAGCGCTTTTCGTTACGCATTTTAGTTTGGAACTGATATACGTAGGCGGGTAAATCGCGGTAGCTAGAGATATAGTTTTTCATCATT
Source organism: Patescibacteria group bacterium (assembly GCA_035480855.1). Taxonomy (GTDB): domain Bacteria; phylum Patescibacteriota; class Saccharimonadia; order Saccharimonadales; family JANWIN01; genus DATIHJ01. The sequence goes on from DATIHJ010000023.1 coordinate 22,896, forward strand.
TCGGTAATTTGCTCTTCGTGTGACCAACCCAGGCCAACCTCAGTACCGTTTTTGAGCTTAGATTTGAACCACACATCTACTTTACGGTCATCCCAGCGGTTAGTTTTTTCCCACAACTCTTTTCGCTGCAGGGTAGTCATTATGAACTCCTGGCCGCCCAAACTGTTCATTTCCTCCCGGATAATTTGTTTGATATTCTCAATTACTTTAAGTCCAAGTGGCAAAAAAGCGTAAACACCAGCCATTTCCTTATATATATAGCCTGCTTGAATTAGAAGCTGGGCGTTTTTGGAAGTTTCGTCCGCCGGCAAGTTTTTGCTAGTTTTGGTGAATAGCTCTGTAAGTCTCATGGTCTCTTGCCTGCCATTGTAGCGTCAGAGTACATGAAACACAAACAAGCTTAGAAAAGCTATGGTATTTTTTAGCATGTGCAGGCCAATGGATGCCCACAGGCTGCCCGTCTTTTCGCGCAAGTATATAAGCACTAATGACAGCACAAAGGTATCTAGGGCTGCTACCCATAGTAGCGGTGCACCACTGCCAGCCTGTAGGTGTGCTGTTGCAAATAAGGCGCTGGTTAGTAGTACCGCCCAGATCTTGGGCAAGCTCTTTTTAAGTCCGCTGTACAGAAATCCGCGAACTAGTAATTCCTCTACAAAAGGCGGCAGTAGCACAAGACTCACAAATACTGGCAGTAGTTGCAATCTATGAGCATCCTTGAAGCCCAGTTGCTGTTGCTGGTTGAGATCCAGATGCGGAACAAGCGCCTTTGCAAGATCCACTATGGCAATGTATAGAATAAAATAGATCACAAAACCCATTAGCACATAGGCTAAGTCTGTCCACTGGGGCCTACGCTGTAGCCCAATTGTACCTACAGTTGCTTTACGGTGCTTCAAAAACCTAACCAAAAGCCACACGGTTAGTGTTTCTACCGCCAGCACTAGCAGGAATTCGGCAATTACGCTGCTGTTTATCCAATTGTTAATTTGATTCTGGTTCCAATGGCGTGCAAGAGGATACAAATAAACCAAGGCTCCGCCAATCAGTTGCGAGACAAAGTAAATAGCTACTGTCACGCCTACGGTCTCAAGTGGATGCCAGTTTATTTGGTTTTCTTTTGCTTCTTTATCTGGCTTGGAAAAGTAGCGTACCATCCCATAAACAGCCAGTAGATAGAACGGTGTCCCCCAGCTTAGCAGCCCCATCATTTAATGTCTCCGGTGCAAATCTACGATGGTAATAAGTACAACTAGTACCATGAGCACAATAAAACCAACAAAGTTAATCAGTTCCTCGGTCTTTTTTGGTAGTGGACGACGCATAGCCCTAAAAAGATATGTCATAAACAACCTGCCGCCATCCAGTGCTGGTATGGGAAGTATATTTATGATGGCCAGAGTCAATGATATTATCGCGACTATAAACAGTATAAAACCAACCCCTAGGTTGCTGCCATCCTTGAATATAAAGAATATGCCCACTGGACCGGATACGTTTTGAGTAGCTTGGGTTTGCCCAGACTGGCGCGCTGCACGATTGTTGGTAACAAGACCCGCCATGAGTGAGCCCAGGCCTTTTAGGGATTGCCCCAGTCCCTTAAGTGTAAGGGCAGTCATCTGCGCCGAAGTGCCAACAGCTACAACCGGAGCCGACCATGTATAGCGCACAACCTGTAAACCGCCTCCCCCACCCGAAATTGTTCCTATTCCAATGAAACTGTTGTTGTTTGCAGCCTTAACCGTGTTGAGTGTTATGTTCTTGTTTTCTAGTGTAGTGCCGCGTTTTATCAATATGTTTACGGTATTTCCGGCATTGGCTCGAGCCGTAGAGACCAAGACGCTATGACATGTAACATTTTTTCCAGCCAAGGCAAGTATTTGATCGCCATCCTTTAATCCTGCTCTCTCAGCTGGAGAACCCTTAAACACATCACTTACAGTTTCAGCGTTATTATTCTTTGAATTGCTAGCTATGTGTTCATCGCTTTTTATGGTGAATTGATTGCAAACAAAATCTTTTGATAGCTGGGGCATTCCCATCCAAGCGACTATTGTGAGTAGTACCACTGCCACTAATAGGTTCATGCCTACCCCGGCCAACATGATCTTGGTTTTGGCGCTCAGGCTGGCTGCGCCATAACTTCCTTTAGCCGTGTCACTATCGTGTTCACCTTTTAGCTTCACAAAGCCGCCCAGCGGCAGCCAGTTGAGAGTAAGTATCAGCCCGCTTTTGAGCTTTTTGGCTATGGCACGAGGTGGGAAACCAATACCAAACTCTTCTACCACCACCCCATTACGCCTGGCTGCTAGAAAGTGCCCAAATTCGTGCACCACCACTAGTAATACTAGAAGCACCAGGCCCATGATCAGCAATAAGATCGACATTGTAGCTATTATACCTGACCAAACTGAGAGAGCGGCCTAAACCGTCATAATCTCGTGTTCTTTGGACTTGGCCAGCTGGTCTACGTCTGCTTTATGCTTGGACATGAAGTCATCCAGCTGCTTTTTTATCGTTGTCAGATCATCTTCTGTTAGTTTGCGGTCTTTTTTAGCTTCTTCGGCATCTTTAAGGGCTTCATGCCGGGCGCTACGCATAGAAATCATGCAGTCTTCTACCTTGGTACCCAAAATTTTAGCCATATCACGGCGGCGTTCCTCTGTAAGAGGTGGTATTTGTATACGAACTACGCGTCCATCGTCCATGGGATTGAGACCCAAGGCTGGATTGTCACGAATCGCGGTAGATATAGCCTGCAAGTTACCTGGATCAAATGGTGTAATTTGCAGTTGCTGCGGCTCTGGCACCGTTATGCTACCGGCCTGTTGTAGGGGCATTTGAGCACCATATGCTTCTACCATCACCCCATCTAGCATTCCAGGATGGGCCCGGCCAGTGCGAAGCTTGTTCATCTCGTCTCTAAAATGTTCCACTGCTTGGGTGAACTTAGTTTCAGCTAGGGCTGTGATTTGGTCAGGACTCACTACGTCTCCTAAGATAATTTGGCTCTCTAGAAGCCATTAATATACGTGTTCTTATTCCAGTATATGTGAGTCTAAGTATTTCTTTAGTAGTCAAGCCTTCTATACTAACCTCTTTACAATAAAGTACCCCTTCAAGAAATTCATGAGCACGATCGCCTAGCGTCCTATCGCCTCTTTGCTCGGTTGAAGCGAGGATACTAGCTTCTGCTATTTCTGGATCAGCAGGTTCATGTAAATCCATACCACTCAAATTATACTATTGCACTTCACCAAGTGCTAGGCGGCTAAAACGTCGGACTATTATATTTTCGCCAAGTTTGGCGTTGTGCTCTTTTACATACTCACCCACAGTAATATCTGGATTCTTAACAAATGGCTGGTCCAGCAGACATTTTTCTGCAAAGTGTTTTTGAAGCATGCCATCTACAATTTTTGGAATCATAGCCTCTGGTTTACCTTCGCTCTTAGCCTTGTCCTTAAATTCTGCCATTACTTTATTCCGCTCCTCTGGGGGAACATCTTCAATGCTAACGTATACTGGCGAGCTAGCGGCTATATGCATGGCTAGGTCTTTAACCAAATTAGTGAAAATCTCGTTTCGGGCCACAAAATCTGTTTCACAGTTGACCTCTACTAACACACCAATTCTGCTATCGTGGTTGTAAGTACCAATAACCCCAGCCCGGGCTTCACGCTCACCGCGTTTTTCTGCTTTTGTCAGGCCTTTTTTACGCATAGCTTCAAGTGCCTGGTCAAAATCACCTTTGGACTCTTCAAGTGCTTTTTTGGCATCAGTTAAACCAACACCAGTAAGATTCTTGAGCCGTTTGATGTCTTCGATCTTAATATCTGCCATCTTACTTCTCCTCTGTTTCCTTTTTTTCAGGGGCAGCCTTTATTTTGGCCTTGCCCTGTTCTATTGCTTGAAGTATATAGTCTGCAACCAATTGAATGGTTTTAATAGCATCGTCATTGGCGGGCACTGGGTAGTCCACCAGAGATGGATCGGCATTGGTATCTACTATTCCAACTGTTTTAAGGCCAAGTTTGCGTGCCTCACTAAGGGCATTGTGTTCTTGCACTATATCTACAATCACGACTGCGCCTGGGCGAGCCGCCAAGTTTTTGATGCCACCGTACTGTATGTTCATGGCATCGATTTCCTCTTGGAAACGCTGCAGCTCCAACTTGCTATATTTGGAGGCCAGCTGGCCTGACTCCATTTTGGCCTCAAGGTCTTTGAGATGTTTAATACGCTCCGAAATAGTCTTCTGGTTTGTCAGCATTCCACCGATCCAACGTTCAGTTACGTAAGGCATGCTTGTGTCGTTCGCCAATTTTTTGATAATATCTTTTGCCTGGCGCTTGGTGCCCACCAGCAAAATCTGCTTGCCGCCTGCAGCAGTCTGCGTCAAAAATTCAAGAGCGCTCTCCAGGGCAGGCACGGTTTTGGTTAGATCAATAACGTGATTGCCATCGCGCTTGCTGTGAATGTACTGCGCCATCCGCGGATGCCAGCGGCTAGTTTTGTGGCCAAAATGCGCGCCGGCCTCTAGTAGTTTTTTGATATCTACATCACCAGTTACGGGTGTATGCACTAGCGCTTTTTTTACTTTTTCGGTTTCCACCTCTGGTTTTGCTTCGACCACCTCAGTAGTAGCTTCTGCCATAAAAATCCTTCCTCTATGCTTGGGATGCCTAGCCGCTCCTGCACAGATACGGTAAGGAGGATACTTTCCCAGCTGCTTAGTTTGTTACTAATTTATGTTAACAGATGGTCCACTCTGTTACAAGTTATTTATAAGAGCTCATGTTATTGACTCCTTACTAACAGATGTGTATACTTGCCGTTTGACTATGAAGACAGCTATTCATCCAGACAACTATCGTACAGTGGTGTTTGAGGACCTCAATAACGGGACTAAGTTTTTGACGCGTTCTACCGTAGCCACAGAGGAAACCATCAAGTGGGAAGATGGCAATGAGTACCCATTGGTCAAAATCCACATTTCTAGCGCCTCACACCCCTTCTTTACGGGCGAGGAGCGCATTGTGGACATAGAAGGTCGCGTAGACAAGTTTAAGGCTCGTGCAGAGGCTGGAAAAGCTGCTCGTGACAAGCGCGTACAGTCCGCCAAAAAGCACACTGCCCGCAAAGAAGCTAAAGAAGAAAAACAAGCTGCCAAGCAGCAGCCCAAAACCGAAGAATAACTAAAGTTTTACAAAATCATCAGAATTGAACAGATTCTGATGATTTTTTATATACTGAAAGAAGCATCATGGACGCAAAAGAGCAACAACTAAGGAAAGAACATGAGGATCTGCAAGCAAAATTACAGGATCCGGCTATTTTTAGTTCCAAGGATTATCCCAAACTTGCCCGGCGCCAAGACTGGCTGGCCCAAATAGTAGAGTTGTTTGACCGTAAACAACACCTTACCAAGCTATCTGCGGATGCACAGGATCTAATAGCAGAAAACGACCCAGAGCTGGCTCAAATTGCCAAAGAAGAGCTTGAGAACATTAGTGGCAAACTTAAGCTGCTTGAGCAAGAGTTGGCGGAAGCTCTGACCCCCAAGGACCCTAATGATGAGCGTGACGCCATCATAGAAATACGAGGTGCTGCTGGAGGTGACGAAGCTAGCCTATTTGCCGGTGATCTTTACCGTATGTATAGTCGCTGGTGTGAGCGCCACAATTACAAAGTTGAACTGATAAGTGAAAGCCCAAACGAGGCTGGTGGGTTCAAAGAAATAATATTTGCTATCCACGGCACAGATGCCTACCGCAACCTCAAATTTGAGGCAGGTGTTCACCGGGTGCAGCGAGTACCGGTGACTGAGAGCCAGGGACGCATTCATACCAGCACAGTGACAGTAGCAGTTATGCCAGAAGCCGAAGAAACAGATGTAGAGATTAACCCAGCAGACTTGCGGATAGACGTTTTCCGCTCTGGTGGTCACGGCGGGCAGAGCGTAAATACTACAGATAGCGCTGTGCGAATCACCCACCTTCCTTCTGGACTTGTTGTGGCAAACCAAGATGAAAAATCCCAGATTAAGAATAAGGCTAAGGCTATGAGCGTACTGCGCTCTCGCCTATTACAGATGAAAATCGACGAGGAAATGCAGCAATCGTCTGATGCCCGTAAAAAACTAATTGGTACAGGCGACCGTAGTGAGAAGATTCGTACATATAACTTCCCTCAAGACCGCGTAACTGACCATCGTATAGGCTATAGTCGAAGTAACCTGCCAGGAATGCTAGATGGAAATTTTGATGACATTACAGAGAAGCTACTCGCCTACGAACACGAACTCATCAGTAATGAAAGTTAATGATTGGCTAGACCAAGCCACCAATAAACTAGAAAAAGCTGGGATTGGCACAGCTCGCCTAGACGCGCTAGTCCTGCTAGAAGATGCCACTGGCCATGACCGCGCCTACCTATTAGCTCACCCCGAAACACCTTTGCGGGATCTGACCCTGCAAAGATTGGATGAGATGGCTGGTAGGCGGACTGAGCATGAACCGCTAGCCTATATACGGGGCAAGACGGAGTTTTATGGCCACGAATTTATAATCAACAGCCATGTACTGGAGCCTCGTCCAGAGTCAGAGACTATGATTGACATGTTGAAAGTGTATTGCAGCAATAAACAAAATTACAAAGTGGTAGATGTGGGAACTGGATCTGGAGCATTGGGGATTACAGCTCAGTTAGAGATTCCTGGGATTAAAGTAATTGGAATGGACATTGATCCGCAGTGCCTAAAGTTGGCCAAGCAAAATGCTGCAAAACATGAAGTGGATATCAAGCTCATGCAAGGCAATCTGCTGGAGCCATTAAAGCCTTTAGACCCTGCAATCTATGCCCTGCTTTGCAATCTTCCTTATGTGCCAGACGGCCATACAATAAACCAGGCTGCTGCCATGGAACCTCGCATTGCAATCTTCGGAGGACCTGATGGATTAGATATTTATAGGGAACTTTTTGAGCAAATTAACAGAGGTGATGCCCGAATACATTTTGTGTTCACAGAGTCATTACCCTTCCAGCATAAGGAACTAGACAAGATAGCCAAAATTGCTGGGTTTAAGCTAATTAAAGCTGATGATTTTATCCAGTGTTTTGCTAGCTTGAAGGAGCAGCCGCAAGAGTAGCTTTCAACGTGATAGTCTTGCCGTCGCGAATTACTGTAAGTGTGACCGTATCCCCTACATTGTAGCGCCCCAGCACAGACGTTAGGCTATTGTTATTATCAATAGCCGTATTATTTACCTTTATAATGATGTCTTTTTCTTGCAGATTTGCTTTATCGGCTGGGCTGCCAGCGATAATTGCAGGTTCGCCTGCAGGTCCTGCTGAAACATATGCACCATTGTTTACTTTTAGCCCTAGCTGGCTGACCACGTCTGGCGTCAGCGAGACATAGCGCACGCCCAAATAGGGCCTTAGCAATTTGCCTTGCTGCAACACACTATTAATTAAACCCTTGACATCATTGATAGGAATAGCAAAGCCAATATTTTGCGCATTTCCGGCAATAGCTGTGTTTATTCCTATTACTTCGCCGCTTGTATTGACCAGAGGACCGCCTGAGTTGCCTTCGTTAATGGCTGCATCTGTCTGGAATAGATCTTCTAGTGTTTCAGAACTGCCGCCACTGCTGTCACCAGCCTGCACACTCCGCCCATGGCCAGAGATAATTCCTTGCGTAACAGTGTTTTGGAATTGGCCAAGCGCATTGCCAATGGCTACAACTTTGTCGCCCACCTCAACTTTACCTGAATCACCCAGGCTTACTGGCTGTAGGTTCTTACCTTTTTTATCGTTTATTTTAAGGAAGGCGATATCTAGCGAATCACTGTCACTTGTGCGACCTATAACAGATACGTTGTCGAGCTGAGTACCATCAGATAACGTTATGCTTATATTTGTCGAGCCAGCTGGAACGACATGACGGTTTGTGACTACGATGCCGTCAGAGCTAATAATAAATCCTGTGCCAGCGCTTTGTTGTTGGACGTCTTGTCCCTGGCCAAAGATATCTGTCTGAGTACTCTGCCCAGTAACGTTTACAGATACAACACTAGGCCCTATATCTTTGGCAATTCCACTAATTAGCTGGCTTTCACTAGACACTATCTGCTGTTTGGCGGCTGCAGACGTAGATATATTGTGGCTATGCTGGCTTTGCACCCAGCCCCCAAAGAATCCAAAACTAGAACTAACGAGCACAAGTGCTACAATTCCAGATAATCCGCGTCTAGAGTATGTCTTGGTTTTGTTGGAGTGATGATGAGAGCCAACAGTTAGAGTAGATGTTTGTGGTTTAGGGCTAGGATTAGTAGGAATGACTTTATCTGCCATGGTTCCACCCTAAACGGCTTTGTCTCCCCAGTCCGAAAAGACCAACATAATAAGTACAATGGCCATCATTACAAAAATAACTTGTCGGCGAAGCACTACAGACAAGCGGTCTGTTTGGTCGAGGTAATAAATGCCGGCCAGGCTAAAACCAATAACACTCAAAAGTAAGGTGGGCTGGGCTATAACACCGTAGAAAAGTAGCCAGTGACCCAACACCCAAATTAGAGCAGCCGCAAAATAAGCCCAAACATCTGCTAAATAACGTGTGAGAGGCTCGTCAAAACTAGTAAAGAAATGTCTTGCAGCACTGTAGCAAACCAGTGCGCCTAGTATAACAAGCACGTAAAGCGGCGCGTCACCCCAGTTGATAAAGATAGCACTAAGGCCCACAAACTGTGCAACCATTGCCTGCAATGATACCCCTAATAGGCTAGACTGCGGCTTGAGTACAGTCAACCAACCACCATATATTAGCGCCCACACCAGCTGCATCGCTTGTGAGCCACTATGTATCATAAAAATAAGTAGCGATAGCCCCACAATAATATCAACTGCATTAGCCCGTATGTTTGCTGGCCAGTGCCTGGGTTTTACGGCAAACATGCGCCACTTTGCCAAAAGAATTAGCGCAACTGCTAGCTCTACAAAATGCAGACGCACACATATAAAAACTAGGGCCGGCAACAGAGCAGTTAAGCCTATATGCACAAAGTGCGAAAAACCAACGGTTGGTTTAAGCTTAGCTTTGATAGAAGGCATGCTGCGGTATTTCCTTTCTTGTTTTAATAGGATAAAGTTGCTAGTTCGTATTTAGTATTATAGCAAAAATCAACTGAGTCCAAGCTGATAGCGCTTATTGAGGATTGGTATTTGCATTTGCGCCAAGGATTATGACAAAGTCAGCCTGATAATTTTGAGCTGCAGGATAGGAGCTAGCGCTTGTGAGAGCAGTAACACCAAAAGCTTGCTCAAGGTATGCTTTAGTTGCCGTCATTTTAGGGTTTAGAGCGATCACTGCTGTGGACGATTGGCTAGTAGTATTGGCGACTGCGCTCACGGTAATGCCTTTAGCAGCCAAAACGGTTGATTCCTTGGCTGCCAGCCCACCAATACCACTTCCATTCAAAACTACTGCCTTAGCACCCTCTTTGGCTACTGGATCGTTGCTGATCAGCCGTTTGATGAAGGCTTGTATCGCTGTGTAGTTGCCTATACCTGCCCTAGGCATAACTGCACTAACATTATTGATAGAACCAGTTGTAACGAGGTTAACGTTTGTATCAGCCAATCCAACTGATTTCACGTTGTTGTTGCTAATTTTTTTGGAAATGTCATATAGACGACGGACTTCATCAGTGTGGAAGTCAGTCTTTACATTATTACCAATGGCATCAAACAAGCTAGTAATTTTGGCTGGGTTACTTAGTACACCAGCACTTAGTGCTTTGTCTTTTAGAGCAAGCAGCAATTGGCGCTGGTTTTGGGTCCGAGTAAAGTCAGCGCTTGGGTAGCCATATGCCCCATAGGCATCGCCACGAGCCCTGGCCAGATCGAGCGCTTGTTGGCCATTTAGAACATGAGTGCCATTTGTTAGTTTTACCAATGGCCCACGGGTACTGTAGTCAATACTTGGGTCATAGATTCCACGAGGGTCCTGACTTTTGACAGTAAAGTTTACCCCACCAACAGCATTTACCGCATCGCGAAGGGCCGAGTAATCTATAAGCGCGTAGTAATTGATGTCCACCCCAAAGTCCTGCTCAATATTTTTTTCTAGAAGACCCATACCACCTTGGGGAAAGCCTGGCTGGTTAAATTTAATATCTTGTCCACATTCATAGGTAGCATTAATTTTTCCTGAATTGCCAAAGATACAGTCCTGGGTGCCGTAACTCACCCATAAATCGCGTGGAATGCTGAGCATAAAGCCAGTGTTGTGAACAGTATCGATACTAATCAGTAGAATAGAGTCCGTTAGATTAGCACCATCATGGCCTGGATCATCTGCAGAGTTACCAGCCAAAAGAATTGTTACCCTTCCCTTGTCTTCGCCTTTAAGTTTAGTGGTTTTAAATATACCTAAGATGCTGCCGTGGAAGACTTTAGTAGTGTTGCGAGCAAACTTCCAACCTACAAAACCACCTAGTACTACTGCAATAAAAATGATGATTAAGGCTGTCCATTTGGCAATTTTTTTCCAGGGGCGGCTTCTCTTAGTTTTTTTGCCAGCGATTGGTACTGGCATGTCGCTTGCGTGTGCGTGGCGCTGTCGTGGGCCGCCAGGTAAAACGGCTGTTGTCACAGCTGCATCGGATCCAGCCATAGCTGGTGCTGCCGGATGATATCCGTCTGGTCGGTTAAAATTATCAATACTATTAGGTCCGGGTGCTTTGTCACTATGATGCGGTTTGGGGGTTAAGTTACCTTCACCCTTAAATCTATCCGGCGTAATAAAACCATCCACATTTACCCCGCGCGGTTGGTTTGGACGCCTTGACCGTCGAAGATTGCTTTGCAGAGTCATAGGAGTTCCTGGGATGTTTGTACACAATAAACTAACTGCGCAAATGCGCGGCCTGTAACAGGGGAAAAGCGAATAGTGAAAGGTTGAAAGTTCTTAGCCACGTGGGACCTAGTATACCGTTTTTGATAGTGCTTAAACAAGGGCTCTAGCTACATTACTATATGCTATAGTGAACTGGTTATGCCAATTCATGAAACCCACCCAGATGTACCAGAACCCGTAGCCAACTTTCCGGTTGAGCCACCACATGTTGTATCGTCCATGCCTCAAACGCCAGGCGTCGGGCCAAGCCCCCACCAGGCACCGGTTAGCTCATCAAACCGCCACGAAGGGCTCAAGAGCGTTCTCTCCACTCTGGCAATTTTGATTATTGCACCTCTGTTAGCTCTAAGCCTAACTGCCTTTGTTTTCCAATCTTATGAAGTTGATGGCCCAAGCATGGAGAGCACCTTGCAGAACCAGGACAGGCTGATTGTGCTCAAGGTACCACGCACTTTGGCCAAGCTGACAGGTCACGCATATATTCCCCACCGCGGTGACGTGATTATATTTAACGAAGCCGATGCCTATGATTTTGGCACTCCCTCACAAAAACAGCTTGTTAAGCGGGTAATTGGCTTGCCTGGTGAACGGCTGGTAGTAAAAGATGGAGTAATAACCATTTATAATAAACGGTTTCCTCACGGCTTCCAGCCAGATAAATCTTATCCTTATGGCAGTGTCATCCCAGCTACGTCTGGCAATTTAGACATGGTAATTCCCAGCGGCCAGATCTTTGTCTGTGGTGACAACCGTGGCAATTCACTAGACTCGCGCATTTTTGGCCCAGTACCAGTTCAAAACGTCGTGGGCAAGCTGGTAATGCGCATATTCCCCTTCAATAAAGTCAAGACTTTTTAGAACTAGCTGCCGATTTTTTTGATAATTCGTTCTAGGTCCGCATCTGTTTTAAAGCCAATTTCTAGCTTGCCACCACGGGCAGTGCGCCGGATGCTAACACTAGTATTCAGCACTTTGCCGAGAGCTTGTGTCTGGGGTGTAGTGGTACTTACGCGCTCGCGGGCTGCCTGACTAGTTTTGATTCCCTCTTTATGAGCGGTTACATAACGCTCAGCCTGGCGAACCGACCACCCCTGTTGCTGAATTAAATTAAGGAGTTCCTTTTGTTTACTGGCACTTTTGAGAGCTAGTATGGCTCGGGCGTGCCCCTCCGTAATACGTTTTTCTGCCAATGCATTGGCTGCTTCTGGGGGCAGACCTAGTAATCGTACAACGTTAAGCACTGTGGTGGTGGCCTTACCCAGACGTTTGGCGATTACTTCATATGCTAGGTTAAACTGCTCATGAAGGCGTTGTATAGAGACCGCCTGCTCAAGAGGTGACAAATCAACTCTTTGAACGTTTTCTACTAGTGCAATTTCTAATTGTTCTAGCTCATGGGCGCTACGCACGATGGCAGGTACACGTTCAAGTTTGGCTAATCCAGCAGCCCGCCAGCGTCGTTCGCCGGCTACAATCTTATACTTACCCGGACCATCAGGTGTGACGACTAGGGGTTGTAGTATACCGTAGCGTTTGATGGAGCCGGCT
>DATIHJ010000024.1:0-9555 GCA_035480855.1 Patescibacteria group bacterium
TACAATAAGCGTAAGTATGAATCGTCCGTTTTCGCGGTTTTTAATCCGTTGGATAGTGTGTAGCCTTGGGCTGTGGATTGCTGCTGCCTTGCTGGCCGGCCGGGTAAGCTATGAAAGCCGCCTTGGCGTTATCATTATTGCAGGGCTTATTCTGGCACTTGTAAACGCAATCATTAAACCCGTTGTCATTATTCTGTCGCTGCCAGCTATTTTGTTTAGCCTAGGGCTATTCATGATAGTCATAAATGGGTTCATGGTGTTTCTTGTCAGTAAGCTGTATAGACCCTTGCACGTAACCAATTTTGGAGCAGCTATGCTTGCTGGAGTGGTCATAGGCTTGGTAAACTATCTAGTGACTGCCATACTGGAGGAACGATGAGCATTTTCAACTACATTACGATTATATCTATGGCCCTGGCGGCCATACTTATTCTTATTCAGACACGTGGTGCATCACTGGGCGCAGGTCTAGGTGGTAGTGGTGAGATCAATACTGTCCGCAGGGGTTCAGATAAAACGCTTCACCAGCTGACTATTATTTTGGTAATTATTTTTGGGCTGTCCTTAATATTGGGTATTATCACCTAAGCCCCTGCACATGATTGACAGGACTACACGACTGCGGTGGCGGCGGCGCCTGCGGCGAAGCAAACGCCAAGTAGAAGATATTGGTTACCAGGCAGAAGAAAACCTGGAGCGTCACCTATTAAAACGTTTGGGGAGATTGCCAAGCGTTCTGCGTTTTACTACGGCCTGGGTATTACTACTAGTATTCTTGCTAACTGGGGTGGTGCTGCAGACCCGCGCACTAGATAACTCTTACTTATCGCTTGGGCCTGCCAGCGGGGGAAACTATACAGAGGGAATCTTAGGTTCTTTTACGAACGCTAACCCACTTTATGCTACTAGTGATGTAGATAGCAGTGTGTCGCATCTGGTGTTTGCAGGACTACTTAAATATAATCAGCAAAACAAGCTAGTAGGTGATTTAGCAACTGGCTGGCAGGTTGATGCCCGAGGGGTCACCTATACTGTCCATCTGCGAGATAACCTGACCTGGCAGGATGGGCAGCCGCTGACCTCGGCAGATGTAGTATTTACTTATAAGCTTATTCAAAACCCCGATGCTCAGTCTCCCTTGGCGCCTAGCTGGCAAGGCATAAGTGTAACTGCCCCAGATGCCCACACAGTTGTGTTTACGCTGCCAACGGCACTCACTGCTTTTCCTAACTCTATTACAAATGGTATTGTGCCTAAACACTTGCTTGCTACCACTCCACCAGCTGAGCTTAGGTCCGATAGTTTTAATACCCTAAAACCAGTTGGTGCAGGACCATTCAAGTGGCAGGCTATTGAGGTAAACGGCCAAACACCAGAAACACGCGAAGAACACATTGCCCTATTGCCAAACGACGTCTACTGGGCAGGCAAGCCGCGGCTAGGCAAGTTCATTGTCCGCTCTTTCCATGACGAAAAGGCACTTCTGAGCAGTTTTAGAAACCAAGAATTAAATGGCGTAGTTGGGCTTACCAGTATGCCAGCAGACCTCAAGCGTGATAATAACGTGCATGAATATGACGTTCCGCTTCAAGGAGAGGTCATGGTATTTTTGAAGAATTCTAGCGATATTTTAAACGATGTTAAGGTCCGTCAAGCTTTGACTATGGCAACAGATACTGGAAAAATTGTAGCTGGGCTGGGTTATCCTGCCATTGTGGCGCGTGAGCCCCTGCTAGCATCGCAACTAGGATACGATAAAACCCTAAATCAGTTGAGCTATAACGTCCAGGCAGCCAAGCAACTGCTAGACAGTGATGGCTGGGTAGCAGGAGCAAACGGCCTACGGAGCAAAAACGGTCATATACTTACTTTTACCCTTTATTCGCAGGAAAACGCTGACTATAGATACATTACCGATCAGCTGCAAAAAGAATGGCGTGCTGTGGGTGTACAGCCTCGTGTGTTCCTACAGTCTGGCAGCGATTTACAAACAACCCTGTCATTGCACAGTTATGACGCGCTTGTTTATGGCATAGAAATAGGCAACGATCCAGATGTATTTGCTTATTGGGATAGTTCGCAGGCAGATATCCGTTCACCTAACCGCCTAAACTTCTCTGAGTACAAATCGCCCGTGGCAGATGGAGCGTTAGAGGCTGGCAGAACACGTAGCGACCCAGCGCTTAGAATTATTAAGTACAAGCCGTTTCTACAAGCTTGGCACGACGATGCGCCGGCAATTGCCCTATATCAGCCCAGGTTTTTATATGTTGTACGTGGTCAGCTGTATAATTTTGCTCCGACTACCTTTAACACGGGGACTGATCGCTATGCCAATGTAGATGAGTGGATGATTCGCCAAACCAAAGACCTCAAGTAGAATGGAGTCACAGTTTGCCCATAAGAGTTATTTCGACTACAATACCCCTGTTGTAAATGCGCGAGTGGTGGAATGGTAGACACGCTTGTCTGAGGGGCAAGTGCCGCAAGGCGTGGAGGTTCAAGTCCTCTCTCGCGCACCACGAGTAGTTATATCTAAAAGGGCAAGGGCAAATATGCTATCATACTCTGTAGTTACTACTAGTGCTTAGGGGTTAATTAAGGGATGCAAAAAATTTATGAGTAAGGTTGCGCACTATTTGCAGGAGCATCTGTTGGGCGAGGTTATTACCTCATCGCAGGCCCGTAAATATTTTGCTACAGATGCCAGTATCTGTACTATTACCCCGGCATTTGTCTTATACCCTCGCAACGAAAACGATGTTCGAAAAGCAGCCCGATTTACATGGCAATTAGCTGAGCGCGGTCGTACTATCCCTATTACAGCACGCGGCCTTGGTACAAGCCAAACAGGAGCAGCTATTGGCAGTGGCATAGTCATGGTCTATCCAGCACATATGAACCGAATATTGGAGCTAGATGGTAAAACCGGCGCAGTAACTATAGAGCCAGGTATTAGTTGCGGCAAACTGCAACAGACACTCTACACCCACGGGCGGTTCCTGCCACCCATTCCTATGCGCGCCGAGAACACCACAATAGGTGGAGCAATTGCCACCAATAGCGGCGGAGAGAAATCTGTCAAATACGGTGTGATGGGACGTTATGTGAAGGGGCTTAGGGTGGTGTTAGCAAATGGCGAGATTATAGCCACTAAGCGGCTTGCCAAGCGTGAACTCAGCAAAAAGCTGGGGCTATCAACATTTGAGGGTGAAATTTACCGTACCCTGGACACTTTGCTTGAAGAAAACCAAGACACCGTAAAAAGCCTTAAGTTGGGTGTTACCAAAAACTCTGCAGGATACGCACTGGCAGACATCAGACATAAGGATGGCTCCTTTGATCTAACTCCACTGTTTGTAGGTTCAGAGGGCACACTTGGACTCATAACAGAGGCAACTCTTGATAGTGAGATATATAACCCAGCCACAACTCTCATTGCCGCATATATAGACGACTTTCAGGTAGCCGAAGAAATCTTAGCAGAGCTGCGTAAACTGCCAGAGGGCCCCAGCGCGGTAGAAATGGTGGATGGCCAACTACTCGGTTTCATCGACCAATATAGCCCTAACCAGCTCAAAGGAGTCATAGATAAACCATTTCCTAAACTGGTGCTGCTGATTGAGTTTGACAACTCAAGTGCTCGGCTCCAAAAACGAATGGTCAAAAAGACGCAAAAGTTATTGAAGCACTACCAAGTAACTTTCCAGACCGAAACAGAAGAGGCTGGCCAGCAAACACTTTGGAAAATCCGCGATAGTGCCACATCTGTAATTACACATACTGACAGCAATCTAAGGGCAGTGCCGTTTATAGAGGACGCCATTGTGCCAGTTGAGCGTTTTAATGAATACTTGGGTAGTGTGTATGCTCTTTTGGCTAAGCACCATCTGATGGCCGGCGTTTGGGGTCATGCAGGTGACGGCAACCTCCGTTTACAGCCGTTTTTAGACATCAGCCAGATAGGTGACAGACAAAAGCTGTTCCGCCTAATGGACGAATATTATGATCTTGTGATTGGCCTAGGCGGAAGCACCAGCGCAGGCAACGGCGATGGCCGTGTCCGCAGTTCGTATCTGCCTAAACTTTATGGCGATGATGCATATGAGCTTTTTGAAAAGGTCAAACTAGCTTTTGACCCGTATGGTACGCTTAATCCAGGAGTGAAGGTTGGTACAAACATAGAGAGCCTCAAACCACTACTGCGATACGACTACTCAGTAGAACATTTGTACGACCACTTACCGCGCTCCTAAATTACTTGAGTTTCTGGCTAAAAAAACGTAAGATAACAGCTGTCTGCAAGAGGCGAGCCGCAGTGGTGAAATTGGTATACACGCTAGCTTCAGGAGCTAGTGGGGGCAACCCCGTGGAGGTTCAAGTCCTCTCTGCGGCACCACTTAAGGGTGATTAGCTCAGTTGGCTAGAGCATCTCGTTTACACCGAGAGGGTCGGGGGTTCGAGTCCCTCATCACCCACCAATTTCTTAAAATTAGCATTTTGCATTGCGTGGCTCTTTAGCTCAGTTGGTAGAGCAGAGGCTTGAAGAGCCTTGTGTCCTCGGTTCGAGTCCGAGAGGAGCCACCAGTACACTGCAAAAGCAGTGTTTTTATTTGTCAAAAAAATGGTGATATAATGATTATGTTAAATAGGAGGGTTTTTATGAAGTATCGGTACAATATTCAAAAGGGTGTAATAAGGGTAAAAACAAATACCAAAAAATATGTAGTTGGAATAATTGCAAGTTTGGCTTTAACTGCCTTTGTAGCAGTACCAGCATTAGCTGCCGGATCTGGTCAGGCTCAGGCCTCACCTTGTGGTGCTGTACATGGTGCATTTGCTGACGTAAACGGCAATTTTGGATGGCTAGGACCTGATGGTGGAACTCCCGGTTATCATGGTGCAGTAGGACAGACATCACCAGCAACGGGATACAACAATTCCCACACTGATTGCCAACAGTAAAACAGAAAATAAATATTACTAAGAGCGAAGGTATATTCTTCGCTCTTTGCATTTACAGGGGTTTTTGCTACAATTTGCTAGTTATCGCGCGGGTGTAGCTCAGTTGTTTAGAGCGCGTCCTTGCCAAGGACGAGGCCAGGGGTTAGAGTCCCCTCACCCGCACCAAAAGTGCCTCAGACGTGTTTACTGGGGCTTTTTTATTACTCGCCAATCTGTAAAGTGAACTGATTTCTGGGGTGTAAACTTTATTATTCTTATCCAGATAAAAACCAGCAGGGAAAACAAGTTGTTTACACTTCAATCTATTGTCTGGTGATATATTCAAGAAATTACTACCCATGTTATCGACAAAATCAAAGGCAAATCTAAGAAACTGTTCCTTGTCTGCATCAGCTAACTCGCTTAATTTGGTTAGTTCACCTTCAAGGGTAGCAACCTCAGCCTTTTTCTTTTTAATGGCGTTGAGTATGTCTTCTTTTACGTATGCATTGGCTGGGTCGGTAATAGCTTCTACCTGATTATTTATAGATTCATTTAGACTACGAATCTTATGCTTTATTCGATACGTTTCTTGCTCAGCTTGTCCTTCTTGCTGCTTCCACACTACGTTTAAGGCTTTTAGTAAGTGCTTGAGTCCCTCGTCAGTTATAGGGTTGTCATCAAACTGCTTAACTACCTGTGGGTGTAGTTCTTGTAAGCTTAAATACCTATTACAGCCACGGCAACGATACTTCTGATAAACAAGATTTGGATTCCTACCGTTACCGTGATTGTAGCCAACATACCTGCCGTTGGTTTTATTAATACACAATTCACAATGAACGTGGTTGGACAAAGGAAACTCAGGATTGCCATTTTTGCGTGGACCAGACTGAGTCTTCTTTTTTTCATCCATGACTTGTAAGAGGTTATTGTGCTGTTCTTTAGTTATGAGGGGATTGTGTAAACCGTTTTCGTTACGCACATTAACCTGCCTAGTTATTTCAACTATCCCAGCGTAGAAAGGGTCTGTAACAATCTTCCGAAACTTGTCCATTTTATAGAGTGAATGACCTATAACAAACTTACTTTTATTAAGCTCTACAAGTCCCTGTGTGGGCGTAATTAATCTATCAGCTATCCGTGCTAGTATTGACCCTAGAATAGGACCACGCACCTCGTGTATCTCTTGAATGCCTCTCTCATAACCTCGTTTATAGCCTGGTTTGGGTGCGAAAGGGTATCTTCCTTCTTTGAGAGCTGCTGTTTGTCCCTTAATTGATTTAATCTGTCGTTCTAAATTGCTCCCCTCCGCTTTGAAGGCTTCCATAGCACGACGAAGTTTAGTTAGCGGGTCATCACTATTAAGTGCTGGGTCGCCTGCGTACCAGACTTTAACCCCTACTTTTTCACGGAAAAGCACCTCAAAGTAGAACATTTCGTCAACACTTCTCATAAACCTATCTATCTCATCAACAATTAGGTATTTTACGGCCGGATTCTTCTTGCAATAATCAAGCATTGCGTTGAGGTCTTTGCGACTGTAATTACTCCCAGACTTGCTTGATACACTACCAGACCAAATTCCGTCACCGGCTATCTTGGCGTTTAAATATTCTGCAGCTTCTTTAACCGACTCTAGCTGTCTATTCAAACTGTTACTTTCAAGTTGTTCGATGGATGAGACTCTGCAGGTGACTATAGCAAGTACTTGTTTAGGCATGATAATCCCTTACTAACAGAAGAGGAGACCTCTGGGACAAGGCTTGCAAATGAAAGCCAACAGAAGTCTCCACTACTATTAATAATTCAGTCGTCTTTAGTATCATTTGCATTGCTTTGTCCATTATCAATTTTACCACCAGCTTGTTCTTTATAGATGTCGTATAACAGCAAAGCCAACTCAAGCGCATCATCCTTGAGCCTGTTGGTCGATACGTTACTCATCCTGGTTAGCCTGATTTTCTGGCTGTACTGCATAACCACGAGTGACATTAAAAATTGTTGGCTCAGTATCGATGAAATTTATTAACTGCGTGTTCAGCTTGCCTTTGAGTTTGAAGGCGAGTTCTAAATAAGCTTTGCGGTTTCCTGGATTATTTACTATATCAAGAGTCAGCGACTCAAGTAGAAAGGAGTCCGGCAAGTATTCATTGAGGGATTCTTTCCATGCTTTGCTATCTGTGAGTTTATTTGGGTTTTTTGCAGTTGAAACACTATAGCCTGCATCACGCATAGCCTTGCTTACGTTCCCACCATTTTCAACCGCAATGTTAATTGCCTTTTGTTGCTTAGTCGTCATTTGAAACCTCTTCGGCTCAAATAAAAAGAGCCTAAATAATGCGTATCTTTATTGCATATCTAGGCTCCTCAGAAGGTCGTACCTTCAAGAGTTGAGAGCTTCCTCTCAATTAACCACTCTAAATTTATAATAAAATTTTAGTTGATACAAGTTTTCTGAAAATTTATTGTCCATCCACACGTGAACATATATACATAGGCTAAAGGGGTGAGGAAACGGGACTCCCGAGCCGTTTTTTTATACAAAAGTGTATACTACCCGGTATGGGCAAGGCTTGGCATCGTATATTAAGAAATCTAACTAAACCTAAGACTCGTCGTCTTTTATTAAGAAAGCTATCGAACTCAAAGGGTCTTTTTATTGGTCTGGCAGTTGGTTTCGTAATTGCGAGCGGTTTTTACGGTTTGAATCGATATAATAGCTATAATTCTGCACATAAAATCGGTACAACCACGCCACAAACAACTGTTGGCCAAATAAACGGCAGCCAACAGCCTGAAGCAAACAGAACCTCCAATAATTCTAGCCCGAATACAAATGGGCCAAGTAACCCAATTCCAAAAACTAGTACTTCCAATCAACAGACACAGCAAACAACGCCACAACCTTCACCAACCCCCACTCCCACTCCTACACCTCCACAAACATTGTCTAATTGTGTTTTTGCTAACGGCCCACTGTCAGGGTCAAACTGTCCTGCTGCAACCCCTCCATCATGGTCATATTCAAAACCATGCTACGCCAACGGTGGTGGTGCACAATGTCCTCCATATACACAAACAGGCTGGATTACAGCCGATTATGTAAATGGTGTTTCCTACTGTGAATTTGATTTCAGGGGCGAAGGCAATCCAACTGGTGCACAATATCTAAGAGTCAAAGTAACTAACTATAACCACCCAGGCAGCCTACCGGATTGTTCTGTAGAACACTCTCAAGAATAATCATCTTATCGCAATTATCGCTTTATTTAGTTTTTCAGGTGACAGCCTGTAAATTGCTTCGTTGCGTAATTCACCACCAATATCCATAGTTATTAGCTCAGTTCTGTCAAACATACTTCTTGGGATGTCTTTATGGTTGGCGGACATGATTAATAGCGAACTGGCTCGATACCTGTATGCAACTGTACATAAAAGTGCGTCAGTGTAGCTCGGACCTTTATCTTTATTCTGCGAGAATGATTTTGCATAGGCTATCTTGAAAACTTGCTCTTTCTCAAGAACCTCTTCAATTCTGTTTAGGACAGTAACCCCTAGCCCTTTGATGAAATCGAGTCTTTCGTTGAACCCATTGATGTTATTTGCATTTCGAGAAAACTCGTAAACGACTGACGGAATCGTTGTCAGTCCACAACCCGCTTCAGAAATTGATGTAAGAAGTTTCAGAAACTCGTCTGATTTAGTTGCATCGATAAATACTGTTGTATCCAACAATATGTGTGAGCTGCTAAGGTCTGCTGCCAGTGACGGGGGGTGTAGTAGGTTCAATAGTATAGTCCTCGACAGTCTTGCGTATTTCTTTTGCTAATTTCTTTAGTTTTGCAATGTCTGTTTTTGTACTATTCTTATCGGGTAATGATTCGGAATAGTGGGGCGAACTAATTCGCTTCTCCAGTTCCTTAATCTTCTTCTCGTCAATCATAGCTTTACCCTCCAACGTTAGTATAACAAAAGTAACGAGTCCAGCGCAGTGAGATATATCAATCCCGTGTAACTCCCAGCTCTCATCTAGACCTTAGGTACTCTTGGTATGGAGCTACGAGTATACTTCTCCAACGAATGATTTCATCTCTGATTTGGTGTAAACTTGCATGGAGCTGCTGCACCATTGCTTTTTTTAGATTTAAAACTGCCCTTATAACTAATTTGACACAAAAATAATATACAATTAAGTTAACAATGCTTAAGCTTATCGATTCGAACGACGGTTTTACGATTATCGAAGTATTGATTGTACTGACTATTGCGGCGTTCATTATTTTGATTGTATTACTTGCAGTACCTGCGCTAGAACGTGCATCCCGTAATAACTCACATAAGCAAGCTGCAGTTTACATTTTACAGGCTTATTCTGATTGGATTGACCAAAATGGGATTAGTAACTTTGGTGAGCATGGTTTTAGCTCATGGTATGTTGACTGCGGTAATCTTCCTGCTAGCACTAGTACGTTTTGTATGACACTAAAGTCCGCGTTTAGCCAACGCGAAAATAACATTCTGGCGTATGGTGCTATTAGCGCGCCTCCTCCCCAGTGGCCCCCGCTACCCACAAATGATCAATTAATCTTATCAGACTTTGCAAAATGC
>DATIHJ010000025.1:0-2940 GCA_035480855.1 Patescibacteria group bacterium
GTAACGGTAGGTCAGCACACTACCGTGAATACGTTCCCGGGTCTTGTACACACCGCCCGTCAAGTCATGAAAGTCACCAATGCCCGACGTCTGGATTTATTCCGGCCTAAGGCAGGGGGGATGATTGGGACTAAGTCGTAACAAGGTATCCGTAGCGGAAGCTGCGGATGGATTACCTCCTTTCTAGGGAGATTACATCAGCCGAGTGAATCAATTGATCACTCGAGCTAGGCGATCCTGATAGCTGTTCTTACTAGGACTCAGCAGCTATCTTAAGGGATGAGTTCTTAAACTACGACTGTCGTTCGATGCCTCTGCGAGGAGTATCGACTCTTGGTTTATCCAGGAGTGATTTGCACTATTCAGTTCTTAAACCCATGAGAGTCCCTTCGGGGTTTCTCCGAGAAGCCGAATAAAAAGCGCCCTTGCGAGAGGCGCTTTTTAGTTGCTAATAACAGGGGTTTTCTGTACAATAGCGAAGTCTTTAACAAGGGGCTGTAGCTCAGCTGGTTAGAGCGCGTCACTGATAATGACGAGGTCCCTGGTTCGAGTCCAGGCAGCCCCACCAATATTATTGGCGTGCTGAAAGACGTGGGGCATTAGCTCAGTTGGCTAGAGCACCTGCTTTGCAAGCAGGGGGTCATCGGTTCGAGTCCGATATGCTCCACCATTTGTAAGTTTATCCTTAGATTTAGTATCTAGATAATTATTTGTTTAGTGGGCTTTGCAATTTATATTGGCTAGTAGTAGCATGATAACTGATAGACATAACCATTTATGGCAAAAAAGAAAAAACCAACCACCAGAAGAACATCAAAAAAGCGAACTAAGGCAAAGACAAAGCTCGGCGCGTTTAACTTTTTGAGTCGTTCAAACGGATATCTACGGTTCTCTGGCACAGCACATAAAAAACCAAAAAGGGTAACCACAAAGGCAAAGACCATCAGTATTGTAGCTTTTTGCCTAGCTTTTGCAGTATTAGGGGTTGTTTTGCTACGCGCTAGCCATGCAGCCAGCAATCCTAGAGACGAGGCAGTCCAGTACTACGACATCAACCATACACGTGCGGGCGTTGGTAAGGGCGCATTACAAATCTCTGTCTGCTTACGTGACCAGGCTAGAGTGTGGTCACTGGCTATGGCCAACAGCAACAGTCTTCATCATCCTACAATAGATCAACTTAAAGCTACGGCTAATACCTGTGCACCAGGCTGGTCAAATGTAGGACAAAACATTGGTTATGCAACTCTATGCAGTGATAATTCAAACGGACCCGGTTCATGTACACAGAGAATTTATAACGCTTTTGTAAGCCCTGCAGAGATAACCAGTTGTCTAAATGGTAGTGATAATCAAGATCATTATTGCAACATAACTGGAGATTGGACTTACGTGGGTGTAGGCTCTTACAGAGACGGTGCAGGGACTTTATGGATTACACAGGACTTTGTGCGTTGTCCAGGATGTGCCCAGACTACCTATAAGCCAGTATATTGGACCCTAAATGGTGGTGCGACTGTATCATCAGCTGCTTCTAGCCGCGCCGTTAGCATTAACGTTCATGCTGGTGACAATATAACCTGGTATCATGACATCAAAAACGAAGGGCCGGTTACTGCAACCTACCCAGAGCATGTTGATAGCTATCATTACTCGCCCTCAGGCGCACTACTTTCCTCAGCTCAGAGCGATATTGGCACCCAGACTACGGTTGGAGGTACGGTTTATGTCTGGACAAAGAATGCGACTATTCCAGCTACAGCAAGAATAGGTGAAAAATTTTGCCATCTTATCTGGTACGGCAATGCTAGTGGACCGGGTACAGCTGCAGATGCAAGCAACAGGACCTGTGCGACTGTCCATTAGGCTCGCTTACTAAGCAGTGAACAAAATATAGTTAAACCCACGAAGTTAAACTGTAGTGTTTTATGCATCAATATTGGCTTTACAACCTCTGTTAAAATTGCTAAACTTGTATCACTATGTCTTATTGAGTTTACGCACTGAGTCTTACGGCAATCCGGCCGGGAAAGATTTTAGCGTAAACTTGAGGCTTCCGTGGTGTTTTAGATGCTATTGTGGGATGCCATCAAGTTTCGTAACTTAACAATTTAACGACATAAGTAAAGAAATTGACAAACGGCTATTGGAATAATTTGATTATTACCAATAACTAGTCAACCCCGTAGTAGGCCGCTTAGGCGGACTTACTACAGGGAAAATGCACAAAAGTAGTGAGATGCCTTTAGGGTTTCTCATTACTTGTACGTAAAAAGTTACACAAGCGCACACAAGGGATGCCTTGACGTAAGATACCGATGAAGGACGTAGTAGACTGCGATAAGCTTCGGGGAGCTGTCTAACAAGCTTTGAACCGAAGGTGTCCGAATGGGGAAACCCGGCTAGAGTAATGTCTAGTCGCGCCTGATTGAATATATAGATTAGGATAGCGGTAAGCGGGGGAACTGAAACATCTTAGTACCCCGAGGAAGAGAAAGTAAACAACGATTCCGGCAGTAGTGGCGAGCGAACCCGGAAGAGCCCAAACTTTTAAGATTTTTGTCTGTCAGTTTACTGACGGATGAATAAGCTGGTAGGCGAATATTTTAAAAGGGTTGTGACATTACAAATACCAGTCCAGTCCTAGTTTTTATAAACTAGAGCTGGATTGGATACAGATGCTACCACCGTCTGTGTAAGGTAAAAAATTGCGGAGCGAGTAGAACCTTCTGGAAAGTAGGGCCAAAGACTGTGAAAGCCAGGTATACCAAGTGAAGCAACCTTATTATTTGTTTTGTAGAGTAGGTCGGGACACGTGAAACCCTGACTGAAGCTGGAGGGACCACCCCCCAAGGCTAAATATATCTTACGATCGATAGTGAACAAGTACCGTGAGGGAAAGGTTAAAAGAACCCCGGAAGGGGAGTGAAATAGAACCTG
>DATIHJ010000026.1:0-55746 GCA_035480855.1 Patescibacteria group bacterium
TTGTCTTAAATGATACAGCTAGCCTAAGTGGTGGCAGTGCTCCGACTGGAAGTGTAACGTTCAATCTCTTTGCTCCAACAGACCAGAGTTGTACTGGTACCCCAGCATACACAAATACAGATCCAACTGCTCCATACGCTACCAGCCCAGGCTTTACTTCGAACGCAGTAGGTGTTTGGCACTGGACCGCACACTATGCAGGCGACAGCGATAACAACTCAGCTGACAGTGCCTGTAGTGCTGAGGCGGTGACGGTGACAGCCCCCCCAATAACCCGCACCTTAGGCTTCTGGCAAACTCACTTTACTTTTACCAATAGCGTATATGCCTCTAGCGGCGGTAGCAGCAATCCCATCTGGACTTTTTGTGGGACGAGAATAGTAACGGATATTACCAGCAGCAACATGTCTATGCTCTACGGCGGCTTCTACGCTAGTATTCCAAAGACGACAATTGGTACGAAAAGATCAGCCCTTGACCAAGCCAGAATGCAACTAATGCAACAATTGCTAGCTGCAATTCTTAACAATATTGCCTTCGGTGGTGGAACTTCCCTGATCGCACCGGCTAAATCAGCCTACTGCGGGACAAGTGTGTCAGATATTCTTAACCAAGTTACAATACTAGATAACTTCAATGGTAGTGGTGACTCGCTTTCAACGTCACAAAATACCGGTAGTGCCGAACCCAAAACTTCTAGTGCAGACGCCAATCTTGTTGCGTGGGATGTACTACCCTAAGATCAACCGCCTCGACGAGGTCAGCTTAGCTACCGATGGTAGTCTTAAATAATATCGGGATTTGGTACAACTCGTATAACATGGCGAAGCAAATCTAATTGGCCAGCCAGATTTTGACAATCTCATTTTTTAGTTGTATAGTTTTATTTATGTCCGAGTTCTTTTTTGCACAACACGCAGCACTTTTGGAACAAGCCATAATTAGACGGCAGCAAGCTGCTTCCCAAATTGTACGTATGCGGCTTTTAGAACATACTGAGCCTGAGTATGTAAAAAACTCTTCTCTTCTTGATTATTTGCAGTCCGCCAAAGGCTTGCTTACGTTTTTAACACATTCTCGTGGTAGCTCAGCACCCAACATATTGGAAATCGGCAGCGGTACCGGGACAGCCCTAACTCAAATAGCCGAAAGCCAGTTTGGTGATGGCCTGTCGTTTATTGGCACAAACTTATTGAATCGCCCGAAACCTGGTTCTCCGCAAGTCGTTTTGCGACAAACTACAGCCGAAGTATTGCGTGGTATCGCACCTCGGTCAGTGGGCGGCGTCTTATCTATTGGCTCTATGGCATTTTCATCTGCACCAGAGCTCGTAATAGACACTATTGATCGTAAGTTGGTCAAGGGAGCTGCTATAAAAGCTACCTTCCGAGCCAAGCATAGTTATGGGCTTGAATGGGATGAAAAATACGATGCTTGGGGTTATAGACCACATGACGCATTCAGTAAAGAGTTGCGCCGCCGGCGCTTTGATGTAGCCGTAATGGAAAACGAGGGCGATGACGTATTGGTGGCTATTAAGCCTGGCGTAAGAAATATTGCCACAGCCAGAGAGCTTTTAGAGCAAGATAGCCAGACTCTGCGTGATCAAATTGCATTAGTTGTCTGATATGAGCGTACAGGTGGTTTTTATTTCGCTTATGTTTATAATAAAAACAATAAAGTTACGACATGCTAAAATTATTTTCGTTTAAATCGTTAAAAGCGCGCACTGTACGGAACAAATTTAATTTAATAATAAGCCTAATCATTTTCATACTCTTGTTTGGGCTAGTAAACTTTTGGTTTGGCACAAAAGTATTGTCAGGAATTCGTGCATATGTCGGTGGTGAAGGTCTGTGGTCAAAAGCTCAAAAAGAAGCTGTTAATAACCTCGTAAAATACTCTTATTCTCATGACGAATCGGACTATCGGAACTATCAGAAGTTTACCTTGGTTCAAAAGGGAGATATGCAAGCTCGGCTTGAGCTGAACAAACCTCATCCGAATATCGCTATAGTTCAACAAGGATTCGTACAAGGAGGCAATAATCCTAAGGACGTCAACGACCTAATTTTTCTCTATAGACGCTTCCAGCGTGTAAAATACATGAGTGCTGCCATACAAATCTGGACACAGGCTGATAAAGAATATGCAAACCAGCTAGCTGTTGGTAATCAAATCCACGAGCTTGTATCAACACCTCTAAAAGTTAATACCGTACAGGCACGAAGTATCCAAGCGTCAGAGCTTTCATCGCTGTTAAAACAAACATATACAACTGACACCAAGCTAACTGTGCTTGAAAACCAGTTTTCTGCGACACTGGGTACTGGTTCGCGTAATATTGCTGCTAATTTAATCGAACTAACAATAATAGTCACGACTGTTTTGGGCATACTGACGATCGTCATCGCGATACTTATCGCCAAAGCTATTATACGTTTAGATAAACTGAAGACCGAGTTTGTGTCTCTAGCATCACACCAGCTCAGAACTCCGCTAACTACTATAAACTGGTATGCGGAAACATTACTTTCAGAATCGGTAGGCAAATTAAATGAAGAACAGAAAAAGTATTTAAAAGAGCTCTATGGTGGCGCCCAGAGGATGGATAGCCTTACAAGTGATCTATTAAAAGTGTCGAGTCTCGATTTGGGTACTTATGCATCAGATATAAAGACTATAAACGTTGGCGAAACGCTCAAGACTACTATCAAGGACCAGCAACTGAGCATAGATCAAAAAGGTATCACCCTTACCACAAACATAGACCCTAATCTGCCAACAATGCAGCTGGACGAACATTTACTGGGCGTTGTATTCCAGAATCTTTTATCAAATAGTGTGAAATATACTCCTAAGGGAGGGCAAATAAACATTAATGTACAAAGCAAGAAACCAAACGTACTCATACATATATCTGACAATGGAATAGGTATACCTAGATCACAGCAGTCACAAGTATTTGCAAAATTATTCAGAGCAGACAACGCCCAAAACCTAAGTGCCAATGGTACAGGTCTTGGACTATACATAGTTAAAGCTATGGTGCAGAGAATGGGAGGCTCTATTTGGTTTGACTCTACCGAAAATCAAGGCACTAATTTTTATGTTAAAATACCACTGTATGACAGACATAGAGCTAAACGAACCGGCCAAAAAAATGTCTAAGAAAGTCTTGATTGTTGAGGATGATGCTTCCCTGCTGGATATCTTAGCAACTAAAGTTTCAGCTGAGGGTTTTGAGGTTCTCAAGGCACACGATGGAGAAGAAGGTCTAGCGGTGGCACTGCGTGAATATCCAGATCTTATATTACTTGATCTGCTTTTACCGAAACTATCTGGCCTTGATATGCTCACAGAACTACGCAAAGATGAAAAAGGTAAGCAAATTCCAGTTTTTGTCCTTACTAATTTAAGTGAAAACAGCAATATTTATAAGTCTATTGCTCTTGACTCCTCGGCCTATTTTATAAAAAGCAACAGTTCTCTTGAACTCATAGCCACCGAAGTCAAGAATAAGCTCTCCCCTGTCAAATAGTTCTTCATTATCTTAAAGAACCATAATATAGAGCAATTAAATACTTGACTAGTTTTAGTATATATGATAATATATGACTCATGGAAACACTCACTGACCCTTTGAGAAAATTAGTCCGTTTAGGAATGACGGCTGGTATAGTTTTTGGAGCATTTGCGGTTCATGCAGAACTTAATGCACATTCTGCAGCCCATGAAGCTAAAGCCGCTAGAACAACGCTAGAGCATTATAATAATAAATATAATGCGTTAAACGCTAAAGGTCATGTTGACCTTCAATCAAAAGATATAGTTCTAGGTCCAGGCGAAGATCACCTTAGCGAAGTTAGTCAAACTAGCAATCATGAGCAACATAATAGAAACGTTTTTCTCGTTGCTTCTGGCGCAGAATTTGCAATAGTTGGCACCGCAATGTTTCTGAATCGAAGGCGTGAAGTTGCCTCTCCAATTTCTCGTATATAAATAACCTGGTTAGCTAGCTTTTTTAGCGAAAATAACTTAGAAACTATTGTCCAAATAATGGCTAGTATATTTGGTATTACTTAAATATATATCTACAGTAGCTGCCAGGATGTTCGCCATATTCTGAAATCGTTATTTAACCCATTAACACTAGAGAAGCTATCTGAGCCGACAGATATTGGTTGTACACGAAATTCCACAGCGCCATATACATCTCGATTATCCAACTGCTTGGTAATACAGTAGGGGGGATTAGGTTGAGGACTTTCAGCGTATAGATTCGCTGGGTCTAAAGGAACATGGGGTATTGTCTTGGTAACACGATTAACGTTCCAGAGTGGATGAGTTACGCCGGGTGTGTGGTATACAACATCAAAAATCATTGTAGCGTCCTTAGTAGTGCCTGCATAATATTCCCAACAAACTTTTAGAATATGATTGTGCCCAGGTATATTGACGTATGGGCCAAACCACATTGCACTTCCGTTCACTTGGTTACTATTGACTGCCCAGACATTTACATTTACTAATTGATCAGTAGCTAAAATTAAATTACCTGAGGGCATTACCTGATGGTTACCAGTATGATGAAAACCAAGACCATTATTCCCTGTATTATAATAATAGTAATGGATTGAAGAAGCGGCAAAACTTTTTAATAACACCGCTAGTCCAATAACCCCAAAAGCTAAACCAAATATCAAACCACGTTTCCAACTCATTGACTTGCCATATTTGGAATATATCTTTACCTTATTGTTCTTTTTTTGCTTTGATTTTGCTGCCATTTTAAAGAAGCCTTTATTTTAATCAGTAACTGTTATAAGCGTAACCATATAAACCAATGATGTCAACTATGTCACAGACTAAATTATACTTCGTGTGCTTTAGCAGCTGTTGTACTTATATTATAAAACGCTAGATTAGTAATGCCGATGATATCCCAGAAGAGGGTTTCCTTAAAACATAACTCCTTGTGCCTGTTTTTAGTGTTAACATTGTTTTATGACTGGTCAAAAGCACGATTCTCGCATCGATCAATATATTAAGGGTCTCCCCGTATGGCAACAAGACATATGCATTAAAGTAAGAAAGCTAGTACACTCTGCCGATTCTGATGTATCAGAAGCAATAAAACGAACAGACCGGCCTTATTTTATACTCAACGGCAATATTTGTGCGCTGCTAGAAACTAAAGATCACGTTAACGTCTTTATATACGACCCAATTGCACCTGATCCAGAAAAAATCATTAACCAAGGACAAGGTAACTTAACTGCTCGCTCAATCCAAATTTATAAGGGTGACAAAATTAATGAGACTGCACTAATTAACCTTTTTAAAGCTATAATCGCCAACAACCGTGCAGGTGGCTGGAGGAAAGTTAAACAGAACCGAGTGTAAATTATATGAACAAGTTAGTCTCATCTAATTCAAAAAAAGCGATCTCCGGTGGTGTAGTACATAAAATGCCATTGGATTTACGAAAGGCCCTGGTTTCTGATGAATCTGCTCTTAAGCGTTGGGAAGACCTTACGCCTCTGGCGCGTAATGAATGGATTTGTTGGACTGTCACTAACAAAAAACTTGAGACTAGAAAAAATCATATTGAGCGGACTGTATCAGAGCTACTAGAAGGAAAACGTCGCCCCTGCTGCTGGGTTGGTTGCTTGCATCGCACTAAGTCGTCATAACAATATTTGTTATATATTACACATGCTTATTGACAACTAGTTGTAATTGGTAGCATAATCGAATCATAATTAACTGGTGGGTTAAAAGGAGGGACGGATGGCAACTCAAAATAACACACCAACAGGTTGGGTAGGTTGGGCTTACTTTGCAGGCTTCATGATGATGCTTGTAGGTGGAATGCAGGCAATCGCAGGATTGGCTGCAATTTTTAAGAGCGGATTTTACGTAGTAAGCCAGAGCCATTTACTGGTACTGGATTACAAGCAATGGGGATGGGTAGCACTTCTGCTAGGCATCATAATCTTTTTTGCAGGCTTGGAATTGTTCCGCGGCGCACTATGGGCTAGGATTGTAGCCATCATTCTAGTTGGAATGAGCTTCTTGGCTAACATGGCCTTTGTGAATGCATACCCAATTTGGGCAATAACAATCATGACTGTTGACGTGTTTGTTATCTACGCACTGCTAGTACATGGCGGTGAGCTACGCGACGACGCTTAGCTGATAGATATTGGTTAGCCTTTTGCAGCGCGCTCTAGTCCTGCTACGTCAATCTTGACCATCTTAAGCATGGCATCAGTTACTCGCTTGGATACTTCAGCGTCTTTGCTGCTCAAAAGATCTTCTAGCTGTTTTGGAATAATCTGCCAGGAAAGCCCGAATTTGTCTGTAAGCCAGCCACACTGGACTTCTTTACCACCATCAGCTGTTAATGCTTCCCAGTATTTATCAACATCTGCTTGGCCATCACATAGTACATATATTGAGACCTGTGAGTTAAACGGAAAAAGTGGTCCACCGTTTAGAAAAATATACTCCTGTCCCATAATTTTAAGCTCTACAATAAAAACGCTCCCCGGCTTTGTGCCAGGGATTCCTTCCGGCGCCTTAATAACCCTGGTAATTTTGGAATCTTCAAACAAACTGGTGTAGAGTTTGGCGGCTTCCTCTGCTTTGTCATTAAACCATAGATGCGTAGCTATTTTACTGACTGACATATTATCCTCCTTTTACTTCAATACTACCTATAAATAATAGCAGTTTCCTAGGGCTCGTACACTTATAACTCTGATTAGAGTGTTATAATAAACCTATAAACAAAGGGGATATATGGCAGCAGGAGACCAGGTACGAGATGCAGCTCAAAAAGCGCGTTTACAGGCTAGACAACACCGCGACCAAGCTGCAAATATGCATAAGTCTGCTCTTGATATGGAAAGAGTAGCGACGCAGCTTGAGAATGAGGCCTCTAACCTAGAGCGGCAAGCCAAAGATTCGGATAACGCTGAGCACCGAGCAAATGACGCTATGGCTAAATTTAAGAACCAGAATTTATAGGAGTTAATATGAAACTAAGTGGCATAATGCTTGGATCCCAAAACGCAAAAAAGCTTGCAGATTTTTATACCAAAATTCTTGGCAAACCAGGCTGGCATGATGGTGATTGGTTTGGGTATAGCGCTGGAGCTAATCTAATAATTGGGCCTCATAGCGAAGTAAAGGGCATGAATGATACACCTGGACGAATTATGGTGGCTTTTGATGTTACTGACGTTCCTAAAGAGTTTGATCGTATCAAGGCCCTGGGCGCCAAAGTTATTGCCAAACCCTACAATCCAAACAAAGACAACCCAGATGTTTGGATCGCTACATTTGCCGACACTGACGGCAATTACTTCCAACTAGCCACACCCTGGAAAGAATAAGTTTTAGTAGTTACAGATTTATAGCTTGCGACATTTTAGTGGCAGATGCTGGACCGTTGGATCCGGCTAAATAAGTACTAAGCGGCACCCTATCTGCGTTCCAGGCTTCCAATATAGGGGTTATGATGCGCCAGCTGCTTAGGATTTCTTGCTTGGTTGCAAATAAGGTTTTATCCCCTCTTAACACGTCTACAACTACCCGCTCATAAGCGTCTGGGTGGCCTGCTTGCAACTGATTTCCATAGAAAAAGTCCATCGGTACTTCTTGCACATGATCATCAAAACCAGGTTTTTTAACTCTAATACTTAGCGTTATTCCTTCCTTGGGTTGTATACGTATGGTCAAATAATTGCGCTGCCCGGGATGGGCTTTATCTTCGAAAACTATGCAAATCTCTGTAGATTTCTCTGCCAGTTTTTTGCCTGTACTCAAAACTATAGGAACATTGCGCCAACGATCATTGTCTATTTGTAATTTCAAGGCGGCAAAGGTCTCGACGCTAGATTCAGGATTATTTACCTCTTCTTTATAGCCATCGTATTGTCCCCGCACTGTTTCCTTTGTTATAACGTCAGGTGAAGGTGCCGGAATTGCATCTAGCAAGGCAAGTTTGGCGCTATGGATAGCTTCTGCAGAAAAATCTTTAGGCCGCTCCATAGTTACGAGTGAAAGTAGCTGCAATAAATGGCTTTGGACCAAATCACGCAGAGCCCCCATTTGCTCGTAAAAAACCACCCTGCCCTCTATGCCAATGGTCTCGGCTGCTGTGATCATAATCTGACCAATGTGTTTGTTGTCCCAGTCTGATTCAAATAGCGGGTTTTGAAAACGGAATGTTAGAATGTTTTGGACTGTTTCTTTTGCCAGATAATGATCTATTCGATAAACCTGTTTTTCCGGGAACGAACCAGAGATTATCTCTATAAGCTCCTCCGCGGACTCAAGGTCGTAGCCGAAAGGCTTTTCTACCAGCAAGCGGCTCTCGCTAGTACCGTGTTGACAGCCGCTATTGAGCCGGCTGGTACCTAGTTGTCGAACCACTGGTGTAAACATTTGTGAAGGGATGGCTAGATAAAACAGGCGGTTTAGACAAACACCGAGTTCGTCTTCGACCTTGTCTAGTTCAACTTTGAGCCTGACATATTCGGCGGGGTCGGTTATATCCATTTTGATTATCGATATCGACTGTTCTATATGCTTCATGGTGGAGGGGTTTGGCGTCTCACCCTCAAGCTCTACTGCAGACCGAATATTTTCAATAACCTGGGAGACTGTTGTCCCACGGCGAGTAACACCAATAATCTTAACCGAGGGTGGCAACAAGTTATCGTTGGCAAGAAAATATAATGCTGGCAACAGTTTGCGTTTTGCCAGATCGCCTGTAATGCCAAAAATGGTTAGGATTGCTGGAGGGAGATCAAGCATGTTTGCCTCAGCCATCTTTATTTATCGCGTGGCCGCCAAATTTATTACGCATAGCAGACAATAGCTTGGTGCCAAAGTTTGTCTGGCCTTTTTGGCTGGCAAGCCTTACCTCAAAAGCTGAGCGAATAGCAGGCATAGGTATGTTCATCTCCTTAGCCACTTCAAGTGTCCATCGGGCTTCGCCTGTTTCTGCCACGGCTCCATCTATGCCCTCAAGATTTGGGTTTTCAGCCACACTCTGGGCTGCTAGCTCATTTAGCCATGAGGTAATAACGCTCTTTTTTTGCCAAACATTGCCGGCTTTGGCCAAATCTATATCTTTATATGGTCCGTCCTTGAGCATTAGGTAGCCGTCGGCTAGGCTCTGCATCATGCCATATTCGATAGCATTATGAACCATCTTTACAAAATGGCCTGCCCCATTTGGTCCAAAATATTCATAACCACCGGTTGGTGCGGCAAGGGATTTTAGAGCAGGCTCTATCTTTTTAAAATCTTCCTCGCGGCCACCAGCCATCATGCAAAATCCGTTCTGATAACCCCATACCCCGCCACTAGTTCCCACGTCTACTAGGGTACTCCCGGCTGCACTGACTTTTGTCTCGCGTTTTTTGTCTAGCCTAAAGTCGGAGTTGCCACCATCAATTATTAAACTTCCTTTGGGTACAAGGGCGAGCCACGTATCTAGCTCTTCATCGATAACTTCTGCCGGGATCATGAGCCAAAGTACTAACTGCTCACCTTCAAACGCCTTAACTACATCTTCTTTTTTGTAGGCTGCTTTGGCGCCATAAGCCACTACTGCATCGACTTTGTCTGAGTGTCGGTTGTGGGCAATTACATCGTGTCCAGACTCGCTAAGTTTACGTGCAATCTGTGCGCCCATCCGGCCTAGTCCAGCTATTGCTATCTTCATGCCTCATCTCCTTTATAGTCATTATAAATTATAACCTTTCTTAGCGTTTTGAGGAGCTGGGCTGGCTGAACGTTTGGATCCAGTGTTTTATCAAGTGCATCCCACTGAGGCCACTTTTCTTTGCCAATAGCATATATTACAACTTCATCAAGTTTTTTAAGCGCGTTGATGGTCGATGTAATCCTGGTAAAATCTTGCCATTTATAGCCAACCGCCAATTTACTACTACCAACCGCTGAGCTGCCTGGTTTGATGCCTGCGATATGCCCGTCCGGGCCCATACCTACTAGAGCAATCCTAAAATCTGCCTCTTCAAAATCTTTCTCAAGTGTATGAGCAAACTCATCTACCGTTTGCTGTAAATCTTTGCCTACGAGAACTGGCTGTGTTGTTGCTGTACCTACCCTAAAGCCGGCATCTACAAGCTGTGGCCAGTTTGAGTCAGTATGGCCAGGTGGGCCGTATCTTTCATCCGTTAGAGTTAGAGTTAGGTTACTTATGTGTGCAGCTGGAAGGCTCTTACTAATCGCTACCGCGACTTTTATGGCTGAACCACCCGGCAGAAGCCACAATACCTTTTTGCCAGACTCGAGCAGTGGGGAAATAACATCTGCAATATACTTCTCTACCGGCGCTGACGATGAAATCTTTCGAAAAATAATGTTTGACATAAGTACCTTGCATTCATCATATCAAATGACTTCCTCGCTGATGATATAATTCAGCCATGAAGTGGACCAAGCTGCAAACTGCCGACGGTGTTTGGGGACGGGAGATTACCAACCTTGCCGAGAAAGAGCGTGCAGCAGCCATTATGGCCAAAAAGCTAAAGAAGGGCGATGTAATCGGTGTAGGTAGTGGTTCTACCAGCTTTGTAACCTTAAAGGCTTTGGTCTCACGACGGGAGTCAGAGGGTTTAGATTTTATTGCAATTGTGACATCTATAGAGATGGAACTAGTATGTGCAGCTCTGTCTGTTCCCACAACTTCACTTAAAGTAATGCGCCCAGATTGGTCGTTTGATGGGGCTGATGAGGTGGACGGTAAAGGAAACATGATAAAAGGTCGAGGCGGAGCTCTACTTCGAGAAAAGTTAGTGATAGTGGCCAGCAAAAAACCCTACATAGTTATAGACCAGAGCAAGCTAGTAAAACGGTTGGGACAAAATTTCCCTGTACCTGTAGAAATCTATCCTGACGCCATACAAATAGTTCTTAAAGCTTTAAAGGTGTTTGACACCATTACAGATGTTGAACTGCGCCAAGCAGAGGGCAAAGATGGTCCTATCATAACCGAAAATGGAAACCTGATATTAGATGTCAAGTTTAGCAAAATTAGTAATGGCATGGAGCAAAAACTTAAGTCCATAGTAGGAGTGGTAGATACCGGGCTATTCATGGGCTACAAAACAACTGTTGTTATGTCTTAAACGTCTTTATATTTTTGATAATTTTACAACACGTCTTTCTCACTGTAGCCACAAGCATTGTGGGTAACCAGACTTGTAAGCTCACAGATATGCGCCTAAGATAGTTAATAGATAGCAAGAGTATGGCCCAGCGGGCTGGCGTTAACTAAAAAGCGAGGGTTTAGCACTATTCTACCCACCAATACCAGAAACCAGCTGAGAGAAAAATGTGCTGTCTTCGGCGTCTTTGGAGCTGGTGCAGAAGCTGCTAGAACAACCTTTTATGGCTTGTGGGCATTGCAGCACCGCGGCCAGGAAAGCTCAGGAATAGTCAGTTCTGACGGCAAGCAACTATTTGGACACACGGGAGCAGGACTAGTAGCCACAGTCTACCGCGAAGAAGATTTGGAACAACTGCCCGGATCAATGGCTATAGGCCATAATCGCTACTCAACATCGGGTGGCAGCGATAACCGTTACAACCAACCATTTTTAGATTACGATCGCCAATTTGCTTTTGCCCATAACGGTAACCTGCCCGACACCTCTAAAATAGAGGTGTTTTTGAATAAACGCGGCGTGAAGCTTGATGGGCTAAATGACTCGGCCATGATGTCTGCAGCCATCGGCTGCTATATAGACGATGGATTACCGCTAGCTAAAGCTGTTAAAAAAGCTTATCCACTATTTACTGGTGTGTTTTCTGCTGTGGCTATGGACCAAACAACTCTCGTAGCATTCCGGGATAGATGTGGAATACGCCCACTTTCTATTGCCAGTCTAGGCAAGGGATATGTAGTAGCCTCAGAAACCTGTGCGTTTGACACCATTGGGGCCACTTTTTTGCGTGATGTACGGCCTGGTGAATTAGTAGTAGTTAATAATGACGGCTTTACTTCTCACCAAATAGTTCGAGGACAGCAAAAACTTGATATTTTTGAGCTAGTCTATTTTGCCCGACCAGATAGCTTACTACTAGGCAAGCGTGTCAGCGATGTCCGTAAAAACTTTGGTATACAGATGGCAAAGGAATTCCCAATAGATGCGGATATAGTTATGCCTGTGCCAGATTCTGGAATACCAGCGGCACTAGGTTACTCGCAAGCTGCGGGACTGAGATTCGAAAACGGGTTAATTAAGAATCGCTACATCCACCGTACATTCATTCGACCAACTGCACAGTTGCGCGAACGAGATCTAAAAATGAAGCTAAATCCCGTGATTGAAACTGTACAAGGGCAGCGTGTTATTTTAGTTGATGATTCAATTGTACGTGGCAGCACTATGCGCCAGGTAGTAACTATGCTCTATGAGGCAGGAGCTAAAGAAGTTCATTTGCTCATAACTTCCCCTCCTGTGCGTTATCCCGATTTTTATGGAATTAACACTCCTCAGCAATCAGAGCTTATTGCTACCCAAATGAATAATGAAGAGCTGTGTGAATATACGGGTGCTACCTCGCTAAACTTTTTGTCTTATAAGGGCATGATAACGGCCACAGGTTTGGCGGCTAGTAAGTTTTCTACTTCTTGTTTTAACGGTATATATCCTATTCCAATTGGCAAGCGTGCCAAAGAAATATCTCCCAATTCACTAAAAGATTTTTTACGCAAAAAAGCTCCAACAAAAGCACCAACTAATAATCAACCTCGTATAGCCGTTCTGGCTTCTGGTGAGGGCACAACTGCTGAGGCATTTATACGCGCAACCCTGAATGGTCGCATAGGCAGTACCGTAGGTTTAGTTATTACAAACCGTAAAAATGCTGGTGTGCTAGAGCGCATAGCCCGGCTTAATAAAAAGTTTGGGCTGAATATTGATTATAAGGTTATTAACGGAATTACTCACCCCGCACGAAAAAACGAGCAAGTGGGCCCAGGCGAGCAGACTGCTGCCGAACAAAATGCCATTGCGGCGGCAATTGAAAAAGGCAAGTTTGATTTGGTGGTTCTAATGGGCTACATGAAGCGGGTAGGCCCAAAACTAGTACAGAACTTTGGTTGGCAACCTAATCATAGCAGTATTTATGAGTCCCGGATGCTCAATACCCACCCAGGTTTGCTGCCTGAAACCAAGGGTCTATATGGTGTCTACGTACAAGATCACGTGCTGAACAAACACCTTCCATATGCTGGGCAAACATTGCATGTAGTTGCTGAGGAGTACGACCGTGGACCAAAAATTGCCGAACACCGCGTGCACGTAAAGTCCGAAGATACTAATGACAGTCTCTTTAAGCGCGTCAAAGCAGCCGAAAAACGGTTTTTACCAACAGATATTGACAGCTTTATTCTGGCTCGCCGGAGCTACTTGGGTAAACGTAGCCAGGGAATATAGGGTGAGTCAAAAAGTTTTGGTAATTGGTGGTGGCGCCCGCGAGCAAGCCCTAGCCTGGAAGCTGGCCCAATCGTCCAAAGTAGATAAAGTTTTTGTTGCCCCGGGCAATGGTGGTAGCAACGGGATAATTGAAAACGTGGATATTGCATTTGATGATGTAGCCAGTCTGTTGAAGTTTGCTCAAGAGAACAAGATTGACCTTACAGTAGTAGGCCAGGAGGCCGCCTCGGCTGCGGGTGCGGTTGATGCTTTCAATGCGGCCGGAATGACTATTTTTGGACCGTCTAAGGCTGCAGTAAGAATTGAAACTTCCAAAACGTTCTCTAAAGACCTGATGAAGATTGCCAAGATTCCAACGGCAAAATACCAGAATTTTACAAACCCCAGTATGGCGCGGACTTATGCCAAGAGCCGTCCACTCCCAGTTGTAATAAAGGCTGATGGTCTAGCAACTGGTAAGGGTGTAATTATTGCGAGTAGTGCTAGTGAAATTGATGCTGCGATTGATGAGATTATGGTCAATAAGGCTTTTGGCGATTCTGGTAATAAGGTAGTTGTAGAAGATTTTCTGAAGGGACAGGAAGCCTCTATGCATGCACTTTGTGATGGTACTCGAACTGTCATGTTTCCTCCGTCACAGGACCACAAACAAGTTTTTGACGGTGACAAGGGACCAAACACAGGTGGTATGGGTGCGTTCGCTCCCGTGGACTGGATTTCAGGTGCAGATACTAAATTTGTTAAGGAGCATGCAGTAATACCGGCTTTGGAAGCCTTAAAACAAGATGGAGCCGAGTTTAGAGGCTGTCTATACCCAGGGCTTATGATTGACGGTAATGCTATCAAGCTTTTGGAATTTAATGCTCGCTTTGGTGACCCAGAGGCAGAAGTCTACATGCGCCTATTAGATGGTGACTTGTATGATATTTTGAAGGCCTGTGCAAACGGCAAACTTAATCCAGCTAATGTAAAATGGAAGGCTGGCTATGCAGTTAGTGTAGTTTTAGCATCGCCCGGATATCCAGGAACATATCCTAAAAGTCTTCCAATTACAGGTATTGATGATGCCCAGAAACTTAAAGATATAGTTGTTTTTCATGCTGGAACCGCCCTAAAAAATGGCAATCTTGTTACAAGCGGTGGACGCGTACTAAACGTTACAGCTTATGGTTCGACACTTAGCAATGCATTAGATAAGGCCTACAGAGCTATTAAATTGATTCACTTTGAAGGTATGCACTACCGCACCGACATAGGACGTAGATCCTTAAAGTTGTAGTTTTAGATAAATCTAGACCTTGGATGCTTAATCCACTACACTTGGAACTAATATGATCAATGTAGCGCCTAGGCGCCTGCAGATTATGAGCGGGAGGGTTCATCCGGGGCTTGCCAAAGAAGTTGCCAAGCTACTAGGTGTGCCCATTCATACTGTCCAGCTTTCTAACTTTGCTAATGGTGAGATAAGCTGCACCTTGGGCGAATCAGTACGCGATAGCGATGTGTTTATCATTCAAACCCATGGCGGCAATGTAAACGATGCACTTATGGAGCAAGCCATTATGATTGATGCCGCCAAGCGTGCCTCTGCACGTTCTATTACAGCCGTTACTCCGTTTTTAGGCTACGCTCGCCAAGACCGTAAATCTAATGGGCGCGAGCCCATAACAGCCCGCCTAGTCGTAGACCTGCTTGCCCAGGCAGGTGCTGATAGAATCATGAGCGTTGACCTTCATGCTGGGCAAATCCAGGGATTCTTTAACGGGCCGTTTGATCATCTTATTGCCCGCCCTATCTTATGCGAATACATCAAAAAGCATTTCAGCACTAAGAACCTGGTTATTGTCTCGCCCGACGCGGGACGAGTGAAGTCTACTGAGCGTTATGGGTCAGACCTGGGCTGTGATATTGCCATTATTCACAAGCAACGTTCCACTACTAAAAAGAACAGTGTAGAGGCCCGTTATCTAATTGGTGATGTCACGGGTAAAACCTGTCTAATCGTAGACGATATGGTAGATACGGCTGGTACAATTTGTGCAGCTGCCGATCTTCTGGCACAGAACAAAGTCAAAGCTATTTACGGAGTGGCAACGCACGGTGTGCTATCTGACCCCGCCTTGCAGCGGATTAACGATTCCTCGTTCACCAAAGTAATTGTGACTAACACCTTAGCGCCTGAAAACACCATTAAATCTAAAAAGATTGTGACATTATCTATTGCTCCTCTCATTGCCGATGCCATCGGTGCTGTTTTTGCTGGGAACTCCGTCTCAGCGCTATTTGATGGCAAAAATCAATTCTAGTCTAAATGGCCAGAGGCTCTGTGAGTAGTGACGGGATCAGATCAGACTCAAGTTCATTAATTACCAAGTTAGGCGTACGTGTAAAAGCCAGGTCAATTATACAAAAAATCATCTGCTCGTATCCAATGCCCTTGTTTAGCATGCAAGCTTTAGGAAAATTACCGTACCCATTAATTAAACTAGGTATAAGGTTGGCTTCTAAAAACTGGGGTACTCCTGAGCTATCGAGACGGATATCTATTCTACCGTAATCTCGCGCACCTAAGGCATTAAAAACATTGATTGCGAGTGTATTAATTTTAGCCCGTAGAATTCTATCCGTGACTTCCTGGTTACTTTCTGTGTCTGCCATTTTTACCTGTGAACTTAGTATTCGTTCGCCGTGAATATCTTTAGGTGCAATCAGCTCGATAGGCATTACAAAATAATTAGTAGAGCTGCTATCTGCAAGGATTGCCACACTAAATTCGCGGCCAGGCAAATACTCTTCTATCAGTGAGTCCGCGTTTAAGTTAGTGGCAATGTGACCAATCTTTTTGAGCATTTGCTCCTCATTATGAGCCACGGAGTCGCTATCAATCCCCTGCCCTCCACCTCTATTAGAAGGCTTAATGAAAATAGGATAAGATAGGGGCATGTTGCTCCAGGTTTGTGGCTGATCGCACTTTGCAACGTAAAAATTTGATGTATTTAGCCCAGCTTCTAATACTTTTTGTTTTGCCATATGCTTGTTTAGCTCATGCACGTGCGCTGTATGGTTTGATCCTGTATATGAAATGTTATGCAGATCTAAATAATCAGCTAGCCATATCTTGTTGGGATCATGGAAGCCTAATGCGGGATTTTTAGGAACGAATTTCATACCTAAAAACACCAGGTCTGGCTGGCGCTCTATTAGTGCGTTGAGATCGTCCAAACAATTTATTATAGTTATGCGCACATTGGAGTAACGCAGTCTTAGAACCTCTAATAGAGGCTCTGCGGATCTAGAGCTCATAGAACTTAATCCACGTTTTGTAGAGCGGACAATTTCAATATGTTGATCTGTTTTACTCATAGTACCTAACAATCTTTAACAGATCTGATCTAATGACCAGTTCTTTATGAATTCTAAATTTATATGTTTAGTAAGACTTACGGAAACTGCCGCCACCGGAGCTGCGGTCTTCCTGTGGGCGGGCTTGGTTAACCATAATAGAACGGCCACTTACTTCTTTGCCGTTGAGTTCTTTGATGGCGTTTTGGGCTTCTTTGACATCTGCCATTTCCACAAAGCCAAAGCCTTTGGATTGGCCACTATCTCGGTCCTTGATAACTACAGCGCTAACTACTTGGCCTTGCGCTGCAAATAATTCTTCAAGCTCTTTGTCTGAGACACTGTAGGCGAGTCCGCCTACATATAGTTTCATTGCCATTTTTATTATCCTTTCATTAGCTAATATCGCCCGCGTTTAGTACTGTCTGACCGAGGGTGATAGTGAGCCTTGTAAGGACAAATTATGACAACGGAGAGGTTATAGTAACCACTTGCTTAGGTTTATCTTAACATAGTTTTATAATAGAACCAATCAGTTCGCAAGCTTTAGCGGTCTTTCTATCATCGCTATTTTAGCCACTTTAGCGTATACTACAAGATAAGAAGACTTATATGTATAGATATGTGATGCGTGAACCGGCTAGTGGCCCTGAGGTGTATGTAAACCTTATAACATCTTCTGCTGGGCATTATCTAAGTCGCCATCCCTATCTAATCAACATGATTAAAGAAGTCCTATCTACTTCTAAACTAAGTGGCGCAGAAGTGGTTATAGAGCGTGACATGGGTCGTACTATTGGCAATACTGATATTGTTGAAACAAGTGAAAAAGACACCATATTCTATGCTCAACCTTACAAAAAGAGCGTGTTTGCCCGTTATGCAAAAAACCGTTACCCCTCACCCAGCCACAAGCTGACAATTATTCTAGACAAAGATTCTGATGGCAATTACGAATTGACTGATACATGGATTGGCGCCTGCAGTCCACCCTTCCCAGGCGACGAGAAAGCCACTTCCAAAAGCAAGACATATTGGGAAACCCATGCATTAGTCCAAGACGCTCAGGTTATCCAGTC
This sequence comes from Patescibacteria group bacterium, assembly GCA_035480855.1. GTDB lineage: Bacteria > Patescibacteriota > Saccharimonadia > Saccharimonadales > JANWIN01 > DATIHJ01. The sequence goes on from DATIHJ010000026.1 coordinate 17,912, forward strand.
CAAGACCATCACCAAAGTCTGTCCATACTAATAACGGTTGCATAGCTGAACCGTTTGTGCTAAAATAAGCATATTGTTTTGATGAATCCGGGATAGTTTGCACGTACTCGATTTCATTACCTCAATCGATTACATAAAGTAAACTAACCAAAAGGATTCATTTTTTATGTCTTATTCCCAACATTCACGTCCGCACACGCGCGGGCGTACTCAACACACAAACTACTCACGGCCAGCAAGCCGTGGGCCCAAAAAAGAGTATATAAACCCTTCGCGCTTTATACGACCAGTGACAGTCAGTGCCGGGCAAGAAATATATGAGCCAACCCATGTATTTAGTGACTTTGCAGTGCACCCACTGCTTATGACCAATTTACTAGCTATGGGCTTTGCAGCCCCTTCAGCCATTCAGGATCAAACAATCCCTGTTGGACTAAGTGGCAAAGATGTAGTGGGTATTGCCAATACGGGCACTGGTAAAACTATTGCATTTGCACTACCAGTGTTAGATAAACTCCTCAACAACCCAAATACTAACGCTATTATTATGGCGCCGACCCGTGAACTCGCTCAGCAGATCGAAGTAGAATGCCGCAGCCTAGCCCGTGGTAGCGGAATAAGAGGAGCCATCTTAATTGGTGGCGTGGCGATGGGCCCGCAGTTACGCGACCTTAGGGCACGACCACGAATTGTTATAGGTACACCGGGCCGCATCAAGGATCATCTAGAGCAAGGTACCCTTAAGCTAGATAATTTCAACATCATAGTTCTAGACGAAGTTGACCGTATGCTAGATATGGGCTTCATTGTAGATATCCGCCATATACTGGGTAGGGCCGCAGCCGTACGCCAATCATTCTTTTTCTCCGCAACCATGGATGCACGGGTTACAGCAATCATCGAAAGTTTTGCTAACGACCCAGTTAATATAATGGTCAAGACCGGAGACACCAGTGAGAATGTTGATCAAAACATTGTTCGCTACTCGGCTAAAAGCGAAAAAATTGGCAAGCTTCATGATCTTCTTGTAAAAGATGACGTGGTCAAGACATTAGTTTTTGACGATACGCATCGTAGCGTAGAGCGACTCTGCAAAGAGCTACAAGCCAGAGGCTTTGAGGCTGACGCTATTCACGGCGGTAAAAGCCAGTCACAGCGTCAACGGGCGCTGAAGCGTTTCAAAGATAATAACGTCAACGTGCTAGTTGCTACAGACGTAGCCGCTCGGGGCATAGACATTACTGATATTTCACACGTCATCAACTACTCCACACCTCAATCGTATGGAGACTATGTGCACCGAATTGGACGTACTGGCCGGGCTGGCAAACAGGGCTACGCCCTAACCTTTATTGAAGCTTAAGTAAATTAGTTAATTTGTTGGATAGAAAGAGCTTGGTGTAATACCGCATCAAGGTGCTCTCCACCCAGGTGTGCGCGAGCTATTGCTTGAGCCTCGTCGTTGCATGTAAGCACACCAAAACCAATTGGCATATTTTGTGATAACTGGACCTTCAAAACACCATCTGTCACAAATGAGCATACGTAGTCAAAATGGGTAGTTTCACCCTTTATGACGCAACCTACCGCAAGTAGCACATTGTACTTTCGTGTTTTGGCCATGGTCTGAAGTATAAGTGGAATCTCAATGGCGCCCGCTACGTGCATAACATCAATATTACTTTTAGAAATATTATAGTCCTTGGCCCGAGCGAGTGCGCTATCCAGTAACTGGCTTGTAATGTGCGCGTTAAAATCTGCCACTACAACACCCAGTTTCCAGTGAGAAGCATCAAATGGCTTGGCTACTATTGTTTTAGGCTGCTGCATTACCGCTATGCTCCATAACATTTACTACGTACTTGCCTATCATATCAAACTCTAGGTTCACTTGATCTCCCTTAGTCAGGTTTCCTAGTGTTGTGTGCTCTATGGTGTAGGGCACTAGTGTCACACTTAGTTTTCCAGTGCTAGGGTCTATTACAGTTAGTGATGCTCCGTCAATAACGATTGCTCCTTTGTCTATAACTAGTTTTTGATACTTGGGCTCAAACGCTATGCTGATCCTGTATCCGTCAGACTTATCTACTTCCAAAACTTTACCTGTACTATCAATATGCCCCTCTACAAAATGTCCACCAAATCTACTAGCTGCCGGGAGCGCACGCTCTATGTTTACTTTTTGTGGTACCCTTTGGCCAAATGTTGTTTTCTGCAAAGTTTCTGGTACGAGTTCAACCTCATATTCCCTACCTTCAATCTTAGACACAGTTAAACATACACCGCTAACAGAAATAGATTCACCAAGCTCTAAATCGTCCCAAGACTTGGGCATTTTAAGTCTAAGCCTTAGGTTATCTGCAAGTAGTTTGCTTTCAACTACAGGCGTAACCGCAGTGATAATTCCGGTAAACATTGTCTCTTCAGTATCTGTTAAAAGCCTGGTCTAAGCAAGCTTATGACGATTAAACCATTCCCGTCCAGCAACTTCATCAGCGCGTATGGCTATAAGTAGTTCGTCTAAAGACGCAAACTTTTTATTAGGTCGAAAGAATCTATGCACCCGGATGTTTAGATGCTGGCCATAATAGTCTTTATCAATAATGTCTAGTAGGTGAGCCTCCACGCGGCGCTTAGTATCACCAACTGTGGTGGGCACACCAACGAAAATTAGTGCAGGATTGTTTTGGTACTTATCTAAATCCGCGTATCCAAAATATACACCGTCCTTTAGTGTTGTGATCGATGTAAGATTAGCAGTTGGGTACCCCAAACTACGGCCGTTGCCAGAAAAGGCAGTCACTGTTCCTTCTAGTTGTGTTACGTCAGATTGTTTGTTCACAAACTTAGTATACATCTGATAACAAAACATATTTATAAGAATAAGTATGTGAGATATCTCTAAGCTAAGTCTAAGCAAAAAGCCTTATACTTAGAACTATATGAGAGTTTTAGTAGTAGAGGATGAGCACAAAATTGCCAATGCCATTAAGCGTGGACTTGAGCTAGAGACCTATGCTGTTGATGTAAGTTACGATGGCGATGAGGGACTTCGCACCGCCCTTGCTGATGATTACGACCTAATAATTCTAGATAGAATGCTCCCAGGATCAAAAGATGGCATAGATATATGTAAACAACTGAGGGATGAAGGCAAGCACATGCCTATATTGATGTTAACTGCAAAAGACCAAATTCGTGACCGAGTAAGCGGCTTAAATGCAGGCGCCGATGATTACCTAGTTAAACCATTCGCGTTTGAAGAATTACTAGCTCGCATGAGAGCTTTGATGCGCCGGCCGCAGGATACTAACAGTACTATATTAAAGGTAGGCGACCTATCACTCGACCCTGTTACCTACGAAGTTAAGAGAGGCAGCACAAACATACAACTATCTCGTCGTGAGTTTGCCCTTTTGGAATACCTTATGCGTAACCCAGGCAGGATTATCCCAAAAGAGACTATAATAAATCACGTGTGGAACTTTGATGCAGATATTTTGCCAAATACGGTGGAAGTATATATGGGCTACCTTCGCAATAAAATAGACAAGCCTTTCAAAACACCCTTATTACAAACAGCCCGTGGTTTTGGCTATAAACTTGGTTAAGCAGACGTCATGATTCGCTCTGCAGTACTTAGACTTACTCTATCTTACCTGAGTATTATTATGGTGCTGAGTATTGGGTTTAGCCTGTGGCTTTATCATGTTTCGTCAACTGAGCTTAGGGATGATCTGCGCCGACCAATAGTTTTTGAAGAGATAAGTCCGGGCTCATTTGTGAATTTTGACCAATTCCGTCAAGACCGCTTGGCAGAAAATGCCCGCCACCTGCAGCAAAATCTTGTTTTACTCAATATTGCAACATTAGTGTTAGGTAGCCTGGCGAGTTACGCTTTGGCCCAGCGAACACTAAGACCTATAGAAGACGCTCTAGAGTCACAAACGCGTTTTACGGCTGATGCTTCCCATGAGCTCAGAACTCCTCTGACCGCTATGCAGACTGAGATTGAGGTTGCACTAAGGGACAATACTCTAGACAAAAACGAGGCCAAACAGCTACTGAGTAGCAATTTAGAAGAAGTAATTAAGTTACAGGCTCTGTCTGACAGTTTACTTAGGCTTGCACAGCAGAATGACCATGACGTTGCCATGAAGAGCCTATCACTCAAAACGGTAGCTACAAATGCAACCAAACAACTTAGTACTGCCGCTAGTGCAAAAAATATTAAGCTAGAAAACCGGGTATCCGATATAAAGGTTTTAGGTGACAGTGTAAGCCTGACAGAGCTAGTAGTTATTTTAGCCGATAACGCCATTAAATATAGTCCGCGGGGAACTGCCATAACTTTGTCTACGGCCAAGCACGGCAACCATGGGCATTTAATAGTTAAAGACCGAGGCATAGGCATAAAAGCGTCTGACCTTCCGAATATTTTTGAGCGTTTCTACAGGGTTGATAGTGCACGCGCCAAAACAAATAGTGGCGGATATGGCTTGGGTCTTGCTATTGCAAAGCAAATTATTGAACTGCATAGTGGTACGATTGAAGTTACTAGTACCGTGGGCAAAGGAACTACTTTTACCATTAAGTTACCCTTGGCAAAAACGATATAAGTCAGTGCTACAATAGTTATATAAGAGGAGGGTTACATATGTATATTACTGCTAAAAATAAGGAGTTGGCTGGGAAGCCGCTTGCTGTAAAACGAGGACTGCATCTTAAAGCACTAGTACTTGCATTTTCTGTAGTTTTGACCTTGATTGGCATTTTTGCAATATCCGGGTGGGCAGAAGCATCGGCCTTTAACCATGGCGTTCAACACGTAATTATTTTTGTATCAGGCGCCGGTTTTGGCGGCTCGCTGCTGGCTGGATACTTTGATCGGAAAGTGAGCTCTGATGAAAGTTGATTTACAAGCTGACTCTAAGAAGATTACCGCACGAGCCAAGGCTAGTGTGGCTGGCCCCGACGTGTCTGGTGTTGCGGAGTTTACGGAGTACGACGTTGACGGTTGGAAATACGTTCATATACGCCTTACCATAAAAGGTGACCCAAAAACACTAAAAGTCGGTAAGCACGCAGTTCACATTCACGAAAAAGGCGACTGCGAATGCGATGGCTTTAAATGTGCCGGTGGGCACTTTGACCCAGGCCCCAGTGGCAACAGTGACCCAGATGCCAACCATGGTTTTCATGCCGGCGATTTGCCTAGCATTACCGTGGATGATACCGGAAACGGTGAGCTAGAAGCAATTACCTCCCGAGTTACTCTTTCAAATGGTCCCGTTTCTATTCTTGAGCCCGAGGAAGGTACATCACTTATGGTTCATGCCAATCCAGACCCTTATAATCCTGGCGAAACTGGTTCAGGTCATAGCGGTGGCCCACGGCTGGCTTGCGGCCGTATAGAAAAGGCCTAACACTTCAACAGGGGTATATGCTACCATTATTGCTAGTGGTTAAAACAAAGGTTTAGAGACGTATGCACAAAGTATTAATTGTTGGTGGAGGATTTGGTGGAGTCAAAGCTGCATTAGAACTAGCAGACAATAGCCAATTTCACATTACTCTCTTAAGTGATCACTTGGATTTCAGATATTATCCAAGCCTATACCGTACTGCCACTGGTGGCAAAAAATTGGCCTCAAGCATACCGCTAAAAGAAATCTTTAAAGGTAAAGATGTGCACTTAGTGGAAGACAAAGCCACTAAACTTGACCGCCAAAAACATACAATTTTTACAGCCAAGCATGAAATTATTGAATATGACGCGTTAATACTTGCGCTCGGGGTACGAACAAATTATTTCCATATAGAAGGACTCGAAGAGTTCTCGTATGGTATAAAAACTAATGCTGAGGCCACACGGCTCAAGCAGCATTTGCACCAACAACTTATTGATGAACATAAGCCAGATTTAAACTATGTAGTGATTGGTGGAGGCCCCACTGGTGTGGAACTGGCAGGCGCATTACCCGCTTATTTGCGCCAAATTGCTAAAAAACACGGTGTAAGACACCGGGCTATACGAGTAGAGCTAGTTGAGGCTATGCCACGCCTTGTACCACGTATGCCTACGGATATAGGCAAAACTACGGCTCGCCATCTAAGACGGCTTGGCGTTAGGGTTTACCTAAATACCTCCGTTAAAGCAGAAACAGCAGAAGCCCTAACGCTAAACAACAAAAAGCTGGCTAGTCATAGCGTTATCTGGACAGCTGGTGTAGCTAACCAGCCATTTTTAGCAGACAACGTTTTTCAAATGACTAAAAACGGCAAGGTACGAGTTAACCAGTTTTTGGAGGCAGAGCCAAGCATTTATGTCATTGGCGATAATGCCGATACACCATATAGCGGTCTAGCCCAAACTGCTCTTTATGACGGGGCATATGTTGCGGGGAACCTCAAGCGCCTAGCTAATAAGCAAGATGCTAAGCCGTATGTGGCTAAAAAACCAATCTATGTGATCCCCGCTGGGCCTCACTGGGCAGCAGTGCTATGGGGCAATTTACGTATGTACGGACGCTTGGGTTCCTCGCTGCGCCGGTTAGCAGACCTTGTTGCCTATCATGATTATGAGCCTTGGCAGCTAGCTACCAAACACTGGGCGGCAGAAGAAGACAGCGAAGAGTCCTGCCCTATCTGTGCACAAACTCTATGAAGCAAACCTTAAGATTTAGATTGTTGTTGTCGCCATTTAGCAATTTCAGCATGGTGACCACTTAAAAGTACATCTGGTACTTTGTCTCCTCTGAAATCTTCTGGGCGCGTGTATTGAGGAAATTCAATCGTAACATCGTCTGCCTGGAAAGATTCTATTTCTGCTGAAGATTCACCGCCGAGTACTCCTGGGAGCAGACGTACAACACTGTCAACTATTACCATAGCTGGCAGTTCTCCACCTGTCAGAACATAGTTGCCAATGCAATATTGCCGGTCCACAAAACTTGTAATACGCTCATCATATCCCTCATAACGTGGGCAGACCAATATAAGTCCTGACCTCTTTGCAAGCTGCTTGGCTTCAGATTGTTTATATAACTTGCCTCTGGGTGTAGGCAAAATAACCGTAGCTTTAGGATCTATTTTTTTAGCTTTCTCAATTGCCTCTACTACAGGTCCGGGCATAAGCAACATACCGTCGCCACCACCATATGGAGTGTCATCTACTTGTTTACGTGGACCCAAGCCAAAGTCACGCAAGTTTATGTAGCTAATTTCTACAATTTTACGTTCCTGCGCCTTCCAGAGCATACTGGTATCCAGCACACCGGGAAACATATCTGGAAAAAGGGTAATTATTTGAATTTTCATGATTATTATTGTATCACAAACAAAATATCCGCCTGAGCGGATAATTCTGTCACATAAAGCTCCCATCTTTTGGATGGCTCGCAATGAGCTTTTTTAGACTTTTTGTTGTTCTAACCTCTTAATTATATCTGTTACGGCGTACTTTATCAAGAGCCTACAAATCTAAATCGTCAAATTCTTCTAGCTCTTTACGTGTCTTGCTTATTACACTGTCGTGGTCGCGTTCCTCTTCTTCTGGTGTCTCGTCTGGTAAGTCTTCTTCAGCTGGCTGAGCCTCTTCTATACTCTCCTCTGTCTGTTCGTTCTCAGGGTCCTGCTTGCCCTCTTCTTTTTTGTTGTTCTCCTCTGGTTTCTTGTCTTCTTTTTCTGATTCCTGCCTGGTTTGATCATGAGCTTCATCTTCACGCGGTCGGCGCTCATAGGGTTCACCGTTATCTATAATCTTTAGGTTGTAACGGGCATCGTTTTTAGTACCTAGGGCACGAAGTAGTGTGCGTAAGCTCTGGGCAGTAGCGCCACGCTTGCCAATAACCCTACCTAGATCTTCAGGGTCAACGGTTAACTCTAGTAATACGCCCTTCTCATCAATTCGGCGTTCTATCTTGACTGCATCTGGCTTACTTACTAGTGATTTAACAATAAATTCAACGAACTGTTGGTCAATACTACTCATGCTCAGAAACTCCTCCTGTGTAGGTTATTGGTCAAGTTTTATTATATCAGATTCTGTTATTGGTCTAAGACTGTGCTTCTGTCTCGGGTGGTGACTCTTCTGTTTGGGACGTTGGCTCTTCCTCTACAGCTTCAGTCGTTTGCTCTGCCTCTGGTGCTGCTTCTACTGGCGTTTCGACAACTTCTTCACTAGTAACCTCGTGCTCTGCAACTTCTTCTTCTGAAGTAGTAGTTTCAGGAGCCGCTACCTTTGGCTCAGCATCAGCTGGGCGGTTACGGCGAAGTTTGTCTGGATTGCGAATCTTACCTGTCTTTTTAGTGGCAACTGCTGCCCATTCTGGCAGTTTAATGCCTTCCTGCTTAAGTAATCGTGCTACTCGCTCTGAAGGCTGGGCACCGTGTTCAAGATAAAACGTAGTCTTTTCTTTTACGAGAGTAGTAGCACGCGTATGTGGGTCATAACTACCAAGCAAGGCCACAAACTTACCGCTGGTCGGTGATTGGCGTGAATCTTGTACTACCACACGGAAACTTGCGTGACCGCTACGGCCAGTACGTTGCATACGAATAGCTAACATATATCTGTTGACTCTCTTTTCTCACTACTTCTTACATTTCTAAAACAGTCTAGGTAATTTTACAGATAACCACCCCTTATGTCAAGATTGGGAAGTTTCGTAATGTTTAAGCGCGTCTTCGGCTGCGCCCTGCTGGCCTGCCTGTTTGCTAGGTCCAGTACCTGTGCCCTTTTGTGCACCGTTTACAAATACGCCCACGCTAAATATTTTGTCGTGGTCTGGACCTTCCTCACTCAAAACTTTGTAAACGGGGGTAAATCCATCCTTACTTTGTACTAGTTCCTGTAAATGAGACTTGGCATCCATCCATGACCCTGTCTTTAAAATATCTTCGAATGTTGCTAGAACGCTTTGCTCGATAAATTTTTTAGCTGGCTCATAGCCTTGATCCAAATACAAAGCGCCAATTACCGCCTCATAGGTGTTGGCCAATATTTGTGCCCTGGCCCGATCCGTGCCGCGTTTTTCTCCCTTGCTCAGCCGCAATAATGCTTCAAACTCTAACTTTGCTGCGGCAGCACTAATACTCTCTGTGCGCACTAGGGCACTGCGCCAATTAGTCAGGATGCCTTCTGGCTCTGTGTAGTGTGTGTACAAATATTCGGTAGCCACTAGCTCAAGTACAGCATCACCTAAAAACTCCAGCCGCTCGTTGTGCTGTTTGACGGTTTTGCGGTGCTCATTAACATAAGACCGGTGAGTAAAGGCCGTGACTAGTAAATCTATATCTGCAAAAGTCACTCCTAACGTGTCTTTAGCAAACTGTTTGTAGCTATTTGTGTCTTGCATAGCTGTTATTTCCCTGGTCCCTGTATATTTCGTATTTGCTTTAAGGCCAGCAATATAATTTTGCTGATGTCTTCATATTCTATTTTATCAAGTGCATCGTTAGCGCTAAACCATTTAATGCCATTCATCCAGTCTTCTGGTTTTAGTTTGTTGGTATCTCCTTGGGCCTGAATTAGAAATATTTCTGTGGTCATAAGCACCAGGCTTTGCTGTCGACGGTACTGGAAGTTTATTTTGCCAAGCCAGTTAAGCACCTTCACCTGCATCAGTCCTGTTTCCTCACCAATCTCGCGCTCTGCTGTATCCTTAGCAGATTCACCTTCCTCAATATGCCCTTTTGGAATAGTCCATCTGTCTTTGGCATCCTGAATTAGTAAAATTTCTACTGCTTTAGACTTGGGATTATGGCGGTATACAATACCGCCTGCCGTTGGTTCGCGAACCACTTCATTTATAGCCGGAGCACGGCGGTGGACAAATTTCTTGAAACCTTGGATGGGCTTTGGTCGTTTCATTATTATTTCTTTACTTTCTTCTTAGGAGTTTTCGTAGCAACTTTATCCTTTTGTTTTAGAGCTGTTCCAAGCACACCATTGATAAATTTAGAGCTGTTATCGCCTCCAAAGGCTTTGGCCAGCTCGACTGCTTCATTTATTACCACCTTAGGCGGCACGTTAGTTTCATACAGCAGCTCATACAGCCCCATACGTAAAGTTATTCGGTCCATACGGGCAATCTGATCAATAGGCCATTCTGGAGCAATAGGTTGAAGTTTGGCATCAAGGTCAGCTTGCTTGGCATCTACACCTCGTACAAGTGCCTCTATGAAGTCGTGGTCGTCAACAGTCTGCTTATAACGACTAATATTACGCTTTAGTACCTCAGCCAAGTCAAATGTACTATCGCCACACTCTCGACGGAACTCTTGCTCGTAAAGAGTTTGGAGGGCGATGATGCGGCCGAGGTGACGGTTTGAAGCCATATTGTTAAATTCCACTTAGCTGACAAAGTGTCAGCTGTTTACTTTACTGCTGCTTTGCCGGATTCACGACGTGTGGTGTAAACCTTGACTGGTGATTTAGCATTGACCACTCGCGCCAGCTTAAGCTTAAGGTGACTGCGGCGTGTACCTGTTCGGCGGGGACTAGTGCGTTTCTTGGGTTTACCCATGGTATTACTACAGCACTCCTATCTGTGATTATACTGATATCTTACCTGTATTATAGCGTTTTAAGTAGCTTTATTCAATGGTAGGAAATGGTGAGAAAGTTATACTACGAAGTTAACTAGTTTACCTGGAACGTAAATAGTTTTGCGAATTGGCTTATCTAAATAGGTTTTGGCCTTGTCGCTTGATTTGGCAGCCTTCACGACTTCGTCTTCGCTACTTCCAGTTGCCACCTCAATATTCGCCCGAACCTTACCGTTGACTTGAACGACTATGGTAATTGTTTCTGTGGATAGATATTTAGTGTCATGTGTGGGCCAATGATCAACATGGACACTATCTTCATGGCCTAGTTCATGCCAAAGCTCTTCGGCAATGTGTGGTCCAAACGGAGCGATGAGCATTACCAGACTCTCAAGCGTAAATTTCCAAGTATTTTCATCGCTAAAGCCCCCGGTTTTAAGCTTATAGAGATCATTTGTGCACTGCATCATGGCAGCAATAGCGGTGTTATATTTTTGTGTTTCTAAGTCATCGGAAACCTTTTTAATAGTTCTGTGAATGATCGGTAAAATATCTGCGGCCTGGTCTTTCTTGTCAGTGTGACTATTGGTTGATGCCAAAAACTCTTGGGTTAAATTCCAAACACGTGACAAAAAGCGGTGTGTTGCTGGCACACCTTGTGCATCCCAACGCACCCACAGCTCTAACGGCGCAGCAAACATTAAGTAAGTTCGAAGTGCATCCGCCCCATAACCATCGTTAATGATCTCCAAGGGATCAATGCCGTTGCCTTTGCTCTTACTAAACATCCGACCGTCACTAGCCGTAACTTTACCGTTGAATAAAAATTTCTTAAAAGGTTCTGGCTTATCTACGAGCCCCTGCTTATGCAGGAACCGTGTAACAAAACGAGCATAAATCATATGGGCAGTGGCATGATCAGCACCATTGTAGAAATCTATGGGAATCCACTTGTTAACAATGTCGCTATTAAATATCCTTTTTTCATTATCTGGATCAAAGTAGCGCAACATGTACCAACTGCTGCATATATATGTATCAAGCGTATCAGTTTCGCGCTCTGCTGGTTTACCGCATGTTGGACATGTTGTATGCAGCCAATCAGCTGCACGAGCTAAGGCACTACGACCATTGTCGGTTGATGCATAATCTTTAATTTCGGGCAAAATGACAGGTAGTTCTGCGTCGGGCAAAAGAACAGCTCCGTGGTCAGGACAATACACAATCGGAATTGGTGCACCCCAGTAGCGCTGCCGCGATACACTCCAGTCTCGCATCTTGAAATTTACCTTTTCAACTGCAGCATCCTTTTTAGCTAGCCAGGCAGTAATTTTATCGCGGGCTTCTTCACTGCGCATGCCAGTAAATTCACCAGAGTCGATTAAAATACCTTCGCTAGTGTAGGGATATTCCTGAGCCTTAACTGCTTCAGCAGCCTTTTTATTCTCTGGAATAATTGTCACGCGGGCTGGAATTTTAAACTTCTTCAGAAATTCAAAGTCGCGTTCATCATGAATGTCACCGAAAACTGCGCCAGTGCCGTAACTCGCAATAACAAAATCTCCAACCCAAATTGGAACTTTCTCATTATTGGCTGGGTTAATGGCGTAAGCACCGGTAAAAACACCTGTTTTTTCTTTGTCGGCCTGGCGTTCAATATCGGTCTTTTTTAGGCTGTCAGCAACATAATCTTTAACAACCTTTTGATGTTCTTTAGTTGTTAGTTTATCTACGAGCGAGTGTTCTGGAGCAAGCACCATAAAAGCTGCGCTAAAGATGGTGTCAGCACGTGTTGTAAATACTGTGATTTCTTGCTTTTGGCCGTGTACTTTAAACCGTATCTCGGCGCCTATTGACCTACCGATCCAGTTCTTTTGTGCCAGCTTAACGCTTTCAGTCCAATCCAGATCGTCAATCGCTTCGAGTAATTCATCTGCGTAGTCGGTAATTTTAAAGAACCATTGCTTGACTTCACGCTGGGTAACCAGAGGGTCGTCAGGACCATCATGGCGCCAACACTTGCCGTCAATAACCTGCTCATTGGCAAGCACTGTATTATCTATTGAGCACCACCATTGCATGCGTGAATCTTGATAAGCAAGCCCGGCCCGATACATTTCACTAAAAATCCACTGTGTCCATTTGTAATACTTTGGCTCATGGGTAGCAATTTCCTTGGACCAGTCATTGCTCCAACCCATAGCCTTATACTGTTTGTGATAGCTCGGGATTATAGTAGCCATTGATTTTTGAGGAGACACACCAGCTTTAAGAGCGTAGTTTTCTGCTGGCAAGCCGAATGAATCCCAGCCAACTGGATGGTAGCTTTCATACCCTTGTTGTCGCTTAAATCGTGCCAACACATCACTAATGGTGTAGTTCATAGCATGGCCTATATGAATACCAGCACCACTAGGATAATTAAACATGCTCATAGCAATATACTTGGTTTTATTGCTAGTCAGATCAGCCTTGTAGGTTTGATCATCGTCCCACTTTTTTTGCCACTTGGGTTCAATCTCTTTGGGGTTGTATCGCCTCATTGAGCTGTATTATAAGATATTCACCTCTTATCTGCTACTACGCTAACGTCCAAAATAGATACCGCGACTGGTTAGATTAAGGCCTAACAGTTGGCTTACTGTTACGAGACGGTATTTGCTTTTTAGGTCGGTAACGATTTTATCAACCGCTGCCGCAGTTAGTGGTTTATCGTGCATAACTATAATGCCTCCTGGCTTGGCCTGGGACTCTACAATTTGGGCTACGGCGTTTGGGTCTTTTTGTGCCCAGTCTTTGGGGTCAACATTCCACATGATAATGGGCATGTTTATACGACTAGCAATGGCCTCGTTTATTGACCCGTACGGTGGGCGAAGTAGATACGGTGCCGGCACACCAATAGCCGCAATCGCAGCCTGTGTCATATCAACTTGCTGCTGGACTTGGGCAGCTGGAATTTTAGTAAAATCTGGATGTGTCCAACTATGGTTACCAATATCACTGCCATCAGCATGAATCCTCTGCAAAATTGCTGCACTTGGAGCAACTTTGTAGCCAAGTACAAAAAAGCTAGCGTGAACTTGAGCCTTTTCCAACGCACTTAGGATTATTGGAGTTGAGTCAGCATTAGGGCCGTCATCAAATGTTAGAGCCAAGCACTGTTCGACCTGGCAATCTGCCGGAGGTGGCGGGGGTGGAGTAGCTAACTTTTGGAGCAAAAAGGTTGATAGATTGTCTTGTTCTGGTGTAAGTTCTTGCTCTAGTTTTGAGACTGTCTTTAGATTGTCTGTCTGTTTTGCGCTAGATACTGTGATGTGCCTAACAGAAGTTGCACCAACTTGGCGGTGAACCTGTATATCTACTACCATTAGCACACCTATTATCAATGCCGCCAGCATACCTAAGTAAGCCTGCCCAAAATGTTTTGAGCGATAAGCAGCTTTTACCCGGTTATCCCATAACTCGGGCGTATTTACTATCCTCACAGTCTTACTAACATACCCCGTCTACCTGATAAGGTCAATTACCGCTAGAGATGTCTGAGTTTTCGGCGCGCCGTTTCGAACACAAACGTAGCCGGATATTTAATAGGGCTAATGATTAGATCCCGGGCAGGCAAGTAGGCCACATCTTCACCACCAAAGCCACGCTTAAAGATGGAGACTCCATGAAAGCGGTGTTTAGTCTGTCCGTGTTCTGTAACACCCCAGAAGTTATAGCGAGTACAGCCACGACGGCGGGCTTCACTAATTGCCTGCCACTGTATAGCATAGGCACCAGGAAACTCCCGTGCCAGCTCAGTACTAGCACCATAATGATAGGCTGCCTCTTTCCCGTAAAATATTACAAAAGCCATAGCCAGAAGCTTGCCTTGATGAGTTGAGCGGTATAGCAATACTTTATCTACCTCAGCAAAAGTCTTGAACTGTTCAGTCAAAAACTTCTTAGAAAAAGGCACAAAATTTTGCCGTTTGGCGGTTTCCATCTGTAACTGGCAAAACTCTTCTATATAGCTATCGTCTTTGCTGGCCTCTACTTTTATGTCAAGCTTCTGGGCACGGTTTAGTTCATAACGTGTGCCCTTACGCATCATCTTTCTTAATTCGTCATCAGGTTTTGTCAAATCTAGCTGGCTAGTAAGGTCTGCAGTTACATGCATAGGTGATTTGTGAAATCCAAGTTTTTTAAAAAGCTGGCTATTCTGGGGATTATCCAATAGTTGAGGTCTTACCCTAACAAATAAGCAATTGTTTGCATGGGCAACACGGCGAATAGTCTCTACCCAAGAAGTTATTAACTGTGAGTTTTGCCAGTCTATTATTGGTCCACCAGCCACTACCAAATGGCGGCCGCGTCGGGCAGGCTCAACTACTGCTTGGACAACACCAACAAGCATATTGCCATCATAAAAACCATGGCGCTCCACAGTGTGGCCGAGACGCTGGTGGAACACGCCCCAGTACCAGGAATGCAAGAAGTTGGCCTCAGGTCGCTGGGCCAAAAACCCTTCCCATTCATCTTTATTGTCTACTATTTTGGTTGTGATTTGAGCCATTCGTTCACCTTTATTGCTATAAGTTTTGCTTTTTCGCCAGTTACATGGACATGAGTAGGTAAGTTAACTATATGCTTAGACAATTCCTCCGCATTTGGGCAAGTACCAGCCTTGTAATCCGTTTTAGCTAAATATTTTATGGGTCCTATTGGCGCATCATACCAAGTATCTCCAATATGTATGCCGTCCTTCCTTAGGTAGCTAACCAGTGAGTCCCGCTGGTCAACCCAAATAGGAAAACGCAAGTAAGTAGGTATGCCAGCTGGTTGGATTGATCTCAATTGGGCTGGAAGTTGCTCATTATAAATAGCTGCTATCTCACGCCTATGGGCAAGCTCAGTTGCAAGTTGTTGCCAGCGCTGCAAAATTAAGCCCGCAGTAGAACTGCTCATTTGATGCAAGCCTTCCAGGTCATCACTCATTGGCGTGGCCATTAGGTTAAGTTTCTTGAGTATAAAGTGCACATAACGGCCCAGGCCTATAGGGTATGTGCCACGTATAATAGCTGTCCAGAAAGGATACATGCGATTTTTAAGTCGTTGGCTGCTGCCAATTATGGGCAATTCGCTAGCCGGTTGTGCCGCTTGTCCTCGTCTGTCAATCATGGCACCACCAGCCACTACGTCGAGCGGCTTATCTTGGCTAAAAGACAGCATGGAAAATGCGCCTACTGTGCCAGCTTCGCGCCCATCCAGGTAAGTAAGCCCAGTGCTATGGGCCAGATCCTCAATAAGTAAAATAGCTGATTGTTGGCAATAGGCAGCAATGCTTTGCATGTCAGCGGGATATCCTAGTGTATTTTGTATTATTAGTGCCTTGATCTCTGGATGTTTAGCGTGGGCATGCTTTAGCTCTGTGATGCCAAAGTTTAGTTGGCCCGGCATAACGTCTATTGGCAGGCTTTTGTAGCCGGCATTTTCTACCGCTTTATAAACCGCATAGCATGTAAAGCCATTGATGCCTACCACACTACCAGCAGGTAATCCGCTGGCTTTCAGCGCAATCTCTAAAGCCTCCCTGCCCTTGTATGTTAGGATTGCCTGCCCGCCATAATGTTGCCCGAGGAGTTGAGCTAACTTGATGTTTGAATCTTTGGATCCGCGTGCAAATAAATGTTGCCAAACATCTTTACTTAAATAGTTAGATCCTAGTGAGTTAAAAATGGCCATCAGTTATCCAAGGCTTTCACAATTATTTCTGCCACTCTATCTGGGTGATTAAAAAATGGTGCATGGCGGGCATCATCAACAATGTTCAGGCTTGAGCCGGCTATACCTGCATGGATTTTTTTGCCATCGTCCAGTGGTGTGATGCTGTCTTCCCTACCCCAAATAATCGTAACCGGTAATTTGACGAGGCTAAAATCTATCTTTTGGTCGGCAGCCAGCATGTTTCGCATTGTCTCCTTCATATTTGGCGGAGCATTGTTATAGTCCTGGGCACCAATAATTTTATAAAAAGCTTTTTTAATAGGTGGAACGTGCGACAGGCCTTTTCCTACTTTGGATAAGTACTTCAGTGTTTTGAGTTTTATAGCGGCTTTAGTTTCGTTATGAGCCACACCGGCACTATCAATAAGTATTAGTTGGTCCAGTTTGCCTGGATATTTTTGAACATAAGATAATGCAATTCTTCCGCCGTTGGAGTGACCTATGACTACTGGGTTTGGGGTATCCTTAATTTTGCCATCAAGCCAACCTATGTAGCCATCTATGTCCCATACTTTGTCACTAGGCTCAGTTAGCCCAGGCACTTTTAGAAGCACGGGCTCAATTCCGCGCTTTTTTAGCTCATCTTGTAGTCCAGTCCACTTGTCTAGGTTATACGTCCAGCCGTGAATTATAAAAACCTGTTTCACCTTGGTAACCCCCAAGCTTGGCGACGTTTAGTCCATGTAGTGCCCCGGCGTACTAGCTGCTTTGCATCCTTTGGATCGGCCAGGAGTTGCTCAATCACACCCTCGAGCCCCTGCGCACCTTTAAATAATATAGTTTCGCCTCCCTTCAATTCTTTTTGCAGATAATCTAAGACTTCCCCAGCTAGCACAAAGCTTACTACCGTGCCTTCAGGTAGCTTATCTTTTAGGGTGGGATAGGAGTATTCGTGTGTGCGCTTACCAAGTAACACAACCCTGTCCACACTTATTTTGCTTATTTCCTCGGCAAGTCGTTTGTGTTCATCGCTCTCTAAACTTCCCTGCTCTAAAATGTCTGCTATCACCAGCCATTTATGCTCTGCAGGATACGCTTTATATAGTTCCAGAATCGCCTTTACAGCCCCGAGCCCATTGTTGTAGGTACTATCAATAATTGTAGTGTTTTTTATGCCTTTTAAAATATTACTCCGCCCGGGAGGTAATTTTAGCTGGGTATAGCTTGTTTCAGATGGGAGATCAAAGTATTTGGTTAACTCACTTATCATCTGAAGACCAATTCCTACCTCTTTAGGGTGCAGACCTGGTACAGTAAATTTTTGGCCGCCAATTGTAAATATAGTTTGACTGGAAGTTAGCTCATAGTTTGTTACCGCTTTTGTAGACAACTGCTTGACTTCCACCCCTCTTTTGGCCCGTGCAAGTTCTCGTACCAGTTCTGGTTGGTCGCCATTGGCTAGCACTAGCTTAGTGGTGGCAGCTACAAAATCACTAAACTCTTTGGCAATTGCTGCTTCGTGAGAAGGAAATGTGCCGTTTTTGACAAGACTATCAAAGTTCATGCTATGTGTGTGCGAAAGGCTAACCCAAATTGTAACCTCTGGTTTTAAAAAGTTGGCAATAAAATTCCCCTCATGAGGACGGTCACTATCTGCCTCAACCACATAGAGTTTTTGTGGCGGCAGGCTGCGGAATATGTTAAATGGAGCAGCGACCAAACGCACTAACCAATCAGCCTTGGAGCTCACATTTGGCTCCATACCCAGGACATGAAATGGGATGCCTATGGCGCTATTAGCATGATGGCTATAGATTGCTTGTGTACCCATCTGTGCTTCTGCTATGTGTAGTACGCTAGTTTTGCCACTGCTGCCAGTTATAACAACAATGCGTGGTTTCCAACGTCGTAAAACAAATTTAGCCCAAAAGGCAAAATAAGCAGCAACTACAAAGTACAGGCGCTTTTTAAGCGTATGAAGCATACGCCTATTTTACCCCATATAGGGGTTTAGAAGTAATCACAAGGATTAAAAAAGCTCCGGCTAAAGCAGGAGCTTCAAAATTTACTGGTGGAGCAATTGTAGGCGTAAACCTACAATGCCCCATAGCAAATGTATAGTAACAAACAAATAAGCGATGTAAAAGACTGGCCGTATTAGCGAATATTTTGAACTTTACTTTGCAGCTGAGCTAAAGGAATAGTCTGGGTTGGCACCGAAATCGGTTGCTCTTGTCCCTGGGAGCTATATGTCTGGCTCTGTCCACCATCAGGATACGACACCTTAACCAACTGACGGGATACTTTATCCACCGTGAATTCGGCTTTAAGAGGCTGGCTACCGTTATATTGGCTTGGGTCAAGCCCTATATCGCCAAGGCCTATATCTTTTACGAACTGCTGAAGCATACTAATGTATGCTTTAGGGTTAATGTTAACCGTATATACAAACACTTGACGCCCAGATTGTTTAACACTTTTAGCAGGCTCAGAAGTAATGGTATATACGTTGTTGTTCTTTATTAAATTAATCAGGTCATGGCGCGGGCCACTGGCCAAGTTAGCATATGGCACAATACCTAGTAAGCTCTGCTGCAAATATTGTATGGGTGGTCTTTGGCCTTTTTTAGCATCTGGGGTTTTGCCCCACACTCCAATAATTTGGGCAGTATTTAACGGCTTGCCCTGGGCGTTTTTTTGATCAGTCTTGATAGCAACATAACGACTATAGTCATTGTCTTTTGTACCGATGGTTTCGGACTTTACCACCGCATGGCTGCCACTAATATTCTGGCTTATGGTCACTACGTTTCGAGCCGCGTTTACAGCACCTAGTTGCAACTGTATGTACTGATCTGTTGTCTGTCCCGCAGCGGTTTGGGTTGTGTGGCGAGTGATGCTTTCTGTAGCCAAGTTATTGCTTATCATGCCCCAAAAGACATTTTCTGAACTGGTATACACCTTGCTCCACCATAGCCAGCCACCGCCGATAATACCAGCAATCACCAGAATAATTAGCCACCTGAAAGCAGCTTTCTTATCTATACTAATGCTCTCTTCCGCCTTGGACATGTCACTATTGTATCAGTATGTAATCAAAACTGGTGGAGCATGAGGGATTCGAACCCTCGACCTCTTGCCTGCCAGGCAAGCGCGCTAGCCAACTGCGCCAATGCCCCTTATAAAACAGAGAAATTTTATACTAATTTAGGCTCGTTTACTAGTTCTAGTTCCCCGGCCTCTTTGCCTGACAATCTGACGCCTCTCAAAAGATGTTCGTCCGCCACGTATACCTTCTTTTTCGCGACTTGCAATGGCCCACTCCAAACATTCAACCTGGACACGACAAAGATCACATATTGCTTTAGCTTCTTTTATTGCCGGCGAGTCCTGCTCTGCTTTATCGTTTTCTCCCTCAGGGAAAAACACATCTGGATCAACTCCAAGACAACGGCCACGTGAAACTATTGAATTTAACCCGTTATCTACCATGCTATTAGACTCCATAACCTGTTGAGAGTATAGCTGATATGACTATTTTGCAACCACTTATGCGATTTGGTGGAGTCGGGGAGACTTGAACTCCCTACCTCAGCAATGCGAATGCTGCGCTCTACCAGGTGAGCTACGACCCCTAGTTAAGGCTAAATTATAACAAAAACTACCCCTTATAGAGTAGCTTTGTTTCGTGCGCGCCCACCCGCGACGGGTGGCTTTTGTTTTTATTTTTGTTTCACGCGCCGCGTGCGCACGAGTTACTCATATAGCATAACCGAAATACACTTCTTGTCAAGTAAGCGTGGGTCAGCTAATAATTGACTGTATACTAAATTTATAGTATAATATTTTATATGTACACTGTTGAGGCTGGAAGTATTCCTGTTCCCGCTATTGAATTTATTGATGATAAACCTAACAGACCCGGATTCAGGTCTGGGACTGTAAAGCGTTTTGCCGGTGTGATTGCGCTCACTCTTGTTGCAAATTTAGCTGCGTGTAGTGCAGATAAAAAAGTTACCCCTGCAAAAGTCAAACCTACAATTACCAATTCTCAGACAACAACTACAATAAGGCCAACAATAGTCGCAGAGCCCCGCACTTCTGGCTATAACTCAGAGCATTTTATACAAGCTGGTGCTGCACAGTATGGTTTGCAGGCTTCAGGTGCTAGTGTAGAACTGGATCAGACAAAACCAAAAGTAAATCGTATTGACGAACATTCCCTGATGGAACTTGCCGTTGAGTCTGCAGATGGTAGGCAGGCTGTAGAAGTGGGCTGGATTAAGTCAGATACAGATCCCAGTACGCCTCCCAAACTATTTGTTTATCACTGGGTTGATGGTAAACCTGCATGCTATGATGGCTGCGGATTTGTACCTGAGTCAAATGGGCACTTTGCAGTTGGAGATCCTGTTGAAGTAGGAACAACTGGGAGATATGCTATAGAGTACTCAAAAATTGGCTGGACAGTAGATTATAACGGCTATGGACTAGGGCATTTTCCAGAAAAGTTATGGAAGAATTTTAAAAAAGTTGGATTGGTTCAAGCTTTTGGAGAAGTTGCCTCATCTTCATTAAAACCTTGCACTGATATGGGGAATGGTAAATTTGGAAGCTCGTCCGGTTCTGCTAAAATCAAATACTTTAAGTTAAATAATTCAGATACACCCGTTTCATTTCAACCTTTTGAAATATATCCAAGTCTTTATAATGTTGGATTTGCGACACCTACAAGCGTGAATATTGGTGGCCCGGGTGCATGCTAACGTTAGATGCCTCTAACCTGAGTCTTCGTGGCCTGTCTAGGTAAAATGCCAAAAACCAATATTATTGCGTATAGCACAGCAAAGCCACACAAAATACTCGGTAGGCCATCAATTGTAGACGGTTTTAGGGTGTTAGTTATAGCAGTGGGCAGCACAAACACCAGATACCCTACCGCCTGTAGTATTAGCGATTCCTGAACAGTGGCTTTCTTGGCTTGAAAAGCAAAGAATAATGCTAAGCCCAGACCCACAAACAGCCAAAAATAGTAGTACAAAAAGTAAGCGCCACCGTAATGACTAGCCAGTTGGAAGATGGCGTAGTTGCCTGCACACTCGTGTCCACTAAATGTGGAAGGGTGTATAAAAAGAACCATCCAGGGTGCTGCCGTGGCGTAGGCAGCCCAGTGTAACAACTTAGGTCCGCGGTTGCTTATAACTTGTATTAGGTGAATTGCCAGAGGTGGTAAAAGAGTAATGGCCGCAAAACCAATGGATGACCACGCTGCCGCCTGCAGCCCAAAACGATCACAGGTGTTATACTCAGCCAGCTGAAAAACTGCCAGCAAAACTAGCAAAGCAATACTTAGATTTCGCGCTATGTTTGATTTATAACGAATCAAAGCATATAGAGCCAGTGCAAGTTCAATTATAAAAGTGGCCAGCATGGCTGGAGGAGAAAAACAATATAATGTATTAGGACGTCTTTTCACGACTACTTTCTTTAACTATGTAGCCGAGTACATCGCTATCGTTGTCGCGGAGCTCTATGATAGGTGTGCCACTCGCGCTATATATCTCAGTAATACCGCGGTTATTTAATTGCAATGTTTTGTATTGCTTGTAGCCACTATCGCTAACTGGAAAATCAACATAGCCCACTTGAGGTCTATCAGGATCTGGAACCCGAACACCGAGTAGCTTAATCCGGTGATCTCTTACTATAAGATTTCTCGGCTTCACATAAAGGGTAGATTCGTGGCTCAAAGTAGATACATTGCCAAGATTTCGCACAACGCTATCTATAAATTCATGCTCAGGATTATAGTGCGCAAACAATGTTAGAGTATCAAATGGCAATTTTACGCCGACTAGGTGCTTCGAGAGAGCACCAGCACTATCTGCAATATAGTCTAATGCCTCGTATAAAGTCCCTCTTTCTTGAATGGGACTAAATCTATGTGCCTCTGCCATAGCGTTATCTTAGCATTATCATGAGTTCTTTTTCGTTAATTTGCTTGGTGCCGAGTTTTTTGGCCATAGCCAGTTTGGATTCACCCACGTTTTCGCCAACTACCAGATAATCTGTGTCTTTGGTCATGCTGTTATGGAAGGTGCCACCTAAGGCCCGTATTTTCTCTGCTGCCTCATCACGCCCCATATGCTCAAGGCTCCCCGTAATCACAAAGCTTTTGCCATTTAGCTTGCCTCCAACATGTTTGATTTCTTTGGGCCATACATCTAGCTTACGGAATTTTGCTAGCAAAGCCTCATTATCGTCATCTGCAAACCAAGCCAGTATAGATTCAGCTACAATTTCGCCAATGCCCTCTACGTCTTTTAGTTGGCTGTAGGTTGCGCTGCCAAGACTGTCAAGCCGCCTGAAATGGTTTGCCAGATCAATTGCCGTTTGAGCACCTACATGTCGGATGCCCAGAGCATAAATAAACCGCGGCAATGAAGGATGCTTGGTTTTAGCAATACCCTCTATTAGGTTTTGGGCAGATAAGTCGGCAAAGCGTTCAACCCCCATTACTTTCTCTTTGGTGAGCTTATAAATATCTGCTGGGTCATGAACTAATTTAGCATTAACTAGAGCAGCTACATTTTTTTCTCCTAGACCATCAATATCTAGCGCCCCTTTACAGGCAAAGTGCTCGAGAGCTTGCTTAAGCAGAATTTTGCCAGTTGCTCCCTTAACACGAAATACAACCTCTCCAGCCGGACGCTCAAATCGCAGTTCTGGGTACTGGCGATGGAGTTCGTATTCCATATCAAACTCATTAGCATCTTTAGGCCTAAGCTCTGTTAGTACTTTTTGAACTTGGGGGATGATGTCACCTGCCTTATATATAACCACAGTGTCCCCGATGCGGATGTCTTTGCGCCCAATCTCATCTGCATTATGCAAGCTGGCGTGCTGGACAGTGCTACCAGCCACGACAACCGGGTCAAAAACTGCTACAGGTGTGGCGGCACCTGTGCGACCAACGCTAATCACGATGTCCTTTACTACTGTAGTTGCTTCTTCAGCTGCATACTTGAAGGCCACAGCTGCACGGGGAGCTTTACCTACTACACCTAAGCTAGAATAGAGCGCTCGGTTGTTGAGTTTTATAACAAGTCCATCTGTATTAAACGGAAGCTCAGCTCGTTTACCATCCCAAGTCTCTGCAAACTTCATTACATCATCAATGCTTACAAACGTTTTAGCTTGAGTATTGGCTGGCACACCGAGAGCCCTTAACGCCTCATAGGCGTAGCTATATGTTGGTATATCGCTAGAGTTACCGCGCATTAAGTCATAGGCTCTAAAACGCAGTGGCCGGGCAGCCGCTAGTTTGGGGTCCAGCTGCCGTATAGTGCCCGCTGCAAGGTTACGTGGATTAGCAAATAACGGCAGACCTTGTTTTTTGCGCTGATCGTTCAAGTATGCAAAATCTTTTTTATACATAATTATCTCGCCGCGAACTTCTGTGCGCCCTGATATTAAATGGCTATATTTTTTAACTTGTCTAAGTTCCATGGGGACACTATCTATTGTTGCCACATTGGCAGTCACATCCTCACCAACAAACCCATCACCGCGAGTGATTGCGCCAACATACTTTCCGTCCTGATAGGTGATGGCACAGGCCAGGCCATCCATCTTAAGGTCCGCAAAAAACTCTAGTTTCTGACCCGGAGCTAATTTTTGTACGCGAACCAGCCAGGCATCTAGCTCCTCACGGTTAAACACATCGTTTAAACTCAGCATACGTGAACTATGCTGGACCTGCTTGAACCCAGGCAATGGTTGGCCGGCCACCCGCTGTGAAGGTGAATCAGGTGTTATAAGATCTGGAAATTCGGTCTCAAGCTGGGTTAGTTCGTGTTTGAGGCTGTCGGCTGCAGCTTCACTCATAATAGATTTATCTAGCACATGGTACTGGTAACGGTAATCGTTTATAAGTTCCCTGAGCTTTTCAATCCGCTGCTTCGCCTGAGCCTTGTTCATATCAGCTCCCTATATAGGGTATACATATATGAGTGAACCAAGACAAGTACTACCATGGACATAGCAAAGAATACCCATTGAGCCAGTGGTGTTATAAATAAAATCAGTGGAATCATAATAATTGCTCCCACTACCAGTAGAGCTAGAGGCAAAAATAGTATTTTACGAAGTAGTAAAAAACGTCTATGTCGTACCAGCTGCCGGGCAGAACGCAAAGCTTTCAAAGGAGTCATATCTGGCAAGGTAACAATGTATAGTGCAAATAATGATGAGCACAGCATATAGAGAGAGGCTAATGCCAACAGGAAGAATACAAATACCCACAGCGTCTTTTCTAGCCCACTGGCCGCAATTCCTGTTCCTGTTACCGTCGAGTAAAGCCAGCTACCTATCGCCAGCGGAATAAGTTGTAATCCAATTACTAGAAGCACCAGTATAAATGGAACGAGAGGGTACATACCCTTATAAAAAGCATCACGTACACGGATAGCTTTGTTAGCAAAAACTTGCCTCAGCGCCCATATAACCACTAGGCTCATAATAATGGTCAGCATCGTTTGGTATGTACTGCCAGCTGCAGTGCTCGAGCTGCCCGACGAACCAAGTAGATAACTAAATAGTGCAGCCCCTGTGGCCAATTCGCCATAGTTGCCACCTAATCCTCCTTTGAGCGAAGTTTTAAGGCTGGATAGATCAATCCCCCCACCTATGCCCCTTACAAGCACAATGCTTAGTAGTCCGTAAACCAAAGTAATGCCAAAAAACAGTCGCCAGTGTTGTCGGATAATTAGGATAGCAGAAGCAAAAAGCTGGAATGCACTAGTGAATTTGGGTTTGGCAGGCTTAATGCGCCGGGGAGTAATATTGATGGCAGCCTCGGTGGTTTTAGTTGGTTTTTTGACCCGGGCTTTTGCCTGCTTTTTTGCCATACTATTACTTTACAGGAATTTAGGCGTGTGTTTCCATGTCGCGTAAACGGCGGATGCGTTCCTCTATTGGAGGATGAGTGCTAAAAAGGTTAGATACACTGTGACCACGAAGCGGGTTGGCAAAGAAAAAGTGGGCCGTAGAGGTATTTTGATGCTGCATGACACTACCCGTTTTTTCTATTTTGGCCAGAGCGCTTTCTAGACCCTCGGGGTAACGTGTAGTTAATGCGCCAGTGGCATCAGCCAAGAATTCACGTTTTCGCGATACAGCTAGCTGGATAAGAGTGGCAATAATGGGGGCAAGAATTGCGGCCGCGATACCAAGTATAAAAAACAATTGGTTAGAGTCATTATTGCTATCGTTATTGCCCCTGCCACCAAACCAGCTCATACGCAACATAATGTCGGCTAGGATTCCGACCACTGCAACCATTGCAAAAGCTATCATTGCTACCCGTATATCGTAGTTTTTGACATGCCCCATTTCATGAGCAATGACTCCCTCTAGCTCTTGATCGTTCATAATCTCAAGCAGACCACTAGTGACACAAACAGCTGAATTGTTTGGATCACGACCGGTTGCAAAGGCGTTTGGTGCTGGGTCGTTAATTATGTATACCTTGGGTGTGGGCAGGCCATCAGTTATAGCCAGGTTTTCTACGATTCGATACAGTCTGGGATTGTCACGTTTGGCAACTTCCTTGGCCCGGTTGACAGAAAGCGATAATTTACCACCGGTAAAATACATTATCGTGGCATAGATAAGAGCAGCTATTAATACAAAAGGAGTTATGGACGGATTGCCGGTATATTTACTAAAAAGCCAGCCTAGCGCACTCACAAATACTACAAAACCAAGCATTATAAAAACGGTTTTACGTTTGTTTGAGGCTATTTCGCTATACATCTTTTAATACAACCTTGCGTAAGTTATCTGTAATCTCCACTAAAATTCTTAGAACTTTACGTCAACTGGTTCAGCCGCAGCGGCCTGGCCAGCAGCATCTAGCTCAAAGAATTCGCGGTCGGTGTGAAAGCCAAGCATATTGGCAAAAACGCTGGTTGGAAAAACTTTTCGCTTGGTGTTAAAGTCGCGTGCTACACCATTGTAAAACCGGCGAGATGCCTGGATTTTATCTTCTGTATCAACTAGCTCAGCTTGTAGCTCTTGGAAATTCTGGCTTGCTTTTAGATCAGGATAATTCTCGGCGACCGCGAATAAACTCTTTAGTGTTTGGCTAAATTGATTCTCGGCCTTGGCAGTTTCGGCTGGACCTTGGGCATTTAATGCGTTGGCCCGGGCTTTTGTGACATCTTCAAAGACAGTCTTTTCGTGAGAGGCATAACCCTTGACGGTATTTACCAGGTTTGGGATTAAGTCATAGCGACGCTTTAGCTGCACGGTTATATCGCTCCAGGCTTCGTCGGCACGTACATTAAGCCGTACCAGACCGTTGTACAAAGCGGCAATAACCACTCCTACAACTACAATTATTCCAATAATTATCCACAACATTAGCTGCTTGTCCTCCCTATTATTTGCTCTATTAATTATACCACTACCGCTAAAAAATAACTGGATAAATAAGGTGTGATTCTACATTACTTTTGATTAGTAGGTTGGTGGGCAAGGAGGGACTCGAACCCTCAAGGCTTATGCAGCCAACAGATTTTAAGTCTGTCGCGTATACCAATTCCGCCACTCGCCCAAATTGGAGGCGCGTACGGGTAATGCTCCCGTCTACCAGCTTTTGCAGAGCTGTGCCTAACTTCTCGGCCAACGCGCCATACTCGCCTATTCTACTAGTAAAAACGCCTTGCGTAAAAAGTATAGACTATTTTAGGATAATAATTTTGATACACCTATACCAAGTCTGTTAGTGCGACGAGTTTTTAGACATAGTCTCAGAATCACTTGAACCAATATCAAGTTGTCTATACCCTCGCTCAAACTCATACATTTGATCCCTGAACAAAAACCACTCATCTGGAGCATCGGCTGGTATTATTGAGCTATCAGTTGCTAGTTCTCCTAATATAACCTCGAGATGATTAAGCTCTTCCAGAAGTGCTATTTGTCTATCCTGTTCTTTTTTGGTTTCTTCCGCCACAAGAATTATATGTTCTAGATAGCCTCGATTGAGAACATTGCGCATGACCCACCTATAAGCTTCGGTCGCTCTAATTTCTGTTTGCCCTAGTCGGTCGGATATTACCTCTAACAAAAACCACCTCTATTAACAGTGGCTATTTTAATAAATTTGCCCAACTGATGATGTTAGATTGCTAATTGCAACAGATGTCAGGCTGACCAAAGCATATTTACGTAAGCTTTTACCACTTCTCTTTGTACGGTGTCACCTCTGGAGTGTCCTGCCATTACCATGTGTAATATAGTTTTATCGTTTAAGGCATTTTTAAGATCATATGCCGCGGATGGCATGCAAATAAAATCATAACGCCCATGCACTATAACTGTTGGAATATTACGCAGTTTAGATGCATTTTTGAGAATATAGTTTTCTTCTATGAAGCAATTATTAAGAATATAATGAGCTTCTAAGTACGCTAGTGATTCGGAAGCAAAGTCTTTTACATCTTTCTCTACACTCGAGGGGACATAGTCTAGCTTGGCAATAGATGACTCGTAAAGCATCCACTCCCTGACAAAACGTTGGCGGTCAGATTTATTCTTACTTTCCATCATCTTGCTATAGTAAGCTCCTATGTTGGCCTGTTGTGCTTTAGGAACAGGGGATGAGAATCTTTCCCACACTTCTGGAAAGTGGGATGCTATGCGCCCATGCAAATAAAAGTCAGAATCTGTTTGTCTAGCTAAGAAGATACCGCCTATAAGCATTTTGTTTACATTTTGTGGACTATCAATTGCGTAAAGCAAAGATAGGGTTGAGCCCCAGGAAAAGCCATATAGGGATATTTTGTCAAAACCTAGTTTATTTTTAAGCTTGGTGATATCACTTACTAAATCTTGTGATGTATTGTTTTTTAGTGATGCAAAAGGCGTGCTTCGTCCTGAACCTCTTTGATCATGAAAAATTACACGGTGTTTTTTAGGATCAAATATAGCAAAATCTCTTTGCTCAAACCCACCTCCTGGCCCACCGTGCAGATAGAATATGGGATCTTTTATGTCCTTGTTGCCCCAATCTACCCAGTACAGCTCATGGCCGTCGCCCACATCCAACCTTCCGGAGCGAATTATATTTGTATCTTCGATTGGTTTTAGTTCTTCTCCTAGTTTTGCCATTATTTGCCCTTTTTTGTAGACTTACGGTTTATGATAACTTCTGAGACCTCCATGTTTTTGGGCAAATCCAGTATCTGCTTTATGAACATGGCTATGTCCTCTGGTCGCATCCAATCCTCTTGGCTAGTGTCACGTCCTAAAGCCTTTTCAAAAAATTTAGTCCTGATGCCACCCGGGCAAAAACTTATTACCCTACACTGAGTATCTTTTAGCTCTTCTTTAAGGCTAGCCGTAAACCCGCGCTCAGCCCACTTAGAAGCAGAGTAGAGTGGGTTGTCTTTTTTGCCAACTGTCCCAGCCGTGGATACCATATTTAAAATATCTGCTTCATCTTTTTTAATACGCTCAATTAGCAGAGAGACTAATAGCATAGGAGCTTTAACATTTGTAGACATTACCTTTTTTATTTCTGTTTCAGTTATTTCACCAAGTTTTTGCTCACTATAAACACCGACACAATTAATGACAGCTTCTACAGTTCCATCTAGCTTTTTAACTTGCTGTGCAGCCTTATTTATTTCTGGACCTTTACTCAGGTCCAACACTATATTCTCGTTGGCATATTCACAGTCGTGCAGAGATATATTAACAACCTGTTTGCCTGCCGATTTGTAGAGTTTAGCAAGTTGCAGCCCCACACCGTCACTTGCCCCAGTTATCACGATCATGAAACTATAATAACAAATGACTAGCTATATTGAGACTTGCCTTAGCCAGTTTATCGCTAATGTGCTAAGCTCGTTTTAGTTGTTGGCCGCCAGAGTTCTTGACATCTAGTGCCATTGCAATCAGCAGCGGCCCAGTTATCAGTGCATAGAGCCCAAGGATCCATACAAAAGCTACGCCTGAAGCGGCAGGCTGGAACAGCACAACTATGCCCACTAATCCTGCCAACAGTCCGCCTAGAATTGTTAGAAGCTTGTTTGTAGCTCCGTGGCCACCAAATAGTCCGCCGACAATATCAAAGATGCCTCTAATAATTAAGATGAAGCCAACTAGAAGTATTAGGGTAGAAAAGGTTACAAGTGGATGTCTAAGTAGATATACTCCAACGCCTATTTCTAGAACACTCAAAAGAATTACAAGCATCCGCATGCCAAAGGATTCATCACCAGCTGCTATGCCACCTATAAGGCTGATAATCCCGTTTATTAAAATAAATGTACTAAACAAGTACACTAATGTTACTAGTGTTAAGCCAGGCCAAAATACAGCGGCAACTCCAAATAATAGCGCGGCAATTCCACGCATGAGCATTATGCCCCATAAGTTTTTTACCATTTGCTGTTCTGCCATTACACACCTCCATAAGATTTTAATTAATAATTTGTTGTTTAATTCGCCAAAAGAGATTGTGACGGAGGGGTATCAATATTTGCTGCTATTTATCAAAGCAGCAAAATACCCTCAGTCAACCCACCCTGATGGTTGACCTAGAGCCATCGAACCCTCCTATTTATATAGGTTTAGCATCCTACTCATTAACAGAAATGTCAAGCCGCTGGTTCTCGCCTGTTTTTATTGTTTGGAGCTGCCAAAAATTCAATTGCTAGTACTAGTACAAGCATAACCAGTCCATAGATCACGACAAGTTTTGGCGATAATTTTACTAGTACCATTATTAGCGCAATTAATGCTATGCTCCCCCACTGTAGTTGTCGTTTAAATTTGCCTACCCATATAGTAAAGGCGTTATCGTGTTGACCAAATAGCGTCTGGTGCAAACGACCTGATAGCAAAGCCACGGTTCGCGCCTTAATAGCAGTTGCAGACTTATACGGACCGCTAAGCCAGGCTATGATCACTACCAGCGCTCCCAGAAGTAGAATGGCGATAGTTTGAGTGACAAAGGCGCTAAACACGGTGTTGTAGGCCACCTGTACAGCCGATTGATAGGTAGGGTCAACTTTTGATACCACAATGCTGCCTGCAATTTTTATAGCAATCAATGTAGCCATCATTGCAAGCGCAAAGAATACACCGAGTCTAATAACCATTTTTCGTTTTTTAGTGGAAAGAGCAATTGCTGCAGCTACTAAGCCAACAAGCAGGAGTGTTGCTAAGGTTTGGTATAGACCAATGTTTTTAGCAAGTTTATGTACAACTGGTAACCACCCAGCGGTAGCTACTTTTATAGAACCAACATTATTTGGTAATTGTTTATTGGCTAGGAAAGACAACTTGGTATCAACAAGGCGTTTACTCAGCTGGTTATAGATATCCGACACCTCAATGGTGCCATTGCCTTCATAATTTTTAGTAAAACTTATGATGGCCTCATGCCGCCTAGCAAGTGAAGAATACCAATATGACTGAACCTTAGGATTGGCTAGCAGTGACTGTATGCTTGTTTGAGTATAAGTTTTTAGCTGAGAAGTAAGCTGGGGTGCTAGAACATCTGCTCTTGGCGGAAGAATAGACTGTACGTATCCTTGTACATCTACGTTATTGAATAACTGTGTGGTGGTATAGCTTGCTATCGCTGTTTGAATCTCAGGCTTTTGGATTAGCGGCCCAACTGCCGATACGTACCTATCTGTATTAACTAAAGTGTTGCCAGTCCAAAAGAATATATTGCCAACAACAAGTAAAGCCGTAGCTAACGCTACACAAAACCAAGCTGCTATCTTGCGCCAATAATTTTTCTTTTTTGCGGTTTTAGTTTTTGTGCCAGCCTTTTGGCTGTCTATATTTTTTTGCAAACTTGCAATTTCTGCTTTTAAATCGGCCACTTCTTTTTTTAGGGCCGCCGGACTTTGATTCTGTTGGCTGGGTTTAGGCATATACTATCTGGCTTCATACAAACGCCGTACTCTGGTACGTCTTGTAAATTAACTGTCTTTAAGTTCAGCTCCGTGAACAACAAGCGCATGAATAACCACTACATCGATGGTGATGACTATAACTGACCAAATTGGATATGCACTTATAAATGCCAGAGCACCAATTGCGCTCAATACTGCAAGGACAACACCAACAATCCGCGCCCAAGTAGAGCCGTGAAGCACAGAGAAACCAGCCATTAATACTAGAAAACCGATGGCAAGATCTATCCAACCCCAGGCAGGATAGTTAAATACTAGTAGATTGCTAGAAGTTACTGCGTACCAAGTGGGTCGTAGCAATGATGTTAGACCAGCGAGAACTTGGAAAAATCCTGACATGATCATCATGATACCTGCAAAGAAAATCCAACCAACTCCCTTGCTTAGTTCTTTGTTATTAGTAGCCACAACGCACTCCCTCCGTTTATATATACCTAACTATTTACCCAGACTATATATTTGTCAAGATTTAAATAAAGTTTTAATAGTGCTTATGCTTATACTTACGTTTTTAGCGGAAAACAAATTGTTTCAGGTAAATGCTTCGGTATTAATTAGGAGTATAATAGGCTCAAATGATGGAAAGCGTCTCGAGGCATGTGTACCGGTTACTTATATTGCTTGTATTGCTCACAATCGCAACAGGCACAATTGTTTACCACCTTGTGGAGAAATTTTCTTGGCTTAACTCCTACTATTTCAGTGTCATTACATTGGCCACGGTCGGCTATGGCGATCTCACTCCTCATACTAATTTTGGCAAACTGTTCACGACATTTTATATTTTTGTAGGAGTGGGAATTATTACTACGTTTATTAGTCTTAGCATGCGTCGACGCGCAGCCAGAATGCAAGAGCGCCATGACAACAGAAACAAAAAGAAATAAGCAAATTACTAACATTAGCAGTTTGACATAGTCAAGTTGTAGGCAGACAATTAGAATATTAACAATAAAAGCTGAGGTGTATCATGCATATATTTACTGGTTTTTTCTGGGTTCTAGGTGTAATTATTTGGATTGCTCTAGCGTTTTGGCCAGCCCGCGTTGCTGCACGCAAAGGTCACAGCTTTTTGGGATACTTTATATTCAGCTTAGTTTTCTTCTTTGCAGCGCTAATAGTAGCTTATATGGTGCCAGACCGCACAGCTTCAGCACCAAGTAAGCCAAGCGAATAAATTAGTATTTTAAAAGATTAGGCTCTAGACACCACTTGCACTAACCCAAAGCAAGCAATTGCTGTTCCTAATGCCCCAAGACCAATCATCAGATAGAGCTGTATATTATCAGTCAGTATATTGTCTATTTTATTTTGCAACCGTATTAAATATTGCCGGCGGTTTTTCTGATAATAAATAATTATGAGAAATGGAATTATGCCGACTGCAATAGTCCAAAATAAAATTAGTAGAGCTAATAGTGGATCAAGCTTATTGCTAGTTATTAATTTAGTTACAAATAAAATTGCGAAAATATTCGTAACACTAAGTAGTGTTTTAAAAAAGCCAAACATAAATAGTGGCATTAACTTGGATGGCGGGGCTTTGCCAATTTTGGCTGTTTTGACGGAATCGGGAGAGTGATATTTGAACCGGCGGAACCGCTTAATTGCATAAATTATAAGTGTTATCCCTATTAGTATATCCACAAGTGGAGGCAAAGAAATTTTTTCTGCAAGTCCACGTAAACTAATATCTGAATCTGGTTTGATAAATATAGCCGCCACTAAACTTAAAAGTAAAAGTGGAAGGGCTACACTTCCAAGTAATACCACTGTGTGCAATAGTGGGCGTTTAGACTTAAGCACAATCAGCAGGTCTGTAATAATAAGCATAGGGCTAAAAGCAATAAGTAGTCCGGCTATAGAAATAAGCACAAAATCAAACACTAGTTCGAAAATATTCATAGTATTGGCTAATACATACTTATCGCTAAGCGGCTTTCTGCTTCCAGAACTTTAATTTGTTTAAAAACTTGTTACCATGCTTTTCATATTTATTCTTGTCAACGGATTCAATATCACGGAATACCTCCATATAAACCTGGACGGTAGTTACAATTACTATCATGATTACCGGGCCAATCACTATACCTAAAAATCCAAAGAATTTAATTCCTGAAAATACTGACAGAAGGGTAAGCGCCGGGTCTAGTCTTGCATCTTTGGGAACAAGTCGCGGACGCAAAACATTGTCTATGTTAGTAACAATTAGCAGGTGACCAGCAATCACCAAAACTCCTTGCCAAACATTGCCGGTTAGAATCATGATAACGCCTATTGGCATAGCAATGATACCGCCGCCAAGTGGAATAACAGATAAGGCTGTAAGTAAAACAAAGAAGAAAAAGAATGTGTTGTGCAGACCCGCCAGATAAAGAAGCAGTGCATCAGTAAAACCTTGAGCAGCGGCAATAATGAACTGGCCTTTTACCATGGCCTTAGTCATTGAAGCTACCCTTTTGGTATACAACTTACTAATATCACGGCCTAGGGGGTTTAGCTGATGGATAGTTTCTAAAATTTTATCTTGGTTGATAATCATAGACAAAAATACAAATATGTAAATAATGGCTGTGCTAAAGAAATCAAAAAACCCACCAAGCGTGGACTTTAGGTTAGCTAGTAAACCTTCAGCAAAAGTTTTAAGTGCATTTCCTAAGTTTGCAATAATTGTAGAAACCGAAAATTGATACGGTATGTGGAGTGACGATAGAAAACTGTTTAGTGCATTAACTAGTCTCTGTAATAAATCATTCAAGTTTGTACTTGTACCACTGTTTTTTATAGCATCAACTAGTTGGATAATTTGATGTACGCAAATGACAAGGACCAAAACCAAGGGAATAACAATAGCTAGCAGCGAACAAATAAGCGTTATTGCAGCTGCTTTGCCTGGTTTTTGTCCGCGCCTAAGTAGCCGCCTATATAGCGGGGTAAAAGAAAATGAAACAATAGCTGCAAAGACAAGCATTAGAAAGTAATGCCTTAGAAAAAATGCACCACCTAAAATGGCAATTGTAGTAGCAATCGCCAAAGCGCGCTTTTGTGATCCGCTTACTACTATCACCTTGCCGGCTCCCTATTGCATGCACAATATTATCAAAAACAGTATAACACCTATAGATATGGCTTGGCGTTAGTATAGGTACTATCGTCTATTTATAAAAATCTGTTACTCTTAGATTATATAAAGCGAGTGGTATCATGGCGAAATCTACTAAGGCTAAGAAATCTAAAATAGTAAAATATTTTGATTCTTATAATTTCCTTGGCACTGTGCCTGGCATGATTTTTGTTTATCTTGGGTTTCTACCAACGCTTTTGCCACGTGGTTGGATACTTCAAGGAGTTTTAAGTGGCATTTTATTTACAATAGGTTACGGAATTGGACTTATTGTTAGCCACTTTATTCGCAGATTTTCCCCCAATGAAAAACCAGCGGCTAAAAAGCAAAAGATTAAAAAGTACACTTACCTTGTGCTCGCAGGTTTATACATAATTGCTGTAGTTGTTGGCTATAACTGGCAAGAAGAAGTAAGGAAATTAGTTGGTCAATCTCCGAAGTATTCGTACTCAATTATAGGTACAATTATTGTGAGTGTATTATTAATAGCGTTTATTTTATTAGTCAGCCGCAGCATACATAGTCTTTACGTATGGTTAAAGCGACTGATAAATAAACATATCCCCAGGCCAGTTGCCTACACAGCGGCTTGGCTTGTTACGGCACTGCTAGTTATCGGCGTGTTAAATGGCGTTATTTTTTCTAGTGCAATGGGGGCACTTAACGAAGCTTTTAGCGTTAGGAACGGAACTACTGACGCGGGTATTGTGCAGCCAACTGCTCCTGAGCTTAGTGGTAGTAGCCATTCACTGATACCCTGGAGTACGCTCGGCCGCCAAGGTAGAAACTTTATAGGTAGAGCTAATACTGCAGACACTCTAAGCAAATTTAGTCATTCGCCTGCAATGCAGCCAATTAGAATTTATGCCGGCCTTGATTCTGCCTCTAACACAAAGGAGCGGGCAGATTTGGCTACAGCAGACCTAAAAAGAGCTGGCGGATTTAACAGAAAAGTAATTGTAGTAGTGACTACTACCGGTACCGGATGGGTAGACGAAGAAGGTGTAGCTCCTATGGAAT
This sequence comes from Patescibacteria group bacterium, assembly GCA_035480855.1. Taxonomy (GTDB): domain Bacteria; phylum Patescibacteriota; class Saccharimonadia; order Saccharimonadales; family JANWIN01; genus DATIHJ01. Next base: position 53,318 of record DATIHJ010000026.1, read on the forward strand.
ATATGTATAACGGGGATTCAGCGATAGTCTCAATGCAGTATTCGTTTCTGCCTAGCTGGCTATCATTTTTGGTTGACCAGCAAAAAGCCAAGGATGCCGGTCAGGAGCTATATAATTCTGTATATAACCAGTTGCTAAATATATCGGCAGAGAGCCGTCCAAAGATTGTTGTATTTGGTGAAAGTCTTGGCAGTTATGGAGGGGAGTCAGCATTTTCTAATTTAGCATCCTTCAAAGCATCGTCTAATGGTGTAGTGTGGGCAGGCCCGCCGAATTTTAACGTCCTAAGAAAAACTGCTACTGCTGAGCGTGAACCAGGATCGCCAGAGATTTTGCCAATATTCCAAAATGGCCAGAATGTCAGGTTTGCAGCTAAACCTGCAGATTTCAATAATCCACATAAACCATGGGGAAGCCCACGGGCCGTTTACTTAGAAAATCCGTCAGATCCAATTGTTTGGTGGTCACCATCACTTCTCTTCCATAAACCAGATTGGCTTAACGAACCTCGTGGCGCAGATGTAAGCACTAAAACCAGATGGATTCCGATTATAACTTTCTGGGGTGTTACGGGTGATATGGTGTTTTCTACAAACGCTCCGGACGGACATGGTCATAAATACGGAAAACTTCCTACAGACGCCTGGAGTTACGTAGCCCCACCAGACGGTTGGACGCAGCAAAAGACAGATGCTCTAAAAGTTGAGCTAAGTAAGTAGATTTCCTAAACTACTGGCTGGAGTTAATTGATGAACAAATACTCTGAATTTAAATTCACCAGCCGCACCACGCAGGGTTTACTTTTATTTGTTTTGACACTTATTGTTTTTAATATTGCCTTTATATCGTCTAATGGCTGGGCTAGACTTTTTTGGAACATATCTGGCTACGCTATTTTATTTATGGTTTACAAGTTTACACGGTTGAGCCTTGATTCAATTGGTTTATCAAGAAGAAGTATAAAACCAGGACTAAAATACGGCTGTTATATCGTATTAGTTATTTTATTTGTAATGTTGGTAGCGTTTTTTATAGACAAAACTATCTATAAAGACCCCAGATATCATCGCAATCTATCAACCGCACTATATTCTGTCCTAATTTTACTGCCACTAAAAACTGTGATTTTTGAAGAAATTGCATTCCGGGGAATACTTCCAGCAATTCTATTGAAGATAAGAAATGAGCGGAGGTTTGCAGCCATTGTCGCCTCACTGGCATTTGGACTGTGGCATGTATTTTCTGCTACCAAGATTGGCAATTATCATATCGGAGGTAATGTAAACATACCGGGTATAGCCGTTATTGGAGGTGTTTTTATAGCAACTTCTTTGTTTGGATATCTGCTATGTGAGCTTAGATTGCGAAGCAACAGCTTAGTGGCACCAATTATCGTACACTGGTTTCTTAACGGGTTTGGAATAGTCCTCGCATCTCTTAGCTGGTTATGAGACTGGAAAATTTACTAACAGTCCTACTCTCCAACGGTTCCAGTCTTAACTTTTCCGGCCCGCTTGTAGTTGGCAAAAATAACTCCGGTTGGTGTGATAGAAGTCTTTGTTAGTGTAAATGCCGCCGGAATTGTACCACCTGCAAACAACTTTTTCCCCTTGCCTATTGTCAACGGAAATATTTTGAGCCATAGTTCATCCACTAAATCATTTTCTAGTAGTGTCTGGATGAGTTTACCGCTACCATGAACTTGAAGGTCAGAGCCCTTTGAGTTTTTAAGTTTTTTAATTTCTGTCACACTTTTTAAGACTACTGAGTTTTTCCAATCCGATTTCTTCATGGTCCTACTCATAACGTATTTTGTGACATCATTAATACCGGGCCACATGTCTGCATGCTTAGGCCAGTAGCCCGCAAAAATCTTGAATGTTTTTCTGCCCAAAAGGAGGTCCGCGGATTTCATCTGTTTTTGCATGACTTTACCGGCAGCTTCGTCAAAATACGGAGCAGTCCAACCACCATATTTAAAGCCTCCCGAGGTGTCTTCTTCTGGTCCTCCAGGTGCCTGCATGACACCATCAAGACTGATAAAAGATAGTACGACTATTTTTCTCATACTCATATAATATCAAATTACAGCAAATATGGCTTCTTTTTACAGAGGTCATAATGCCTAATTACAAATATATTTTTTAATAACTAAAATTTATACTAGTAGGTGAAGCTGTAGAGCCTATACAATGCGTGGTGACGCTGCTTGAAGATGTTTCCAACCCATATAAAATAACTATATTTTTGGGATCACTAGTGGGATCTGCAGCTGATCCATCAACAGTGCATTTTGCAAAGTCTGATAAGATTAATTGATCATTTGTGGGTAGCGGGGGCCACTGGGGAGGAGGCGCGCTAATAGCACCATACGCCAGAATGTTATTTTCGCGTTGGCTAAACGCGGACTTTAGTGTCATACAAAACGT
>DATIHJ010000027.1:0-11602 GCA_035480855.1 Patescibacteria group bacterium
GGATGGGGACGATGCCAGTATTGGGCTCAATGGTGGCAAAAGGGTAGTTGGCCGCCAAAATATTATTTCCAGACAGCGCATTAAACAGAGTAGACTTACCCACATTCGGCAGCCCAACAATACCAATAGATAAACTCATGAGTCTATTCTAACAGAGGTTGAGAGTATTATTGGCCTACGCTGGCATGTACTGGCTGGTCGTCATGCATTGCCATAGGTTTTTCTACCCACCCTGATGGTGCAAGAATGTCATCAAATTGCGCCAGTTCTGTGGTGATTGCCGCATCAATAGCTGCCCTTAAATTTCCGCGACCGCGTTCCAGAATTGCGATACCTTTTTCTCTGCTCACTGCCTCCAGTTCAATAGAGGACTCTAAACCTGCACGCCCACTCCACGATACTGTCAGCCCATGCTTTCTTTTTTCTAGTTGCGCACGTGAGTTTTCAATCCTTTTGCTTACATCTTCGTAACGGCTTGTTAGCTCTTCAACGGAAAGCATAGTTTTGCCCGACAATCTTTGTTTAATTTATTCCACCAACTATTATACTCCTAAGCGCAAGCTTTTTAATAAAATTCTGACCTATTTCAGTAGATTGGGAATTGTATTTTGTATTTAGGTGAGGAATTGCTTAGGTTTGGCTCAAGTATATAATTAATCTAAGCATCCAAAATACAAAAGCTCAACCTTACCCCTATACTGCTTACGCTATTGTGGTATTATTAATTCGACATGACAGAGCAGGGATCATCGAAGGCTGTTGTTAATGGCAAACCTGTTAGTACTACAGTCAAAAAAACACCAACAAAACTAATTTTAGGGTTAGTGGTGTTGGTAGTGGTGGCTGCTGTAAGTTTTGGTGTTTATTGGCATTGGTTTAGAGCTAAGCCCAAAATACAACCGCTAGCAGCTATTCCTACCCTGAACCCTGCAAACGCTGCGGACAGTCAAAAACTTATAAATAATGCCACAAAGACCGATATTAGCCACTACAGTGATACTCAAAAGTCATCCTATTATTATAATCTTGCTAGTATTTACAGCTCTAAAGGTGATGATGCAAATGCACTCATAAATCTTAAACTAGCTTTAGCGACATCACCAAATGACGCAGGCATTCTGGAAAGTACTGGAGCCACATTACATAAACTTGGGCAGAATGCAGATGCTAAATCATACTACCAAATGGCATTGGTTCAATACCAAAAAATGGACATTAACTATCCTGGTATTAGCGACAAAATAAGTGAGATACAGGGGATAATACAGGGCTTATGAAACGTTTTAAAGATAAATACCGTTTAGTTCTGAGCATAATAGTCTTAGGACTGGCAGGCGCCGTTTTGGCTACTGGTCACGCTGCAGCAAATGGGGAGTGTAACCGTATAGGATCAACCTCTAATGACTACGATTATGGGGGTTATCACTATCGTATTATTCAACTGGGTATTAATGGTGTAATTCCGCCTCCACCAGGTGGTGTAGTTTCAGCATACTACGTAGCAAATACGCCCTACTATGCTAACAACCCTAATCCTCATAACGATATAACTAAACCAAATTATTTTGTTATTAATGACAGCAAGTCTTACATAAGTAGCACGACCTGTAATGGAATAACGGGAGTTTCTAGCACAAATGATTACGGTGGGTCAATGATAGCCGGTCAGCCAGATGAAATTGATGCTGGACAAGGGGTGTTCGCCTGGAACGACTCTAGCTTTGGCACAATCAGACCCATAAATATGGGGTTAGGTTTAGCGCCCAGGCCTAACGGTGACCCCACTGCTAGCGATGGTTATTTAAACGGGCGGCAATGTCTTTCAAGTGCTCCTACACTTGGTTTTACTGTGTCACTAGCCCAATGTAATGATTATTCAGGAGCCAATGTAAACAGATCTTCGGCTGTAATCGATGACTCTGGCCGGCTAGTTATTGAGGGTAATGGCATTACTCGAACTATTTGGTGTACGGAAATGAACACGTCTTCATACTATCCACATGCCACACCAGCCGGATATAAAAGCTGTAATCCTGACATTGCAGGTGTTAACCCACCAGCAGGTACAGGCTTTATGTTTCGCGATGACCAAACCTGCAAAGCAAATCTATCATCTCCAGATTGTACAAATCCCTATTGGACTTTGTGGTACAAAGGCAACGGCCTACCTGGCCAGAATAGTCTGACGTCCTTTGTAAATACCGATGCAGCAGGCTATTTGCAGCGCATGTACGTGCATTACGATGCTCGAAATACAGGTACTGGGGGATTTGGTGCCCAAAATTACTTTACGCTTAAATACCCAACAAATGCAGGAGCATGCATTGCATTTACAGTTAATGGACAAAGTTCCGGATCTGCTTTAAACGTTCCAGCAAACAGTATTCTTAACGTGCATGCAGACTTTAAAAATACTGGTACTCGCCCATGGCGGTCTAGTGATGGATACAGCTTTTTTAAGGGCAGTGGACCTGCGGCGCTTGCTCCAAATAATCCAGCACCTCCATTCCCGGGCGGTATCTTAGTCACTGGCCAACATGCCACCTTTAATATCCAAGTTACGGCGCCAGCTAATGGTGTGTCTGCAACTATTTCATGGAGGGTACAACAAAATGGCGGCGCGGTTACAACTTGTAGCCAGGTAGTAACTTCTAGAATCGACAACTTCGACCAAGAGCCGGATACAAAAACTCCTACCCTGAATGGCGCACCTGACAGTCCAACTTCTGTAAATTTTGACTCTGGAGTATTAGATACTGTTACAAACGGAGCGCCACTAATAAAAATTTCTACACTTACACCTCATTATTATTACCAAAAATTCAATCTAGCAACGAGTACTTTAGGTGCTCCAGTAGATATAGCGGGTACAGGTAGCGGCACTGGCATTAGCCTCAATAATGGATCCACAAATATCACTCCTGGAGTACGATACGACCTACCACTTAATAATGTAGCCGTTGGTGGGCTTAGTTTAGTGCCCGGAGACCAAGTTTGTAGCTACATAAGGATTGCAGTAGGCTCTGGCACTATTGATGCCGCGGGTAACCGTATTGCAACTAATGATGCGTTCCATGATTCTACCCCGATGTGTACAACGATCTCTAACTTACCCTACGTAAGTGCTTATGGCGGGGATGTGGTTGCGGGGGCTAACTTTGCCCAAACGGACGGCAGCTGTGATCCAAACACAGGCCAACAACAACAAATAGTTACAGAATATGATACTGCTAACAAACGGGGTTCAGGTGCGCAACTACGCACGCAAGCGACAGGGCAGATTACGGGCTTTCCCTCGGCTTTTCTAAAGACTAATCCTAGTCCTGGAACATTTGGAACGGGTCTGAGCACTACCAATGCAAGCACTCCCGCCTCAAACGTGACATCGCCAAACTTTGGGGGTAACTTTGACCAAGCTGAGTGTATACCTGACTGGTATGTGGATCGAACCAGTCTGACTCCAGTCCCACCACTTGCAGGAACTGCAACACTTGATGCCGCTACCCTTGATTCATTGAGCAGTGGGACATATTATTACTCACCAACAGCCGCAGATGATGGAACGGGCAACTTCCAAATAGGGGGTCCCGTAATTCCTACGCTCGCAACTATAGACAATGGTAAGCGTATTACCATATACGTAAATGGTGATTTATCAATACTTGGCAATATTGTTTATACAAACGCAAATACCCAAATTCCAAACTTTGGGTACTGGGCAAATCTATCAGACATTCCATCACTGTATATTATTGCCAAAGGTAATATATATATAGAATCAGAGGTAACTCAGCTTGATGGTGTCTACATCGCCCAACAAAAAAATACCGATAATAATGATGATTCGACGGCAAATGGTGGTTGGGTGTATACCTGCGGATCTCCAAATGGTTATCCATATGGTATAAATGATGGCGGTCATTTTGAGGTATATGACAGCCAAGGTGTTGCAGGTAATGGAAGATGTTCGGCCCATCAGTTAGTAGTTAATGGCGCAGTAATTAGTCAAAGACTTAAGCTGCTCCGCTCAGGTAGCTCACTTCGCTACGGTTCATCAACAGAGAATCTTGCTACCGCTCCTCATGCTTGCGCTTTTAAAGCAACTGATGGTTCACAGAATACTTGTGCGGCAGAAGTATTTGACTTGAGCCCAGACGTATACCTTGCCAATCCGTTTACTTCTAACCTCGGTAAACTCAACGCTATCAACGATCTTCCGCCAATACTGTAGAAAGAACTTGCAAACAGCGGTAGTGCTTATGCTATAATCTGAACAATATGTCATTACTGAGTGGGGTATCTGAATTTTTTGGCCTGGACATTGGTACCACTGCCATCCGCCTCGTAGAACTGCGTGGTAGCGGCCGGGTAAAAGCCCTGGTCAAATACGCCTTTGTACCCATAGACAGTAAAGTGTCGCTAAGTGATTCTAAGGCTGACCAACAAAAAATGGTTCAATCACTTCAAGAACTACTCAACCAAGCCAAAGTAACTACTCGTAACGTCGCTGTAGGTCTGCCATCTAATAAAGTCTTCACCACCGTCGTGGACATAGATCGCCTATCTCCAGACGAAATTGCCAAAACCATTGTTTACCAGGCAGACTCACTTATCCCAACTCCTTTAGCAGAATCCAAAATGGATTGGGCTGTACTGGGTGATTCTCCCAAAGACAAAACAAAGGTAGAGGTGCTTTTAACTAGTGTGACCAATGATTTTATAGAAGCTAGACTGGATATGTTAGAGTCTATAGGCCTAAACGTTATTGCTTTTGAGCCTGACAGTATTGCACTAAGCCGTTCTGTTGTACCAGCAGATACGACAGCACCTCAGATGGTACTGGACGTGGGCAACCGCTCAACAGATTTGCTCATAACTATGAACGGTGCACCACGACTAGTCCGTTCTATCCCAACCGGTGCGGAGGCCATTGTAAAGTCGGCCTCTCAAAACTTGAACATTGACGATGAACAGGCCAAGCAGTTTGTGTATAAGTTTGGCATTAGTAAGGACAAGCTAGAGGGTCAGGTTTACCACGCTATTATTGGTACAGTAGACATTCTGATGGCAGAAATAGAAAAGTCTATTAAGTTCTTCCAGGCTCGCTATACAGAGAACAGGATTGAACGAATTATAGTTACAGGCGGAGCCGCAGCCTTGCCCGAGTTTCCTCTCTACATAGCCAACAAATTTGGTCTAAATGTAGAGATTGGTAACGCATGGCGTAATGTTTCATTTCCATCGAATAGGCAGAACGAGCTTTTGGCGGCATCTAACCACTTTTGCGTAGCAGCCGGACTGGCAGAGAGGGACGAATAATGGTTCAGTTCAACCTATTACCTGACGTAAAGTTAGCCTATGTCAAGGCCCGTCGTTCTAAACAAATGATAGTACTTATTGCTGGGCTTGTAGCTGCTGGCAGCCTGTTTATCTTAGTACTATTATTTTTAGTAGTTTTTGGCGTTCAGAAAAAGCATCTTAATGATGTTAATAAGGACATTGCTACTTATACTAAACAGCTCAAAAACACGAAAGATCTAGACAAAATTCTCACAATACAGAATCAATTAAACAGCTTGCCGGCTCTTCATGCACAAAAGCCTGTTACTTCTCGCCTATTTGGCTACCTGGGGCAAATTACTCCTGCACAGGTGAGTATAAGTTCTGTAAATGTTAATTTTGCTTCCCATACCATGTTAATTAGTGGATCGGCCGACAATATTGTAACTATTAACACATTTGTCGATACCTTAAAGTTCACTACATATACTACAACCGGTAATGCGCAGGAATCGCATGCGTTCTCTGATGTAGTATTATCTAGTTTTAGTATCGCCAATTCGACAAATAGCTCATACGCTGTTAGCTTTAGTTTTGATGCACCAATTTTTGATAGCTCAAAAGGTGTAGTTCTGAATGTACCAGCAGGCAAGATAACAACCCGTTCTGAAACTGCAAAACCCACAGATTTATTTAAACAACCAGGATCTCAATAGGAAAATATATGGCTAAAGCAAATATTTCTACTAAACATCTCCAGATCGACAAAGCTAATGCCACCATGGTTATTAGTATTTCGGTTGCTATTTTTATCGGTATATTTTCCTTATTTGCAAGTAAAAGCTTATTGAGCCAACGATCCTATCAAGCCAAAGTAATTACTAAGAAAGAACAAGCTCGTGATATTCTGAAAAAAAATATTACTGCTAGTACGAGTTTAGTTACTGCCTATCAAAGCTTTGTAGGCACATCTTCAAATGTATTAGGGGGAAACCCAACAGGTCAGGGTGTCAAAGACGGCGATAATGCCAAAATTGTATTGGACGCTCTCCCAAGTCAATATGATTTTCCTGCGTTGGCCGTTAGCTTGCAATCACTATTGAGCCAAAACGGAGTTAAAATTGGGAGTGTAACTGGTACGGACGATGAGTTAAATCAACAAAAACAGACAGTTGATAATACAACAGATCCGCAACCTGTTCAAATACCTTTCACAGCTTCTGTTTCTGGTCCCTACGCTTCTATTCAAAACCTTGTATCAGTACTTGAACATTCTATTAGGCCTATTAATATAAGTACTATCAGCCTGTCTGGTAGCGATAGTAATTTATCAATGAACATAACTGCCAATACTTACTATCAGCCTGCAAAAGGCATTACAATCAAGTCGGAGGTGGAGAAATAATGAAGCAAAAAGATATTTTACTAATAATAGTAGTAGCCTTTATAAGTACAGTTATATCTATTGCTGCCTCCAAAATTCTGATTTCTCCAGCTAAGAACCAGAAACAAAAGGTAGAAGTAGTCGAACCTATTAGTGCCACTTTTAATGCACCTGATAAATCATACTTTAATGATCAATCCGTTGACCCGACTCAACTTATTACCATTGGCAATAGCGCTAACCCCCAGCCGTTTAACGGTGCACAGCATTAGACTGAAAGGTTTTGTATTATGAGTGTGCTATCTGCTACAGCACAAAAGCAGGTTGAGGACAACCTAGTCAAAGATGGTTTAATTACACCAACTAAACTTAAAGAGCTACACGATAAAGCGGAGCAGAGCAGCACTCCTCTATTTAGCATATTAGTAAGCGATAAAGCTATTACAGAAGAAGCTCTGACCCATGCCATTGCCAAGGCTGCCAAGGTTCCATACGTAAACCTTACGACAACAATAATAGATCCGGATGTACTGGCACTTTTGCCTCAAGAAGTAGCAGAACGATACATGGCAGTACCTTTGGGCGAAATGCAACACCGTCTGGTAGTGGCTATGCTAGATGCCGATAACGTCCAAGCAGTTGACTTTCTGGCCAACAAGATTGGACGACCATTAAAGGTATATGCCGCTAGCGAGGCTGGTATCAAACACATTTTGCAGCAATATAAGGGTCAGCTTGACAACGATGTAGTGGGCGTTCTCCAAAAAGCAGGTGATGATGCAGCAAATGCCGATGAAGCCAGCCGTGAGCTTATTGGCGGCAGCAATGCTGTCAAAACTTTGGTGCAAGATTCGCCTATTAGCAAGGCTCTTTCTACTATTCTGGAATTTGCCGCTAAGAATCGTGCAAGTGATATACATATAGAACCACTAGAGAAGCAGCTCAAAATTAGGGTTAGGGTAGATGGAATCTTGCGTGAAATAATGAAACTGCCCAAAAGTACGGAAGCTCCGTTGGTCTCACGTATTAAGATTTTATCTAACCTAAAAATTGACGAACATCGTGTGCCACAGGACGGCCAGTTTAGCATTATTATTAGCAACCGTCCCATTGACTTACGTATTGCCATATCACCGGTAGTATGGGGAGAACAAGTGGTCATACGACTGCTAGACAAAACTGGTACCAGCCTCAAGCTGGAAGATATGGGTTACCACGGTCGTAGCCTTCATCGCATACGAGAAGGCCTGAAACGACCAAACGGCATGATTCTTACTAGTGGTCCAACAGGTTCTGGCAAGTCAACATCTATGTATGCGTTAATTCAGGAGATCAAGAACGATGCCATAAACATTGTCACTCTTGAGGATCCCGTTGAGTATAAAATGGACGGAGTCAATCAAATACAGGTAAATACTGATGTGGGTCTGACATTTGCTACTGGTCTTCGTTCTATTCTTCGCCAAGACCCAGATGTGGTTATGGTTGGTGAAATTCGTGACAAAGAAACTGCCACCTTAGCAGTGCAGGCTGCCCTGACTGGCCACTTAGTGCTTTCAACCCTTCACACAAATTCCGCAGCTGGCATTTTGCCCAGATTACTAGACATGGGTATCGAACCTTTCTTAATAGCTTCTACTGTTCATACTGTTATTGGCCAGAGGCTGGTGAGACGTATAACTGATGATAAAGAATCATATGAATCCGACAAAGCAGAGACTGAGGCCATCCACCAAACCATTGGCAAGTTGCTGCCTGCGGACCAAGCTGCCCAAGCTGCTGCCAGCCAGGATTTAGGTTTTCCAGACTTGCCACTAAGAGGCAAAAACGCTTATACTTTGTTTAAGGGCAAGGATAGCCCCGTTAGCCCTGGCGGTTATAAGGGCAGAATGGGTCTTTATGAGGTTTTTGACGTTACTGAAAAGATTCAGGAACTCATACTCAAACGGTCCACTAGCAGTGAAATACAAAAGGCAGCTGAGGCCGAGGGCATGATAAGCATGCGCGAAGACGGATACTTAAAGGCTTTATCGGGCTACACTAGTCTTATGGAAGTCAATAGGGTCGCTGCAGCAGATAGCGCTTAGGATTAAAGGAAAGGGTGGTAAAGCAATGGCACAACCAGGAATGAGAATAGAACTACTGCTTGAGGAAGTTGTCAAAAAGAAAGCCTCAGACCTGCATTTGCAAGTTGGTTTGCCTCCAATTCTAAGGGTTGATGGCGCTTTGGGGCCAGTTAGTGATGCTGAAGTGTTGACTGAAGAAACTGTTGAAGCGCTAATATTTGCAATTTTGGACGAAGACCAAAAACAAATACTTCTAAAAGACAAAGAATTTGACTTTAGTTTTGCCTTTGGTGATCTAGGGCGTTTCCGTGTAAATGCCTTTCATGAACGCGGAAACTTGGCGGCAGCTCTACGCCTTATACCTAACGAAATTTTAACTGTAGAACAGCTAGGTTTACCACCTATTACAAACAAATTTGCCGATTATCCGCGTGGTCTAGTTTTAATTACTGGCCCAACCGGTTCTGGTAAATCTACTACCCTAGCTGCCCTGATTCATAAGATTAATAATGAGAGGGCAGCTCATATAATAACTATAGAGGATCCAATTGAGTACACTCATAAATCAAAGAAATCTATAATTGTGCAGAGAGAAGTCCACTATGACACGTACTCTTTCACTGCTGCACTCCGATCCAGCCTACGTGAAGACCCAGACGTAGTTCTGATTGGCGAAATGCGAGACCTTGAAACCATATCCTCAGCTATAACCATTGCCGAGACAGGTCACTTGGTGCTTGCCACTCTGCATACAAACTCTGCCTCACAAAGTATTGACCGAATGGTGGACGTATTTCCACCACACCAGCAGCCACAAATTCGCTCCCAGCTGGCCAATATTCTCATGGCCATATGCTCCCAACGGCTTATGCCTGCCATTGGGGGTGGGAGAATAGCCGCTGCCGAAATACTAGTAGCTACTCCTGCGGTGCGTAATATCATTCGTGAAGGTAAAAGCCACCAGCTTGAGGCCGTTATCCAGACGGGTGCCGAACACGGAATGCAGTCTATGGATAAGACTCTAGTGAGCCTTGTACATAATGGCACTATTACCTACGATGAAGCTCGAATGGTGGCGGTAGACCTAGAAGAATTAGATCGCATGATGAGAGGCTAGAAATATGAAAAAAAAAGCAATAAATAAGGTCTCGCATTTAGGTAGGTACTTGCCGTGCTGACATTTGAATATACGGCACGCGATGCCAAAACTGGTCAAAAGACAAAGGCCGAAGTTCAGGCTGACAGTGAGCAAATGGCTAGCAAACTTATACATGATCAGGGTCTGGCACCACTTTCTATTAAATTGAAAGAAGGCAATAACCAACTTTTCGGAAAGTACTTCAAACGGGTAAAGGCCAAAGACAAGGTATTGTTCTCACGACAGCTATCTACTCTTATAAACGCTGGTTTGCCACTTGTGCAAAGCCTTAACAGCGTAATGTCCCAGACTGACAACAAAGCACTTAAAGCCACCATCAGTAAAATTATTGGTAGCGTAGAGGGTGGAACCAGTTTTTCGTCAGCACTGGCGCAATACCCAGATATATTTAACAAGGTATTTATAAGCTTAGTTGCAGCGGGGGAGGCATCTGGAACACTAGACGCTGCTCTAGAACGTCTAGCCAACCAGCAAGAAAAGGATGCAGAAATCCTCAGTAAAGTTCGGGGCGCTATGATCTATCCAATTATTGTATTGCTTGTAATGGTAATGGTTGTTGGATTTATGATAGTTAAAGTTTTACCACAGGTGGAAGTACTTTATCAGGGATTAAGCGGTACTCAACTACCTCTTGTTACGCGTATGTTGCTGGCTTTGTCACATTTTATAATCAAGTTCTGGTGGCTAGTATTGGTAATTGTCGTAGTGGGAGGTTTCTTTACTAGCCGCTGGGCCAGGACATTAGGAGGCAAACAAGTAATAGATAAGTTTAAAATGAAGGCTTGGCCTATAGGCCCCCTTTTTATGAAGCTGTATATGGCACGGTTTGCACGTACCGGTCAGACGTTATCTGCTAGCGGTGTGCCGCTGATACAAATGCTGGAAATTACTGGAGAAGCCGTTAGCAATGTGCATGTTCAACGCTCCATTAACCATGCAATAGACAAAGTCAAAGGCGGTAAAGCTTTGTCTGACTCTCTAGCAGGTGACCCCAACTTTTTAGACTTAGTTCCAAATATGCTACACATTGGTGAGCAATCTGGCGCAATTGAGGCGATGATGGGTAAAATTGCAGACTATTACGAAAAGGAAGTGGACAATGAAATTAGGAATATTTCAACACTTGTGGAGCCAGTTATGATGGTTGTGCTTGGCATATTTGCATTTATTATTGTGGCGGCTGTGCTACTTCCTATCTACGGTCTAGCTGGGAAGAATTTTATCCACTAGTACTTTTCTATTCTGAGTATAGCTCTCTGTGGATAACCAAACAACTATTATCCTTGCAATTGCCTATAAAGACAGGTAACATTGCTACCATAAGCAGTATAATAGCAATCAATAAGGGGGGCATCTCGAATGCTTAAAAAATTAAAACAATCTAACCAGGGCTTCACCATCATAGAAGTCTTGATCGTACTGGCTATAGCCGCCTTGATCATTCTGATCGTATTCTTAGCAGTACCAGCCCTGCAGCGTCAGCAACGCAACACCGGCCGTAAGAGTGAAGGTGCTCGTGTTGCCTCGTCCGTGGTTGACTTTGTTGGCAATAATAATGGTACCCAGCCGACTGTAACGGCTGATGCAACAGCTATCTATGGCAATGCCGGCGGACCTTTTAAGTACCTTGGTGCCTTAACTGGCGCACCAGCTGCCGCTGCTACTTGTGCAGCAGCGTCAATGGTAAATGCTAAGATAACGATTTGTGGCGTT